>CAKRHP010000004.1 GCA_934339135.1 uncultured Lachnospiraceae bacterium | reverse complement strand
ACAGTTTTAAGTTGATTGCCAAACAGGAACATTGTTATATAGAGAAGGAATTTAAGGGGAAGCAGCGTGCGGATAAACAGTAATATTGTTTTATCTAAGGAAGGATTGTAGTTATATTATAATGTACATCTGGTGGATCATAATATTCCATTAGATGGTGTGTTTCATGGATATGATGAGCTGGATAATGAAAGAAATTGCACATTTTGTTTCAAAACAGATTTGAGGAGATAGTCAATGATAGAAAATATGAAGGTAGAATTTGGCAGAACATCAGATATTGATTCATGGATGCGATTAGTGAGAAAAGTAAGTTGGAATTTTCCAGGATTAGAGACAGAGCAGAGTATAGATGAACACAAAATAATAGTACTGAAATTCATGAATGACAAACGTGCTTTGTGCGTGAAGAACGAACAAGAGATTGTTGGCGTACTTTTATATTCAAGGAAGTATAATATGATATGTTGTTTGGCTGTTGATCCAGCTTATCGAAAAAGGGGAATTGCTTCGCTTCTTTTAAGAGAAGCAATTGATAAGCTTGACAGAGATAAAGATATAACTGTGTCTACATTTAGAGAAAATGATGTTAAAGGAATTGCACCTAGAAAATTATATAAGAAATTTGGGTTTGAAGAGGGTGAGCTGATTGAAGAATTTGGATATCCTAATCAAAGATTTGTGTTGCATGCTAATAAAAGTGCTGATAATGTAATAATTGGTACAACAGTAACTGTCACAGTTGATAGACCACTGGGAAGTTATCATCCGGAACATAAAGACATGTATTATCCGGTAAATTATGGTTATATTGAAGGGATTATGGCACCGGATGGAGAAGAGCAGGACGCTTATATATTAGGTGTAAATGAACCGGTAGACAAGTTTACAGGAAAAATTATTGCCATTGTTCATAGGAAAGATGATATAGAAGAAAAGTGGGTGGTTGTGCCCGACGGAATAACTTTTTCAAAGGAAGAAATCGGGAGGCAGATTCATTTTCAGGAACAATATTTTGATAGTGAAATTGTAATGTAATATTAAGGAGATTGCCGTTTATGAGAAGTTAAAGGAAGAAATGAGAAGTAAGTATGTAGATGATAGGGTGGCATATACTAATGGAAAGCAGGATATGATAGATATTATTCTGAATTGCAAATAAATTGTTGACATGAATTGCCAAGACTGGTATATTATTCAAAAAAATAAGGAGAACATACACATGAATCAGAACTTATATTCAAGACGTTATATGTACATGTATTACGGACGTACACGGCTATAAACATGCAAGGTTAGTGCATTAGGTTATAGCCTGTAGGTCTTTTAGTCTAGTGCATAAAACCAGAATATAAGAGAAGATTTTACATACATTGCATCTTATTAAATTGAAGTTATCGCACTGGACATTGAATGTTTGGTGCGATTTTTTATGTTTACAAGAAAGAGGTACAGAAAATGAATGATTTAATTGAACTGAAATTGACAACAAGTGAAGATGCAGAATGTCCGTATAAGGTGAGGAGATTTAAGGAAGAGGATGCGGGGGAGGTCAGAAATCTTATTGTCCGGAATTTCTTGGAGGTTAACAGTAAAGATTATGGCATATCAGCAATGGAGAAGCTTGCAAAGGATTACGATGTGGAAAAAGTTCTGAATGTGGCAAGTTATGCGCATATGTATGTCTTTGAATTTGATGGGAAAATAGTTGGAACAGGTTCTATCTCAAGCTTTTGGGGAAGCGAAACAGAAAGCATACTTTTGTGTATTTTTGTCCTTCCGGAATTTCATGGAAAAGGTATTGGAAGAAAAATTATAAATACATTAGAAGCAGATGAATTTTATGTAAGAGCAAGTAGAATAGAGATACCGGCATCCATTACAGCAACGGAATTTTATAGAAAATTTGGATATGATTATAAGAATGGTGTTAAGGAATTGGATGATGAGCAGCATTACAGGTTGGAAAAATTTAGGGAGGCAGGAGAGAAATAACAATAGATGACCAATTATTTTTATTTACTTTTTCAAGTTAGCTTAATCACTTGACAGATACAAATGTGTACCATATAATACGAATTTCTGCCTATTATGGGAAAATGCGTTGGTTTGATCCGAGTGCAGGATGATAATTTTCTGGAGCATCTTTTTGAAGGGAATCTTGTATGGCAGTTGGATTTATAGTGTCTCTCGAATTTATTTGATCCATTATTTAAATTTTAATTGAAACTGCGTTGTGGGGAATGCTCCGTTTGGGGGCATCCAGACATAGATAGGGGTTACTTTGTTTGGATTTTATGGATTACATTTGCTGGCGTTAATTTTTCTTGGTATGGTGGTTGGGCATCTGACGATGAGAGAAAATAATATATGAGAAAAACAGTTGCGAAAAAATTGGTTAAAGTGTACAACAAAAAACAGTATTATCCCATGTCAATATTGAAATGTAGGGGGACCGTGGTCTGCTGGGGTGAATGGAGCAGGGAAATGCACCTTGATTGCCATCATGGTGAATGGTATTCGAAATTATAGCGGTGGAATTTTGTATGAAAATGAGAATATAAAAAAGCTCGAAAAAGACTATAGAAAAAGAGTGGGATATGTGCTGTTTGGAGATCCAAATTATATTAGATGAGCCAATGGTAGGTCTCAATCAGGTAGAAAGATATGATTTTAGGAACATTCAGAAACGTGCACCATTTTATATGCAACACATGTGGTAAGTGATATTGAAGATATCGTAAAGAAGGATATCCTGATCAAATCGGGAGAGATCATTGTGTAGGATACGGTTGAAAATCTCATTTCGGATTTGGGGGAGACAAGGGGAAATATTCGTAATTTGGAGGATATCTTTGTGTATTATACAAAGGGGAGGTAGCGGGATAAATTGTATAGGGGTGAAAAATATAACTGTTGAAGAGATATAATATTGTTGAAATGGTAGACGATATATGCTAATATAATAATTGAATCAATGTCGAACCTACAGAAAAGGTAAAGAAAAGACTATGATCTAAATAGTAATAAAGACTTTGGAGAGGGTCTCTAAAAACTACTACTATATAATACGAGGAAAGTATGATAATTAATTTCCTAATTGTCATACGAGAGGTACAATGGATAAACAATTTATAGATAAAACTTCATTTTCAGAGATATGTAAAATTTTGAAAGATAATAGGTATGATATTTGTAAATGCATTAATGGAGTATTTGAAATTGCTTTACTTTTTTTCCCTGGTATGATTTGTAGGGATGTGGCGTTTATAACAAATATTGTAAATGGTGCCACTATACTTGGGGCCAAGCCAATAATTGAAAAATCGATAAAAAATATATCAAAAGTATTTGCTAAAAAGAAATTTACAGATTTTACTACAAAATATGATTATGCTCAAATTGCGCAGGTATTAATTGTTTTTGCAGCATATTTTGATTCAATAAAGTTATATTTGCCGGATGAGGAACATAATGTAAGAATATCGTCAAAAGAAAAGCAAATGTTAACGGATAGTAGTATATCTAAATATATAAACTTTATAGAAGAAAATATATCAAAAGATGCTGGACAAACAGCAATAGATATTTTTGAATATGATTTATCTATACCAGATCCAATTGGAAATTTAAAAAGCTATCGTGAACAATTAAAAAAATTCTATGAAATATTGAATAAGGAATTTTTGCAATTTTATGAAAAACTATCTTTTTTTGATGATATGAATGAAAAGAAAAGAGAATGTTTTTTAACGATAATACGTGGATTGCCAATTAAGGCAGTAGAAAATTACGAAAAACAATATTATCAATTAGCAATAGATTTTAGCGATTTTTTTGTATGGACAAATATAGAAGAGCATAGAAGATTACAAAATAAATTGGATGTCGGATTTTCGGAGATAGCTAGTCTTGTATCAGATTATTGTGAGAAATGTGCTGATTCAAAAGCAAAAAATACGCTAGAACAGTATAGAAAAAAGTATAATTCTTATATTGATACTTCAGTTGTGGATGTTTCTGAAATGGATTTTTGTTCAACTGATGAGATTGTTTTTCCTAAAAAAAGTCATATATTTGTTCCTCAAAGCTTTAAGACCGTAGCTTATAAAAATAATATGCATTTAGAGGACAGAGATATATGGAGAATGTGTAATAAGAGAGAAGATATCGGTAAATTTGTAAGTGATATTTTACGTCATTCTATTACAGGTTCTCTTCCATTATTAATTCTGGGAAACCCTGGTGCGGGAAAATCGTTATTATGCAACATGCTTGCGGCTCGAATACTATACCATGAATATCACGTGATTATTATTAAATTAAGGGATACTGTTGCAGAGCAAACGGTACCTCAGCAAGTTAATCAACAGATAGAGAGGGATTTTTCTAATGGTTGTTTATGGAGTGATATTGCGGAAAGCAGGCTAGACAAACCTATATTAATTATTTTTGACGGATATGATGAATTATTACAGGCAAGTGGAAAAGCTTATTCAGATTATTTACAAAGAATAGCAGAGTTTCAGAAGCAACAAAGAGATATCTACGGAATATTTGTTAAATGTATTGTGACAAGTAGAATAACAATGATTGATAAAGCATTAATTTCTAATAATTCACCAGTAATATTGTTATCAGATTTTGATGAAAAAAGAATAAATCAATGGTGTACAATTTGGAATGAAAAAAATGAAGACTACTTTTTGCGATCTAATCTTGAAAAATTTGAAATTGATAGTTCAAGCAAGGTTTCTGAATTAGCAAAACAGCCATTGTTATTATTGATGTTGGCATTATATGATTCTAATGATAATGCGTTAAAAAGAAATAAAGACTTAAACGGTACGCAATTGTATGATAATTTGATATACGAGTTTATCTCTAGGGAGAAAAGAAAAGATAATCGTTTTAGGAGTTTGCAAGTGAAGGAACAGGAAAGAATAATTAATGAGGAAATGATAAAAATAAGTATTGCAGCTTTAGGAATGTATAATCGAAAAGTTTTATACATACGGTCAAACGAATTAGAGATGGATTTGCAATTTATATTGCAGAAGAATGATACATATGATATTCTGAAAAATAACGAATTGTCGGAAAGCGATAAATTATTAGGGAGTTTCTTCTTTATTCATAAATCGAATTCGACAAATATGATTGATCGGCAAAAAACACCAAATGTTGCGTATGAATTTTTACATAATACATTTGGGGAATTTTTGACTGCAAATTACATAGTGAATGAAATAAAAAATGTTCTTTCTTGGATACATACATTGGAGGAAACAAATAGGAAAGATCAATGGAAATTGTGCAGTCAAAGGGCATGGGTTGTGTGTATGGCATATTCTTCTTTGTTTTCACGTCCCGTTGTTGTACAAATGATCCATGAATGGGCATTAGAGTATTTTGCACATGAAAATATTGCTAAAGTCAATGAAGATTTAGATAATCTTTTAAATATTGAAATGGAAAATATAATATCTGGTAATATTATTTTTGATTTAAAAGAAGTAATGGAAGAAAAAAATAATCCTTATTCTCATGATGAACTTTTGAAACATTTAGCTGTATATAGTTTGAATTTGATTATAATTAGGACGATAGTTTTTGAAGAAAGTTATGAATTTAAATTTAGCAATGAAATATGGAATAAATTATTGTACATATGGAAGTATGCTTTTTCTGAGGATGAACTATTAAATTTTGCAAATCAGTTCACAACCAGCAAAACCGATAATATGTATAGAGTTTCATGTACGAGAGGAGGTAGAAATATATTTCAAAGTCAGATGGTTAAATACTTACGGATTAATTCCGCTGTTGGTGATAGTGTTGTGTACGGAATTATTGGTTCGTTGATTGGTGAAGACGATCAAGGAAAGGTAATGCACGCAATTAACGATAACCAGTTATATATTTATGCAAGATATTTATGGAATTATTATTTAAATCTTTACACTTCATTTCAGTGCAAACATTTGAGTATAGTAGATATGATGTGTGAAATAAATGCAGTTAGTTGGAAAGAAAAAGATACTCAATATATCTTGTGTAGTTATATTTTAATTGATGATTTATTGAAGAATAAAATTATTAAAATAAATAAATATAATAATTATAAACTTAAAAAAATGCTCATGAATTTGATGCACAATTTTGATGTCATAGATTGGGGAAATATGAACATAGTATCTGTATTTATTACTGATAGTGCTTTAAATTTATTAGATTATGTTCAGCTAAATGATGAAGATATTGAAAAAATGTATAAATATATTAAATGGGTAGATCCATCGCCATACGCCCCAACTTCTTATTATTTATTTAAATATATAAACAAAATTTTGAGGAAAATAATTATATATAGAAGAAAAAGAGTACTTAATGACTTATTGCTACAAAACTATGTGGAAAAAATGATGGAACGAATGATATATATGATAGAAGAAAGAAATTGTGAATCTGATGAAAGGTTAAAAGATTTGTTGGAGTTTGCGGAAAATTTTACATTTTTGAATGACTATATAAAAAGTAGTCGAATAGAAGATTTTTATTATAATGTGTTAGAAAAAGCAATTTATCAGTTTGATAAGCAAATGAAACTTTCTTTTGCTCAGAAAATTTTGATTATAAAAGGTACATATATATTGTTTGAAACAGGGCATATGCGTTCAAATAGCTTTGCTAAGATGTTTAATAAGGTGGCTTATCCAATGGACATAATAAAACTTTATAATAAGGATGAAAAAGCGTTTTATGAATTTTTAGTTTTAACTAATAATCATGTATTTATTTGCGAAAGAGATATCACAAAGGATATTATTTGGATTGTAGAGCATAGGGGAGAGGAGTTGTCTATAAAAAATTATAAACAAATTAAAATATTTGCCCAAAATACAAATTGTGATTGGTTGCTATCTTGTTTAGGACGGCTATTGATTTAGGAAATGGAATTAAAAAGAGAATATTAGGGGATGTACATTTTAAAGTAATGAGTATCAGTGTAAATAAAAGGTATAGATTTTTTACAAATTAAACAAATTGGACTGATTGGATAAATTGACCTTATTTCTGTTCTCCTTGCTTTTGGGTGACTAGAAAGGAATTATCATGTTAAAACATTTAGTATACGAAGCTCAATAGATTATTGTTTGGCGTATTCAAGAGAACAAAGAAAATTAATGTTAAGAAATATGTGACAAAATATAAAATTTCCGGATTAAAGCCAACAAAAAATATTATATTTGAATTCGTGCGTATCAGTCGTATCAGACGCAGACCGGAAAAACGCATATGGAAAATTCAGCAAAAAAGGGTAAAAATAAATGTTTAAAGTTGCAATTTTACAGAAACGTGCCATTAATGCACAAATTGACAAAAATATTCAAAGCATTATTACAGCAATGAAGGAAGCTTCCGAAAATAATGCAGATATTCTTTTGCTTCCGGAATGCTTTATTACAGGATACGATCTGCCCATGACCTACGAAAAAAGTATTGCTGATGATGACGAACGGATTGCGATGATATGTGACGTTGCAAAAAAATATCAAATTGGTGTGGTGCTGACTGCATTTACCAAAGGAAAAATGTATCCGCAGAATTCTGCTTTTGTCATTGATAAATCCGGCAGGATCTTAATGAAATATTCTAAGGTACATACATGTGATTTTGCAGATGAAAGAACGGTTGAATCAGGAAAAGAGTTTAAGGTATGTGACTTCGATGGCATCCAGTTAGGAATTATGATCTGTTATGACAGGGAATATCCGGAAAGTGCCAGGATATTGATGCTAAAGGGGGCTGAAGTTATTCTTGTGCCAAATGACTGTGGTTCTATGCAGCCAAGAATCCAGGCGCTGTCCACAAGGGCGTATGAAAATATGGTTGCCGTTGCCATGGCAAATCCCAATGGAGAAAATGCCGGGTGTTCCTGCGCCTATAGCCCGATTTGTTGGGATAGGAATGGAAAATGTGTTGATAATACGGTTTTGCTGGCTGACGACAAGACAGAAGGCATTTTTTATGCGGAGTTTGATATGGAAGTAATCTGGGAATACCGGAGCCGGGAAATGCTGGGTAATACCTTCCGCAAACCGGATGCCTATGGGGAGTTGCTGCAGAAAGAAATTAAAGAGCCTTTTATAAGGGATGCCCAGAACAAATGGCATAACTCCGAGGCAGAGAAATACATTTCCGTGATAGGAAGAACCGTAACAGTCATTGTTGACAGGCCTTTGGGGAGTTATCACCCAAAACATAAAGATATATATTATCCGATCAATTATGGTTATATCGAGGAAATTATAGCACCGGATGGAGAAGAACAAGATGTCTATATTTTAGGTGTAGATAAGCCTGTTGATCGGTTTACGGGCCGGATTATTGCTGTTGTTCACAGAAATGATGATGTGGAAGAAAAGTGGGTGGTTGCTCCTGAGAATATGACTTTTAGCAAGGAGGAGATTGTGAAGCAGATCGAGTTTCAGGAACAGTATTTTGATAGACAAGTGGTGATGTGAAGGCGGCAAGTTTTCTGATTCAATGTAAAAATTATATATACTTAATGATCAAATGAAGGTGATTCATAACAGAATACTTTTAGACAATCTTAAGAATTAAATAATGATTCTATCAAGCAAGATAATAGGACGCGGAGAGACAGGGATTGATTCTATGAGAGAATATTGAAGAATACATGGATGTAGCGATGTATTAAAGGTAAAGGGATGGAGGAGTGTACGGTAAAGAGGGGAGTTATTATACTTGAGAAATCTGTGAGTAGAGAGCATAAATAAAAAAATAAGTAGAAAATTTGACATAAGTTTGTTATAATAGAATATATATCAAACATTTTGTTGTTATAATATTAAATCGTAAATATGGACTATAAAGGTAACGTTTTATTAATTATTTTCTGTCAATGAGTTTATGTTGCCAGCAGAGTTAAAAACGGACTGTGTGGGCAAATTAGTAGAGACGAATTAGAAATTTTGGAGGTATGAGGTTACAGAGATAATGAAAAAACAAGATATTCAATTAAGTAAAGATATATATGGAATCGTCGAGGAGATATATCAGCGGATATACTGTAAATTTAGTGAACAATACATAGTGGTATTTCTATGTGGAGGTGCAAGTAGCAGTAAACATAAATCGTTAAGAGATCGAGTAAGAGTATTGCTTGAGAATGAAAAAAAGACTCCGAGATATAAACCGTTTAAAATATTTTATCCAGAAGATTTGTTGATTGAAATGCTTAATAAAACTAAGGATGCTGATTTATTGAGTTATGAACAATTTTTGGCAAACAATTCTCACGTGATAGTAATTATTTGTGAAAGTGCAGGATCGTTGGTTGAATTGGGAGCATTCACGAATCATAAGTATACTGTTGATAAAGTAATTGCGGCGGTAGACAAAAATCTAACTAAGTATAAAAGTTTTATCATGCTTGGACCAATAAAATATCTCAAAAAAAGAAATAAACTTAATGTTATTGAATATGGACAGGATGAGGAGGAATTTGCTAAGAGGCTTTTAAAGAATATAAGGGATAAGAATAAATTAAGTGACAATAAGAATCGTATGATTGATTTATCAACTATTGTTGGAATGCATTATTTTATACAATTAATACTATATTTTTTTAAATGTGTTAATTCTAAACAACTTGTAAAAATAATAGAATATATTTCAAATAAAGAAAAAATAGAATATTCAGATTTTAACATCTTATTTAATGCATCGCTAAAATTGCTTTTTCAAGAAGGTAAGATGATTAAAGTTGCAGGAGAACAGTATTCATCATATAAATTAACAAATATTGGATATGAAACCATAAAATTAATGATAAATGATTGTACAAATGCTGGAGTTTGTGATAAAATAAGAGTGGAGTTGATGTATAAAGAATTCTATAAGTCATCTCATTCTTAGAATTGTTGTTAATATGCATGCATACATAACAACTGGAGGTTGATTCGACCTTATGAGAGAAATAATTACAGAAAGTCAGCTAAAACAACAGGGAATTACCACAATAGAGTTACTCCCCTGTTGTTTTACCCGAAAATATATTGAGTAAGAATGAGGTGATTTATTTGAATATAGGGAATAGTGTAGTGCTAAATACTTTAGGTGTCCCAGTAATAAATTCGTTTGAACATTTGTGTGAACAGCTTTCAATAACAGAACAGTTACTATATTATTTGACATATAAAAAAGAATATTGTTATTTCCGGAAGGTAATTCCCAAAAAAGACAAAACAGAAAGAGTATTGAATGTACCCAATTTATCATTGAAAGTGGTACAAAAGTGGATTTTAAAAGAAATATTAGAAAAAATTTTTGTCTCCCAGCAGGCAATGGCTTTTGTGCCACATAAAAATGGTTTGAGAGAAAACGCGGAGAGACATAAAAAAAATATTTTTCTTTTAGAAATGGATATTAAAAATTTTTTTGGTTCAATAAAGGAAAAACAGGTATATACTTTATTTTGTAATATAGGTTATAATAATAAGGTTGCAGGTGTTTTAGCTAATTTGTGTACATATAATGGTTATTTGCCTCAAGGTGCAGTTACTTCTCCGTATATTGCTAATTTGGTATGTTATCATATGGACGCACGGATTAATGGTTATTGCAGTCGAAAAGATATTGTATATACTCGATATGCGGATGATTTGACTTTTTCTTCAAATAACAGAACACTTTTGAATAGGATTGAGAATTTTATTAAATATATTGTTATGGATGAAGGTTTTACAATTAATGATAAAAAAACAAGATATTTATCTAATGATGTTAAAAAAACAGTTACTGGTATTACCATTAATGATGGCGGTATTCATGTGGACAAAAAATTTAAAAGAGATTTGAGAGCACAGATATATTGTTCAATAAAATCAATGGATTACAAAGATAATAATCAAATCTTAGGTAAGATTGCATATATAAATTCTATAGAAGAGGGGTTTCGCGGTAAAGTTGTTCAGTATATTACTAATATTATTAAAAAAACAATATTTACGCACAATATAGCTGTAGTTAATGCGTTCAACGAAAATAAATTGTTTGCAGAATTACCAGACATGGAATTTGTAGAAGTTACGGAGAATCCCTTTGGTTGAGGGGAATAAAAAATTAAAAAGCCAAAAGCTTGTATTTATACGAGTTTTCGGCTTTTGTTATTATTAATAATATGATTATAATCAACATTTGGATGAATTCCGTAAAATTATTTGAATGAGAAATTGCTCTTGAAATAGAATGATGTGTTAACAAACAAATTAAAGTTAAAAGTTTGATAAAAAAGGAGTAAATTATGATTACAAAAGTTAAACTTCAAAGATTTAAAAAATTTAAAGATAATGAGATTATTCTTAAACCTTTTACTGTTTTAATGGGAGAAAATAGTTGTGGAAAAACAACTGTAATACAAGCAATTAATTTGTCACTTAATACATTTGCAAAAAGTGATCTGATAAGTACAAAAAATGGTAGAGCAATACCTAAAAGTAGAGGGATTGGTGCAACGGTGTTACCAGGAATAAACATTTCAGATTTTAGAGAATTATATTATGGAAAGGTGTCACGTCAAAGTAGACGGGGAAAGAAAAGTTTCGGTGCAATTATTCAAATGGAGGATGATAAGAAAAATTTATACAAATTACAAATATCTTCCCTGTTTGGTGGGTACAATTTAAAGTGTTTATCGGATGAAAATGAACTTAAAAATTCACCTATGGAATACAAGTATTCTCCTCTTTTGATTTCTGGTTTTGTTGGTTTACAAGAAACGGAACAAAGATTATTTCCGGTTAATATAAAACAACATTTGACGTCAGGAAATGCAAGTGCTGTTATACGAAACCTGGTTTTAGATTTGAAAGAAAATAATATTCAAAATTATGAAAAATTAAAGAATAGATTAGTAAATGATTTTGGATTTTATTTAGAGGATGCAATATTTAATGAACAAAAGGATATGTATATAACGGCTGAATATAGCGAAAAACTTGACGACAAAAGAATAACATTCGATTATAATTCGTCTGGAAGTGGATTTATGCAAATTCTTCAAATATTAGTTCCAATATATACATCTTGCCCGAAGGACTGTAGAGTGGTTTTATTAGATGAACCAGATGCACATCTTCACCCTAATATGCAAGTTGCATTGGCAAAATCTTTGCAAAAAATACAAAAAGAATTGGATATACAGATTATAATTTCAACGCATTCGGCTGCAATAATAAAAACAGTTAAGCCATCTAGTGTTGTTCCAATTACGGCAAATAATGATTTATGTGAACCGTTATCGATAGAGGAAGAGGTTGAAGAGAAAATAGCACAGCTTGATAATTATGAAATGGCAAAATCCGTCATTAGTGGAAAGATGGTTTTTATAGAAGATGCGAATACTGACATATGGGAAAATATAGATAGAATTCTGGGGACGAGAGTTTTTTATGGTGCAAATACTATATCAATTCATAAGGGAAGAAGTAAAGATGATAAAATACCATTCCAAATTAAACCGTTGTTAAAAGAGTTTTTAAACAAAGATATAGAAATTATTTTTGTTAGAGACAGTGACGGACTTTCAATAGAATGGAAACGTAAATTGGAGGAATATGGAGAAAATAAAGGTGTTCAATTATTTTTGCTGGATAGATATGAAATTGAAAATTATATATTAGATGGAGAGTTGATACACAGAGCACTTGAAAATAAGTATCAGGGTAAAGCAATTCCAAAAGTAGAAGAAATTGAACAAAAAATTTTTGAATATCTACATGAAACTATAGTTATGTCCAGATATAAGTATGACGATAATTTAGAAGACAGTATATTTAAAGCAGGGCTTATTCTGGATCTGCAAGAGTATAGAAACAATGTTACTGTCAAGCATGAAGCAGAAAGAATTAGAATGGATTATGAAAAAAGAAGTGATCTGGAATTATATAAAAGAGTGGGAATGGGAAAGGAAGCATTGAAGCAAATATTTAAATGGCTTAATGATGATATGAAGCTAAATATCAACAAGGATGATATATTAGATGTAATGCAGAAAACAGATATATCACCAGAGTTGGTGAAAATAATGAAGATGTTACAGTCTAGCGTTCTGCAGAAGGAAGATATTTATTCTTTGGAAGGTTATGAACAGCATGATAGGGATGCTATTGTGGAAGAGGATGATACAGATGAAAATTCCATAGATAAAATATTTAGTTTTCCAATGGACAGACATTGATAAAGGCGTTTAAGTAGTTGAAAACTCAGAGAATATAAAATTTGCTTAAATCATTTTGTACCGCCCCCTCACGAAAGGAACCACAATGACCAACGACAAGATACTACAATTCCAATCCGGCTTTAACACAGCCTTTATTAACAGTAACACAAATTCCAATCTGGCCTATCGGCCACAATTTATATACAACAATAATAAGGATGGGCAGAAGGTATTTTCTGCCATTGAGGATGAGCTGTGCAAATGCGATAGTTTTATAATCAGTGTTGCTTTTATTACCAGAGGAGGCATTACGCCTTTGTTGCAGACTTTGAAGGAGCTGGAGAGGAGAGGGATTCCGGGACGAATTTTGACAACGGATTATCTTACGTTTAGTGATCCGGTGGCGTTGGATACATTGGCGGGGCTTTCCAACGTGGAATTGCGCATGTATCAGACGGAACGGGCAGGAAATGGATTTCATACGAAGGGATATATTTTTCAGAATAAGGAAGAATATCGTTTTATTATTGGCAGCTCTAATCTGACGCAGGATGCGTTGACGCGCAATATGGAGTGGAATACCAAGCTTGTGTCTACGGACAAAGGTGAAATGCTGGTTTCTATTTTGGATGAGTTTGATAAGTTGTGGAATTCAGTGGAATTTACGAAAACTTATGATGAATTTATTCAGGATTACCGAAGAAAATATAAAGAAAAGCAACTGTTTGATAAAATGGTTGCAGAGCAAAAGAAAATTGCAAAAAATCAGGAAATTCCTTCTATTGCGTCATATACCTTACAGCCGAATTCGATGCAAAGAGCATTTATTTATAATTTGCTGGAGCTTAGAAATAAAGATGTGGATAAGGCGTTGCTGATCTCAGCAACAGGTACTGGAAAGACATATGCCTCTGCTTTTGCTATGCGTGAACTGGGATTTCAACGTGTCCTGTTTTTGGTACATAGGAATCAGATTGCAAAGCAGGCAAAGACCTCTTTTGAAGCGGTGTTTGGAAATAATATTCGAACGGGATTGGTGTCGGGAACAGAGCACGATTATAATGCTGATTTTGTGTTTGCAACGGTACAGACATTGAGCAGGCAGGAGCATTTAGATAAATTTACGAGAGATTATTTTGACGCATGTATTTATGACGAGGCGCATCATACAAGTGCTGGCAGTTATAAAAGAGTGATGGATTACTTTATGCCCCAATTTACTCTTGGAATGACAGCAACTCCTGATAAAAGGGATGACAATATAGAAGGACGAAATATATACGAAGTATTCGATCATAATATTGTATATGAGATCCGGTTGCAACAGGCGATGGATGAAGATTTGTTATGCCCTTTTCATTATTTTGGCATTACGGATTTGGCAATGGTTTCTGATGAGGGAAAATCAAAGGAGGAACAGCTGGAGCATTTTCGGTATTTAACAAGTGACGAGCGTGTGAAGTATGTAATGAAACAGGCTGAATATTATGGATATTCGGGAGATCGTGTGAAGGGATTGATTTTTTGCAGCAGAATAGAAGAGGCGAGAGAATTATCTGCAAAATTTAATGAGCGTGGATGGAAAACAATTGCATTAAGTGGTGACGATTCGGAAAATATGAGGTCGGAAGCAATTGATCGCTTAACAATGGATGTACAGTCAGGAGATGAGGACTATTTGGACTATATCATAACAGTTGATATCTTCTCCGAGGGTACGGACATTGTGGAGGTGAATCAGGTGATTATGCTTCGGCCGACGCAGTCTCCAATTGTTTTTATTCAACAATTAGGGCGTGGCCTTAGAAAAGCACCACAGAAGGAATATGTTGTGATTCTTGATTTCATTGGAAATTATAAGAATAACTTTATGATTCCAATCGCATTATCCGGTGATCGCAGCTACAACAAAGACAATATTCGCAGATACTTATTGGAAGGTGGAAGGGTGATTCCGGGAGCTAGCACGATTCACTTTGATGAGATTAGCAGAAAGCGTATTTTTGCAGCGGTGGATGGAGCGAACTTTAGTGATATAAAATTGATTAAGGAGAATTATACAAATCTTAAAAATAAATTGGGAAAGATTCCGAAATTAAAGGATTTTGACGATTATGGAGAAATGGATGTTCTCCGGATTTTTGATAATAACAGTTTGGGAAGCTACTATAAATTTTTAATAAAATATGAGAAAGACTATACGGTGAGATTATCGCCGGAAGAGGAAAAGGTTGTTGAGTTTGTATCCAAAAAGCTTGCCAATGGAAAGAGAATTCAGGAATTAAAGCTTTTGGATCGAATGCTTGAATATGTACATGAATTTTCAATTTTCGCCGAATTACAGAAAGAATTGCAAAGACATTATGGCAAGCAGATGAGTCTGGAGCAGAAAGATAATATTGTAAATATTATGACAAATCAGTTCCCTGCGGGTGCAAGCAAAAAGACATATTCAGATTGCATTTTTCTTGAAAGGGACGATCAAAATGGGAACGATTATCATGCATCAAGGTCTTTTGAAGCAATGCTTGCAAACGAAGCGTTTTATGGTATTATGAAGGAGTTGACTGATTTTGGGATTAGCCGGTATGAGCGCGACTTTTCTCATACATATCGAGAAACGGATTTTGTCCTGTATCAGAAATATACATATGAGGATGTATGTCGATTACTGAACTGGGAAACGAATGAGGTTCCGTTAAACATTGGTGGATATAAGTTTGATAAAAAGACAAAGACATTTCCTGTATTTATCAATTATGATAAAGCGGAGGATATCAGCGATACCACAAAATACGAGGATCATTTTACTAGCAGCAACCGTTTAATTGCAATATCAAAATCAGGTAGAAGCATTCAGTCAGAAGATGTTCAGAATTTTCTTCATGCCGAGGAACGAGGGATACAAGTCCATTTATTTGTTCGAAAAAATAAGGACGATAAGATTTCCAAGGAATTTTATTATCTGGGGTATATGCATGCCAGCGGAAATGTCAAGGAATTTATTATGCCCAATACAAGTAAAACTGCAGTAGAGATTGAGTGGTTGCTGGATGTTCCGGTTCGTGAAGATTTATATGAATATATTATAAATGAGTAGAAGTTTATGGTAGTAGTTCGAATGTGAATGGTTTTGGGAAAGGGACGGATATTCAAATGAAAACAATAAGAGTGGTAGCGGCAGTTATTAAGGCGGAAAATAAACAGGGACAACCAATCATTTTTGCAACTCAGAGAGGCTATGGAGAATTTAAAGGAGGTTGGGAGTTTCCTGGCGGTAAAATTGAAGAGGGAGAAACTCCGCAAGAGGCGTTGAAGCGTGAGATTATGGAGGAGCTTGATACAGAGATTAAAGTAGGTGGACTGGTCGATACGATAGAATATGATTATCCGACATTTCATCTTTCTATGGATTGCTTCTGGTCAGAGATTATTTCGGGAGATTTGGTCCTGAAGGAACACGAAGCGGCAAAGTGGTTACAGCGGGGAGAACTAAACTCTGTGGAATGGCTGCCGGCGGATGTGACACTGATTGATAAAATTGCGGAAAAGATTGTTTAAATAAAAAAGAGCGTGTGGTGGAACATATTAGTTCTGTGATAAGATCAATAACAATTGACATACGGATTATTTTATATTATAATTCGCATATACGATACGTATAAGTGAGAAAGATGCGGGAACAGGAGATGGTTTTTTGTTGATCAGTGAAAAGATTTTTATTTTAATGAATCAAAATGGTATGAGTCAGAAAGAATTTTCGGAACAGACAGAAATTTCTCAAAGTACAATCAGTGATTGGAAGAGGAAAAAGACAAATCCGTCGGCAGATAAGATTTTAAAAATCTGTGAGGTATTAAATATTAGTCCTTATGAGTTATTGTCAGAGAAAGATAATGTGAACAAAGAAAATGAGTGGGATATAAGCGTCTTAAATAAAGATGAGGAAATTATTATTGAACATTACCGTTGTTTGTCAGGAAAGAATAAAGAGCGGTTATTAGGGTATTTATCAGCATTATTAGGAAGGTGATCGGATAGGAGCTACACAAGGTTAAATGGAGATGTGTGTTTGGATAAAAATAGGATATGGAGGAAATGAGTATGACAGTGGATGTTGAGATAGGATGTAATACGAAAAATAAATACGATACATATTATAGATATTATATTTATATGATTCTTTATGATCAGATGCATAAGACCAATAAATGGAATACATCTTGTCAACTGGAACACGGTTTGATACATTATGAAAAGTCGAATGACAGAACAACGAATGAAAAATTGTCAATCTGGGATAAAGTAATCCTCTTTATTTCAAAAGAGTCTTATTATGAAAAAAAGCTGCACGACCGATTAGAGAAATTGGCAGAGGATCATCCTCTGATTTCCGGAATCATCATTGCAGTATTAACAGGTGTAGTTTTAAACTTGATCGAGGATTGTATTCATGATGCATTGTAAGGTGCCTCGAAAGGTTCTTGATAATTTTCTCCAACAATTCCCCGGTCCTCCCCCTCTTGAATATTCCCCGTAAGGATGCGATAATAGTAACACACAGCATGCCTGCGTAAACAGGCTGCCTACGAATCATACTAATAATATACGTATACCCGGAGGAATTTACCATGCCCACAACACTTCAACAACAAGCGGCCGATATCAAAAAACAGTTTTTACTTCCAATCTCACAGAATGAAGCTCTGCAGATGCGCCAATATCAGGAGGGGAACCGTCCCAGATTTGATGGGGAGTATCAGAGAGATTATACAAGAATATTATATGCGTCCTCTTTCCGGCGTCTGCAGGGGAAAATGCAGCTCTTTGCGGTACAGTCGGATCAGTTTATTCGTAATCGGCTGACGCATAGTCTGGAGGTGGCACAAATTGCGAGATCTATTGCCATGGAGATTGGATATGACCGGGATGAGATCTATGTTGTAGAGGCAGCGGCTCTGGCTCATGATATCGGAAATCCGCCCTTTGGTCATGCCGGGGAACGGTTTTTAGATAAGCTTGCGAAGCAGGTGGGAGGCTTCGAGGGGAATGCACAGACATTTCGGATTTTGACGACCGTGGAGCAGAAAAGAGCGGACTTTCAAGGTCTGAATCTCACGTATCGTACCTTGCTTGGTGTATTGAAATATTACAATCAATACGACAGAATTTCCACCAAAAATCAAAAGTTTATTTACGACAGGGATTATGAGCTGGTCAATAAGATTATGTCTGAAACGGGTGTGGAGCTGCGCACGATTGATGTGCAGATTGTAGATCTGGCAGATGAGATTGCTTATGCGGCACATGATCTGGAGGATGGGCTGAGATTGGGCAGCTTTACTCTGGATGATATTTATCATGAGTTTTACCGGGGCATTGACGACGATGCGAGTATTGAGTGTCTGGAAAAAATTATTTATGAAAGCAAGGACCGTGCCGGGTACAAAAATAAAACAATTTCCTCCGCGGAGTTTTCCAAATTATACCGCAAAGAAGTGACCTCCCGTATCATCAACACATTGATCAATGATATTGGAATTGTGGATCTGACGATGGAAGAGAAGCAAAAGAAGGGAACCAAAAAGGATCAGGAAATTGGATTTGTGACATATGGCAGGCTGGCATCCGGTCTGAAGCAGACAACCTATGACTGCATCACCAATACGGATGAGGTCTATGCATATGAGCAGCAGGGTGAGACGATGCTGCGGACATTGTATGAGTTCTATTCTCAAAATGTAAACTATCTGCCGCCGGAGTACCGCGCAGAGAATATTATGAAGCAATATGAAGCGGAGTATGAGAGGGAGAGCCGTGACAAGGATCTCAAAAAGGCATTGCAGGAGCGTCTGGTATTTGATTATATTTCCGGGATGATGGACGAGTATGTAAAAACAACGTACCACCGGTTAAAGGATAATTAATGAGATATCTTCCGTTATAATAAACAATAAGGATTATGATGAACTACAAAGATAAGGGTTGATTGGATTGGTTGAGTCTCTGTTTATGGGTAATACCGCTGTTTTCTCCTGATTCGCTGTTTATGGGGAGGAAATCTTCCCATCATTATGCTACGCTCAGAACATCAATCGGAAAAGGAGGTATCTGATATGGATACAAAAATGGTCGGCTCTTTTTTGAAGAAACTGAGAAAAGAAAACAATATGACACAGGAGCAGCTGGGCGAACGGATCGGTGTGACCAATAAGACCGTATCCCGATGGGAAACGGGGAATTATATGCCGCCGGTGGAATCGTTGATCTTACTCAGCGATATTTATGGGATCAGTATCAATGAAATTCTGGCCGGGAAGCGTTTGGAAATGGATGAGCTCAAGGAAGTGGCAGATGAGAATGTGACGAAAGTGCTTGGAGAGCTGGAGGGCGATTATAAGAAATTTGAGAAGAGGATGATTATTATTCTGATCATTAACGCAATATTGGCGATTTCGATCATTGCATTAATGCCGCTGAAAAGCTGGAAGGACATTGCGACATTTGTTATGGTACTTGCGATGGCGTTTTTGTCCAATGTGGTAAATATGGTTGCGGTCGGAGCGAAAAAGGAGAGCATGATATAATGTGCGCGAAGGCAAAAGTGAATATAGTAATTAGACAGATACTGGTGCTTGCACCTTGTAATCGGCTAATTACTATGTGAACGCGCCCGCGAGTGAGGAAAAGCGGAGCTTTTTCGAACCTTTTGCCGGAGTATTGTGAATTTGTGATATAAGAAGGCTGTTACAGTAACGATGAAAGATCATTACCGTAACAGCCTCTGCGGTTTTAAAACTATTTTTCATATCCCTGTGGGTGATTTTTGTGCCAGTTCCATGCGGTTGAAATGATGGTTTCCAGATCATCAAACTGAGGTTTCCAGCCAAGAATACTTTTGGTTTTGTCGCTGGAGACGATCAATGTGGAGGGGTCTCCGGCGCGGCGGGGTTCTTCTCTGGCAGGAATTGGATGGTCTGTTACTTTGCGTGCCGTCTCGATCACTTCTTTGACGGTAAAACCGACACCATTTCCAAGGTTGAAAATATTGCTTTCGCCGCCGTCACGCAGATAATGCAGGGCGAGGATGTGGGCCTGGGCAAGATCGTTGACATGGATGTAGTCCCGGACACAGGTGCCGTCTTTTGTTTCGTAATCGGTGCCGAAAATGGAGATCGCATCCCGCTGATGATTTGGAACCTGCAGGATCAGAGGGATCAGATGCGTTTCGGGATCGTGGGCTTCGCCGATGCAGCCATCCGGATGGGCACCGCAGGCGTTAAAGTAGCGCAGGGAAACAAAACGCAGATCATGTGCCTGAGAGGTCCAGCGAAACATTTTTTCCATGGAAAGCTTTGTCTCTCCGTAACAGTTTGTTGGCAGTGTGCGGTCTGTTTCTAAAATTGGAATAGATTCCGGTTCGCCATAGGTGGCGGCAGTGGAGGAAAATACAATTTTGTCGATGTGGTGAGCCACCATGCTTTCCAAAAGAATTTCGGTGCCGCACAATTTCCGGGAGATGGCTTAAAGGATGTATTTGGTGTTATCAGTGAAGAAATTGATACCTTTTATCCGACGGATCGCAATCAGGTAACATTGTGGGATGGAAGCAAAGCTCAGGTGCGGGATTATGCAGAGCTTCTTCGTGTACAGGAAGATGTCCGAATATTGGGACAGTATGATGCGGACTTTTATCAGGGAATGCCGGCGGTGACAGAGCATTCTTATGGAGCGGGAACGGTATATTATGTGGCAGCCCGTATGGAATCACAGGCAAACCTGCGTATTCTGGAGCAGATGGTATCACGGAGTGGTTTGGACTTGCCAAAACTTCCGGAAGGAGTAGAATATCATGTAAGAGAAGCCGGAGGCGAACGATATATATTCCTGTTAAATCTGGAAGAAAAGGAAAAGCAGATAGACGGAATCCATGGAACAGATCTGCTGACGCAGAAGATTTGTGACGGTACCGTAAAGCTGGAACCGTATGGTGTGATGGTAGTAAAAGAAAAACAGGGATAATATAAAGGGAAAGCGTAATTTTATCAAAAAAGATTTTAATACCTAATGTATTAAATATAATTGTATCGTCTCGGACGGCAGCTCTGTATTTAGACACAGGGCTGTCGTTTTGTGAGTTATTATCTGAAATTTTGTGCAGGGGAACAAGCTCCCCTGTGTTGTAAATCTATGATATGGAAAGGAGAAGGAAAGACTATGAAAATGATCAAGGGAATGGATATTTCTACGCTTTTGGAGGAAGAAGCGTGTGGGGCAAAATATTATGATTTTGGGGAGGAAGCGGATCTTCTGGATATATTGAAGCGGTACGGAGTAAACTCTGTCCGCCTGCGTCTCTGGAATGATCCTTATGATGAACAGGGGAATCCGTATGGTGCGGGAACCAATGATCTGGACAAGACGATCTGTATGGCAAAACGGGCAAAAGCGTCAGGAATGGGATTTTTGCTGGATTATCACTACAGTGATTTCTGGGCAGATCCGGGTAAGCAGATTGTGCCGAAGGCATGGCAGGGATACGGACCGGAGCGGTTGGAAGAGGCAGTGTACGAATATACGGTCAGTACAATGACGGCACTGCGGGAGGCCGGTGTTGCCCCAACCATGGTACAGGTGGGAAACGAGCTTACCAACGGACTTTTGTGGCCGACCGGTCAGAAACCTAATTTCGATCAGCTTGCAAAATATATTAATGCAGGAATCCGTGGTGTCAGAGAGGTGGATGATCAGGTGAAAATTATGATCCATCTGGATAATGGCGGCTTCAATGAAATGTATGTAGAATGGTTTGATCATTTTATGGAGCGTGGGGAGGATTTTGATGTGATCGGTCTTTCCTATTATCCGTTCTGGCATGGAACGCTGGATCAGCTGGAATACAATATGCGGGATTTGGCGAAACGCTATCAGAAAGAGCTGGTGGTAGCGGAGGTGTCTATGGGATTTACCATGGAGGATTACCGTGACCGGGAGGGTGATCCGGACAAAAAGTTAAAGGGTATGGCAACGAAACCGGAGCTTGTGGAAAATCTGGAATATCCTATGACTCCAAAGGGACAGGCAGATTTTATGGAGGATATTATGCACAGGATCAAGTCTGTTCCCGGCGGTCTGGGCTTTTACTACTGGGAGCCGGCATGGATTCCGGTGCCGGGCTGCGGATGGGCCACGGAGGCGGCACTTCGTTATACCGGTGAGGAGGGACCGGGAGGAAATGAATGGGCCAATCAGGCATTGTTTGATTATGACGGAAATTCTTTGCCGGCGCTGCGCAGAATCCGGGATTTCCGGTGAGGAAAGAGGTAATATATCCTATAAAAGCAAACATTCTCACAATATTGAGATTGTTTGCTTTTTTTCTCTTTTTATATCCTTTCCGTGGTACAATGTGCAAAAAGGAGGAAAGTCATGCAGAATATTTTGATCATAGAGGATGATCCGGACTTAAATCAGACGATCGGTTATGCTCTGAAAAAAGCAGGATATGGCGTGCTTCGTGCAGACTGTATCCGGGAGGCGGAGAGAATATTTGTCCGGGAAAAGATTTGTCTGGTGCTGCTGGATGTGAATCTGCCGGATGGCGAGGGCTACACGTTTTGCCGTTGGGCAAAGGCGCAGAGAGAGGTGCCGGTGATCTATCTGACGGCAAGGGATCTGGAGGAGGATGCGCTGGAGGGATATGAGTCGGGAGCAGAGGATTATGTGACGAAGCCTTTTTCTATGAAGATTTTGTTGAAGAAGCTGGATGTGGTTTTAAAGAGGCTGACACCGGCGGGCAGTCTGGCGTTTCAGGATGATCATCTGAGGATGGATCTGGAGCAGGCAAGACTGTATGTGGATGGCGGAGAGTGCGGCGTGACGCCGACAGAGGTCCGGATGCTGCGTCTGTTTCTTTCAAACCGGGGGCAGCTTTTGACTTACGAGGTGATGCTGGACCGTTTATGGGACAGTGGCGGTCAGTTTGTGGATAAACACGCTCTGGCAGTAAATGTAAACCGATTGCGGCAGAAGCTGGAGGATGCGGAGCATAAATATATTTCTAATGTATATGGAGTAGGATATCAATGGATTGGATAATTGGAATCGGAATGATGGCTTTGGGAATTGCGGTAGTGGTGCTTTTGTGGAGAAACTACTGTTTACGTAAAGAGGTGGTGCAGTTTGCCGGGAAGGTGGAGCAGGCACTGGACGCCATTGTAACCGGAAAGGAATGGAAGCGGCAGGGAGAGCTGATGGACAGTCTCTGGGATCGCACAGAGACACAGCTTGCAAAGGCAGAGCATGTCTTTCAAAGAAAGCAGGAAGAAAGTCTTCGGGAGAAGGAGACGGTCAAGGGACTGATCTCGGACATTTCCCATCAGACACGGACGCCTCTGGCCAATATGAAGCTTTATCTGGAGCTGCTGGAGGAGGAAACACTTTCTGAGGAGGGAGCCGGATTTCTGGCAAAGCTGTGCGAACAGACGGAAAAAATGGATTTTCTGATGCAGAGTATGGTAAAAATGTCCCGGCTGGAGACAGGGATTTTGCAGATCCGGCAGGAAAAGCAGGATCTGGCAGAGACGATCCGCCGGGCTGTTGCGGATGTGGTTCCGGCGGCAGCGGCCAAGGAGATTGATCTGTTTGTGGATTGTCCGGATGGAATGATGGTGCCTCATGACGGAAAATGGACGCAGGAGGCGGTGTCCAATATATTGGACAATGCAGTGAAGTATACGGAATCCAGTGGGCAGATTCATCTTTCCGTGGAGAGACAGGAGATATTCTGGCAGATTGCCATTGCGGATACGGGAAAAGGAATTGCCGTGGAACGGCAGGCACAGATTTTTACGAGATTTTACCGGGAACCGGAGGTTCACGATAAACCCGGTGTGGGAATCGGACTATATCTTGCCAGAAGGATTATTGAATTACAGAAGGGCTACATTGAGGTGCGGTCAGAGGCAGGGAAGGGAGCCTGCTTCCGGTTGTATCTTCCTGTATAAAAAGTCACAATTTTGTGATGATTTTTCATTGAGACCGGTTTGTGATTTTTCAATGATATGATGTAAGAGTCAGGGATTGGGGATGCTTGCAAGATTCCGGAAATTGCATGGCACCGGAGTGATCCATGGCATTATATCTGTTGAAAGAGGAGGAAAAACCATGGAAAAGTATATCGTAGAGACGAAAAATCTCAAGAAATATTATGAAATGGGAAACAATACGGTAAAAGCTTTGGATGGCGTTGATTTTTGTGTGAAGGAGCATGAATTTGTGGCCATTATCGGAAAGAGCGGATCAGGCAAAAGCACACTGCTTCATATGCTGGGTGGTCTTGATATCCCCACTTCGGGAGAAGTTGTGGTAGATGGCAAGGCGCTTTTGGGATTAAAGAAGGAGCAGCTTGCTATTTTCCGGCGAAGAAATATTGGTTTTATTTTTCAGAATTATAATCTGGTGCCGGATCTGAGCGTGTATGAAAATGTAATCCTGCCGGTGGAGCTGGACGGCAGACATGTGGATCGGGAGTATGTCAAAGAAATACTGGAGTTATTAGGCCTGTCCGAAAAAATGGACACTTTGCCGGGAAATCTGTCGGGAGGGCAGCAGCAGAGAGCCGCAATTGCCAGAGCACTTGCGGCGAAGCCTGCAATTATTCTGGCAGATGAGCCCACCGGCAATCTGGACAGTGCCACCAGCCATGATGTGCTGGGACTTTTAAAGATGGCGGCAAAGCAGTTTTGTCAGACATTGATCCTGATCACACACGACCGGGATATTGCCCAGCTTGCTGACCGCATTGTTCATATTGAGGACGGCAGGATCGTAGAGGATACCCGGAAGGGAAGTGATGCAGATGCTTAAGAATCCCAACAATGCCGTTGTTAAGAGAATGGCACGTCATTCATTGAAGACAGGCAAAAGGAGGACTGTGACGTTATTTCTGGCCATTTTTCTTTCCTCCTTTATGATATTTACAATCTTTACGGTAGGTGTCACTTATTTTAAACTGCAGAAGATTCAAAATATCCGGCTGTCCGGGGCGGAGTTTGATGCGATCATGTATGGTGTAACAGGGGAACAGGCGCAGAAGTGCGGGAAGAATCCGGATATTACGCTGACCGGCTTTCTTGGTCTTTGCGGCTGGGTCGAGAAAACGGACCGCGATAATACGCCAAATGTCGGACTTGGCTGGGCAGATGAAAATTACTGGTCGAAAATGATGAAACCGGCAAGGGAGAAGCTCGAGGGAAAATATCCGGTTGCGGAAGATGAGATCATGGTGACGAAAGAGGCATTAGAGGGATGCGGTTACGGAGAACTTAAGGTCGGTGACTCTATTACCGTGACTTATGGAGAGTATGATGGTTTACAGAAGGGAACCTTTCGGATCAGCGGGATATGGGATGGTTACGGAACGAAGAAGATGTTCTATATGTCTAAAGCGTTTTATGAGCAGTCGGGATGGAAGCGTTCCGATGCTGCATCCGGAAGATATTTTTTAAGCTTTCGTCAGAGACTGATGACAAAGAAAACGCAGAATGCATTTATAAAGAGTATGAAACTGGGGAAACAGCAGTCTCTTTTCTTTGTCTCAGATCTGGGGGAATCCGTTAAGATCCTTGAAGGACTTATCGGGCTGAGTATCATTACCTGTCTGTGTGCTTATTTGCTGATCTACAATATTATGTATCTTTCTGTGGCAGGCAGAGTGCGGCATTATGGACTGCTTCAGACCATCGGCATGACGGAGCGGCAGATCAAGGGTATGCTGAAAGAACAGCTGCTGCTGGTAGGATCTGCAGGCATTGGAAGTGGCTGTGTGACGGGAGCGTTTGTTTCGTTTTTTCTGATTCCGGTTATCGTAAAGAGTCTCGGAATACGGAAAGGGTATGTGGATGCAATCGGTGTACAGTTTCACCCGGCGGTTTTGGCGGTAACCATATTGCTGGCGGGGCTTACGATCGGTCTGGCGGGCTGGAAGCCGGTGCGAAAGGCGGCAAAGATTTCTCCGCTGGAAGCACTGGGATACCGTCCGTCATCGGGAACGAGGAGAGACAGAAAAGCAACGCGGGGAAATGTCATCACACGGATTTCCTGGGAGCAGTTTGTGAAGGATAAAAAACGGACTGTGATGGTTCTTTTGTCTCTGGCAATGAGCCTGTCGGTGTATCTTTGTGTTGTCACAATGCTGGATGGCCAGGCTGCGCGCACGATTGTGTCCAATAACATGGACACAGATCTCGTTATCCAAAACGATACAGGCACCAAGGAAAAGGCAAAGGACCGGAAAGATATTTTTAGCAGCGCCCTGGTGAAGTCGATCCGCAGCCGGAAAGACGTTGCCGAGATGCATGCAGTGTTATTTTCGGAGATTACCATTCCATGGGAACCGGATTTCATGGAATCGTGGATGAAGGAATTTTATGAAAAATGGATGAGCATACCTTATGAAAAGGAGCGAAAGGAGTACCGGGAGCATCCTGAAAACTTTGGAACCAGTCTGCTCGGCATAGACGAACAGGAATTTGATCGTCTGAATCAGACGTTTGAAACGCCTATATCCAAAAAGGATTTCATTACAGGAAAAGCGTGTATTGTTTACCGGAATGGACTGGAGCTTGCCGATAAGGATCTCGTGGGCAAAAAAGTGACATGTGCGCTCTATCGGAATAGCAAAAAGAGTAAAAGCTTTACGGTGGCAGGTGTAACGGATGACTCCTATTACACGGCACTTCTTGGATATCCGCCAACACTCATTGTCAGCGATCAGGTGGTGAAGTCGTTTGACGAGGAAGCATTTATTCTGAAAGCGGGGATCTGTTATAAGAAGGAGTATGACCGTGGGACGGAGAAGGCGGTTTTGTCACTTTTGAAGAAGGATGCCAATGCAAGGGACTTTTCCTGGGAATCCAAGATCGAGGAGGCAGACGAAATGCGAAAGGCACAGGGCAACATGCCTCAGATCGGAATGGGTATTGTATTGATTCTTGCGTTTATTGGGATCATGAACTATATGAATACGTTTGTGGTAAACGTGCAGAGCCGGATGACGGAGCTGTCGGTAATGGAAAGTGTCGGCATGACTGACCGTCAGCTCATGGGAATGCTGATCCGGGAAGGAGCTCTTTATGCAGGAGGAGCATGGGGGCTTACGCTGACAGCAGGAATGGGAATCGTCTATCTGATCTATCAGACGATGAATTACCGGGGCGTTTCGTTTTTGGTGCCGGTTGTACCGCTTCTGTTGGCAGCGGCCATCAGCTTTGTGGTCTGCATTGCAATTCCGGTGGTAACATGGAAGGTGCTGGAACGACAGGGAACCGTGGTGGAACGGATCAAAGGGGTGGAATAGAAGGGTGATCAATTACTGATAAAATCAGGGTTACAGGGAAACAAATAATACTACTAAGGGCAGTTAGTTTTCTAACTGCCCTTAATTGTATATAGGGAGTTAGTATTGTACATTGTTAATTTTAGAATGGATATGTTCTTTTCGGGCTATTTGGATATAATGGTGTGCATTTCTTGTATCAATTAAGAGATTGCAGTTGTTACGTTCACAGGAGATTAAGATGTTCTGCTTTTGCGTGTAATCATAGATATATTCTTTTTTTTTTATAAGTTTGGAATTTTCATCAAATGCAAAGACATATCGAATTAATTCAATATTTTGATTTGGAAGATATTTTTCTTTCTTTTTGGAGGTACCGGAGCTTTCATCTATCCAGGAACAAATACAATATTTTTCAATCCGAATACTTTCGTTAATGGGGACTTTTTTATTCGACACCCAGCCAAGCATATATCCTGTGTTAATGTCTGTTAATAGGATATCGACATTAGATAGTTTTGTATTGCTAAGGGTGGGATTGTAATTGACGGTAAGTGGTCCGGTATTCTTCCAAAAAAGATTTGTGCTTTTCGTGAAATTTAGTACTTTTTTGTACATTTTCGAGTTGTTTGAAATGTTATGAGGAATAATGGCAGGATTGATTGCTTTTTTGGATATAATGTCATTAAAAAGAAATTGCGGTTTGTTATAACCATTAGATCGATAGGTGTTTTTTTGAATGCCCATAAGATGCGGAAAGTTTCCTTTTTCGCCGACCAGAATAAAACTTTTTCCGTTATATGTGATAACAAGATAAAATGTTTTTAGATAATATTTACTAAAAAAGTCGGCACATTCCTGAATGTTGAGTATATTCATATGTGTGTGTTCTCCTTTTTGTAAAGCAAAAGCCCTCGGAATTATCCAAGAGCTTTGCCACCGGCCATCGTTCACAATTATTTTTTAGACAGGGGAGTGCCCGGATCAGCCGATATGATTCCCTCAGCAAGTGAGCCTGTGTTATTTGTAATCAGTATTATACTCGTTTATAATAAAAAAACTACCGGCAATTTACACAAAAAAGAAAAAGTTATTTGTAGATATGTAATAAAACATATAATAAACGGCATAAATAATTATTTTTTAGCAACAAATATGATCTTATCCTGTGACCAGAAGTTTGTCTCAAATTCCAGTGTGATCTTCTTGGATTTTTTAGGAATTTCATAATAAACCGCACCGGAAACTTTTTTGCCCGGTGATAATGTAGCATCGATCATATCATCAGCGTCTGCACCTGCCTCATAAGAGGTATCTACAGCGTAGCCGTCTGCATAGCAATGCCAGGAGGCCATGCTGGAAATCGTCTGGTCGGAATCTCCGATATTTTCAAACTCAAATTCCATACGATAATAAATATGCCCTTTTTTAGGCTGCATATATTTATTTTTACTTTTGTACTTTTTGGCAGAGAGAAAGCTGATCTTTAAATCAGGTGTTTCTACAATATCCCCGACCTGGAACGTATTTTTCTCTTTTTTGTCAGATTTGTCTGCAGAGTCGTTTTTGGATGTTCCTGAGGTTGCGACTTCTCCGGTTTTCTTTGGTTCATTAGAATCGCTGCCACCGGCAATGCTCCCAATTACGATGATGGCGATCACAATAATCACGATCCATTTCAATTTTCCTTTCATTTACGTACCTCCTAATATATTAGTGTTTTAGAAACTCCTTTTCATTTTAAATAAGAAATTTCCGGAAATCGTCCGCTATGCAGCGGAATATGAGAATATTTTAACCTGTTTCAGGTTAAAAAGCAATACTCTGTTTCAGGTTAGCATATACTATGGCAGAGGTGTTACTATGAGAAAATACCAGAGAATCCGTGATTTGCGGGAAGATTTAGAAATGAATCAGACACAATTTGCTAAAATTTTAGGAATGTCACAAACCGGTTATTCAAAATACGAAACGGGCGAGAATGACATTCCCACAGAAATCCTGTTAAAAATAGCAGATTATCATAATACCAGTGTTGATTATATATTAGGCAGGACGGATGTGAAAACCCCATATCCTAAAGTACAAGGCCGCAGTTGAGGCTGTTAAATAATGGATCATGCTCCACCTAGAAGGGTGACCAAGGACAGGATCAGTATATAATATAGAAAGAGATATAATATCGTAAAGACCAGGTGAAGCAGCCTGCTGCGGTTCATGAGAGGAAGCCGGTTGCGGATATGGCAGTAATTTCCTATAAAAAATATCGTACCCATCAGCATCAAAAAGGAACCCAGCCGATTCACAAACAGAGGAAATCCGGACAGAGGGATTCCCTTGGAGCCGGTGACGGACAGAGTCGAGCAGAGCCAGAATATCAGAAGATATCCCGGAGCGGCAGTCATTATTTTCCAGTTGGTACCGGTACGAAAACCAACGGGGAGCTTCCCGTGATAAGGATATAATTGTTTGGTGAATAAATTGTGTTTTGCATGGTTTTTTGATGACGAAGGCATTTCCGTAGAACTGTTTGGGTGGGCAAAAGCAATGAGTTCCTGGCGGAGCTGGCCAATATCCTGGTAACGCTCTGCCTTATCCAAATGGATGCATTTCTGGATAATAGGGTTCAGCTTTCCGGGATACCCACCGTTGTCCGGGTAATTCTTTGTCAGCAGATAATATATAGTGACGCCCAGAGCATAAATATCCGTGCGGGGATCGGACTGACCAAACCCATATTGTTCCGGTGCTGCAAACTTTTTGGTTCCCATTAATCTTGTGTCTTCGGAATGTGTCAGATTGAATTCTTTGGCAGCATTAAAATCAATCAGTTTTATAATTCCATCATTACTGATCATAATATTGGAAGGTTTAATGTCTCTATGTACAATGGGTGGCTGACTGGTATGGAGGGGTTCTAAAATATCACAGATAGCTAAAGCAATATTGACAGCTTTTTCTTCTGAAAAGATACCATTTTGCTCCATAAACTGTTCCAGAGTCATTCCGTGAATATACTCTTCAATTACGGTTAAGACGGACTCCTCACAAATACATAGTTTAATCTTTGGAATATTCGGCAGATCAGCATTTTGAAGCCGCCGATAGATATCCCGGTTAAACCATTGCAGTTCTTTTTTTATATAGATCATTCCCGATTCATTGTGGCGGACCAGCCAGATGTTTTTTGAGTCGTCCAGTTTTATAAGTTCCTGATAACAGGACAGTTCATAGCGTTCTTCTATCGTCATTTTTTCACCTTGCACATTATTTTTAAATTTTTTATACTTAATAGTATATCACAAATTCGCAACGCAAGGGAGCTTGTTCACTTGCCAGGGAGGGAATATGGAAAAACCGACAACAGAGTTATTAAATGTATTAAATCAACTAAAACCATCGAATATGGATGGGTTTATACAAAGTTATGGGAAACAAGCAGGCAATGGAGCTGTTTTCTCAGAATATATAGCCGGACATGATATAGAGGTTTCCGACATTGTAAAGAGAAGTAAGGGACTGGTTTCCAAGTCATACATTTACGACATTCTGGGAGGAATCAAGAAAAATCCCTCCAGAGATATTCTCCTGATCTTGTGCATAGCATCCCGGATGGACCGCAAATATGTCAGACGTGTCTTAGAAAACTATGGACAACGTGATCTTTATGTGAAGGATACCAGAGATATTATTATTGCAACCTACATCAATAATCAAATATATGATCTGGACCGGATCAATGATGAATTATTTCGATACGATTTACCGTTGCTCCATGCCGGCTCATAAGGAATCCGTCTATCCTGTCATTGATTTGTCTTAAATAAGTGGTTATAATGGAATACAGTCAAAATACATTTACACAGAGAGACAATATCATTTGCCCTCTGTGTGATGCACAAAAATCGTGTACTGATATATGATATTGTGTTGATAGGAGTTACAAATGCAGACAAAAGGAAAAGCAGAGCACATCAGAAAACTTCCGGAAATCGTTTATGATGAGGTGCTATCAGAACAGCAGACAGAAACGGAGGATAGTTCTACTAAGGGGATCCATGCGGGTGATGTATATCAATATTTCGATTTCAAGGCACTTCGTGCCTCGGTGGAGCTTCCGGAGAAGAGCCGGCGGAGGGCAAAACAGATCAAAAAGGACCGGAATCTGGAAATATTGGAGGCATCAGATGGATATGTAGGTGCATTGGGAGATGCTCCGGCATGTGCATTCCGGTTTCGTGGGCAGGAGAATCTATACCGGAGAAAGTCTCCTGTGGATGTTGATCTTCTTTTGTCAAAGGATAAAGTACTTCGTGCGGAATGCAGCTGCCACGAGTGCTACGAAGCACGTTATTACTGGTCCAAAAAATCAAATTGCGGGTTTATTGCAGCAGCTCTGGATATGGCTATTGATCATCTGAAGGAACACAGCCGCTTAGATGCCACAGACAAGCTCGCCGTGAAGGTGATCCACAACTTCGCAGAAAAGAGACGTTCCCAGATCATCTCAGAAAACCGCCGTCAGGAAAGCTCGGTGGTTCTGGAACCGAGGATTGTCCTAAAGGATGAGGAGATAGGCCTTTCCTTTAAGATGGGAGATGACAAACTGTTTATTAGATGAAAGGATGACATCATGATGAAGACATTATATCGATTTAACAGCTTTATAGAAAAATGGATGGCGCTGGTTACGCCGGCGTGTCTTGCGTTTGGGGTATTGTTTCCACAGATTGCAAAGCATGGTGTGCCCTTTGTTCCCTATGTATTTGCATTTATGACGTTTACCGGAGCACTCAAATCCAGATTCCGTGATGTGGCAAATGTATTCCGGAATCCGGCGCCGCTGTTGATCGTGATGGCGCTGCTTCATCTGGTGATTCCGGGGATTGTCTGCGGTGTGGGAACCCTGGCATTTCCGGGGAATCCTGATCTGGTCACGGGAATGGTGCTGGAATTTGCGGTTCCTACGGCTGTCAGTGCTTTAATGTGGGTGATGATCTATGATGGAAACCTGGCGGTTTCGCTGGCACTGGTGGTGGTAGATACGGTTTTGGCACCGTTGATCATTCCGATCACGCTTAGCATTTTTGTGGGATCGAAGGTTCATATTGATATGACCCATATGATCAGCCAGCTTGTTTTTATGGTTGCACTTCCGGCGATTGTTGCAATGACATTAAATCAGGTCAGCGCAGATCGTGTCAGGGAGACATGGCCGTCCAGACTGGCACCGTTTTCTAAAATTGCGTTGATGTTTGTCGTTGCTTCAAACTCCTCCGGGGTTGCGCCGTATGTCCGTCACATGAATGGGCAGCGGATTCTGGTAGCCGTTTTTATGTTTCTTCTGGCAGCAGGGGGCTATGGAGCCGGTCTTGTGATCGCCCGTTTGTTCCATCAGGACCGGCAGACACAGGTTTCTATGATGTACGGAGCCGGAATGCGCAATATCAGTGCCGGAGCTGTGATCGCAACCACCTCTTTTCCGGGAGAAGCTATCTTTCCGGTTCTGATCGCCACATTATTTCAGCAGATGCTGGCGGCATTGTACGGAAAGGGTCTGGAGAGAGCCTCCCGTAAGGAGTGACAGCAGGTGCCTGATATAAGGATAAATTATCTGGAGCGCAGGACATGATCAAACAGTTTTGCATTGTCATATGTCATATTTAATGGGCAGATGGAGCTTTCCGTCTGTCCTTTTTCGATGCAGGAAATGACTTCGCAGACCTCGTAGTAAAAGCCGTTGTCCAGACCTTCATGGAAATCCTCCACCAGCCGGTCTTCCAGATCATACAGGCGTGCTCGGTTGCCGAAATGGATCTTTGGAATATGGATATAGCCATCGCTGCCATAGAGATAGGCATCCTCCGGCATTTTGGTGGTAAAGGAACACTGGATATTGGCAATGCACCGTTCTAATTGTAGATTCAGGCTGACAATATCATCTACACCTGTAGAATAATCTTTTTTCAAAAATTGCATCTTGGTAATCTTCTGGTCTGCATAATAGGGCAGCAGTTCCATGGGATAGATTCCGATATCGTAGAGGGAGCCACCGCCGAGTTCCGGATAAAATAATCGTTTATTATAGGTTTTGTCGGCTTTCCAGCCGATATTTGCCTGCATCAGATGAAGCTCTCCGATCCTGCCCTCCTGAATCCACCGGCGCACCCGGAGGGATTTTGGCAGAAAGCGTGACCACATGCCCTCCATAAGAAAAAGCTGCTTTTCTCTGGCAAGGGTGATCACCTCCTGCGCCTGGGAAGCGGTCTGTGTCATGGGCTTTTCACAGATTACATGTTTGCCGGCTTCCAGACACGCCTTGATATTGTCATAGTGAGCGTTAGATAATGTGGCGATATAGATAATGTCAATGTCAGGATCGGCCAAAAGTGTTTCATAGCTGTCGTAATACCGGCTCAGCCCCTCCTTTTCGGCCCAATCTCTGGCACGCTTCAAAGACTTGCTGGCAACCGCTGTTACGTCGGCGTTTTTTGTCATACGAACTGCTTCGATAAATTTATGAGCAATATTTCCTGCTCCGATAATTCCAAAATGGTACATAAAAAGTCTCTCTTTCTATAGTAGTAAAAAGCTGTATATCTGACGAGGAAGGACCAGCAGATATACAGCCTTAATAACGGTGTGTTTCTAACACAGTTGTTAGAAAACCGGATTATTTACGTTGATGATCATCCCAGCAACGCCTTATCGGAATCAAACTCCTCGCCGGAGACCTCCTCAAATTTCACCAGAAGATCCTCTACGGTCAGCTTCTTTTTCTCCTCACCGGAGATATTCAGGATGACACGTCCGTTGTTCATCATGATCAGACGATTGCCGTGTGCGATGGCATCACGCATATTATGTGTAACCATCATTGCTGTCAGGTGGTTCTCCTCGATGATCTTGTCGGTAAGCCCCAATACCTTTGCTGCGGTCTTTGGATCCAGAGCCGCCGTGTGCTCATCCAGCAGGAGAAGCTTTGGCTTCTGAAGGGAGGCCATCAGCAGAGTGACAGCCTGACGCTGTCCACCGGAGAGCAGACCAACCTTTGAGGTCATGCGGTCCTCCAGACCAAGCTCCAGAGTTTTTAAAAGCTCATGAAATTTTGCTTTTTCCTTTTTGGTGATACCCCATTTCAGACCACGATGCTGTCCACGGCGTGCGGCCAGAGCCAGATTTTCGTCAATCTGCATGGTTGCGGTTGTGCCGGTCATAGGATCCTGAAATACACGTCCAAGGAAGGAGGCACGCTTAAACTCCGGAAGTCCCGTCACATCTACACCATCGATCAGGATAGAACCCTCATCCACTGGCCATGTACCGGCGATGGCGTTGAGCATGGTGGACTTTCCGGCACCGTTGCCGCCGATAACCGTAACGAAATCCCCCTCATTTAAGGTGAGGTCAACGCCGTTTAGGGCATGCTTTTCATTGATGGTTCCCAGGTTAAAGGTTTTATGTACATTACGAATCTCTAACATTTATTTGCCCTCCTTTGCAGATGCGCTGTTTAAAGCGGCAGCAGAACGCTTGCCGGCTTTTTTGAAGGAGCTTTTACTCTTTCCCTTCAGATAAGGAACTGCAAGGAAGATCGCTACGATGATGGCGGTGAAAAGCTTCAGGTCATCGCTAGGCATCTTCAGCCACAGGACGATACCGATCACCACATAATAGATAACACCACCGAGAACTACAAAAGTAAGACGTCCCTTGAAATCCATGTGCTTGCCGAGAATGGCATCGCCGAGAACCTCTCCGATAATGACTGCGGCGAGACCGATTACGATACCGCCTCGTCCCATGTTGACATCAGAGAAACCGGAATACTGGGACAGAAGTCCGCCGGACAATGCTACAATTCCATTGGAAAGGGCAAGACCGATCAGCTTCATTGTATCAATGTTGATCCCCTGTGCTTTACTCATGGCAGGATTACATCCGGTCGCACGGATAGCGGAACCCTGCTCCGTACCAAAATACCAGTACAGAAGGGCGATCAATACGATGGCAAACGCAACGCCCACGATGATCGCATGATTGAGCTGGCGGGATGAGATGATCAGATCATACTTATCAATACTCAGTGCCTGATTTGCATGGCGGTCCATGATATTCAGATTGATGGAATAAAGAGCGATCTGTGTCAGGATACCGGCAAGGATCGGCGGGATACCCAACTTCGTATGTAACAGACCGGTGCACAGACCTGCAAGAAGTCCGGCGATACATGCACACAGCAGGGAGATCCAGATGTTATGACCATTGATGGTCATCATTACGGTGACTGCTCCGCCGGTGGCGAAGGAGCCATCTACAGTCAGATCTGCGAAATCCAGAAGGCGGAAGGTGATATAAACTCCCAGCGCCATAATACCCCAGATCAGACCCTGTGCCACATTACCCGGCAGGGCATTGGTAAATGCCACCGGGTTCAATGAAGCAAAATAATTTAATATAAACATATTTTCCTCGTTTCTGGGCAGTCAACTGCCCGCTGTCTCCAATGTGATTATTCCGCAGAAATCTTCTCGTAGTCATCAGGGATCGTTACGTTGAGATCCTTTGCACGATCCTCGATATACTCTTTTGTGAACTTCGGAGCAGACTGTACTTCCATCTTGGAAACATCTTTGCCGTTTACAAGAATGTCGTAAGCCATTTCGCCGGTCTCATATCCGAGATCATAGTAGCTGATAGACAGGGTAGCAACACCACAGCCCTTTGCAAGACCTTCCTCGCCGGCGAATACGGGAGTCTTAGCAGGAGCTGCTACATTATTGATCGCCTCGGTGCAGGAAGCAGCGGTATTGTCCGTAGGAATATAGATCACATCAGAAGCATCACATGCATTCTTTGTAACAGAAGCAACATCGTTGGAATCAGAGAAGGTGTAATCCTTTACTTTGTATCCCTTGTCCTCCAGATACTTGGTGATGGTTTTTGACTGATAGATACTGTTTGGCTCGGAAGAGCAGTAGAGGATACCGATGTTCTTGGCATCCGGGAACAGCTCTGCGATACAGTTTGCCTGCTGATCCAGTGGAGCAAGGTCAGTTGTACCGGAAGCATTCTTGCCGGTTACGCCTTTCCAGTCGGAGATGTCAAGAGCAGTGCCGTAATCCGTGATGGATGTACCAAGTACCGGGATCTTATCCGTTGCGGAAACGGCAGCCTGGAATGCTGCGGTTGCATTACCGAGGATCAGATCATAATTGTTGGTAACAAAGGAAGTACAGATGGTAGAACAGGTTGGTGCATCACCGGCCGCATTCTGCTCATCAAACTTTACCTTGTCTCCAAGCTTATCCTTCAAAGCAGTCTTGAAGCCCTTTGTAGCGGCGTCGAGTGCCTCATGCTGTACAAGCTGGCAGATACCAACGGTGTATGTCTTGCCGGATCCGCCGCCCTTGTTGGCAGAATCAGAACTGCCACCATTGGAAGCGGTGTTTCCGCAGCCTGCAAGACCAACGACCATTGTCGTTGCGAGTGTCAGTGATAAAAGTTTCTTGAATGTCTTTCTCATGATTAAAATTTCCTCCTTGATGTTGCTGATTGCCATAAAGTGCCAATTGTATAAATTATAGGGTTTTGCGGGCAATAAGTCAATCTTATATACAATGAAGCTTTATTTCTAACATTTTGGAAATTGTTTTTGCTGTATAATATATAGATTTTTACGGGAAATTGCATTAAAATAAAAATATCTATGTAAATTTGGAGGAGAAGAGCTTGCATTATAAGATACCAGGGAAGTTTTTGATTATCGGAAGTGTTATACTGATTTTTTCTTTGTTGACACAGCTTGTTCCGGCAGGAATGTGCATTGTTGCAGCGAGTAATGTGATCAACATATCCTCGGCGGAGGACCTGCTGGCAGCACAGGAGTATTTGGAGAATCATTCGGAACGGGTGATCTTTAACCAGACCTGTGACATTAAGATATCTCCGTATACCTATGATTATAAGCAGGACGCTCATCGGATCGAGATATCTTATCAGGGGGATGTGGAAGCGTATTATGATGTGGAGGATGGACAGTATTACAACAGCCTGACGGCTACCGGGGCGGCCGTCGAGTATCAGTGGAAAACAGCATCGTGGACGCCTCTGGGCAGTGGCGAGGCTTCGCATGGCTTTACCTATCGTTATACATACCGGGGAAATGGTCATGCCATTGAAGGAGTGTATCAACGTAAAATATCATTGAACAAGATGGCAGATACGGGATTGTTTTATGGTGCGGGAAGTGTTGAAAATGTTGTGATCAAAAATTATTTCGGTATAGGAAAGAATCTGGAAAATTTAAGTGTTCTTGGAAATGATATTGAGGAGATTCAGGGAGGGTGGACGGATGCAGTGCAGTTGGTCACTGTCAATGATTCTTCGCCTACGAATGCAGGGGTTGTGGGAGAACTGAATGGAAATATCAGCAATGTAACGGTGAATGCCAACATCTTCGCTGTCAATACCACAGGAATCAACGGGGAAAGACAGTATATGGGCAATAATCTCGGATTGATCACCGGAAAGCAGTCAAAGAGTGCAAATATACAAAACTGCCATACCTCCGGTATCATCGGAAGTGAGAAGGAGGAAGCATATGCCGTGGGTGGCATTGTCGGATGCGTAGAATTTTATGAGAATACAGTAAGCCGCATACGGAATTGTACCAGTGATGCGATGCTGAATGGTAGTTTCCGGTCGGTTGGCGGCATTGCGGGTCTGATCTATTACGATGGAATGGATGCCGGATTCGCCATAGAAAACTGCGGATTTCATGGGACCGTCCGACAATCGAAGGGTTCTTACGACAATGATGTCAGCTTTGGATATGTGGGAGGGATCTGTGGATTTCAGGAATCCGGTGTAATCAATGCCTGTGTGAACGAAGGAAACGTGGAGGGATATTATGGATTTTACGGTGGCATCACCGGGAATATAGAAGGTGGTGAAATTCTGAACTGTATCAATGAAGGCTCCGTGACCGGAGGGTGTGATGACCGGCTTTTATGGGGCGGGCAGTTCAGCCATGAGGAGGGAGATTTTCTGGCGGGAGGAATTGTAGGTTATATATTTCACCGCCCGGGAATGTTTCGGAAAGGGATTTCTGTTTTGAATTGTGGTAACCGGGGCGGGGTTTCTTCAAAGTCCGGTCCGGCAGCAGGGATTGCAGCATATCAGAAGGGACCCGCATCTGAAATATCCAATGTATGGAATGTTGCAGAGGTGAAAGGTGCGGTGGAAGCAGACAGTGTGACCGGAACATGGATCTCCGGCAGCAGGGAGCATTGTATTGACGGTACGGAGAGCGCACCGGAGGAGCTCTGCGAAAGTCTGAACCAATGGATCGCATCGGCAGATATGGATGAGCATTTTACACTGGGAGGTTTTGATACCCTTTCTGTGTGGGAGATAGAAGACGGAAAGCTGCAACTGCACAGGACACCGGAGCCGACAGCAAGTCCGGCACCGACGCAGAAGGAGCCGACAGCAGCGCCAAAACCGACTACGATGGCAGAGATAAAAAAGACTCAGACACCGGTGCCAATCAAAACGGCGGAGGTGAAACCGTCGCAGACACCGGGGACGGACCAAACGGCATCTGCAGAGCCGGTACAGACACCGGATGGCATGACTCCGGCAGGGGAAGAAGCGTCACCGACACCAAAGACAGATAATAAAAAAGAAGCAGAACAGGCATCGACGCAGGAGAAAACAAAATCGGCGAAGGCAAAGGGAATAGTGAGGGCGTCAAAAAAAGCTTCGGCGCCTGTTTTTACATTGAGCCGGAAGAAAAATAAAGAGAACCAATCTTACATTCAGGTAAAGATAAAAAAGCATTACGGAAATTATGTCGAGGTATGGGCGAAGATAGAGAAGGGGTCCTATAAGAAATTAAAACTGACCCAGAATCGTCTGCCGGTGTTGAAAAATAAACTGAAATTTAAATATACCGTTTCCGGAAAGAAATTTTATTTTAAGATCAGGACATATAAGCTGCAAAAAGGAAAAAAGATATACAGTGAAATGAGCAGAGGGAAGGGAATCGTAACCAGATGAGTAGCGAGAACGAAAAAACGGACAGTGCCATAAAATGGACAGCAAATGAACGGAAGGGAAATGGAGCCTTGCCGGAAGGAACGGTGCTGCGGGGCAGATATCAGCTGGAAAAGGTGCTGGGAAGAGGCGGTTTTGGAATTACATATCGTGCCATGGACATGAATGTACAGGTAGATGTGGCAGTGAAAGAGTATCTGGCAGAATCGGAAGAGGACAGAGAAAGGGCTGTGCGGGAGGCGAGAATCGCTGCATCCCTGTATGACCTTGATGGAATTGTTGCTGTCAGGGATTACTTTGTAGAACATGACATTGCCTATATCGTCATGGAATATGTGCAAGGGATCAGTGTCAAACAGTATATCGCACAGCATGGACGCATGAGCGGGCCGGAGGTGCTGGAAGGAATGAAGCCGCTGCTTTTGTCAGTGCAGAGGATCCACGAAAAAGGAATTCTCCATCGCGATATCAGTGCGGATAATCTCATGATCACCAGCGAAGGAAAACTGAAGCTCATTGATTTTGGTGCGGCAAGTCACTTGGATCCGGACAGGAAAGAACACACGGTACTGATCAAAAGAGGTTTCGTGCCGGTGGAGCAGTACCGGGCAGAGGAAAAACTGGGTCCGTGGACGGATGTGTATTCCCTTTGTGCGACGATGTATTTTATGATCACGGGAATGGTGCCGGAGGATGCCATGGAACGCTGGATCAGCGACCGGCTGACAGATCTGCGGGAAATCTATGGAACCGGGCTGACTCTGGAGCAGTCACAGGCAGTTATGAAAGGACTGGCCGTAAAAAGGGAAGATCGCTATGAAAATCTGGCGGCACTCTGCGGGGCACTTTATGGGGAAAAAGATTCGGTTGCCGCAAAGCTGTGGTTTCGGACAGAAGAGCTTCCCCATCAGATCCTGTCGGGGCATACGCAGACATTGCGCAAAGAGGCGGCGGAGGCATTGCATGGAAAAGACAGAACAAAAAAAGCCTGGATCGCCTCTGCGTTGATCCTGATCGTCGTTCTGGTTTTGGCAGCAGGTCTCTGGTTTGCTCTTGGAAAGGGAAAGATCCGTGGCGGAAAATCCGGTGGATATCAAAGTCCGGTTCCGGCAGCCACGCAGGAAGCTGTCGCAGATACAGAGGCGCCGTCAGATCCGCCGTCAGCCACTACAGGGACTACAGATGTAGAGAAAACTGCGGAGCCGGCGAAAGAATCGGCAAAAAACGGGAAGTCATCCTCTGGTCAGGGTACTTCAAAGACCGCAGGAAAAAAGAAAAAACAGGGGACTTCCGGCTCATCGGGAAAGACAGTATCTAAGACGAAAAACACTTCTCAGAACAATGCCGGCAGACCGGCAGCTGCGGTAACTCCTGCAAACAAAACGGTGGAGACTGCGAAACCCGCCAAAACACCGGCTCCCCATGGAAAAAGTCAGAAAAAGCAGGAGTTTGAGGGCGATCTGGACGAGTTGCTGCAGTAGACAGAGTTTGATAAAAAACGACAAAAAAATAAATTAAATCAGACAACTCTATGATATTGTTAGGTCATGGAGTTGTTTATTTATACTAAAGAAAGCAGATCAAAGGAGAATACAGAATGAAGGAGACGTATTATAAACAACTATATTGTAATATGACAGATAAATTTTATCACCGGTTTGATGATTTTATCACGGTTCGTTGGAGTGGTCAGGACATTGGCGGTATTCATGAAGAAGAAAGAAAAATCGCATATCGTAAATTTTATTATGAAGTAAAGCGTTCGGATGTGGCGAACCGGCAGACCATACGGCGATGGTTTGGACTGGATCCGGAACGAAGTATTCCGTCCAGAAAACAGATATTTAAGATTGCATTGGCGGCAGGATTGTCTCCGAAAGAAACAGAAGAATATCTCAAACAGGGGATCTCACAGCCGGGCTTTCAAATGAGCGATTACCGGGAATTTATCATCCGGTATTGTCTGGAACATCGAAAGGGGTGTGATACATGCCGGAAGATGATCAGCTTTTATGAGCAGAAAGCGCAAAACAGGGGAAAATGGGAGCAGGAAAGTAACACAAACTGGATCCGTGAGCAATATAGTCTCGTGAAGGATTATTCGGAGGAAGAACTTGTTGTCTGGATGTGTAAGAACCAGAAGTATTTTAAAGGATACAGCCTGACAAATCTGCAGTGTTACCGGGAGCTTTTGCAGCAGTGTCTGATCTTTCTGCGTAAGGATGTCAAGGAAGCATTGGCGCGGGCACTGGATGAAGCGGGATTTTTCGAGTGGCAGAATGAACATGGCAATAAAAATATCAATAACGATCAGGAAATCGAACGGTTTGTGAAAAACAGACTTCGTTCCAAAAAGCAATACATTTCGCAGGAGGATGCCAGGGAAATCCGTAAGCTTGCCACTATGGCATATGCACCACAGGAACGCATGAGCGATCTGGTACTGGAAATATATTCCGCCATGCCGGGCAGGGACAAACATCAGGAACGATATGCACTTTATAATGCGCTGGGCGGCGAGCTGAAGCGTGTTGACCGGAAGTACATATCGGAGCTTCTCAATATGGCAGTTCTTAAGGAGAAGCAAATGGTGCTTCAGATGGAGCTGGCGGCAGAGCCCGACGAAAAACAGCGTCAGAAAAAAGAAAAAGAACTGAAAAAATTCCGTCAGAGAGTACATCTGATCGGACGTTCCGATCTGTTGGTATTGGCACAGTACATTATCTATCGGCGTCTGGAAGAGTATTCGTTGCTGTACGATAAACCGTACAATCAGAAAGAGGCACAGGAGGAGTTCCGGGAATATGCCGATGGGATTCTGGAAATGTGTGGCATGCGTAAGATAGACCAGAATTACATGCTGGATCATGTGCTTATGGAATGCTTTGCAGAGGAGGATATGTATCTGTTTTCGGAGGTGATCGAGGGCGGGGAGAATTGAAAATGTATTTTGGGAGGTGAATTATGTGGAGGTTATCGGTGACAGTAATGTACAAATCTTTATGGATACTTTAGATAAAAGCAATAATTTAAAGCAGACAGACTGGCGTGTAGCGAAATATTATGATGTTGAAGCACTGGAAAGGATAAGTCGGAATCATCAAGACCAGACAGGTGATATACAAATATCTGTGTCAAGAGAGGACGCGTTTGAGGCGGCACGCAGGTTGAAGAATCAAAATAAAGATAAGGATGTTTTGGTTTTGAATTTTGCAAATTCCATATCACAGGGGGGAGGTGTTCGTATTGGTGCAAAAGCACAAGAAGAAGACTTGTGCCGTACTTCAACTTTATATCAATCATTGATATCGGAGGAGGCATATCCATTTTACAGTTACAATCGAAAAAATCATTTGGACGAAACTGGATCTGATACAGCTGTTTATTCACCATATGTTTATATCATTAAGGATGAAAATTATCAGGATATTGATCCAGTGAAGGTGTCTGTACTTACAATGGCATCTCCGGTTAGAGAAGCGGTTGCAAATGCAACGGAGATTTTGAATCGGAGAATATATAAGCTGCTTTGTCTGGCAGAGAACCTCGGGTACAATACATTGATACTTGGAGCCTGGGGGTGTGGGGCATTTGGAAATGACCCGGAAGATGTGGCGGATATGTTCAAAAATAATTTATGCAAATTTAACTGTTTTGAACATGTGATATTTGCGGTGAAAGTGGTGACGGAAAGGGATAAGAAAAATCATCAAATATTTAAGGAAACATTAGAATAAATAGGAGGGCTTAGATCATGCATCTTGGAGTGGGTGTATGTTTCTATACAATTTTATTTTAAGAAAGTGAGGCGGTTTTATGTTAGGAGAACTTTTGTTGGCTGTTATGGATGGTGCTATGAATATGGATGAAAATGGGAAGGATTTAGAGATAAGTCAGAATGAAACCATGATTGCACGCGAAAGAGCAGCGGCAGATATCAAGGTTGAAAAAGAAAAAACAAAACGTGTTATTATTGAAAATGTGTTTGCTTTTTTAAGTGAATGTGCAAAAGAGGGTAATAATACAACGAAATAGAAGGAGGACATAAAATGCTTTTAAACAGATTGCAGGATAAGAATAAGAAGTTGTTTTTACAGTTGGAAACGTTATTGGTTCATATTGATGGCGAATATAGTGACACCGAAAAGAAGATTGTAAAGAATCATTGTGAAGAAATGGGACTGGAACCTATAGAATATGATTCTGATGTGGACATAAAAGAATTGGCAGGAATGATCAATAATGAAATGTCTGTTGAAGAGAAGAAGATTATATTTATCGAATTAATAACCGTTGCAATCATTGATGGTGTTTATGACAGCCGCGAAAAGGAATTTGTGGAATCTTTGGGAAAAATGTTGGCAATTCCTAAGGAAGTTGGAGACCAGGCATTTGAGATGGTACAAAAATTGATTGATGCTACGGAATCAATTGAAAATTTTGTGGAATGGTAAAAAACGTGGATTGTATCGTAATCAGTTGAGAAGGGAGGTATATTATGGTTACTTTGGGAGCAATAAAGGGATCAACAGGAATGAGAAAATGTGCGTTCTGTCGATATTATTATGATCCAACGAATGAGGCGATTTCCCCTAAAAGGGGAACTAGAGACGTATGGGAATATAAAACAAAAATTGCAAAACCATGTCAGAGAAAAGCAAATAGAAATGTAGAATCTCAGGCAACATGTCCTTGGTTCGAATGTAAATTATAAGGAGAAAAAATGAATTGTAGAGATGATAATGTATGTGCTCTTTGTAAATATTGGCTGGGATCCCGACCAAAGGTTGATTATAGAACGGGAGATATAAAAGCGATACGTGGAGAGGGCTTATGTGCCAAAGATGCGACAAATGGAAAGCATCAAGCAAACAGCTTGTGCTTTCAGTTTGAAAAACGCTTGGAATATTTATAAAAGGAAAGGAGGAGATATCATGGCATTACCTATGGGAGCATGTCCATACTGTGGAAAAGCATTTCCGATTTGGACAACCAAAAATGGAAGTAGAAACTGCAGTGGCTGCAAAAAGATCATTGTAATTCAAAATGGTCAGGTAGTTGGATGGAGATAATAAAGCAGTTAGGCTTTCATATCAAAGGGAAACAGCAAGAAAGTTAAAGTAAGAAAAAGTGACTTTCTTGCTGATTCTTTTTAAGGTGGTTTGAAACCTTTGAAAACAGAGAAGGAGGAAGGAGTTATGTTTTGTTCAAAGTGTGGTGCACAGATTAGTGATGATGCAAATTTTTGCTATAAATGTGGGAACAAAATATCTGTAAATAAGGAACAGGAGAGCGTAGAAAATAATATTGAACAGGAGAACAATTGTGATATAGAGGAAGTAGATGACAGATTGTGGCATATACATACCTTCTTGAGTGACATTATTTCTTCAAATTTTAATATGAACAAGAAGGAATATACTACTTCTGAGGGAATATGTAAATATTGTGATTTTTTGGAAAAGGTATTGATGTGTTTGGATGAAAAATATGTTTCGGAAAAATATGTAACAAGAAAAACGATTGAGGAATATGCGAGTAATGTGGATGGTTTTTTATATGAAATATTAACACAATATCCACAAATAAAATATATAAAAGAATTTCAGGATTGTGTTGATAATATGGCATATTGGGGGCTTCAGTTGACGGAGGATGGTCATCTGGAATTTGAATATGAAGATTCTGATAATAATCATGAGGGAATGCCTGTAAAAATAAAAGAAAAGAGATCTGTTTATTCCTCATTTAAAAAAGAACTTTTTACACCGGTTGATAATTTTAAATCAAAATATAAAAATAATTGGAAAGATGGTTCACCAGAAGAAATTAAAGAGAAAACGGATGCTCTTAACACTATTTGTTTCTTTTTGTCATATTACGGAGAATTGTTGTCTGTAATCAATCAGATAATTTGTGGTTGGGTGGATATAGGAAAAATTCAAGAAAGAGATATAGAAGAAATATTAAACAAATATCCGGCGGATAAGGCAATATATTATGATAGAACGATATATGAGAAAAAATATAAACATTTTGGTGTGGATTTTGATGGAAGCAAGGGATTTAATATACTCAATATAAATCAAAGAGAAAATATATTGTCGTTTGAAATGTGGGATGCTGATGATGTAACACAAGTGGGAATCTGTGTAGACGATAATGATTATTATGACGTAAATGGTAATTATTATCCGGAATTATTTGAATTTGAAATGACAAAATGTGAACAAGATGAAGATTGGTCAGCTGGAAGAGAGAGTTTTGTTTCAAGAATTCAAATTAGGGCTATCAGTAACTATACGCCTGAAATGATTAACCTGAAACATTTTTGGACGAACATAACTGTCTTGTTTACTACGAATATAGAAACAAAAATGAGTGACGAAATGGAAATCAGTGTATTTGGTTCTGATGAATAAATTTTAATGATTAAAGTAAGTAAAAATTGATTTTAAATGTCAAATGTTTTTTGAAACAATTAATCATGTCGAAATCCTCAAATGGAAATAAACGGTTGTAATTATTGTTAAGGCTTAGCCCTAATAATTATAATTTATCGATGAACAGGTTAAATTATCTACTAAATATATAAATATGAAAATAATATTTTAAGGCGATCTAAAGTCTTTGAAAACAGAGAAGGAGGAAGAAGTTATGTTTTGTTCAAAGTGTGGTGCACAGATTAGTGATGATTCAAATTTTTGCTATAAATGTGGGAATAAAATATCTGTGAATAAGGAACAAGAGAGCATGGAAAAGAAAGTCCTTGATAAAGAGAAAATAGAAAACAAACTGATATATATTAGTACATTCCTACAGGATATTAGTTCTTCGCGGTTCTATATGAGTAAAAAAGAATATACATCTTCAAAAGGATTGGAGGATTATAGTAATTTTCTTAATGGAGTTTTAAAATGTACAGAAAAAAATTATAAATCGGATAAGTATGTAACCAGAAAAAACATAGAGGAATTTGCGAGTGATGTAGATTGTATTTTACACAAATTATTTCAAAAGTATCCAGAGTTAAAATGTTCGGAAAATATAAGAAAATTGCATGAAAACTGGAAAGAGTGGAAGGAAGTTTATACGATTGATCTCTCTGATCTGGGTCAAGTAGTTTGGTGTCACGGGGTATATGATGAAAATAGTGAATGGCAAATGGTGAAAGAAGAACTTTCTCTTTATGATTGTTTTCAAGAAGAATTTTTTTCTCCCTTAGATGAGTTTAGAAAATTATATGGAAAAAATTGGAATGTGGGTGATGCAGATAAGATAAAAGAAAGAACAGATGTCTTGATTAGCTCTAGGATTGTTCTTTCTACATACAAAGAAGTATGGGGAGCAATAATGCAGGAGTTGTTTTGGTATATTGATTCAAATAATGAAAAAGCAAATTATATTATGAACTTACTTGAAAAATACCCTGCTAATAGAGTAATGGAATACGATAGGACAATTTATGAAAAAAAGTATAAGCACTTTGGCATAGAATATTTAAATGGCTGGTTGACTCTGCAGGAAAAGGAAACGATGCTAGAGTTCGAGATGTGGGATGCAGAAGATATTACGCAGATAAGTTTTACTGTGGAAAATAACGATTTTTTTAACGAAGAAAATGGAATTTATTTTTCAGATTTATTTGAATTTAAATTGGTAAAAATTGAAGAAACAGGAGAATGGAATGCTTCGCGGGAAGGAATTATTGATAAAATCTATATTAAAGCAATCAGAAATTATTCGGTTGAAGAGGTCGATCCTAGTGGGCAGATGGGGATAATTACATTTTGTTTCTTTACTAATGTAAAATCAAATGGAAATGAAAAGATAGACATTAACATAGATAATTTTACTTATTATATGAAAAAAATATTGAACATGGATAGTGATTGAGATACAGTTAATTATGGTTAATAAAATTGTATATTGTAAGTTGTTTCAAGATAATAATAGAGAGGATCATTGTGACAAATTTAGAAGAAACATTAGAAAGGTGATCATTATGCCAAAGAACATGAATTATAACAAAGAACAGATCAAAACCAAACTATTCACCCTAACCACCTTTTTCTCTGAGGTCATATCCTCCAAACTCGATATGAGCAAGACTGAGTACAAGACCCCGGAAGGGGTATACCGTTATTGTAAATATCTGGAAAAGATTTTGAAATATACAGATAAAAATGCAGTTTCAGAGCAGTATGCTACCAGAAAAACGATCGAGGAATATGCGGCCGGTGTGGACTGCCTGATCTTTGAAGTGTTTCATAAATATCCGGAAATAAGATATTCGAAATGTATGCAGGAGTTGCTGGAGGATTGGAAAGAAAATGCATATCATCTAAAAGGGGTGTCTTCGTCTGGTCATATCATTGGGATTTATCCGGATTCCAAGTATGACATAAAAGATAGAAAACGTATAAAAGATAAGCCGGAGCAGATTACACTTTATTCCTGTTTTCAACATGTTTATTTTGATATTCTGGATCGTTTTCGTGAAGATTACGGAAATGACTGGAGTAAGGGGAGCGCGGAGGAGATCAGAGAACGAACAGACCTGCTGCATTATGATCCGACACTTTTTGAAGCGTATAAACAGTTGTTGTCAGGAGTGATCCGTGTATTGAATGATTTTATGGATCATGATGAAGAGACGTTGGATTTTGTGGCAAAAATTCTGGAGAAATATCATTTCGATGAGATGCTGAAACCGGATCGTTCCATTTATAAAAAGAATTATGAACATTTTGGAATTGATGGAGTTGGTTTTTTGACGTTAGAGGATCCGGAACAGATATTTACGTTCGAAATGTGGGATGCAGAAGAGATTACAGAAGTGAATTTAACCGTAAAAAACAACGATTTTTTTCATGAGGAAAATGGAAAGTATTATTCGAATTTGTTTCAGTTCAAAATGATCGATTTTGATCCTACGGAAAAGTGGTCGGAATACCGGGGAGAATATGTAAAAACAATCCATGTGAAAGCGGTCCGGAATTATACGGAGAAAATGGTAGATGCCTGGGATATGCAGCCGGTCACCTTTGTATTTGAGACGAATTGCAGAGCCAAAAGTAATGTGAATGTAGATGTTGCGGTGGTGAATCTTGATCTGGGCTACGATAAGATTATGGAAGAAATGGAAGAACTGGATAAAGATTGGGAGGAATATGCAAAAGGTACTCAGAAAGAGGAACAACAGAAATAAAAGATTTGAGAAAGGATGTGGTCTCTATGTCATGGTTTTTTGATCCGATCATTATGTGGCTGATGGACAAGCTGGTTCAGTCTGGGGCTTCCAGTCCGTTAAAGGTTCTGGGCTGTATTGTACTGGCATGCCTTGGAACATTATTGGGGATGGGGTTGCTGGTATTTTTTTCAAATAAGAATTGATAAAAAAATAAATTGATCCATCCGTGAGATATGTATACTGGAGGCAAGACATATATATGGAGGTGCTGTTTCTGATTAGAAATAGAAATAATCTTGAGGAGGTAATTGCGATGAATTGGAAACTCAAAAACAGGAAAAGACTATCTGTTTTGCTGGCATAGAGGTGACGATTAATGGTGAAGATCAACCGGTGGTCAAAGATTATTACGGGACAGAGGAGGGAACCAATAGTAAGGAAGGTGGAAGATTTTTTCTTCCTCGGAAGGTTTCCGATGTGATGGCAGGGTATAAGACACCGGCTTATAAAATATCTTATTTGAGCGAGGGAGCAGATTTAAGATTTTGGGATGTTACCTGGAAAAATAATTTTATAATAGATGGGAAAACATACCGCATGGATGGTAGTACAATTTCCGCTAAAGGAATTGAATTCAATATAGGAAAATCATCATAAATTTCCTTTGTAAACAACTACCGAAAATCAATCTAAAATCTATAAAAACTGCACGAATAAAATTTTATATTCTCTTTATAATTATGTAATCCCTTATAAAAATGTCCATGTCTGATTTGGCAACATTGTCAATAGACAGCACTGTGCAATGCGTGATATTCTGATATGCACAATCAGAAACAACAGGATTGGAAATGGTATATTCAGCAATCAAAGCGTCTGGATTCGAAAGCATTTCCGAAAGGCATATCGCACAGTGGAGGTATTACGTTATGGCAAAAGCATATGAAGAATTAGAGTTACAGGATGATTTTATGTTCGGAGTGATCATGCGTGATCCGAAGTACTGCAAACCATTTTTGGAAACGATCCTCGGGATCAAGATTCGTAAGCTGGAATACCCGGAAAGCCAGAAGACCATCGATCTGTCCGCAGGAGCCAAAGGAGTGCGGCTGGATGTTTATGTGGAGGATGAGAAGAACACGGTATTTGATATGGAAATGCAGGTGCATATTAAACGGAATCTGGCGAAACGGATGCGGTATTATCAGGGAATGATCGACTTGAACATCCTGGAAAAGGGTGGAGATTACAATGAGCTGAAAAAAAGTTATGTCATCTTTATCTGTACCTTCGATCCATATGGTCAGGGGCGTCATCTGTACAGCTTCGAGTACCTGTGCGATCAGGATCCGTCGTTGACATTTGGAGACGAGACCGTTAAAATTATCCTAAATACAAAAGGAACGATGGACGATGTGAGTCCGGAAATGAAACGGTTGTTGGATTATATAGATGGCCAGGCTGCAAGTGATCAGTTTACGAGAGAGCTGGAGGATGCGGTGCAGTCTGTCCGCCGAAATGAGAAATGGAGGTTGGATTATATGACCTTACAGCAGGAATATCGTGAGAAATATAATGAAGGTTTAGAAGCTGGCAAGCTTGAGGGTAAAATCGAGGGAAAGATGGAAGGCAAGCTTGAAGGAAAAATAGAACTTCTTTATTCAGATTTCCAATTAACAATCCCGGAGATTGCTCAGAGGCTGGAATTGTCTGAGGAATATGTGCAAAAGATAGTAGATGAGATTAAGAGTAAAGGAATATCATGATTTATCACAGATAGAGCTCATATATTTTCAGGAACAAAAGACAGGCACATTTCCCATTTTCGTGTATATATTGTTACAATACATACACGGGGATGGGATTTTTGTTTTCCGGGAGCTTTCGGTTGTGGAAAAAAGCCCCCAGATCAATGGTTGAAAAAGGAGATTATGATGCCCGGCGATTTTAATGATATTTCAAACGACCTTACAAATAATATAACGGCGTTTCTGGATCTGGAACAGGATCTGGTAGAACGGATGGGAGATTGCCCTAATATGGAACGTAAGACCCATGGGGAAAGTCCCCTCTGGAGGACCATTGAGAACCAGAATGGATGGGCATTGCAGCAGAGAACATTATCACGGAAAGCACGAATTGTGGATGAGAATGGAAGGCAGAAGGGCAATGGAAGCATTGTGGCCATGCGGGAGAAAATGGACCGGCTCATGGCGGATGAATTTGTGCGGCCGGGGGACGTGATCGGTGTGTCCAGAAAGTTGTATGAGCATTACGGGATTTATGTGGGGGCCGGGCGGGTGATCCATTATGCCGGAGAAGGCGGAGATTTTGGAGGCAGGATTTCGATTCATGTGACCCGCATCGATGACTTTTTAAAGGATGGAGAAGATTATTTTGTGGTTAGTTTTGCGCCGGGATTTCCGGTGAAGCTTCGTTCAGAGACATCATTTCTTTTTCATGGGGTGATGGACTATTATAATGAGAATTTTCAGCAGCAGGATTGGACAGTTTTTTCGCCGGAAGAGACGGTGCGGCGGGCATACAGCCGCTTGGGTGAGGAAAAGTACAGTCTGATCAGTAATAACTGTGAGCATTTTGCCATCTGGTGCAAAACGGGAAGGGCACAGTCCAGTCAGGTACGTCAGGTGGCAGGATATGTGCTGGCAGCCGGAGTGGATATGGACAGCATTGCGGAAAACCGGGAGGAAGTGGAGCAGTATCTTTCTTCTTCCGTTGACATTTGAGGAGCTGGCAGTTACAATCAAAAAGGAGGGAAAGCCTTTGATTCATTAGACAAAGGTACAATAAAGCACGGATGAAAGAGGATGAAAATGAACAAAACAGATTTAGAATTAATGGTTGGAGATCAGGAACAGATATTATGGAGAGGCACCCCGGATTTTAAGTGTTTTCTTTTGGAAAGTATTTTTAATTCCATGCTTCCTGTTGCGGTAATATGGGCTCTTGTGGATGGCTCTATGATCGGCACGATCCGTATGGCATCGGCAGGGGCGATGGCCGGTGGTTTTGGGCTGGCTTTTTTGGGATTTTTTTTGCTGCATCTGATGCCAGTTTGGATTTATTTAGGTGGTGTGCTGTTTTCGATATTGAAGTATAAGCATACCGAGTTTATTATTACGGATAAAGGGGTGTATATATCCGGAGGGGCATTTACTTACAATTATGAAATGAAGCCGTTTACGGATCTGTCTCATATCAATATCCACCGGGGCATTTTTGACCAACTGCTTGGTGTGGGGGATGTGATCATGGTGTGTGCGCACACTGCTTATAATACGGACACACGAAATGGTCATTCGGATCATGACCACGAGGGCTTTAAAATTTATGATATACCGGATTATCAGAAGGTATTTTCTATGTTAAAGAAGCTTCAGACAGATATTTATTCTGATACCATGTATCCTAATGATATGCGTCCTCAGGAAAATCACGGATATCAGACTCAGTACAGAGGAATGGATCAAAATCGTTATTAAAATTTCGACTCCTATGACATTGTTCCGTGCATATGGCGTCAATGCAGTATCTGGATCGTGCTGGAAATGTGGATCATATCGGAGCTTTTGTGGTGTGGAGTGAGAGAGTTTTACAGGGGCAGGGGTAAAATGATAAATACAGATATGGAACGGAGGACGATCATAATGTATAACAAAATAAATGAGAAGCTGATCCATGTGGCAAATGGCAGACAGAAGGCAGATCTGGTGTTGAAAAATGCCAATATTATTAACGTATTTACGGAGAGCATTGAGGTTGGTGACGTGGCGGTCGTGGATGGTATGATTGCCGGGATTGGAACATATGAAGGCGTAGTTGAGAAGGATATGACGGGAAAGTATCTCTGCCCGGGATTTATTGACGGTCATATTCATCTGGAGAGTTCTATGGTGGCACCGACGGAGTTTGAGAAGGCAGTACTGCCCCATGGAACTACGGCAGTTGTTACGGATCCCCATGAGATTGCCAATGTGGCAGGCTGTGAGGGGATTGAGTTTATGTTGAAATATACACAGGATATGACATTGGACGTGCTCTTTGTGGTGCCGTCCTGTGTGCCGGCCACCGGACTGGATGAGGCGGGAGCCTGTCTGGAAGCGGCGGATATTGCACCGTTTTATGACAATGACCGCGTGATCGGACTGGCGGAAATGATGAACTCTTTTGGGGTGAATCAGGCTGATCCGGCGATTTTGGATAAGATCAATGCGACACTGGAGCATCAGAGGATTATTGACGGGCATGCTCCGCTGTTATCAGGACAGGAGCTGAATGGCTATGTGGCAACAGGAATCCGCTCCGATCATGAGTGCTCCAATGCGCAGGAGGCAAAGGAGAAGTTTGCCAGAGGTCAGTGGATCATGGTGCGTGAGGGAACCGCAGCTCATAACCTGGAGGCACTGCTTCCGCTTTTTGAGGCACCTTATGCCCGGCGGATCATGCTGGTGACAGATGACAAGCATCCTTGCGATCTGCTCCGGGACGGTCACATCGATGCCATTGTACGAAAAGCCGTACAGAGAGGTGTTGATCCCATTACAGCCATCAAAGCGGGAACCTATAATGCGGCATCTTATTTTGGCCTTGTAAACAATGGCGCCATTGCACCGGGATACTGCGCAGATATTGCAGTGCTTGATAATCTTACCGATCTGAATGTGCTGGAGGTGTACAAGGATGGTGTACTTGTGGCAGAGGGAGGAAAAAGTCTGGTGGAAAGCACTGTACCCGAAATGGGACAGCAGATACAGGAACGGGTATATCATTCTTTTCATGTGGATCCGGTGGATGCTTCCAAACTTGCTTTGGAAAAGAAGGGAGAGCATATCCGGGTGATCGATCTGAATGCCCGGGAGCTTCTCACCACAGAGCGGACAGCAGGATGGTCATGTCAGGAGGGCTGTGCCGACGGTGTAGATCCGGAGGAGGATATTGTTAAGATTGTCGCTTTGGAACGTCATAAAAATACAGGTCATATTGGCAAAGGTTTTTTGGGAAAATATGGTCTGAAAAAAGGTGCGGTTGCTACCAGCGTAGGGCATGATTCCCATAATCTGGTGGTTGCCGGAACCAACGATGAGGATATTGCCTGCGCGGCGAACCGTGTCATCGAAAATGAGGGCGGTCTGGCGATTGCGCTGAATGGAGAGATTGTTGCGGATCTTCCACTGCAGATCGCAGGTCTGATGTCTACACTTCCACTGGAAGAGGTGGATCAGAGGCTGGAGGAAATGAAAGCGATCCTGCGGGAATGGGGGATCCCGGAGGAGATCGATCCGTTTATGACTCTGAGTTTTGTGAGTCTGCCGGTGATTCCTTTTCTGCGTCTGAACACATATGGTGTGATCGATGTCAATCAGCAGAAGATCGTGGATGCATCGTTTTAGGAGAATATCGGAGATTATGTCTGAACAGCCGATGTACTATCTTCAGGGATATTAATGTCTGAGGATAGTACATCGGCTGTTTTGTGTATAGGAAAAATTTTTTCAAAAATTTAAACTTTATTTCGGATTATTACAATATTAAAGTGTAAGGATTCTAACCGAGACGTCAAGGGAAGAGGAAAGGAAAAGGGGAAACGTGACAAGACAGGAATTTGACCGGTTTGTGTCAGAGAATGGAAAAGATATCCTGCGATTCTGCCGGATGAATGCAGGGGGAAGTGCAGAGGGAGATGATCTTTACCAGGACACAATGCTGACACTGTGGGAGCAGGTGGACAAACTAAATAAAACGGATTCTTTGAAAAGCTATGCGTTATCCGTTTCCGTCCTTATATGGAGAAATAAAAAGAGAAAATTTGCATGGAGACACAGGATCGCAGCATTTGAAAGCTATGAAAAGCATCTGGAGAGTGGTGGGAGCCGGGTGCCGGGGGAAAAGTCGGAGGAACCGGAGCAGCAGCTTTTGCAGAAAGAAATGACAGAATTGGTACAGCGGCAGGTGCGGGCATTACCGCAAAAATACCGCACAGTCGTCTATCTTTACTATTCTGCGGGACTAAAGTTTAAGGAGATTGCAGAATGTCTGCATATTCCGGAAAGCACCGTAAAAAGCAGGATGCGGAAAGCAAAGAGTATCCTGAAAACAAGATTGGCAGTTATTATGCCTGACGGCCCGGAGAACGAGGGTTGCCGGCGGATGGAGGATTCGTAATATGAATGAAACAAGATTAGATCAGATTTTACAGCAGGCCCTTACCCCGGAGGTAAACGATAATGAGATCAAGGTAAAGTTTGAAAAGGGGGAATACCATATGAAGAAAAAGAAAAATTATGTAAGACCGGCCGTTGCGCTGGTGGCATGTGCGGCATTGGTAGCAGGAATCGGTTTTGGAAATCTGCCGGATCAGATATTATCCAATACAGGACTGTCCCATAAAACGGACATATCTGCCGGCGAACCGTCCCGGAATGTGGAGAGTGGTTTTGTAATGAAGGTGAAGGCTGCCGAGGTAAAGGAACTGAAAAAGGGAGAGACACAGGCTGCCATTTATTCGGGGGGGTTGACCGGAGAGGCATGGAGTGGTTCGGATGATAACAACGAGATTGGTTACATGATCGATCTGCCGTTGGTATGCGAGGGACAGAATATGGATACCATTACCTATTCCGTCAATAAAGGCTGTTTCCGCATTCTGCAGCCCAAGAATAAGCCTTATGTGATCGAGGGGGAGGAGTGTGAGGAACCAAAGCAGGTCAGCAGCGGTGTGGATATTGAGGTTGTACCGGATGGAGCAGACAAAAAAGAGGTGAAGTATTATAAATCTTTTACCATCTCTGCGAAGGATCAGGACAGAAAGGATGTGGAAGTAGCGATCTGCGACGAGAAAAAATTGTCTAAGGAGCTTTACAAGCGGCTGTGGGATAATAATACTGCCGGTATGACGGACGAGGAGATCGTTGCAGAGGCAGCTGTTAAAAATGAAGTGCTGGACAGTCCGCAGGTTACCTGTAAGATCGCTTATCAGGGAAATTCAGAGAAAAAAACAGAGACAGCTAAGGTTGCCGTGCATCTTGAGGCGATGACATACAAAGAAGCAGCGGGCAGCTGCAATGACAAGGCTCTGAAAAAGGAGCTGGGACAGCTGAAAGATACAATGGGAGTTTTTACAGCTTTCGAAAGACTGTAAGCAGAAGAGTGAGTATCGAATATAGATCCGTACCTGACGGCAGTGTTGTTAAAAAGCAGCACTGCCGTTTTTTAGTGTATAGGAAAAAGCTCGTAGCGTAGAATGAGCAAGGGCAAAACGCTGGTTTTGTCATTTTTGAGGAAATTTCGGGAAATAATAATTTATATTTCCTTAAATTTCCCGAGATATACATTTATTTCTTGATAATTTCCTGAAAACGGGCTATACTAAAGGAAACAAACAAGGATTCGGGAAGGAAGTGATCATATGAAGCAGGATTTTATTCGGGCAAAGGAGCTGGCAGGACAGTGGGATATTACCCCCAGACGTGTGAATCAGCTTTGCGCAGACGGGATGATTCCCGGCGCATACAAGGCTGGACGTTTCTGGATGATCCCTTCCGATGTGGAGCGGCCGGCAATGCTTCGGGAAAAGTCATCCTATGGTGTCAGGGCGGCAGCAGCCGGACGGCTGCCCTGTCCGGTGGGGATCACTTCTTACAGGGAAGTGTCCGGAGAGTGTTATTATGTGGACAAAACCCTGCTGATCCGGGATATTATTGATGATCACAGCAAGGTATATCTGTTTACCCGTCCCCGCCGTTTTGGTAAGACATTGATGATGGACATGCTCCGTACTTATTTTGAGAGATGTGATGAGGATACCTCTGTCTATTTCGTTGACAAGCAGATCTGGGCATGTGGGCAGAGCTACCGGAAGCTTCAGGGCAGGTATCCGGTTATTTTTCTTTCCTTTAAGGATGCGCACCAGACCAATTGGGAGGATATGTACAAAAGCCTCTGTTTTACTCTGCGGGAGGAGTTTATCCGTCATGTGGATATTTTGATGGATGAGCGGATCAATGAGTATGATCGCCGGTATTTTACGGATATTACAAGCGGTCAGGGAGAGATTACAGATTATCAGTTTGCCCTTGGTAAGCTTTCTTCTATGTTGGCAGCGTGCTATGGCAGCAAGACCATCATTATTATTGATGAGTATGACACCCCGATCCAGCAGGGATATCTGCATCATTATTATGATGAAGTGGTTGGGTTTATGAGAAATCTTTTTTCTTCTTCACTGAAGGACAACGATGATCTGGAGCTGGGTATCCTGACGGGTATTCTGCGGATCGCCAAGGAGAGCCTGTTCAGCGGCTTGAATAATCTGGTGGTCAATACCACAGTGGATGACAGATATTCGGAATATTTTGGTTTTACCGGAGCAGAGGTAAAGGCTATGGCTGATTATTACGGTGTACCGGAAAAGCTGTCCGAGATTAAGGACTGGTATGATGGTTACTCCTTTGGAGGAGTTGAGATATACAATCCATGGTCGGTGATCAACTATTTCAATAATAACTGCAAACCGAAGGCGTTCTGGTCAAGGACCAGTGGCAATGAGATCATCGGCCAGCTTGTAAAAGGAGCCGGTCAGGAGCTGTACCAAAGTCTCACCAGACTTCTGCAGGGGCAGGAGGTGCAGTCGATCATAGATACGGATATTATTTATCCGGAGGTGGACAGTGATCCGGACATGATTTTCAGTTTTCTGCTGGTGGCAGGCTATCTCCGGATCAAAGACGTGATCAGCGAGTTTAACGACAATCCCATCTGTTCTCTGGAGATTCCGAACCGGGAGGTGAAGGGGGCATTCCAGAAGGAGATTCTTGGCAGTTACCGGGAGCTTTTTACCGGTTCCATTCTGCGGGATTTTGAGCTGGCACTTCGCATGGAGGATACAACACTTTTCACAGATACTCTGCAGAAATATCTGCTGCAGTCTGCAAGTACCTTTGATACTGCCCACGAAAATTTCTATCATGGCACGGTGTTTGGTATACTGGCGATCTTGTCTGACCGGTATTATATTTTGTCCAACCGGGAGTCGGGAGAGGGACGATTTGATCTGCAGCTGGAACCGAGAGATCACAGGCACAAGGGCTATATCATTGAGTTTAAGGTCGCAAAGAACCAGACAGAGCAGGCACTTGCAGGTGCGGCAAAGGATGCGGTCCGCCAGATACGGGATCGAGGGTATGCAGAGGATATGGAGTATCGCGGTATCACCGAGATCGGATTTTTTGGCATTGCCTTCCACGGCAAACGGGTAGCGTGTGAGTATCAGGAAAAGTAAATGAGATAATAGCAGCTTTGGAGCTCAAACTTCGCTCATAATTTGTATGCGAGGTTTGAGCTTGTATAAATTTTGCCTGAGTTGTGACCATTTGAAAACATCATTCGTATATCAAGTGAAAGGGGGAGACGAAATTTGAATAAAGAGGAGTTTGAGAGCTGCTATAACAGGCATTTTGATTTCGTTTACCGGCTTTCCTTTACCTACGTAAAAAATCCGGCGGATGCAGAGGATGTGGCACAGGAGACTTTTGTGCGGCTGTATCGTCAGGAGGGGGAATTTACGTCAGAGGAGCATGTCAGGCGTTGGCTGCTGCGGGTAGCGGTCAATCTGTCTAAGGATCATCTGCGGTCTCGTTGGAATCAAAAAAGGCAGGAGTTCGATGAAAATATGCCGGAGGAAATATTTGGCTGGCAGGAGGATCAAAAGGAAATCTGGCAGGAAGTAGCAGCATTACCGGAAAAGTATCGTCTGGTGCTGTATCTTTATTACTATGAGGGATACAGTGTACGTGAAATCGGACAGATACTGCGGTGCAGCGCTTCGGCAGTGAAGATGCGTCTAAAACGGGGCAGAGAGAAGCTGCGGGAATCGCTGGAGCCGGGAGTTGTGGGACTTTAGGTTTGCACATCTACGAAAAAAGGAGGAATATTATGAGTATAAAAGATTATCGGGATATGTATGATCATGTCAGAGTATCGGGGAAAAGAAAAAGTGAGATCCTGAGTGAGATTACAGGGGCAGGTGAGACAAGACTGCCGGAGCATAAGCGTCCGCGGCTTATGATGGCAGCAGCGATTGTTGCCGCTGCGCTGGTGGTGATCCTTCCGGTGGGAGGTTATGCATCCCAGAAGCTGAATACGCATTTTACTTACAGTGTGGAAAGGGAAGTAAAGGATCATGCGGCAATATTACATTTCTATAAGAAATACGGAGAAACTCTGGGATATGAATATACTATGGAGCGTGAAGCGAAAGATACTTTGGCAAAGTATATCCGGAATGCTCATCCTAATTATTATGTAAAGCTGGCATACAATAAAGAAGCATTGAGGATGGGAAAGGATTATACTATCTGGAAATGTCCGAAGAATACGGATGACTACGGGAATGTTCGTTTTCAATATAGAAGGGCGGAATATAATAAACTGATGAAGAAGCATAGAAAAGAAACAGATCCTAAAAAAGAGGAAAAAATATTGAAAGCCCTGCGAAAATATACAGATAAGGATTTTACGGTCAGTGTGTATTATATCAACCGTGCGAAAAATGTACGGATGCTATATATTAAAGATGTAGAAAAAATGACGATCGGGGGAAATCGGGCATATTATTTTAAGGGGATACGTCCTGCGGAGGCTCAGACAAAGGCAGAGCGAATGTATGTAGATGATAACAGGGAAAACAGCATCTGGATCTTTGACGAGAATGTCGGATACTGCATGGAAATTTCCGGAGGAGATGGCTTATCAGAAAAGGATATGAAGAAAATTGCCAGGAGCATTTCCCTGAAAAAGACAACCAAGGAAAACAGTATGGAATTTTCTGTGATCTCCACCATTATTAATGAGGATGGATACGAGTAGAGTGTGTCTTGCTAAAATATAACATAAGCCCATGTGTCCGATTATCAGGACACAGGGGCTTATGCTTTGTTAAGAGGGGAAATTGATTCTTACATTATATTACGGTCTGCTGTTACCGCCCTGTACCGTAGTGCCTGCGGTTGTTGTGGAGATTACGGAAGCACTGCTTGTATCACAGCTTTTATAGCGGAAGTCGTAATCACTGTCCGCAAGCTTATTGCCGGATACGCTGCCACCACTGTAAAGAGTGTAGGAGTCACCGGAGGTCAGCTCCGGAGAAGAGTACAGCACGTAGCTGTAGGATTTATTTGGACAGATGGAAAGGATCACGTTTCCGGAGCTGTCTGCAATGGAGAAAGCGGTATTTGCGGAGTAGGTAGATCCGGAGCTTCCGCCGGGACCGTTGTTTCCGCCGTTTCCGCCGGGACCGCCATTGCCACCCGGAGCACCCTTGCTTGTGCTTCCGGAGGCGGTAGAGGTGTCAGACGAAGCTGCTATGCCGGTGCTGTCAGAGGTGTCTGCTGTGTCGGCAGATGCGAACCGCATGCCGCCATTGGAGCTGCCTGTACACAGGTAAGCCTGCCGGACACTGGTGGGATTCTCGATCATTCCACTGCTCCCCACGGCGAGGAGTGTTACACCACTGCCGATGTAGTAGGTGTCATCTGTATCGATCGGAGCGTTGTCATTGGAGGTTGAGCCAAAGACAACGATCGTGCCGCCATATGCGTAGAAGGAGCCGTTACAGTCGATGCCGTCACCGTCTGCGGAATAGGTGATGGTATTGTCGCTTCCATTTTTTACAGGAAGAGTGATGGTGTGTGTCTCGTCATCGGCGATCATCACATTGATGTAACCGGAGTATACGTTTAATACATTATCGGAGGAAGAAACGGTTGCTTTCGTATATTTCTCCTCGGACTCCTCGGCGTAAACATATGTGGTGCTTGATTTGGAAGCGGCATTGATGCCGTCATCATTGGAGTAGATCACGATATCCGGTCCGCTCTGGCTGCCCTTCATGCCAATATTGATGGTGCCCGCCTCGATTCCTTCATAGCAGGTTTTAATGTCAATGGATGTATCGCCGGTAATATCCAGAGTATCTGCAACGGTGATACCGTCATCTGCAGAGGAGAGAGTCAGGTCTCCGCCGGAGATCACACAGGTGTTATTGCTGTGGATCGTATCGTCCGGAGCACCGATAATATACTGGCCATCGCTTGTTGCTGCGCTGGAAGAGCCGCTGCCGCCGCCACCGCCGTTATACTTGATGCCGGACTGTGTGGTATCTACGATGATCGTACCACCGGTGATCACAAGTCCGCCGGAGGCTTCGGTGCTGTAGCTCTGGCCTGCGGTCAGTGTGCTGTCATCGGCTACGCTGGTATAGCTGTAGGTGCAGGGTTTCGTACCTGCCTTAATTCCTTTATGACTTCTGGTGTCCACATTTACGGTCTCTGTTTTTGTGGAATTATTGGAGGTCAGTGTATTGTAATTGCCGGAGCCAAGAGAACTGTTGTAGTAGTTGACACCTGCGTTTTCGTATTCTGTGGTGATATCTACATAAGTATCATCACCGGAAATGGATACCCATTCTCCCTGAATGCCGTCTCCCTGACAATGTGTGATGACCACCCTGCCTCCGGAGATGGAAACGGTGTAATTCTTAGCATTGATGCCATCCTCCTTTGTGGAGAGAATATTGGTTGTACCGCCGGAAATACTGATATTTCCGTTTTTACTTTTGATACCATTGCCCAAGGCAGAGGTAAGAGAAAGCGTTCCGCCGGTAATATAGACACCGCCATTCCCGTCAGAGCCGGTTCCTTTCAGGCAGTCTCCGTTGGAGCTGACCTCAAATTTGCCACTCTGGATGATCAGGGTTCCTTTGCTGGAAATACCATCGGATGGATCCTCGCTGCCGTAATCGGTTGTATCGGTATCCATGGCATCTGTCACAGAGAGGCTTCCGATATCAGTTTCATCATAGCTTGCAAAGGTGAGAACAGTATCTGCTCCCTTTGCCTCAATGACACCACCCGGCAGGGATGTTGTGGTGGCTCCGTCGGTGGTCTCCGTGTAAACACTGCCATTGCCGGTCAGGACATTTTCGCCCTTTAAGAATACCGTAACCTGATTTGTTGTCTTATCGCCGCTCTTGATCTGGAATACCGCAGAATCCTGTCCGGCACTGCCGCCAAGTGCGCTGTTGTCAATATGGAGATTATCCCAAATGAGGTTGACCTCACCGGTATTTTTCTTAATGGTGATCCCGGTGTCGGTCATAGGTGTTTCTTCCGTACCACCGGAGAGAACATAAGTACCCGCCTCGGAAATCGTAATCTCTGTAATTCCGGAGGTTTCATCCGTTTCGCAGGTTACGCTGGATTCCGATTTCAGATTGGATGTGGTGATTCCGGTGGATGAAATCTGGATTGTCTGTGCGGATGACTCGTCGTAATCAGCCGGTAATGAGGATACCGGAGACACCGTAGGCACCGGTACAGGTGTCACTGTGGTGGTATCCGGAGCTGATGAGGTATCAGCCGAAGCCGCCGGATTGGTAGTGGTATCCGGAGCAGCCGAAGTATCAGCCGAAGCTGACGGGCTTGCTGTGTTATTCGGAGCTGCTGAAGTATCAGCCGAAGCCGCCGGGCTTGCTGTGTTATTTGGAGCTGCTGAAGTATCAGCCGAAGCTGACGGGCTTGCTGTGTTATTTGGAACTGCTGAAGCTGTCGGGCTTGCTGTAGTGTCCGGAGCTGCGGAAGCAGTGGAAGCGGTTACAGAGTCTGATGTTGACGCAACAATCTTATAGTAATAATTCTTATAAGATGTTTTCTTTTTCGTCTTTTTGGAATTTAACTGCTTTGCTGTGATTTTTTTGCCTTTGCGTATGGCATAGACAGAAAGCTTTGTCGTTTTGGAAATGGTAATGCGTGTTGATTTCTCGCTGTTTGATTTCTTCTTTAAGCGGAACTTTCCATTTGTGGTGTAATATACCTGAAAGCCCTTTTTCGCAGTTACTTTTAATGTAACCTTTTTCTGATAGGTTCCCGGCTTTTTTGAAATAGTATACCATTTTGTGGACACCTTTGAGGAGCTTTTCGCAGAAGCCACCATGCCGGTCGATGGACTTGCTGTGAGGGTTAGTGCCGCTGTCATGGTCCATGCCAGCAGCTTATATTTGCTTTTTCTGTTCATATGGTTTCCTCCGTTCCTGAAATTTTATGTTGAAATTATCATAAAAGATGTACCTTAAATCAACCTTAAGTGATCTGGTGTAAATTTTCCGGATATCATAAGGGAAAACTTTGATTATACAAGTTATAGGAGTTGTTTGTTTTCCAATCAATAAAGTTTTGTCTGATTCTGCGGGTTTTCTTGCGTGCTTTGAACAAAGGTGCTATAGTAACCTCGAATTCAGAATTTAACGACAGTAAGGCAGATGGCTTAAGGTCTGCAGGAAGAGAATGGAGGGTTATCATGAAAATTGTGATTTTAGACGGCTTTACAAGCAATCCCGGTGATTTAAGCTGGGACAAGCTGGAGAGTCTTGGAGATTTGACTGTATATGAGTACACACCAAATCAGACGGCTGATGTGGTGGAACGGCTGCAGGACTGTGAGATTGCCCTGACCAATAAGACGGTCATTACGTCAGAGATCATGGAGGCTTGTCCAAAGCTTCGTTATATTGGAGTGCTGGCAACCGGGTACAATGTGGTAGATATGAAAGCGGCGGCAGAACATGGAATTACCGTGACCAATGTGCCGGGGTACAGTACACAGGCAGTGGCACAGCAGGCGTTTGCGCTGCTTTTGGATATTTGCTCTCATGCTGCACATCACAGCAAAGAGGTTCATGACGGCAGATGGAGCCGGGGGCGCGACTTTTGTTTCTGGGATTATCCGCTGATCGAGCTGGATCATAAGACAGCGGGAATTATCGGCTTTGGACAGACGGGAAAGGCGATCGGCCGCGTGGCGAAGGCGTTTGGGATGAGGGTTATCACCAATGGCTCCCATGAGACGCCGGAGGGAAAAGAGATTGGAAGATATGTATCCAGAGAGCAGCTTTTGAAGGAGTCCGATGTAATCTTTCTTGCCTGTCCGTTGAATGATCAGACGAAGGATCTGATTTGCAAAGAAACCATTGCACAGATGAAGGATGGAGTCGTTCTGATCAATACCAGCCGCGGTGGAACCATTGTGGAAAAGGATTTGGCGGAAGCTCTTCACAGTGGTAAGGTGTATGGAGCGGGTGTGGATGTGGTATCGGTGGAGCCTGCCAGACCGGACAATCCGCTGCTTACCTGCGAGAACTGCGTGATCACGCCGCACATTGCCTGGGCAACCAAGGAGGCGAGAGGCCGTCTGATCGAGATTGCGTCCGAAAATGTGAAATGCTTTCTGGAGGGAAAACCGCAGAATGTAGTTCGTTGATATACCCTTATTTAAGTAATATTTTTTTTATGAAGTAGAAAGTTACACAGAAAGGATTATTGCTGTATAATCGCAATGTTGTTACAATAAAGGTAGCGATAATATCAATGTATTAAATTTATGTGGTTTAAAATGTAAACAAATCGAATCTTAAAAATATGCAAAGAGGCATGTCTTCGTAAAACGGAGATGTGCCTTTTTTAGGGAATAGGAAAATGATCGTAATTTAGTGCAAAGCCAACGAGAATTGCAAAGCAATTCTTGGAGGGCAAAACGCTGGTTTTGCCCTTTTTTAGGGAATAGGAGTGTGTAGTTATTATGGCGGAAAGAATCATAAACACAACACCAAAACAGGATGGATTTTATATGCCGGGGGAGTTTGAATCCCAGGAGCGGGTGTGGATGCTCTGGCCGGAACGACCGGATAACTGGAGAAACGGAGCCAAACCCGCACAAAAGGCATACGCAGAGGTGGCAGAGGCCGTCAGCCGCTTTACACCGGTGACCATGTGCGTCAGTCAGGCTCAGTATCAGAATGCAAGAGCGCAGCTTCCTTCACAGATACAGGTAATGGAAATGTCCGGAAATGATGCGTGGATGCGGGATATGGGACCTTCCTTTCTGGTAAATGATCATGGACGGCTCCGGGCATGCGACTGGAAATTTAATGCATGGGGCGGTCTTGTGGATGGTCTTTATTTTCCGTGGGATCTGGATGATCAGATTGCAGGAAAAGTTTGTGAGATATGTGGCGTTGATTCTTACCGTACCGAAGATTTTGTGCTGGAAGGAGGCTCCTTTCATGTGGATGGAGAAGGGACCGTTCTTACGACGAAAATGTGTCTTCTCAGTAAAGGACGTAACCCACATATGACTCAGATGGAGATAGAGCAGATGCTTTGTGAATATCTGGGAGCGGAGAAGGTACTGTGGCTGGAGGATGGCATTGACCCGGAGGAAACCAATGGTCATGTGGATGATGTGGCATGCTTTGTGCGGCCGGGAGAGGTGGCATGTATTTATACGGAGGATCTGGCGTGTCCGTTTTATGAGCCTGCCCGGAAATGTTATGAACAGCTTTGCAGTATGACGGATGCAAAGGGGAGAAAGCTGAAGGTACATAAGGTATGTTGTCCGGCAGAAGCAGTCCGGATTGGAAAGGATTTTTGTATTGACCGGATGCCGGGAAGTATTCCGAGGCAGGAAGGGGATCTTTGTATTGCTTCTTATCTGAATTTCCTGATCACAAACGGTGGAGTGATCGTGCCGCAGTATGGTGACAAAAATGATGCTTTGGCATTGGAACAGCTCCGGCAGATTTTTCCGGACCGTGAGGTGGTTGGTGTGTATACACGGGAGATTGTCTATGGAGGAGGAAATATTCACTGCATTACCCAGCAGCAGCCTGTGTCGAAACAGGACAGAAGGAGGATAAAGCCATGAGAAATGTAACAGTAGCAGCCACACAGATGGCGTGTACCTGGAATCGGGAAGAAACCCTTTCGAGGGCAGCAGATCTGGTGGAGGAAGCAGCCGGGAAGGGAGCAAATATCGTACTTTTACAGGAGCTGTTTGAGACACCGTACTTCTGTCAGCAGGAGCGGACCAAATATTTAAAGCTGGCAACGACGGTGGAAGAAAATCCGGCGATTTCCTTTTTTCAAAAGCTGGCGAAGGAAAAGGAACTTGTGATCCCGGTGAGCTTTTATGAGAAGGCAGGAAATACCGCCTTTAACAGTGTGGCAGTGATTGACGCAGATGGCAGCATATTGGGCGTTTACCGCAAAACACATATTCCTCATTCTTTGTTGTATGAGGAGAAATTTTATTTTACGCCGGGAGACACCGGATTTCGTGCATGGAAAACGCAGTTTGGCACTATTGGCGTGGGAATCTGCTGGGATCAGTGGTTCCCGGAGACGGCAAGGGGGATGGCACTGCAGGGTGCGGAGCTTTTATTGTATCCAACGGCAATCGGCTCAGAGATGGATGAGACTATTGATTCCATGCCTCACTGGCGAAGGTGTATGCAGGGGCATGCTGCGGCAAATATTATGCCGGTGATCGCGTCGAACCGGATCGGTACGGAAACAGATGGAACCAGCATGACCTTCTATGGTTCCTCCTTTATTACGGATCACACCGGAGAGCTCCTGCAGAGCGCGGACAGGGAAAGCCAGACGGTTCTGGTACAGAGCTTTGATCTGGATGAGATAGAGGAATACCGCAGATCCTGGGGTGTCTGGAGAGACCGGCGGCCGGAGATGTACGGGATCCTGACGACACACGGAAAATAAAGGCGAAGGCATTTCAACAGTGTATAAGGGATATTGAAGGATTCTTTTGAAAAATATTTATAAATGTGTTACAATGTGGCGATGGTTAGATAAAGCTAACTATCACCACATTGTTTATGTATGCATATATTTAATATACGATGTTACTTTACAGAAAAGACACAAAAAATATGGAAAGGAGCAGAACATGTCTGAACTGATCATATTAAGTATTCCGTTTCTGGGAACGTCTCTGGGAGCGGCAATGGTATTTTTTATGAAAGAAAGAATTGCGCCGAAGCTGGAAAAGCTTTTGCTGGGCTTTGCAGCGGGAGTCATGATCGCAGCTTCCGTGTGGTCTTTGTTGATCCCGTCCATTGATATGACAGAGGCGCAGGGAGGGATCGGATGGCTGCCGGCGTTCGTGGGATTTTTGCTTGGTATTGGATTTTTATTGGCACTGGATATGCTGATACCACATCTGCATCTGAAAAGTACAGAGCCGGAGGGACTTCATGCGAGACAGCCCCGCCTGTCAAAGACCACGATGATGCTGTTTGCGGTGACCCTTCATAATATTCCGGAGGGAATGTCCGTGGGAGTTGCCTATGCGGGAAGTCTGATGAAAGGAGCCGGTATCACGGCAGCCGGAGCTTTGGCTCTGGCACTTGGCATTGCCATTCAGAATTTTCCGGAGGGGGCCATTATTTCCCTGCCTCTCTGCGGTGAGGGGATGAGCCGCCGGAAAGCGTTTGTATGTGGTGTTTTGTCAGGAATCGTGGAACCTATTGGGGGTTCTATCACGATCCTGATCGCCGGGCTGATCTCGCCGGTGCTGCCGTATTTGCTGGCTTTTGCGGCGGGAGCTATGATGTATGTGGTGATCGAGGAGCTGATCCCGGAATGCCAGGATGGAGTTCACAGTAATATTGGCACAATTGGTGCAGCATTAGGCTTTGCGTTGATGATGGTTCTGGATGTGGCATTGGGATAAAACGATGCTGAAAAAAGGGCTGTAAGAAATTCGGTTAATTATGGAAGGATTGATTAATAAAGTCCATGATTTGCATTTGAAAGAAATTAAAATAGCGTACAAAGTTTTATCAAGTTTTTTTGAAAAAAGCTATTGAAAATCATTTTTGATTGTGCTATGATTATTTTCGTAAAGAGCGAAGGTGCTTCTATTTTGAAATAGAGGCACCTTTTTTGTTTTCTAAAACAGGAAATAAACAGGAGAAGTTTATTTTGGAAGGCATAAAGCTCAGACAGGAATGCGCAATCCTATCGTAATTATAGAAAATGGAGAGTTACCGGCTGCACCGCAGGTGTAAACCATAACTCGGGAGAATGGTGATGGACAGAAAGGTGGTACGGATATGTTGAATTCTGGAGATACTGGATTTATGATGATAGCAACGGCGTTTGTATTTTTTATGACGCCGGGACTGGCATTTTTCTATGGAGGACTTGTTCGCCGGAAAAATGTTTTAAATACAATGATTTCGTCGTTTTTTATTATGGGTCTTGCTTCCCTGATGTGGGTGCTGGTGGGATATTCCCTTTCCTTCAGCGGAAACTGTGGCGGCGTGATCGGTAATCTGAAAAGCTTCTGTATGAATAATGTAGGCTGGGAGCCGGGAGCTTATGCGGACGGCATACCGGCACTGTTGTTTGCAGCATTTCAGATGATGTTTGCCATTATTACCCCGGCACTGATCACGGGATCTGTGGCAGGCAGAATGAAATTTAAAGCATTATTTGCTTTTATCGCTCTGTGGCTTCTGGTGGTATATTTCCCAATGGCCCATATGGTATGGGGCAAAGGTGGACTTCTCGGTGAAGTGCTTGGCTCTGTAGATTTTGCCGGAGGAAATGTGGTACATATCAGTTCCGGTGTCAGTGGTCTGGTGCTTTCCTTAATGCTTGGCAAGCGCCGCGGATATGAAAAGACCGCATACCGTACTCATAATATTCCGTTTGTTTTGCTGGGAGCTTCTATTCTGTGGTTTGGATGGTTCGGCTTCAATGCAGGAAGTGCTCTGGGAGCAAATGGGCTGGCTGTTCACGCATTTATGACAACGAACACCTCTGCAGCCTGTGCGATGCTTTCCTGGATGGCGATTGATATGATCCGTGATGGTAAGCCGACGGTGATCGGTGCCTGTACCGGTGCTGTACTTGGTCTGGTGGCCATTACACCGGGAGCCGGTTTTGTGCCGCTGTGGTCTGCAATCATTATTGGTATCGTAGTGAGTCCAATCTGTTACTTTATGATGTCTGTAGTAAAGAAGCATTTTGGTTATGATGATGCGCTGGATGCATTTGGCTGTCATGGTGTCGGTGGTATCTGGGGCGGTATTGCAACCGGAATCTTTGCACAGAAGTCCATCAATGGAGTGGCACGCTGGGATGGATTGATCTACGGTGATTATCATTTGTTCCTGGCACAGATCATCAGTATTGTGGCAACGATCGCAGTTGCTATTATGGGAACCCTGATCTGTGCATCCATCGTGAAGCTGTTTACTCCGCTGCGTGTATCCGAGCATGACGAGAGAGTGGGATTGGACGAGAGCCAGCATGGCGAGAGTGCATATCCGTCCTTTAATGGATTGGACTAAGAAATATGGTTGCCATAATATAGAAATCTGTAAGAGCGGTTTGAAGGATGAAAGACAGATTGTGATGATAAAGAAAATCAGGAGGTCAGGATTATGATCAAAATCGACGCGATTATTAATGAGGATAAAATGGAGGATGTCAAGGATGCCCTGCAGGATCTGCAGGTTCACGGAATGACTATCTCACAGGTGATGGGCTGCGGTACCCAGATGGGTTATAAGGAAAAGATCAGAGGTTATGATGTGGATATTAATCTTCTGCCTAAGGTTAAGTTTGAGATCGTGGTTTCCAGTCAGGAGTGGGCGAAACGTACGGTGGATGCCATTTGTCGTACAGCACATACCGGAGAGCACGGGGACGGCAAGATCTTTGTCTATGAGCTGATGGATGTTGTACGGATCCGAACCGGGGAGCATGGACCAAAGGCCGTGTGGGCAGCGGATCAGACGGAATAATATGAAGAGTTCTTCTAAGGTGACTTGATAAGTCACCAAGAAGAACTATGCTTCATATAGCAAGTTTGAGCCTGTGGCTCAAAGCTTGCGGTGTTACAGGGTGTGGGAAAATGCTGTCAAGAAGTGCTATAGTCATACACAGAAAAACGCAAAACCGGTGTTTTGTGCATAATGTATAAATGGATTATTAAAAAGTTGTTGAGGAGGAGTTGGAGAAAACTCGTCAAAGTGGACTTAGTGAAGGATTACAAGAGGGGCGCCAAGAGGGACGTCAGCAAGGGGAAATTTTCCTGATTCGCAGGATGTATGCAATGGGAGAAACTGTAGAAAAGATTGCGGCGTTTGCTGATAAGTCAGAGGAGGAAATCCGGAAGATTCTTGAAAAATCGGAGGAAGATCCCGTGTGGGTGTAGCAGATCAAAAGCATAATATTTTCTGTTGTATATAGAATATGATAAAAAAGTGGCAACCTGTGAATTTCTCGCAGGCTGCCATCAATTTATTATAGAATTGTCCGACGGACAGATATTCCGTGCTTAATTTGCAAAAGTGATCGTAACATCATTTCCGACATGAATGTTATTTTTATTTAACAGAGGATTGTTTGATAAATCCAGATAGGTCAGACTGTTATTGCCACAGGCAAGCTCCTTCAGTTCTGTGTTTTTTGTAACATCCAGAGTTGTCAGATTATTGGAATTACAGCGCAGTCTTGTTAAATTTGGATTTTTTGTAACATCCAGAGTGGAGAGGCCACAGGCGTCACAGTACAAAGTCATCAGTTCCGGATTGTGCGATACATCCAGTGTGCCGATTTTGTTAGCCATACACCGGAGGCTCATGAGCTTCGGATTATTTGATACATCCAGTTCTGTGATATTGCAGTAATCGCAGGACAATATTTCAAGCTCTGGGTTGTTGGAGACATCCAGAGATGTGATATTCGGTGCTTCATAGAGGAGCAGGGTGTTTAATTTTGGACATGCAGACACATCCAGACTGGTCAGAGGAATGTTGTCGCAGTTGATGGAGTAAAGCTCTGACAGCTTGGAAAGGTCAATCTGTGTCAACTTTGTTTCGGAGATCCGCAGGTCTGTTAAATGAGTATTATTTGATACATCCAGTTCTGTAACGGGCAGATAGCAGACGTTCAGTAAGAGTAATTCTGTATTGGCGGACACATCAATATTCGCGATATTGTTTGATGCACAGGAAAGTGTCTCAAGCTTTTTGTTTTGTGTTACATCTAATGTGTCAAGCTGATTGTTATCACAGGTAAAAATAGTCAGTGCTGTATTATTGGATACATCCAGTGATTTTATCTGGTTGGAGTCACAGCGCAGTGTTTCCAGCTCTGTGATATTGCTGACATCCAGTGCAGTGATCTCGTTGTCCTGACAATAAATCCTTTTTAACGATGCATTGCCGGAGAGGTCAATGGAAGTCAGATTATTCTGGTTACAATTCAGAGTGTCCAGGTCTGCGTTGGCAGAAATGTCAATCTGATCCAGTTGATTGTCCTCCGCATATAGTGTCTGCAGCTTCGAATTATGTGAAATATCGAGCTCGGAAATCAGGTTGTATTCACAATAGAGCGTCTGAAGCTTTGGAAGCATCGTTATATCCAGAGTGGAAAGCTTATTTTGTGAGCAGCTCAGAGTGTCCAGTTCTGTGTTGTTTGACAGATCGATCTGGGACAAAAGATTATAGCCACAATATAAATATTGCAGGTTTGGATTGTTTGAAGTGTCAATATCCGTAAACTGATTGTCGTCAATATGCAGAGCATTCAGCTTTTGATTCGCAGATACATTGATGGAGGTCAGGTTATTATTTGTTGCGGAGAAGCTCTGGAGAGCCTGCAGACCGCTTAAGTCAAGAGCCCCACGAAGTTCACTGTAGTCCCAGTCGATGCTGATAAGACGTCCTTCGCTCCATTCATATTGACTGGAATCCGGATCCTCGTCCACATAGGCTCCTAAAGCTGTCTGCTGTTCTACCAGTTGTTTCAGAGCATCAAGATCCTGCTTGTTTTTGGCAATGCCGAAATTGTCGGTTGGATCCGGGGCATCCGGATATATCGGTGAAACGGAAGTCCAAGGCTTTGCCGTAGACAAACTGCCGTTGGAGGCCGGAGTAGATGGCTTTATGCTCGTCGCAGGTGTTCCGGACGGCGTTATACTTACAGATGGAGTTTTAACTGCATTTGCCCTGGCAGCAGAGACTGTTATTTGACAGATGTATTTCTTCTTACCAATCTTTGCCTGCACTTTGGCAGATCCCTTTTTTCGCCCTTTGACGGTAACACTTGTTTTCTTTTTGGCGGACAGTCTGATATTTTTTTTGCCGGCGGTAACAGACCATTTCACACGTTTTTTGTTGTTTTTCAGTCGAAGGACTACTTTTTTGCCCACCTTGACATCGGCATGGCTGCGCAAGGATACTTTTTTGGCGGCAGAACCGGTGACCGGAGCTGTTATGCTGCTGATCACCATGGCAGAGGTCAGCATGATGGATAGAAATTTTGTCGGACGTAATTTTTTTATTTTCATTGATTTCTCCTTTTTGTGTTGCAATGTTATAGATACTATAGATTATTTTAATGAATAAATAGAGATACCGCAAGTTTTTTGAGAAATGTACGCATTAATTCATAATATTTCAAGTATTTTTTGGTAGCATTTTAGGGAAAATACATGTATAATAGAATATATGACTCAAATTTGATACCTACGTGTAAATAAAATTGGGAGCTGATGGAGATGGTATTTGTAACAGGCGATACTCACGGCGACTGGAAAAGCAGACTGAATCGTTATGTTTTTCCGGAGGGAGTGGAGCTGACGAAGGATGATTATGTGATCGTCTGTGGAGATTTTGGTATCTGGGATGACAGTCCCAGAGAGCATGCCAATCTGGACTGGTTAGAGAATAAAAAGTTCACCACACTTTTTGTGGCGGGCAATCATAGCAATTATGATATATTAGACAATCTTCCGGTGGAGGAGTGGCATGGAGGTAAGGTCAATTTTATCCGGCCTTCCGTCATTCATTTGATGCGGGGACAGATTTTTGATATAAATGACAGGAGTTTTTTTACCTTTGGCGGAGCCAGCTGCCATGATATTCCGGATGGTGTGCTGGAGCCGGACGATGAGAGGATTGAGAGCTGGTACAAGATGCGCAAGATGTTTCGGATCAATCATCTGTCCTGGTGGGAACGGGAGCTTCCCTCTGAGGAGGAGATGGAGGAGGGACTTAAAAATCTCGCTGCCCACGACCATAAGGTAGATTATATCATTACCCATAGTCCGTGTTCTTCTATTCTGGAGCAGATGGATGGGTATCCGGATTTCTATGCAAAGGATTATCTCACAGATTATCTGGATGAGATCAAAAATACCACGGAGTTTGAGGCATGGATGTTTGGACATATGCATGTCAATGTCAGCTTTGAAGAGGAAAAATGCCACTGCATTTTTGATGAGATCGGCAGATTAGAATAATAGCAGCAATGAGGATTATTTCGTTGCTGCTATTATTTTGTCTAATTCTTCCACCAGAAACTCGTGGGAGGTGACAGTGATGGCGTGTATGCCCTGTTTTATGGCACCTTCGGTATTCTCGGGACGGTCATCAAAGAAAAGACATTCCTCCGGAACCAGATGATATTTCTGTAAAAGATGCTGATAGATCTCAGGATATGGTTTGAGCTTTTTGATCTCATAGGAGATCACACCGCCGGACATGTCCTGCCGGAACGGAGCATCGTCGGTATGCTTGTGAAACATGGTCTCGGGATAATTGGACAGCAGATAAAGAGGATACCCCAGCTCCTTCAAAGTATGTACCCGTGTCCAGACATCTTTTCTAGGCACATGCATATATTCGCAGTGGTTAATGAACCAGGCGATCGTATCACCGTATGCTGGGTATTTCTCACGGTATGCCTCGATAATGGGCTGCTCCTCTCCGGCAGCAGCAAGATCCATGCCGGACCACAAAGGATCGTTAAACATCGTGTTCCCGACCGTGAGGGCATCTTCTCTGGAAAGCCCGTGGTCCATCAGCATATCTGCCCAGCGGTATTCCAGAAGGACACCGCCAATATCAAAAATAAAATTTTTTATATTTGTCATTTCCATAAAACATACCATCCTTTCATATATCACAAATTCGCAACGCGAGATTATATTTTTGTACAAAAAAAACAGTTTTTTTCATTTTAATACATTTTTGGTGTGTTCGTAAAGACATAACTTCAGCTTTTTGAAAATATAGTGAAAATCTTTGGAAATTTTAATGGAAAATTTCAGTTTTTCAAAAAATTAGTGATTTTTTGTGGAATAATGTGGTAATATATGAAAAAAAGGGGTGATTTTATGCAGCCATTTCAGGCAAAAAAGATGCCTTTGGAATACACGATTGATAAGGAAATGCTAAGGCTTATTTCGGAAGCAAATGAGAAATACGGAGAATATAAGTCCTTGCTTCATACGTTGGAGTTTGATGCCAGTTTTTTTCTGGATTCGGTTCTTTTGAATGAGAGTTACAAATCAACACAGATTGAGGGAACCCAGATTTCTCAGGATGAAATGTTTTATTTAAAGTATATGGAGAAAACAGATGAGAACCGGGAAATTCAGAATTTGAAGAAGACAATGGAATATGCAGTTACTTATTTGAAGTCTGCAGGGCAGATTGATTATGAGCTTGTAAATAACATGCACAAGCTGATTTTGGACAGTGTACGGGGGTCTATGAAAACTCCGGGACAGATCAGAACCACACAAAACTGGATCGGACCCAGAGGATGTAGTATGGAAAATGCAGCGTTTGTCCCGCCTGCACCCGAGGAAGTTTATGGGTTATTAGTGAACTTATATCAATATATGAATGATGAATTTATTGACCCGTTGCTGATCAATATTGCATTGTCGCATATGCAGTTTGAGACTATTCATGCATATAAAGACGGCAATGGACGTTTGGGAAGAGCATTGATCCCGGTTCAAATGGCATTATTTGAGTCGGGAACGCCTATTTTGTATATGTCTGAAATTTTAGAATTATACAAACCGTCTTATCAGAGATACCTGATGGAATGCAGAAGAGGAAATACAGCGGGATATATTAAGTTTTTTCTGCAATGCGTCATGGAGCAATGTAATGCTTACATTTATAAGCTGGAGCGGATTAAGAATATTTATAAAGAAGATATGCAGTCTATTGAGGTGATAAAGGGGACTGCGGTATATCGGATCATGCCGGTGATCATGAAGCAGATTGTTTTTACGAAAAAGGAAGTACAGGAAATGTCAGGAGTGTCATATAACAGTGTGTCTAATATAATCAATCAATTGGTGGAATTAAAAATTGTGATTCCTGATGATACCGTAAATAAAAAAGGCTTTCAATACAAAAGAATTTATGATGTTTTTGTAGGTACCGACAATTTATGGGGATGAAAATGACGGTGGGCCGGGGAGTTTATAAAGAAACGGAGGATCAAACCATGGGGACAATAAACCGGGAGGATATGCTGGAGCTGACAAGACGTATGACGGTCAAAAGAAACTGCTTTGCCCGTATTGCAGGAGCCTATCTGGATGAGGAGGGCTATATAGATGGCACCTTTAACCAGCATTTTCTGAATCTGACCTCGTCCGAACGGGACAAAAATATAAAGCTTGCCAAGGCAGTGCCTTTTGCCGCGACAAATGTACAGCTAAAGGAATATCCGTACCGCAGGCAGGATGTGACGGATGACAGCATGCGTAAGCTGCTCCTGTCATTAAATCAGAGTGAACTGAAAAATGATGCTCTGCTGGAATTGTTTTATGAGGAGGCGGGGAAATATTTCCATAAAAGCGGCGGATGTGCCGTGTATGTGTTTTACGGTGGTTACGACATTCCGCGGAAGGGCACGGATGGCGCCAGTCAGTGGGAGTCCGAGGAGGTTTACGATTTTCTGGTGAGGGTGGTCTGTCCGTTGGAGGAGGATTACGAGCCGGGAGAGCCGGAATGTGGATTTCTCTATCCGGCATTTCGGAACCGGAGCAGTGACAGCCGTTTTATCAATGTCTTTCAGGCTGTGCCGGGAGCGGCAGCAGGACAGGGCATGCTGGAACTGCTGGGGATAAAAACAAACAGGATTTGAGCTGCCTTTTTCATAGGCATCACTCAAATCCTGTTTCAGCGTTTCCTGGGGGAATCGAACCCTCAACTGCCCCTTAGGAGGGGGCCGTTATATCCATTTAACTAAGGAAACAATTTATATCAGCGATAAGTATAACATAAGTTGCGTTTTCATGCAAATAATATTATACTTATATTTAAGTGTGCTTATATGACAGCGTATTGGGAAAAGACTATGGAAAGACTGTGTGTCTGGCACAGAAACGAAGATGATATGAAATGAGGTTTATGATGAAAAGAAAGAAAATATTTGCCGCTTTGATGGCGGGAATTATCATGGTAGGGAGTATCTGCAGTTCAACAGCACAGGCGGCAGCGAAGTGGCCGAAGGGACCGGAGAAAGGAAGTCTCAGCAGTGCATCAGCGATCGTTATGGAGCTTTCCACGGGGACGGTGCTTTATTCCAAGAATATTCATAAAAAGCATTATCCGGCCAGTATCACAAAGATCATGACATCCCTTCTGACTTTGGAGAACAGCTCTCCGAGCGATGTGGTCACCTTTACGGAGGCAGAGGCCCACGGTATTGAGACGGGAAGCTCTTCTATGTATTGTGTACCGGGGGAGAAGTTTACGATCGAGCAGGTGCTTTACGGTATCATGCTCCAGTCGGCCAATGAAATGTGTCTGGTGGCAGCCGATCATGTGGCAGGCAGTGTGGATAACTTCGTGAATATGATGAATGAACGCGTGGCACAGCTTGGACTGAAGGATACGCATTTTATGAATCCAAACGGACTTCACAATGATGATCATTATACTTCTGCTTATGATATGGCATGTATTGCCCGAGAGGCATGGAAGAATCCTTCTTTCCAGAAGATCTGTGGTACCAGAACTTATAAGGTGAAGTCTACGAACAAGAGAAAAGCCGGCGAGATCCTCGGTGGACAGCTTCTGAACCATCATCAGATGATTAATGGTTATGAGACTGGCAGCCGTTATGAGAAGGACTATGTGGTCGGTGGCAAGACAGGTTATACTTCCATGGCACATTCTACGCTGGTTACTTTTGCGGAGAAGGATGGCATGCAGCTGGTGTCAGTTATTATGAAGGGCAACAGCCCGAAACAGGGAGAGCCAAATGAGTATACAGATACCGCAAAGATTCTGGATTTTGCGTTTGAGAAGTATTCCAAGCACGCAGTGAATGGCGAGAACAGTAACGTCAATGAAAATCTGTTCAATACCTTTGACAGTTATTTCAATGCAGATCAGTCCCCTCTTCGTCTGTCGGCAGAGTCTGCGGTGATCCTTCCTAAGGGGGTCGGACTCAAGAAGGCAAAGCAGGAGATCCGGTATGACAATTCAGTGAAGCTGCAGAATGGCGAGAATGTGATCGGAACCGTAAAATACACATACGACGGGCGTATGGTGGGTTCTACGGATATCATTTATGACAGTTCCAAATCAGCGTCACATTTGGATGAGGCATCCCGCCGGATCGTGGATTCCGAGATCAAGCAGATCAAGACCAATAATAAAAGGCATGCAGTGATCCTGCAGAAGCTGTCCGGAATTAAGTACAGTTTTTATAATATGGTGTCCTTTTTCAGGGACAGAGTGGTTTTGGTGATCGTGGCAGCGCTTGTGATCCTTCTGATCGTTCTGCTGGTACTTAATTACCGGATGAATTCCCGCCGCAAACGCAGAAGCCGTACGAGAAGCCGTCGGTCTTCCGGGGGCATGTCCTTAAACAGCCGTCGTTCCTTCTCGGCAAGCAAGCGCAAGGGGCGCAGACGCCGCGGGGCAGATTATACCAGTAGTCGTCGTACAATCGGAGTAAAGATGTCTGACGGTGGCAGCAGCATCAGTGCAAGAAAAATGAAAAAGAATCGAAAGAAAACGAGGGAAAGTTTTGGAAGAAGTTTTTATGATTTTGATAAATAACAGAAATGGAGATTAACATGGCTGAGGATAAAAATAACCAGAATGACAACTCGGAATATGAGCAGGTCTGCTATCTTTGCAGACGACCGGAGAGCAAAGCCGGTAAGATGATCCATATTCCGAATAATATCTGCATCTGTGCAGATTGTATGCAGAAAACATTCGATTCCATGGGAAATATGGGGGGATTTCCGGGGATGATGGGTGGTATGCCGCCGTATATGGACATGTTTACCGGTGGCCCAAACGGATTTGAGGATATTCCCCAAAATCAGAAATTAAAAAAGAAGAAGGAAGAACCAAAGGCAGAAGCCGGGGAGGGAGAAAACGGAGATACGAAAGGTATCATAGATATCCGTCATCTTCCGGCTCCGCATATTATTAAAAAGCATCTGGACGAGTATGTGATCGGACAGGATTATGCCAAAAAGGTGATGTCTGTAGCAGTTTACAATCACTATAAGCGTGTTCTGACAGACACAATGGACGAGATCGAGATTGAGAAGTCCAATATTCTGATGGTGGGACCTACCGGTTGTGGTAAGACCTATCTTGTGAAGACTTTGGCGAGGATCCTGCAGGTGCCTCTGGCGATCACGGATGCTACCAGTCTCACCGAGGCGGGCTATATTGGTGATGATGTGGAGAGCGTATTGTCAAAGCTTCTGGCAGCAGCGGACAATGATGTGGAGAAGGCGCAGCAGGGAATTATCTTTATTGATGAGATTGACAAGATTGCCAAAAAGCGTAATACCAACAGCCGTGATGTCAGCGGTGAATCCGTGCAGCAGGGAATGTTAAAACTTTTGGAGGGCAGTGAGGTGGAGGTACCGGTGGGGGCCACCAACAAAAATGCCATGGTGCCAATGACCACGATCGATACCAGAAATATTCTGTTTATCTGTGGCGGAGCATTTCCGGAGCTTGACAAGATTATCAAGAAACGTCTTACGAGTCAGGCGTCCATCGGTTTTCAGGCAGAGCTTTCGGATGCCTATGACAAGGATGAAAACATTTTGTCTAAGGTGACCGTAGAGGATCTCAGAGAGTTTGGTATGATTCCGGAGTTTCTGGGACGTCTGCCGGTGATCTTCTCGCTGCAGGCAATGACAGAGGAGATGCTGGCAAGAGTGATGACAGAGCCGAAAAATGCAATCCTCAAGCAGTATCAGAAGCTTCTTCTGCTGGACGAGGTAGATCTGCAGTTTGATCCGGAGGCAGTAAAAGCCATTGCAAAAAAAGCTGCAGAGAAAAAGACCGGCGCCAGAGCACTTCGGGCAATCATCGAGGAGTTTATGCTGGATATCATGTATGAGATTCCGAAGGATGATCTTATTGGAAGAGTGACTATCACCGAAGATTATATTGAGCATCACGGATCACCAAAGATTGAGATGAGAGAGAGCGGCGAAGCAACGTTACTGACACAACGTCCGGATTAAGCCAGAGTATTCACCGGATAGGAAGCTTTTGCATAATATAATGATGCAAGAGTCAAAAGCAGATGGCAATGGAGCGATCCGTGGCATCAGTTTGATCCGGGAGGGGATGTGTTGGAGTGTCAGGACAAAATTTATTCGGAAGAGTATGAGGACTATATTGTAGAGTACGGAAACCGGCCGGAACTGGTACCGGAGCAGTATGAAACAGAGTGCTATCAGCTGGCAAGCTCCCGGTTTGCGGTTGTGTATCTGGAGGGAACGCGGGTGGACAGCAGCCGCAGGAATGCAGAATTGGAGATTCCCAGATGCTTTGGCTTGCTAAGCTCTACGCAGATGCTGGAGGAAACCGGAATTGCCAGGGTGCGCAGACAGCCTCGCCTGGAGCTTTTTGGACAGGGCGTGATGTTCGGGATTATTGATACGGGGGCTGGAGTTCGATAAATGAAAAATGGAGAAAGGTTTGGTGTTAGATCAATGGACGAGAGATATTTTCAGGAAGCATATGCAGTGATGAATGAGGTAAAAAAGGTAGTGATCGGTAAGGATGAATGTGTCAAGCTTGCCATGTCTGCGATACTGGCGGGGGGACATATCCTGATCGATGATATTCCGGGTGTCGGTAAGACAACCCTTGCGATGGCATTTGCGGGAGCGATGGAGATGGACAGCCACCGTATGCAGTTTACACCGGATGTGCTGCCGGCAGACATTCTGGGATTTTCCATGTACGATAAGGCGCAGGGGGCATTCGTTTATCAGCCGGGAGCGATCATGTGTAATCTGTTTCTGGCGGATGAGATCAACCGGACCTCTCCTAAGACACAGTCGGCACTGCTGGAGGTTATGGAAGAGGGCAATGTCACTGTGGATGGTGTGACAAGACGTGTGCCGGAGCCTTTCGTGGTGATTGCCACAGAGAATCCGGTGGGAAGTGTCGGAACGCAGCTTTTGCCGGAATCCCAGCTGGACCGCTTTATGATCTGTATGACCATGGGATATCCGGATGCGGAGAACGAGATTGCCATTGCCAAGGGAAGAAGTAATGGAATACAGTTAAGTGATGTACAGGGAGTGATCCCGGCACAGGAGCTGACCATGATACAGGCTGAGGTGGAGAATGTTTTTCTTCATGATGAAATTTATGCATATATTGTTGCGCTGGCAAGAGCGACGAGAGAACATTCCCTTGTGGAACTTGGTATGAGTCCCCGTGGAACCATCGCATTGGCCAAAATGGCAAAAGCAGCCGCATTTTTATCCGGTCGCGACTTTGTTGTGCCGAATGACGTGACAGAGGTGTTTCCGGCGGTAGCAGGACATCGTCTGGTGCTAAATTCCAAGGCGCGGGTGGGTCATGTCACTGCGGATACCGTTCTGGAGCAGATTATGGAAAGTGTTCGTAAGCCAAAAGTAAGAAAGTAGTGGCGCAGAATCAAAAGTCTGATATCGGATGAACCGTTATGGCGGAATCCCTTCTGATGAAAGAAAGGTCAGGTTATTAACGTGAAAAGATTAATCACTTATTTGATCGTGATCGCAGCAACGATATATACTGCTGTACTTTATGGAAGCACCAGCTTTTTGATGCTGTTTTATGTGGAACTTGCACTTCCTGTTTTTTTGCTGCTGACATTGATCCCGACAGTGCGTCATATGACCATTCGTATGGAGCTGCCCATTCCGGTAGTGGAACAGGGACAAAAGACACCGGTATTGCTGCATGTGACTACGGGGGGCTTCCCCGCTGGAGGCAAAGTGGCTGTGCTGGTCAAAGGAAAGCTGCCTATGGGACAGAAGACCGAGAAAACATGGTTTTATACATCTTTGGCAGGAAGTCGTAAAACATCGAAGATCAAGGCGGAGTATCAGACCAGATGCGTGGGAAATATCCGGATGGAGATTGCAAAGGTCTGGTGCTATGATTTTTTGGGATTGATGGCACTGCCTTTGTCTGCAAAATACTGGAAGGCATTGGAGCCGGAGACAATGCTGGTGCTGCCAAGGATCAGTGAGGTGCCGGTGATGGTAAGCCGTCAGAGCCGCGATTTTGCAGGGGAGAGCGAGGAACATTCCAAAGAACGCGGAGGAGATGATCCGTCTGAGGTGTTCCAGATCCGGGACTATCAGCCGGGAGACAAACTGAGGAGCATTCACTGGAAGCTGTCGGCAAAGACAGGGGAAATGATGGTGAGAGAGCAATCGATGCCGTTGGGATGTCCGGTGGACTTTTATCTGGATCTTTATCAACCGGCGGGGCACTATAGAAAGGACGAAACCAGAAGAGACAGTTATTTGCAGATATTGGCATCGGTCAGTCATTCTATGGTTGTAGAAGGATGTCGCCATCATGTGATCTGGTTTGATACCCAGACCAATGATATTTGCAGATATCGGATTGAAAATGAGGAAAATATATTTGAGATGCTGTTTCAACTGGGACAGCTTTCAGTATATCATGACAAAAAAGATCTGCAGGAGCTGTATCGACAGAAATATCACGAGACACCGGGAGTTACCTGTCTGGAGTTGACCACGGAGCTGACCCTGAAGAGGAACGGTGAGGTGGAAGGTCGTTACAGTGGTGATGTTTCGGATATTGAACGCCAGCTGGGAGCGAAGGAGCTTGTCGTATAGCGGGCTGAGAAAGGAATGGACAATGAAGGGGAAAAGAAAACCGTTTATTATGCAGGGAATATGTCTTTTCATGCTGCTTTTTGGAATGCATCTCTGTGCATATTCTATATTTTTAAAAGCAGGAAGTTTATATAAATTTGCGGTGGCACTGGCGGCAGCATCTCTATGGTTTTCTTTTCTGGCGGCGGCACCATTTCGGAAAATAGAATTCCGGATGAAACGTCGTTTGAAAATTCCGGTGATCAAATATCCGGCAGCAGATTTCCTATTGGTACTCACATTGATTGTATGGGGAATTTTGTCTATTCGGTATATGGGACATTTGCAGAAGGATTTTGTGACCTTGCGAGATGCGGTAGCGTATCGTCAGAATGTGTATTACTATCAGGTGAAAGGGACATTTGATGCCTATGCAGCACATCGTCACGGAGCCAGTGGAACATGGCTTTTGCTGGATCTGGAATTGTTGGCGGGATTGTTGATGTCCAGAGCATTTGTACACCGCCATGGAATGTTTTTGGGGACGCTGCCTCCGGTGTTGTTTGTTGCAGCGGGACTGCTTTTGGGAAAGGCGCCGACGATTCCCGCTATGATCCTGTTGATCGCCGGTATCCTGGGAGTACAGATGTGTGGAGAGAACCACCATAAGGGTGGTTCCAGATATTTTCGCCAGATCAGTGTGGCGGAGGTACGCCACTGGCTGTTTTATCCGGTGATGCTTGTGTGCATACTGGCCATTTTGGGTGTGGGAGCCCGGATCTCCCTGGAGACAAAGGATAAGGCTCTGCAGGGGGAGGACAAGCTGTTAAAGGCACAGCATAGGGTGGAAAGAGAAATTACGGACGTGGGTGTCAAGCTGGTCCAGAAGCTGCAGGATCTGCTGGGGCTTGAGCAGCCGGGGATCATGACGAACGCTTCCCCGAATTTTACAGGGAAAACGGTACTGACCATCACGGTGGATGAGAAACCGAGTGAAGACATTTATCTGCGAGGATTTATTGGCACAAAATACGAAAATGGCAAATGGAGTAATCCGTCCAGGGATAAGCTTGACAGTCTATTCGATTCCGAGAAGTGCTATCAGCTTTTTACACAGGATTATACGGTATATCAGGTCTATGCGGTTGTCGAGAAAAGTGATCAAAGTGTCGATGAAGTATTAGAAAATTCCGAAAAGCTTGGAAAGAAAAACTCAGCTACGATGAAAATAAAATATGCAAAGGACAATAATACGACATTTGCTTATTTTCCGTATTTTTCCAAATTGAGCAGTAATTCTATGGGAACCCTGATGCTGGATCATGACAGGGGATTTCGGCGGAGCGATGATGTAAAAAGCTATGAGGTGACCATACAGAAAACCGATAGGGACATTTCTAATATGCTGAAGAATGCGGATCTGCTTCAGAAAGGATATACTCCTTATTATGTACAGGATAAAAAAGGAGATTCCGATGGTCTGCTTGGCAGTAGTGATATGATTTTCTATACGGTGGGAAACGGATCCTACAAAATGAAAAAAGTATCTGCAGATGATGGAGAGAATCTGTTATCTGCAGATGCCGACGGCTATGTACAGGTTTCAGATCAGAATCTGGGGAAATATTACCAGTACATTATGAATGAAGATCTGCAGCTTCCGCGGACGGGACTTTCCAGAACCAAAGGGCTTGCAAAGAAGCTTTTGAAGAACAATCGCGTTACTTTGACAAGCAGTGTCACGGAGTCTGTTTATACCTCTTCCGCCAATGAGATCATTGATGATCTTCGAAGTTATCTTAGTGACCATACAGAATACAGCAAGCAGCTGAAGATGAAGGAATTTGGAACAGATTATGTGGAAAATTTCCTTTTTGTACAGAAAAAGGGATACTGTGAACATTATGCCACAGCGGGCGCGGTGCTGCTTCGTGCCATGGGTGTGCCGGCACGCTATGCATCCGGGTATCGTGTACCGGTGTCCGATTTTGTGGACAATGGGGATGGAACATACACGGCAAAGGTGCCGGACATGGAGGCACATGCATGGACTGAGGTTTATAGTTTAAACACAGGCTGGATCGTGGCAGATCTGACGCCGGGAGCAGAAGGCAATACCGATCCGGCTTCCAATGGTTTGGAAAATAATCCGGATCCAACGTTAAACCAGAAAGATCAGTCAGATTACGGCGATGATGCCTTTCTGGAAAACGATCCGGAAAGTAAAGATAAAGCTGCTTCCGATACTGCAGAGCCGGAGGAGACAGAGGAAACGGACAAGCCAGAGGAGACAACACTTCCGGATGATTCCGGTGATCTTTCACAAAATGGAAACGGAAATGATGATACTTCGGATGGAAACGTCGGGGCGGATCAGACAAAGGATCCAAGTACGATTTCTCCAGAGCTTAGAGGTGTTTTGATAAAAATAGCGATCACAGCAACAGGACTGTTTATAATCTGGCTGCTCTGGTACAGCCAGCGGCTTCGCAGAAAACGCCGTCTGAAAAAATGTCATGGAGCAGGTGCATATTTACTGGAGATGAACCGCCAGCTGGAGCAGATGCTTCATTGCTGTGGTTATGGCAGACCGGGACAGATGACGGATCAGGAATATATCCGGCTTTTGGGACAGATTTATCCGAAAGGCATGGAGGATGGATTGATTGAAAAGTATTATCGCCAGTTGGAGAAGGCACGATTTGACCGGGAGAGCGGTACGAAGGAAGAGATTCGGGAATGTACCCGTCTGATCCGGGGTGTAAAACGGGGAGCAGTATCTTCTGCAAAGGTCTGGAGAAGGATTTACACAGTTGTGATCCGGGGCTGGCAGCGCAAATAAATAATTGGATAAAAGGGCAGGACACAGAGCCTTGCCAATATTTTATGTTTAACTCACACCAGAGGGGATTGATTACACACACCCCTCTTTTTTGAATGCGGATGGGAGCAGCCGGATCTATTCCATCTGGGATCAGAGTATACCGTATGTCCCGAATTCCGGACAGGAAGGAAATCTTCCGGAGGAGCTTTCCTATGGAACGGAGTACGGAAGGGAAGCCATCAACCGTGCGTTACAGGCGGAGAATCCTTTTGATATCGTACCAAGCAGGGATACCGAGGGACATGGAACCTTTCTGGCGGGAGTGGCATGTGGCAATGAAGATGTGGAGAGAGAGTTTTCGGGAATTGCACCTCTGGCAGAGCTGGTGGTGGTCAAATGCAAGGAGGCCAAAGAAAATATCCGGAAATATTATGGGATTACAGGGGATGTGTCCTGTTATATGGAAAATGATATTATGCTGGGGGTGCGTTATCTGGCGAGAATTGCATACCGCAGGAGAAAGCCTATGGTAGTCTGTATTGGAATGGGTACAAGTCTGGGGAGCCATTACCGGGGCGGGGCACTGGGAGAGGTTTTACAGTCATACGGGGATCTGCGGGGATTTATTGTGGTGGCGGCATGCGGCAATGAAGGAAATACATCCCATCATTTTCATCAGGAGGAGTTGGGAGCAAGGCAGGAGACGGATGTGGAGCTCCGGGTGGACGGCAGGGAAGATGGATTTACCACAGAGCTGTGGTGTAAGGCTCCCAGTCTCTGCTCGGTGGGGCTGATCTCTCCCGGTGGCGAGTACAGCGGCAGAACATATGCCAGAGTGGGGGAACGTCAGGTGATCCGGTTTCTGTTGGAGGAGACCGTGGTTTATATTGATTATCTGCTGGTGTCCTTTGAAAGTGGCGATGAATGTGTCCGTATCCGTTTTTTTGGACCGGAGGAGGGGATCTGGCGCATTCGCGTATTTAATGAGACGGATATTTCGGTGCAGTTTGATATGTGGCTTCCAATCCGGGATTTCATCCGGCAGGGGACATATTTTCTGCGCCCGGATCCCAATATTACCATATGTGATCCGGCAAATAATTCCCAGATCATTTCTGTTTCTGATTATGATGGAGCAAACCGCAGCGTGGTGGCGGATGCAAGCCGGGGGTATAACCGGCGGGGAGAGATCACACCGGATATTGCGGCGCCCGGTGTCAATATTTTTGGCCCTCTTCCGAGACAGGGGAATGTCGCACTCCCCGCAGGGGAAGCTGCTCCACGTTACGGTTATCGCACCGGTTCCAGTGCAGCGGCAGCGGTGACAGCAGGAGCTGCAATACTACTGGCAGAATGGGGGATCGTCAAGGAAAATGATATCAATATGGACAGCGTGGGTGTTCAGAAGTATCTGATCCGTGGAGCAAACCGGTCGGGCAGGGTGTTTCCAAATGAAGAGTGGGGCTACGGGACTTTGGATCTGTATGGTGCATTTGAGGTGATCCGCACAAAGCCGTAGTGTGGTGATCGCAACGGTGTCTCATACGGCAGGACGGTTATGCGAGAAGGAGTGAAAGCATTTTTTGTGTCTACTCCGTATAATCATGGGTTTCCATCCATTGCAGCAGTTTTTCGATGGAAGGATTGCTGTTTTCTGTTTTCCAGATAATCTCGAAATCCACCTCCTCCGGTGTGCCGTCGCTTCGCAGTAAAGGAAGAACAATAAGATTTCGGGCATTATAATAGTAGCGGACGGCATATTCCGGTAAGATTGCAATGCCAAAGCCGGCAGATACTTCCAAAAGCACGGTCTGTACTTCCCGGTCACGGCTGATAATATGAGGAATGAAACCGCCGCGGTTATAGCAGAGCAGTACCTCCTCCGCTTCGTCTGTGGCACGTCCATGGGGCTGCATAATAATAAAATCCTCCTGTGCCAGATCACGGTAGGAAAGATGATTGTGACCGGACAGGGGATGACCGGGATAGAGTACTGCCATCAGAGGAAAACGCTTGAGAAACCGGTGCGTCATATTTTCGTAGCCTTGAGCAGCGAGAGAGAGGTTTAGCACAATATCACAGCTGTTGTCTTCCAGATGGTGATAGAGGACGCTCATGTTATCGCGGATCAGATGCAGGGAAATATTGGGATAAGCTTCCCGGAAGGTGCGCAGAGTCTCCGAAAAACGACTTTGCTCATAGCCACGGATAAATCCGATGGACAGCTCGCCGGTAACGCCCTCAGAGGCAGTACGTGCCAGCTTGGCAGCCTCTTCCGCACGGATCAGAATGGCACGGGCTTCGTTGAGATAGACCTTCCCGGCAGCGGTAAGCTCTACGTGATGCTTGTCCCGGATAAACAGTGAAACACCCAGACGCTTTTCCAGAGACTGGATCTGCAGCGTGATGGCTGTCTGGGAAATATAGCATTTCTTCGCGGCTTTTGTAAAGCTTAATGATTCTGCCACTGCAATAAAATATTCTAATTGCTTTAAATTCATAAATACATCCCCCTGTAATAAGATTAACTTATTATAATATCTGATAATCATATTGGCAAGTCGGATAAATTTGTCTTATAATTTAGAAAAGATATTACGAAAGAAAGTGAGAAAATTATGGGAAAACTGAAAAAATTCTATGAAGGAAAGTATGCCCGCTATATTCTGCCGGGCGTGCTGCTGCAGTCTGTGCTGATCGGTGGAGGTTATGCGACCGGCCGTGAGATCTATTCTTACGGAGCAAAATTCGGAAGTATGGGATGGATCGCCGGACTTACCATTGGAATCGGATTTGCACTTTTTGCATTTCTGACCTTTGAGATCTGCCGCATTTATAAGGTGTATGATTACAAGAATTATATCCAGAAAGTGATCGGACCATTGTGGCCGGTGATGGATATTCTGACAGTATTGATCGCAATCCTGCTGATCGCGGTTATGGCGGCGGCGACAGGAAGTATTTTTGAACAGGCAGGTATGCCGAATATTCTGGGATCCGTTGTGATCGTGCTGATCTGTGGATTCCTGAATTTCAAGGGTTCAAAGCTGATTGAAAAGTTTGAATCCGTGGGAACGATTCTTTTGTATGGAGGCTATATTTTATTTACGATCCTTGTTATTGTAAATAAGGGAAGCAATATTCCGAAGGTATTTTCTACGATGGATACCAGTGCGTATGATGGTTCCGTGACAGTTCCTCTGTGCATTTATACAGGTATTTTATATGTGGCTTACAATATCAATTCCATTCCTATGGGAATGTTTTCGTTGACACGTCAGACTAAGAGGAAAGAGACATTTATTTCCGGTATGATCGCCGGTCTATTGATGGTCATTCCGTGGTTCCTTTCTTATTTTGCTATGATGTGCTTCTATGGGGATACTTCTATTGTAGGTGCAGATGTTGCAACGCCTTGGGTGGAGATGATCAAGGCGGTACATGGAGGTCCGGTGCTTCTGGCGGTATTTAGTATCGTTATGGGATGGACATTGGTTGAGACAGCGACCGGATGTATCCACATGATCATCGACCGTTTTGATGTGGCTCTGGAGGAGAAGGGGGCTGCCAAGCTGACGGATGCCAAGAGAGGTATTGTTACGGTGGCGACACTGATCGGAGCACTGATCCTTTCCAGAATCGGTGTAGTAACATTGATCGAGCAGGGATATACCTACCTGTCATACGGCTTTATCCTGTTCTATCTGCTTCCGACATTGCTGGTAGGCGGCTACCGTATTATCCGCAACTGGAATAAATAAGTGGAAGCATCATGAGATATTTTGGAATGGAAGGAGAAATAGACATGCAAAATGTAGGATATTATAATGGAGAGATTGGCGCACTGGAGGAAATGAAAATTCCGATGCTGGACCGTGCGGTTTATTTTGGAGATGGCTGCTATGATGCCACCACATTTGCCAACAATAAGATCTTTGGTGAGAAGGATCATTTAGATCGTTTCTATAATAGCTGCAGGCTGTTGGAAATCCCGTTTGATATGCCGAGGGAGGAGCTGGTTGCTGAGCTGCAGAAATGTATTGATGCCAATGATAGCGATCATGGTATGCTTTACTGGCAGTGTTCCCGTGGTACAGCACCTCGTGATCATAGGTTCCCGCCGAAGGAGGTAAAGCCGAATCTGATGATCTTTACGGTACCTTGTGAGCTGATTCCGTTTGATCAGACTTTCCGTCTGATCTCCATGGAGGATACCCGCTTCCTCCACTGCAATATTAAGACGTTAAATCTGATCCCAAGTGTCATTGCATATCAGCGCTGCATAGAGCAGGGGTGTCAGGAGACGGTATTCCACAGGGGAGACCGCGTGACTGAATGTGCCCACAGCAATATTCTGATGATCAAGGATGGGGTGTTGTGTACTCCGCCAAGAGACAATCTGATCCTGCCGGGTATTACTTTGAAGCATCTGCTGATGCTTGCAGAACAGAATGGAATTCCAACCAAAGAGGCACCGTTTACCATGCAGGAGCTTGCAGAGGCAGACGAGGTGATCGTCAGCAGTTCCGGCGGACTCTGTACACAGGCTGTTGAGCTGGATGGAAAGCCGGTGGGTGGCAAGGCTCCGGAGCTTTTAAAGAAGCTTCAGGATGCGTATGCGGCTTATTATGCTGAGGACACAAAGGCTTAAAGATACGGACGTACATCATTCATATAAAAGGCGAGAAGAAGTCTTGTTTTCTGGATTGCAGTATCCATGGAAACAAGGCTTTTTATTTTCTGGATACGATAATTTACAGTGTTACGGTGTAAGAAAAGTTCATCGGCAACCTTTTGGATGCTGCCATCGTGTTCCAGCCAACAGCGCAGGGTCTGACGGAGAGCGGGATCCTCCAGAGGTGCCAGAAGCTGTTCCATTTGGGCAAAGACCTCCGGATCTTCAATAGCAAGAACTGCATTATAGAGTCCGATATTGCGGAAATGAGTTTTTGATTTTCCACGGATGTGACTGACGATCAGGGCGCGGGAGGCATGCTTTGCCTGTGTCCGGATAGACTTGGGGGAGGAGATGGGCTCACTGATACCGCAGAAGGTGTGCTCCGGAATATCAGGGACAGCCGGGGCAGCATAATAATAGAGGTTTCCTTTTCGTGCCTGAGCATACCATGAAAAAGAAAGCTCCTGATCGGCAATCAGAAGAAAACATCCACGGAATCCCTCCAGAATGGGAATATCGTTCTCTCTGACATCTCCTTCCAGAGCGCGGGAAAAACTCTCGGTTCGCAGATCCTGCGTTCTCTTTTCGGAAATAATTTCGTTACAGTAATCCTGCATCAGATCTGCAATGTGGATTTCCCATGGCATGGAAAAAAGCGGAAATTGATGCTCCCGGCACCAATCCTGTACGTTTTTGGGGACAGATGCAATATAAGGTCCCATATTCAGGATAAGCCCACAGACGTGGCGTTTCCAGAGACGCTTTATAAAGGATAGGAGCTGGTCGTTTTCGGCAGTCTCCAGACCTGTGGTGATGATCAGCTCGTTTCCCCTGAGAAAGCTGCTGTTATTGCTGTCTTCCACCAGATGTACCCAGGAGATCAGGTGATCCAGCCGGGCGTTTGGGATCAGAAGCTGAAGACGATATTTATGCTGTGTCTGATGATAAAAATATTCTAAGGTTAATGCCATGGGAAAACCTCCGTTTTGATGGGATAACGTAACTCGGAAAATCTGAAGTCTGTTTTACGGTTGCCAGTTATCAGGTGCAAGCACCGATATCTGGCAATCACTATGTTCACTTTTGCCTTCGCGCATATTATATCTTATTTGTGCTGATAGCACAAGAGTAGCTCGTTTCTTTATGCTGAAACACATAGAAACTGTTTGTTTATCGTGCTAGGATTGACATTGTCAAAAAGATCATAACGGATGCAGAAAATGAAACAGAATCGTTGGAAGCATTCGTATCAATACAGCAGCAGATGCCGCTGTCACACAATATAAGGAGGAAACTGTTATGTTACGAGATGCATTACCGAAGATTATTACTGAAAGTGTACCCGGACCTAAGTCCAAAGACCTGATCGACAGAAGACATGAGGCGGTTCCGGACGCCATCGGATGTGCTTATCCGGTTGCCATTAAGCGTGGTGAGGGTGCGATGATCGAAGATCTGGACGGCAATTATTTCCTTGACTGGGTTGGCGGCGTTGGTGTCCTGAATGTGGGATACAGCCAGCCGGCGATGGTAGAGGCAGTGAAGGAGCAGGCAGGGAGATTCTTCCATGGAATGTTTAATATTGTGACCCATGAGGGATATGTGGCACTAGCAGAAAAGCTCAACGAGATCGTACCGGTAAAGGGTGACAAAAAAAGAACATTTTTTGCCAACAGCGGTGCCGAGGCCGATGAGAATGCGGTAAAGATCGCCAGAGGTTTTACGAAAAGACCAAATATCATTGTATTTTCCGGAGCATTTCACGGACGTACCGAGCTGACCATGACAATGACCTCCAAGAAAGCATATGCCACCAGCATGGGACCTCTTTCCCACGGTGTATTCCGTGCGAGATTCCCGTATCTGTACCGTAAACCGGCAGGTATGCCGGAGGAAGCAGCCATTGACTATTACATCAGTTCAATCTATGATGTATTTGAGGAGTGCGGTGCGGCAGATACCATTGCGGCGATCGTGGTAGAGCCTCTTCAGGGCGAGGGTGGTTTTATCCCGGCTCCGATCGAGTGGGTTAAGGCAGTCCGCAAGATCTGTGATGAGAATGGAATTCTTCTGGTGGCAGATGAAGTCCAGGCTGGCTTCTGTCGTACAGGTCGTATGTTTGCATCCGAATATTGGAAGGATGCCGGATGTGCACCGGATATTCTGGCAACGGCAAAGTCTATCGCAGGTGGTATGCCTCTCAGTGCGATCGTGGCAAGAGAGGAGATCATGCAGGCAGTACCGGCCGGCACCATCGGCGGCACCTATTGTGGCAATGCGGTATCCTGTGCTTCTGCACTGAAAGCCATTGAGATCATGGAAAAGGATGACCTGGCCGGACGTGCCATGGAGATTGGCGAAAAGGTTACAGCCCGTTATGAAGCAATGAAGGAGAAGTACGGCGTGATTGGTGATGTCCGTGGACTGGGTGCCATGATCGGTCTGGAGTTTGTCAAGGATCAGGTATCAAAGGAGCCAAATCCGGCACTGGTAAAGGCTTTGGTACAGGAATGTGCTGCAAATGGTCTGATCGTGGAGAGTGCCGGTATTTATGGAAATGTCATTCGTTTCCTTGCACCACTGGTGATCACAGATAAGCAGCTTGAGGCAGGACTGGATATTATGGAAAATGCAATCGCCAGGCTTACGGCATAGAGATTTACATTGCAGTTTTGGAAATGGGGTAAAATATGAAAGAATTAATGATCAAACCGGAAATCTATCATTTTGATACGGTACGCGCTTTTGCGGAGGAGTTTCAGATTGGAGAAGGAGATCTGGTGGTAACTAATGAATACATTTACAAGCCATTTTTTGGAGATCTGGATCTGAAATGTGATGTTATATTTCAAGAAAAATACGGACAGGGAGAGCCTTCGGATGATATGGTGGAGGCAATGTATAAGGATATCCATGGAGAGCATAAGCGTGTGATCGCGGTGGGCGGTGGAACGGTGATCGATATCTCCAAGCTGTTTGCACTCAAGGAGGTATCGCCGGTGTTGGATCTCTATGACGGCAAGATCCCGCCGGTTAAGGATAAAGAGCTTGTGCTTGTGCCGACTACCTGCGGTACCGGCAGCGAGGTGACTAATATTGCGATCCTTGCCTTAAACAGCCGTGGGACCAAGAAGGGGCTGGCGGTGGATGAAATGTACGGTGACAGTGCGGTGCTCGTACCGGAGCTGTTGGAAAGTCTGCCGTTTGGTGTGTTTGCGACCAGTTCTATTGATGCGTTGGTGCATGCGGTGGAGTCCAGTCTTTCGCCAAAGGGCAACCAGACCACAAGGATGTTTGGGTACAAGGCGATCGAGATGATCCTTGCCGGTTATCAGGAAATTGCCAAAAACGGTCCGGAGGCGAGAAAGCCACTGCTGTCACAGTTTCTGATGGCAAGTAACTATGCGGGGATTGCCTTTGGTAATGCCGGATGTGCGGCGGTACATGCCATGAGTTATCCGTTAGGAGCCACGTACCATGTGCCTCACGGAGAGTCCAACTACGCAATGTTTACCGGGGTTATGAAAAATTATATGGAGATCAAAAAGGACGGAGAGATTGCAAAGCTGAACCGTTTTATTGCAGATATTCTGGGATGTTCCACAGATGATGTCTATGAAGAATTGGAAAAGCTGTTAAACCATCTGATCCAGAAAAAGCCGTTGCATGAATATGGTATGCGGGAGGAAGAAATTGAAGAATTTACCGATTCTGTCATTGAAAATCAGCAGAGACTCCTTGCCAATAATTTTGTACCGTTAGATAGAGAGAGAATGATCAAGATCTATCGTGAACTGTACTGAATACCCGGAGCTGTGTCTGGGAATTGCCTTGTTACTAACGGCTTGCGGGAAGATTGAGTAAGTAAAACAAAACCCGGGAGGGAATGATATGAGTTGAAAGTCATATCGTTCCTTTCCGGGTCATTTTATATCTGTACAATTAATCGTACAGGGAAATATGATATCTGAGACTTCTGTATATTTTGTAGATGATCACACCGATCATTCCGACAACGGTGCCTCCTACCAGTGCAATACCAAAAGTTCCTCCGATACCTAACAGGATCATACCTAATATTTTCATTTTCATTCACCTTTCTTTTTGCAATATGCTTATAAAAGGCCTGCAGCCTGATGACTGCAGGCGCAGTTTTATACAAACGAAGATATGCTGCTTTGCAGCATTCCTCTCTCTTTCTGTATGAAAATAGATTCTCTGTCACAGCTTCTCCATTTCTGCCACAGAGAAATATTTCAATTATTTCATTTCATACCTTCCGGGGATTTTTTATTTTAATTTTTCATACCGAAATTTTCATACCGAAAGAAACCTCTTTTCCTGAAAAGAAGTCTGTGTTGTTAGAAAATGTGAATGCATCAGCCTTTTGATCCATCCTGCTGATGAATATATGTAATGATAACAGAACTATATGTGATAATACTGCTTGCAGTAATACTGGCTTCCCGAAAAAACACCGTGTCCGGCATTTCATAGAGCATGGCGGAAAGGCGAATCAGAGAACGTACCTTGGGAAGGATTCTGTTCTTCTGACCGGATACGGTCCGGCGTAATACTTCTGTAGAACTGCGCAGCATGGAATCTCCAAGCTGATCCGGGGAACACATATCCTGCTCCGTGTTTTGTACCTGCAGTGTGCGAAGAATATCTGAGGATGCCGAAACAGACATGCCAAAATCGAGATCTGTCTTGACACGTTCAAAACACATCCCGGAGACTGTCAATATAATGATCAGACAGAGACTGATCCATCGTTTCATTTTATATGTCTCTTTCATCTGCAGCACCTCATTTCTAATATATTCTAGCAAAAATCAAATGATTTTACAACTGATCGGCGGCAATTTTGGTGTCACAGCCTCACGGCATCCGCAAACACCCCGAGGCAAAAGTCTATATTAATTTCCGTGGACATAAGAAATATTATGGGCATACCTGATTATTTGATATGGGAAGTTTTTGGTAATTTATTGACAAAGGATGATGATTTTATGGTAAGATGATTTGTAGGGATAACTGAGAGCTGGTTACATCAAAATTGTCTTGTCACTTATGTGAAGGGGTTATGCAGTTATGTATCATTTATTTGTATTATTACAATATATTGGGATTTTTGCATTAATTGTAGAAATATTTTACGTCAGCCGGCAGCAGAGTTCGAAGCTGCAGATGGCATTAGTGCTTTTGTTGTATTCATCTTTGATCAACATTGTGGGATATACCATGGAGATACAGGCAGGGAATCGGCAGGCTGCCATACAGGCAACGAAGTTTGCTTATTACGGCAAGCCGTTTGTGGTATTTTTTATGTATATGTTTATTATGGAGTACTGCAACATTGTTGTGCCAAAGCTTCGCCGCAATATCTTCTTTGGAATCTGTATATTGATCTGCGGACTGGTATCCACCAATGAGTATCACCATTTGTATTATTCTTCTGTGTCTTATACGCAGGAGGGATTATTTCCTCATCTGATCCTGAAGCATGGAGTTTTGTACAACCTGTATACCGCATTTATTGTCTATTACTTTGCGATGATCCTGTGGGTGGCAGTTCGGAAGCTGCGGCAGACCAGATCGCCCATCATACGCAAGCAGATCCTGATGATATTGGGGATGGTTCTGCTTAGTATGTTCAGTCTGGTCCTGTTTCTGTTGCACCTGACCAATGGATATGATACCACGGCACTGGCCTATCTGGCAGCCGCCTTTATATTTGAACGGCTGATGCGTAAATACCGGCTGTTTGATACTTTGACGCTGGCCCAGGAGGAAGCGGTCAATCATATGGCAAACGGTTTGATCGTTATGGGAACAGCGGGAGAGGTACTCTATTCCAATGAGGAGGCAGACCGCATTTTGGATTGTCTGGAGCAGGAAGAGAGCAAACGGGAACTGGAGGATTTAAAAGAGCTTGCCCAAAAGCAGGAATACCTGTTTTTGGATAAATGTGCATCCGGGGACGGGGAGAAGCATCACACAAAGGAAAAGTGTGTTTATGAGCTGGCACTGCATGACATTTCCAAAGGAGAGACAAATTACGGACAGACTCTGACCATGGCAGAGATTACGGACCGGTATTATTACACGGAGCGTCTGCAACGTGACCTGAGGTGTAAGACCAGAGAAGTTGTGCGGATCCAGCGTGATATTATCGGTAGCTTTGCTGCTATGATCGAAGCGAGAGACGGTATTACGGGATTACATATCAAGAATACCGGGAATCTGGTGCGTGCGCTTGTCGATGTAATGGCAGTGGATAAACGTTACCGGGATATCATTACGCCGGAATATGCGGATATGGTAGCAGCTGCAGCGAGACTTCACGATATTGGAAAGATTGCCATTCCGGACCGTATCCTCCAGAAGGAAGGAAAACTCACTGAGGAGGAATTTGCCATTATGAAAACCCATCCTCAGGAGGGAGCCAAAATCCTCAAGCATACCCTGAAGGATCTGGAAAACGATACGTATTGTGAGATTGCATATGATATGGCAATGTATCACCATGAGAAATATAATGGTGCCGGTTATCCGGAAGGAATCAAAGGAGAAGAAATTCCATTGTCCGCCCGGATCATGGCAGTGGCAGATGTCTATGATGCTCTCCGGTCCAAACGTCACTACAAAGAGGGATTTTCCAAAGAAAAAGCAGTTGCCATTATGGAGGAAAGCAAGGGCAGCCATTTTGATCCATATATTGATGAACTGTTTTTGAAGCATATTGATGAGATGGAGGCTGTGATCGACACAGGATATCACAAGGAGGAATCTTCCGCAAAAGAAATGAATAAGAAACTATAAAATAAATTACAAATAAACGATAGAATCAGAGGATAAAACAGCGTTCCGGCCAGAACTTTGATATGCGCCCACCTGAGTGACAAGTTTTTATTATTTCACTTGTCTGCCTGGAAAGGTGCATATTATTTCTGACCGGATAAGCTGTTTTTATTTATTGGTACAAAGCGGGTGCAATACAGGTTTGCCTCCAGCTAACATTTCTTTTTATCAATCTGTGGATTATATGCGTAGAAATTCTTTGGATTTCGCTGATCCTGAATGCGGCGCAGACATTCTCCAAATCTCTGGAAATGCACGACCTCACGCATCCGCAGGAAACGGATCGGATCTGCTACCTCCGGATCCTTCACAATGCGCAGGATATTGTCGTAGGTCAGGCGTGCCTTCTGCTCTGCTGCCATATTCTCGTAGAGGTCGGTGATGGTATCACCGGTGCTTTGGAACTGGCTGGCACTGAATGGCTCTCCGCTGGCGGCCTGTGGCCAGATGGCGAGAGTGTGGTCAATATAGTATTTGTCAAAACCGGAGGCCTTGATCTCCTCCGGTGTCAGATCCTTGGTAAGTTGGTGGATAATGGTTGCCACGATTTCCAGGTGGCCTAATTCTTCGGTGCCTATATCTGTCAAGGCCCCGGCCACCTTGCGGTCCTCCATGGAATACCGCTGTGACAGATAGCGCAGTGCGGCTCCGGCTTCCCCGTCGGGACCACCGTACTGGCTGATGATCACCATGGCCGCTTTTGGATCGGTTCGTGTGATATGAACCGGATATTCCAGTCTTTTTTCATAATTAAACATATCATAAACTCCATTCTCATTTTATTTCATTAAAATTTCCAAATATTCTAACGCTCCCAAGGCCATGGTGTCTCCACCCAGGTCCAGTAATCCTTGCAGTTTACCTGATCTGCCTGCAGGGGGCCGTATTTGCGGCTGTATTCCTCCATTGCTTCCTGACGCTGTTTTTTCACCATCTGGTAATAGCTCAGCGCAACTTTATCGCAGGGATGGGTGTCCAGATACAGATTTGTCTCGGTGAGAGCAAAGCTGACCTGGGAAATAAATTTCAATAATCTCATCTGATCTTTGCTCATACTCTGCCTCCTTTTCCACAGCCCTGAGGGATGCAGCCATAAAATTGTAAATTCAGTTCAGGGAAGATCGTGCCGTTTGCGAGACCGTCGCAGGGATCATAGATCTTATTCCATTGCTGCCACGGAACATAGCCCATGGCAAGGGGCATACCGTACAATGGGTCAGTGCAGCAGTCTCCGGCAGAATCATTCTGACACTGATTTGCTATTTCAGACTGACTCATGCCACAGGTGTTTGCGCTATCCGGCATGCTGCCGCAGGAGCAGGAGGTCTGCATATTATCGCAGTTTCCCATACCACATGGACAGCCTCTGTTTCCACGGCAGTTTCCGTTGCCGCGGCATCCATTCATTGTGTTCATAATATACATCCTTTCTAAATGTTTTCGAAAATATAAGGAATATTTTCTGGTTACATTTAATATATGCGGTGGTATAGACGAAGTGCAGAATTCCTCTCTTGCAATTTCCCCAGAAAATATTATACTTAAAGGGATAATGTAAATAACGACACAACGCACGCATACATTCCCGAAGGAGTGTGTGGGATTGGAGGAAAAATGAAAGAGCTAAAGCCGATGAAGGAAGGAAAGGTACGGGAGATTTACGACAACGGAGACAGTCTGATCATGGTTGCAACAGACAGAATAAGCTGTTTTGACGTGATCCTTCATAATGAAGTGACCAAAAAAGGAACCGTATTGACTCAGATGTCAAAGTTCTGGTTTGATCTGACGCAGGACATTCTGCCAAATCATATGATTTCAGTCGATGTGAAGGATATGCCGGAGTTTTTCCAGCAGCCGAAGTTTGATGGAAACAGTATGATGTGCCGTAAGCTGGAAATGCTTCCGATTGAGTGCATTGTTCGAGGATATATTACAGGAAGTGGCTGGGCAAGTTATCAGGAGAATGGTACGGTTTGTGGCATTAAGCTGCCGGAGGGCCTGAAGGAGTCTGATAAGCTGCCGGAACCGATCTACACACCATCTACCAAAGCAGAGATCGGAGATCATGATGAGAATATTTCTTATGAGCAGAGCGTGGCTCATCTGGAGAAGTATTTCCCGGGCAAGGGCGAGGAGTATGCGCAGAAGCTTCGCGATTACACCATCGCATTATATAAGAAGTGTGCAGATTATGCTTTGGAAAAGGGCATTATCATTGCAGATACCAAGTTTGAGTTTGGCCTCGACGAGGATGGCAATATCGTTCTTGGTGATGAGATGCTCACACCGGACAGCTCCAGATTCTGGCCTGCAGAGGGATATGAGCCGGGTCATGGACAGCCATCTTTCGACAAGCAGTTTGCCCGTGACTGGCTCAAGGCAAATCCGGACAACGACTGGACTCTTCCGGAGGATATCGTGGAGAAGACCATTTCAAAATATCTTCAGGCATATGAGCTTCTGACAGGTGAGAAGCTGTAATAAAGGAGACGACTTATTATGAATATGACACAATTTGAAGGCTATAAATATATTGACGGCGGTGTTTGTGCTTCTCAGGGATTTCAGGCAAACGGTCTTAACTGCGGACTGAATCCGAACAAGGAGAAAAATGATCTTGGTATGGTATACAGCAAGGAGCCTTGCCAGACAGCGGCTGTCTATACACAGAATAAGGTCAAGGGTGCGCCGATCCTTGTGACGAAGAAGCATCTGGAGGCCGGAAACGGAGTGACCCATGCGGTTCTTGTAAATTCCAAGAATGCCAATACCGGCAATGCAAACGGGGAGCAGGTGGCAGCCGAGACGTCCCGGCTGGCAGCAGACGCTCTGGGCATTACGGAGGATCAGGTGGTGGTTGCATCCACAGGTGTGATCGGACTTCCGATGTCTACCGCTCCCTTTGCAGATCATATGAAGGAGCTGGTGGACGGTCTCAGTGAGTCCGGCAATGACGCAGCGGCCACAGCGATCATGACCACCGATACCGTGAAGAAGCAGGTGGCAGTAGAGTTTGAAATTGCCGGCAAAACATGTCATCTGGGCGGCATGGCAAAGGGAAGCGGCATGATCCATCCGAATATGGCAACAACCCTGAATTTCATCACCTCCGATGTGGCGATCAGCCATGAGATGATCCAGAAGGCACTGGATGAGATCGTTAAGATCACATACAACTGTCTGAGCATTGACGGAGATACTTCTACCAATGATATGGTCAGTGTGATGGCAAACGGTCTCGCAGGCAATGAGGAGATCCGCACCACAGAGGATGCCGGTTTTGCAGTATTTAAGCAGGCACTTTACATTGTTATGATGAACATGACACGTATGCTTGCAAAGGACGGAGAGGGAGCGACGAAACTTTTAGAATGTACCTGTAAGGGGGCTCCGGATCAGGAGACAGCGATCATCGTTGCCAAAAGTGTGATCCGTTCTCCATTGTTTAAATGTGCAATGTTTGGAGAGGATGCCAACTGGGGACGTGTACTGTGCGCCATTGGTTATGCAGATGCAGATTTTGCCATTGATACCATGGATGTAGATCTTTCGTCGGCAGCAGGAACCTTAGAGGTTTGCAGAAACGGTGCAGGCATTGATTTCTCCGAGGATTTTGCAGCAAAGGTGCTGGCAGAGGATGAGATTTATATTGACATTGATCTGAAGCAGGGAGAGGGCTCAGCCAAAGCATGGGGCTGTGATCTCACCTATGATTATGTCAAGATTAATGGAGATTATCGTTCTTAAACGCTTTACCATTTCGGTAAAATCGGGTATGATATAGAAAACAATATGATGCAAGGGTCAGAGCAGATCGCAGTGGATCGATCTGTGGCCAATATGAGCCGCTGTTATATTGACACAGCGCAGGAGATCGGCGGGTCAATATAGCGGCGGCTTCTTGTATGTCATGTATAAAAAGGAAAGGTGGAAATATCAGATGAAGTATATTTATGGGGTAGACTTAGGTGGCACTACAGTAAAGATGGGACTTTTCGACGAGGAAGGCAATATGCTGGAAAAGTGGGAGATCGTGACCCGCAAGGAGAATAACGGAGAGCTGATCCTGCCGGATATTGCAAAGGCGATTGCCGACAAGAATGAAGAGAAGTCCATTGATAAAAGTGATGTCATTGGTATTGGTATGGGTGTGCCGGGTCCGATCACGGAGGATGGCCGTGTGCTGAAATGTGCCAATCTGGGATGGGGCATTTTCTCCGTGGCAGATGAGCTTCGCAAGCTGACCGGTGTAGAAAAGATCAAAGTGGGCAATGACGCAAACGTAGCAGCTCTCGGTGAGCAGTGGCGCGGAGGCGGCAGAGGTTTTGACAGTATTGTTATGGTCACTCTGGGTACCGGTGTTGGTGGCGGGATCATCCTGAACGGCAAGATCCTGACCGGAAGCAACGGTGCGGCAGGCGAGATTGGTCATTTGCTGGTAAATCCTCATGAGACACGTACCTGTGGCTGTGGCAAGAAGGGTTGTCTGGAGCAATATTCTTCCGCAACGGGTATTACCAGAATGTCCAAGGAGAAGCTGGAGCAGACCGATACACCGTCAGAACTTCGCCAGTATGATCATCCGATCACCGGACTGGAGCTGTTTAAGGCATACAAAAATGACGATGCTCTGGCAAAGGAGATCGTGGATACCTTCTCCAGTTATCTGGGTAAGGGACTTTCTCATGTGGCAGCCGTGGTAGATCCGCAGGCATTTGTGATCGGCGGCGGTGTATCCAAAAACGGGCAGATCGTTCTGGATGTGGTACAGGAAAAGTACGAGCAGGATGTGATGTTTGCACTCAAGGGCAAGGAGTTCCGTCTGGCAGAACTTGGCAATGATGCCGGTATGTATGGAGCTGTGAGAATGGTTTTATCATAAAAAATAATATTTTTCCAATGAAAATACTGTGAATTACTTTCATTTTATGGAAAAATGTGTTATAATATACTTATCTAGCGGATAGATGACACGAGATTTTGAAGCTGACATATATTTATAGAAAGCAGAGGTGATTATTGTGTTTGATTTTTTAAAGAAAAAAGAAACTTGGAAGGCTACATTTAAGACATTAGGTTCTGCATATAGTTATGCAAAGGTTGGTGACACAATCATCTTGCAGGAGCCAGATTCAGATCTTTCCGAGGTGCAGTTCCAGCGTAAACTGGATGAGGCAATGTATAAATTTAAAGTTGAGATTACACAGGGACCATCTCACACGGAGGGATTTTGGCAGGTAGAACTGGTACGTGCCTGATTGGTTGTGCAGAGATGTAACTGATGAGCGGATGAGTCCGGTCAGTGCCTGAGAGCATTGCCGGGCTCATTTTTTCAGTGCATAGGAAAATGTTTGTAACGCAGTGTGAAGCAAGGGAAAACGCTGGTTTTGCCCTTTTTAGTGCATAGGATAATGCTACGTAACGTAGTGTAATGTCAACGAGAATTGCGAAGCAATTCTTGGAGGGCAAAACGCTGGTTTTGCCCTTTTTATCAAATCCCGGGAGGAGGTAGATGGATGGAAATGAAAATGATCGGCAGGATCCATACGGATTTTGTGACAAAATTTGGAGTGCCGAGACAGAGTGGTCTGGTGCCGGAGCTTATGGGAAAGATTATTTTGGAGCCGGAGTACCGTAATCCGGATGCGGTCCGTGGTCTGTCGGAGTTTTCTCATCTCTGGCTGGTATGGGAGTTTTCAAAGGCGGTACGGTCAGATTGGTCGCCGACAGTGCGCCCGCCCCGTTTAGGAGGGAACAAGCGGATTGGTGTATTTGCGACACGTTCCCCATTTCGACCCAATCCCATTGGGCTGTCCTGCGTCAAACTGGAACGGATCGATCTGGAGGATTCCAGGAAGCCTGTGATCTGGGTGTCAGGCGTGGATATGATGGATGGGACGCCCATTTATGATATCAAGCCATATCTTCCCTATGCGGACAGTCATCCGGAGGCGAAGGGAGGTTTTACAGATGGGACAGAGGTACGGCATGTCATTGTGGAGCTTCCGGAGGAGTTGGTTATGTCCTCCGGGATTTCCGGAGAAAAGCTTCAGGCACTCCGGGGGATTTTGGAACAGGACCCCAGACCACGATATCAGAAGGATCCGAAGCGGGTCTATGGTATGGGTTTTGGGGAATATGAAGTGAAATTTACAGTGCAGGAGGATGTTCTGCGGGTTGTGGAACTTGTGCAGAGAGAAATATAAAAGATAAAGATTTTCGCAATAAGGGCATAGTATTCTGCTATTTGATTCGGTTGGAAGACAATAGCTTTGATGGTATGTTCCTATGGGATAAATGACAAGAAAGGAATGGAAAAATATTATGAAATATCAGAAAGCAATTACGTTTAGTTATGATGATGGCATTGAATCAGACCGGAAGCTGGTGGAGATTCTGAACCGTTATGGCATGAAATGTACCTTTAATCTGAATACCGGCATACAGAGCCGGGAGAGCCATTTTGACATTGAGGGCAAGGAGATTTACCGTATGGATCAGGAAACCATTGGGGATCTCTATGCGGGACATGAGATTGCGGTTCATGGTCTGACCCACCGGGCACCTGCCGATATGACCGAGGAGGAGATGGATCAGGAGTTTTTGACAGATATCGATAATATTACCCGGATCTATGGACAGAAACCGGTAGGGATGGCCTATGCCTATGGGGCTTACGATCAGGCAGCAGTGGATTATCTGCAGCGCCATGGGATCAAATACGGTCGTACCGTGGAGGCAACACACAGCTTTGCGGTACCGGAGAATCCAATCCTGTTAAAGGCAACCTGTCATCATGATGATGAGCAGCTTTTCGAACTGGCACAGCAGTTTCTGGAAAGCGAACCGGCACCGGGGGAGCAGCAGTTGTTTTATATCTGGGGACACAGCTATGAGTATTATGTGAAGGATAACTGGGATCGTCTGGAGAAGCTGTGTCGGATGTTTGAGGGCAGAGAAGATATTTTCCGGGGAACCAACCGGGAGTGTCTGGAAATGTTCGGGGCAATCTGACAGAAACAGTACAGGAAGATTGTTGTTGCCATTTTGTTGTGACATATCAGAAAAGTGTTACAGAATTCTCAAGAGTGGGAAGTCTGTAACACTTTTTGTTTACATAATAAAATTGTTGATAAGGGGGCGCAGATCAATCCCTATCCCAGAAATGGAATCCGATGATAATACCGCCCACAATTACCACAAGCCCGATAATACATACAGCACTTAACGTCAATCCTGTTGTCATGATGATTCACCTCCCTGAAAATCAATAATGTCAGATATTGGATCCTTTTGGTTATTTGATTTCGTTTCTGCTAATATGTGTTATTATATCATGAAAATGTTGCATCAAAGAAAATTAATTTTGTGTAGGCAATTTATGAGATTAAGACACAATACGTGATGTGACGAAAGCACGATACGTGAAAAGCCCGAAGCAAAAGCTTCGGGCTTTTCAAAGTAACACTCAAAGGAGTGGTCATAAGGCAGAGGGAGCTGCCTTATGACCGAAAATGAAAAAAATGAAAAAGAATCTATAACAAACATTAGTCAGTCGGCTTATTTATTGTTTATGAATTCATTATAGAAAGCAGATGTGATGTAAAATTGTTTAATTTCTAAAAAAACTATGAACTTTCCAAAAACGCTGAAAAAACGATGTTTACAATTATTAGCCTATAATGCGATCCGATAAAAGAATACCTCCTTTACAGTGATCCATAGAACAGGCAAACTGCAAAGAAGGTATTTATATAGATTCAGTGAACAGGAAACAAAATATTCGTCCATGAAAAAGCAATATATTCTTTGACCAGAAGCAATGGATTATCTCTGACCGTATTTTACCAGAATGTTCTGAATCCTCTCGGTTGGATTCAGAAGATCGCTGATGGATTGATCATGATTTAAGGTATCAATCAGCAGAGCGACATATTTGCTCATATCCACAGAAATATAATAATCTCTGGAGAGAAGCTCCTGTGGCTGATATACAAGGTTTGTCGTCATAACGCGATAGATCAGACCCTTTTCTACCGCTTCATCAAACTTGTCCATTCCGTTAGTGAAAAGACCGAAGGTAGCAGCAACGAAGATACGCTTTGCCTTACGGCGCTTTAATTCGGTAGCAACATCGATCATGCTCTCGCCGGAGGAGATCATGTCGTCTGTGATGATCACATCTTTGCCCTCCAGATCGGCACCCAGGAACTCATGGGCGATGATCGGGTTGCGGCCGTCAACAATACGGCTGTAGTCACGGCGCTTGTAAAACATACCTACATCAATGCCAAGGACGTTGGCATAGTAAACAGCTCTTCCAAGAGCACCCTCATCCGGGCTGATTACCATCAGATTCTGCGCATCAATCTTAATATCCGGTACATTCTTTAACAGTGCCTTGATAAACTGATAGGTTGGCTGAACCGTCTCAAAACTCTTAAGAGGAATCGCATTCTGTACCCGTGGATCATGTGCATCAAATGTAATGATACTTTCCACACCCATCTGTGTAAGCTCCTGTAATGCAAGGGCACAGTCGAGAGATTCTCTGCTGGAACGACGGTGCTGGCGGCTTTCATACAAAAACGGCATGATGACAGTGATACGTCTTGCTTTTCCTCCTACGGCAGCGATCAGACGTTTCAGATCCTGATAATGATCGTCCGGAGACATGTGATTTACCTGACCGCATACTTTGTATGTCAGGCTGTAGTTGCAGACATCAACCAATAAAAAGAGGTCATCGCCTCGAACAGATTCGCGGATCAGTCCCTTTGCTTCACCGGAACCGAAACGTGGGCAGGCACAGTCGATCAGATAAGAATCTTTACTGTAATCAGCAATAGAAGAAGCAGGTGCTTCCATGCGGGAACGCTCCTGACGCCACTCTACAATATAGTCATTGACGCGGTTTCCCATTTGCCTGCTGCTTTCCAATGCTAAGATTCCCAGATTACCCACAGGTATTGTTTCTGCCAGTTTGTCATGTCGTTTCATGTTATGAAATCCTCCATTCTTACATGTGTGAATTTATGATATTGGGGTTTAATGATACTGCCCGGACAGCTTAAAACACCGTCTGGCAGATTTCGTTATGATATATTTTTCGGAGTGCGTGTCCGCAGCTTTTTGAGAGGACGGATATCGTCTCCGATGATCATACAGAAGTGATAATAGCCGGTGAAACGGGAGAAAATACGCTCGCCGTATCGGTTTAATAATTCCTGAAATGTCAGATTGGTGGAAAGGATCGTGGACTTTTGCTGCAGATGCCTTTCTTCGATGAAATGGTACAATTCGGAGATAGTAAAGCTGTTTGTGAGTTCGGTACCAAGATCATCTATAATGAGCAGATCACTGTGGATCAGATAATCTGTTTTGGTGCGGATCTGTTCACTTTCCTCGTTTTTGCCAAACCTGCCTTTCTCTAAAATATCAAATAGCTGTAAAGAAGTCAAGTAAACGACCGTGTGCCCTGTGTCCAGGAGCTCCTTGGCAATGCAGTGGGTTAAAAAGGTTTTCCCGACGCCGGTAGGCCCGTAAAATATGAGATTATCATAGGCGTCATCAAAATGCTTAATGAAATCCAGACAGACATCCTTTAATTTATTGATATTTTCCTTTGGAGTTAGAGAAAGATTATCATCAACGGTGGTATCGTCGTAGTATTCACTACTGAAGGTATCAAAATTTTCCTCTAAAAGAATATCGCTGAGGTTTGCGTTGGCATAGAGGTAATCTGCCTGTGCCTTTGTCAGACAATGGCACGGTTTTCCATCAATATATCCGGTGTCGTGGCAGTCGGGACAGGTGTAAATAGGGGACAGATAATCTTTTGGATATCCGTGTTCTTCCAGAAGTGCCTGCTTTTTCTCAAACAGAGCCTGCATATGCCGGGAATACTGGATAGCAGTAGACTGGGCATTTTCCGGCTGCAGCAGCTCATTCCGGGCCTGCTGGAAAGAAAGATGTATGATCTGTCCCTGAAGCTCCTCTAATTCCGGAATTTCCTTATGAAGAGATTCTGTACGCTGATCCAGAATACGCTGGTTTTTCATGCGTGTTTTATCATACCGATCCATGATACTTCCGTATTGGTTTGCTGAAATACCCATGCTATCTTGTCCTTTCCTGTGTGAAAATCTAGTTTAAAAATTAAACATGTAACAGTTGTCTCTCCAAAGCGGCAGTTTCCGCCTGGGAACGCTTATGCTGTACGGTTCCGGAATCACTGCCGTTGCGTTTTGCTGCTCTCTCGATAGCTTTTTCATTGGCAAAGGCTTCGTCCGCTTTCTGGATATCTGCCAGTGTATGTACACCGGATCTGTGCCAGCGCTCCACGATCGCCTCTGCGTATTTGAAATCTCCATGCTGTAGCTTCAATAAAGTACGGTTGCAGGCTTCCAGAATGACACTCAGATCCATGCTCCACTGATTCTGCCAGCGGTCAACAAAATCTTTCTCAATGGCGGCCAGAGGACGTCCCAGTGCCATCGCCTTGGAAACGGCATTATAGGTGGTGTTGTACTCGATGGTTGCATTTTGTGCATCATCCGGTGTTTTTATATGCTTTTCGTCCCATGCGATCGCTACTTTCTCAATGTAGCTTGTGCTTGTCTTTCCGAGCGAAATACAATATTCGTAAAGATGCAGGATCAACTCGGAAGAAAAGTGGAGTGTGTCATATAAATATGTAATAAGCTGTAATTCTTTTGGTTTGATCGGTCGTCCAAGATAGCTTTCTACCACGTTGGAGGTCCAGCAGAAGTCATCATTATCTGCCAGACGATTCATCTGCTCTGTAGTCACCTGAATGGTTTTACGGTTTCGTTCCGGTTTCACCTCTGCAGTAAAGGCAGACGATGAGGTGGCTGTCTCCGTCTTTGTCACAGGAGCAGTTTTGGGATGCTCCTGTTTCGGTTCAGAAGTCTTTACGTGGCTGTCAGAGCTGTCTTTGGTGGCAGGGTGGCTGTCTGACGCAGCTGGTTCCAATGAAGCATGTCCGTCCCTGCGGGAGGACACGGTTTTGCTGATGGATGTATTGGAAGTATTCTTAGAATCGGTGGAAACACCAGCAGGAGAATGCAGTGCATTCTGAACCGGCAGTGTTTCATCCGGATTAAGCACATCTATCCCCAAAATATCTGCTCCGTCCTCACTTCGTGCAATCCGCATCAATCCCTGCTTCTCCCAGTAATTTAATGCACGGATCACGTCCTTCTCTGTATTTTCCATCTGATCGGCCAGAGAGGAGATTGATAGATCCTCCTCGCCCGCCTGAATGCATTTGGAAAGGTAAAGGTATACCTTGACATAGCTTCCGTTTGCCCGAAGCATATATTTCTCGATAAATGTATTGTGAATGGATGTGACCAGCGGTATATGGTTGGAGCATAGCAGTATATTATCCATGAAAATCCTCCGTTCTGAGCAGTTAATTTTAATAAGAAAACTGCCTTGTTTCTCAAATCTGTATCCTATAATAACACAAAGAAAAAAACTTGCAAACACCGATAAACAGTGGGTTTCTGTGGATTCTTGATTGTGGATAATGTGAATAATGTGGAAGAGATTCGTGAAATCCCTGTGAATCTCTGGGTTTTATAAACAAAAATTATCCACAATATTTGTCGACAGTTTTTGACAAAAAATTGTGGATAATGTGGATAACTTATTTTTGAACGAGATCTTCTCCGATGGATACGACGTTACCGGCGCCCATAGTTATCAACAAGTCACCGTTGATACATTTTTCTGATAAAAATTTTTCGATCTCCTCAAAGGACGGAAAATAATAAGCATCTTTTCCGAGTTTTTTGATCTCCTCCTGCAGTGTGCGGGAAGAAATATCGCCCGGATCGTCTTCTCTGGCAGCGTAAATATCCGCCAGAACGATATTTTCTGCCTGGGACAGAGCCTGTGCAAACTCCTTTAACAGGGCACGGGTGCGGGAATAAGTATGTGGCTGGAATACGCACCACAGGTGTTTATGTGGATATTTCTGCGCAGCGGTCAGGGTCGCTGTGATCTCTGTCGGATGATGTGCATAATCGTCCACCACGGTTACCCCGTTGAAGGATCCTTTCAGCTCGAAGCGGCGCTCTGTGCCCTCAAATGCCAGAAGTCCCTTCTTGATAGAAGCCATATCCATATGATAATACTGTGCAAGTGCAATGGCAGACAGTGCATTGGCGACATTGTGGCGGCCAATGACATGGAGAGCGATAGAGGACTCTTTGACACCGTTATGGATCAGATCGAAATGACCATAGCCATGCTCGTCAAAGGAAATATTATCGGCAAAATAATCGCAGTCGCTTGTAAGGCCGAATGTGATCACCTGACAGGCGAGCCCTTCTGTGATCTCTGCCAGATCCGGAATCTCGCCGTTTACAATAAGGACACCATGCTCCGGGATCAGCTCAGCAAAGCGGCGGAAAGAATGACGGATATCGTTGATATCCTTGAAGAAATCCAGATGATCTGCATCAATATTCAGGATAATACCGGCTGTTGGGTGGAATTTCAGGAAGCTGTTGGTATATTCACAGGCTTCGGTGATAAAATCCTGAGAATGTCCGACGCGGATATTGCCGTCGATCGCTTTCAGGATACCGCCCACGGATATCGTCGGATCCTTCTGTGCCTCCAGGAAGATATGGGATACCATGGAGGTAGTGGTTGTCTTGCCATGGGTGCCGGAGATCGCAATGGCATTTTGGTAATTTTTCATTACCTGTCCCACCATTTCGGCACGCTCCATCATAGGAAGCCCCATTTCTTTTGCAGCCTTGAACTCCGGATTGTCCGGATGGATCGCTGCCGTGTAAACAACAAAGTCGATGTCGCCGGTAATATTTTCTTTGGACTGGCCATATATTATATGGATACCGAGTGACTCCAGATGTTTTGTAATCTTGCTTTCGTGGGCATCGGAGCCATGTACCCGGAAACCGTAATCGTGGAGAAGCTGGGCAAATCCGCTCATGCTGATACCGCCGATTCCGATGAAATATACATTTGCCGGATGGTTAAAGTCGATCTGATACATAATAAAAACCACGCCTTTCTTCTATATATAATATATAATGTTCTTCATTTATTATAACGAATAGGGGGAAAATTACAATTCCTTTATTGGATATTTATAGGGGGAGGAAATGGAAAAAAGGATTTAATCTGTTATTCTATGAAAATATTCGGGGGTGTTGTGCATTTTTTTGTCCCGAAAAGGAGGTGAATTGTAATAATCCGGTAAAAATTAGTCAAATTATCTAAAAAATAGAAAAAATTGTCAAATTATTTGTCAAATTTATTCCCAATTTATGAAAAGTGTGTTATAATACAATTATTCTGAACAACAAGGGGTGATATCGTGATAAAGAAAGAAATGATTGCAATGTTACTGGCAGGTGGTCAGGGCTCTCGTCTTGGAGTACTCACAGCAGATGTTGCAAAGCCTGCAGTTTCATTTGGTGGTAAGTATCGTATTATCGACTTTCCATTAAGTAACTGTATTAATTCGGGGGTAGATACAGTTGGAGTTCTGACTCAGTATCAGCCGTTGCGTCTGAACACTCACATCGGAATTGGTATTCCGTGGGATCTGGACAGAAATGTCGGCGGTGTTTCCATTCTGCCGCCATATGAGAAGAGCACCAGCAGTGAGTGGTATACAGGAACTGCCAATGCGATATATCAGAACTTACGATATATGGAGCAGTACAATCCTGACTATGTGCTTATTCTGGGTGGAGATCATATTTACAAAATGGATTACGAGGTTATGCTTGACTTCCATAAAGCCAACAATGCAGATGTTACGTTAGCGACCATTCCTGTTCCACTGGAAGAGGCGAGTCGTTTTGGTGTGGTTATTACGGATGAGCATAAAAAGATCCAGGAATTTGAGGAGAAACCGGAGCATCCACGCAGTAATCTTGCATCTATGGGAATTTATATTTTCTCATGGCCTGTTCTGCGAGATGCGTTGATCAAGTTAAAGGATCAGCCGGCATGTGACTTTGGTAAGCATATTATTCCGTATTGCCATGAGCAGGGCAAGCGTATCTTTGCGTATGAGTACAATGGATACTGGAAGGATGTAGGAACTCTGGGTTCATATTGGGAGTCCAATATGGAGCTGATCGATCTGATCCCTGTATTTAATCTTTATGAGGAGTTCTGGAAGATCTATACCAAGAGTGATCGTATTCCGCCGCAGTATATTGCGAAGGATGCCGTTGTGGACAAGGCGATCATCGGTGAAGGCTGTGAGATTTACGGTGAAGTACATAATTCCGTCATCGGCTGTGGTGTCACGATCGAAGAGGGAGCTGTGGTGAGGGATTCCATCATTATGAGTTCTACGACGATCGGTGCAGGGACAATCGTGGACAAGGCAATTATTGCAGAGGGAGTTACCGTTGGTAAGAACTGCGAGCTTGGTGTCGGTGAGGAGAAGGAAAACAAAGTAAAACCGAGTGTTTATGCGTTTGGTCTGGTAACCATCGGAGAGGATTCTGTGATTCCGGACGGCGTTAAGATTGGAAAGAACACAGCAATTTCCGGCATTACAGAGCCGGCAGATTATCCGAATGGTCTTTTAGACGGCGGTGAGACTTTGATTAAGGTAGGTGACAGAGAATGAGAGCGATAGGTATTGTATTAGCTGGTGGTAATAGCAGCCGTATGAAAGAGCTTTCCAACAAGAGAGCGATTGCAGCTATGCCAATCGCCGGCAGCTTCCGAAGCATTGACTTTACATTGAGTAACATGACGAATTCGCATATCCAGAAGGTGGCTGTATTTACGCAATATAATGCAAAGTCGCTGAATGAGCATTTGAATTCTTCAAAATGGTGGGATTTTGGTAGAAAGCAGGGTGGCTTATATGTATTCACTCCTACCACTACACCGGACAACAGTTACTGGTACCGGGGTACTGCAGATGCAATCGCACAGAACATCGGATTTCTGAAGAGCAGCCATGAGCCATATGTTGTTATTGCATCCGGAGATGGTGTATACAAAATGGACTACAATAAAGTCCTGGAGTATCACATCGCTAAGAAGGCAGATTTTACTGTAGTAACAACGGATATGAATGAAAAGGATGATCCGAGCCGTTTTGGTATTGTTTCTACCGATATGGACGGACGTATCACAAGCTTCGAGGAGAAGCCGATCCAGGCAAAGGGACAGCAGGTGTCTGCAGGTATTTATATAGTACGCCGCCGTCTGTTGATCGAACTGATCGAGAAGGCTGATCAGGAGGAGAGATATGATTTCGTGAAGGATATCCTGATCCGTTATAAGGACATCAAAAAGATTTATGCATACAAACTGGATACCTATTGGAGTAATATTTCTTCTGTGGAATCTTACTTCCGTACTAATATGGATTTCCTGAAACCGGAGATCCGTGATTACTTCTTTAAGCAGTATCCGGATGTATATTCCAAGGTACAGGATCTGCCACCAGCAAAGTATAATGCAGGATCCGATGTGAAAAACAGTCTTGTATCCAGTGGATGCATCATCAATGGACAGGTGGAGGATTCCATTTTATTCAAAGAGGTATATGTTGGGAATAATTGTGTCATCAAAAATTCGATCATTTTGAATGATGTTTACATTGGCGACAATACACATATTGAGAATTGTATCGTAGAAAGCAGAGATACCATTCGTGCAAATACAGAGTATGTTGGCGAAAATGGACAGATCCGCATTGTGATCGAGAAAAATGAGCGTTATGCACTTTGATGCCGGACGCAGGATAAGTACAGGAGAGTTTTTCCTAATTAATAACAATATTGTCTGGAATCAAAGGAGGTTTCAAACATGCAGATAACAGATGTGCGTATCCGCAAGATTGCAAAGGAAGGCAAAATGAAAGCAATCGTTTCGATTACTCTTGATGGAGAGTTTGTTGTTCACGACATTAAGGTGATCGAAGGAGAAAAAGGTCTTTTTATTGCGATGCCGAGCAGACGCGCAGGAGATGGAGAATATCGTGACATTGCCCATCCGATCAATTCGGAAACGAGGGAGATGATCCAAAATATAATTTTGGAAAGGTATGAGAGTGTGCTGGAGGAAGACGAGACCGGCAGCACAGCGGTCTGAATGACAGCTCTCAGGTTTTTTGGGGATCAGGGAGGAAGATCGTGAAGCGGTGCAAACCGCTATAAATGGAGAAGGTGAATTCACAATATACACCATGGAACGGAGACGGGGGTGCCTGTCTCCGTTTTCAACAAATGAGAAGTGGAGGACACCGAAATGAAAATGAGAAAATTTAAACCAAACATACCGAAAATGAAAATGCCGAAGTCCGGATTTTCGATGCCGAAAAAAGGATCTATTAAAATAGATAAGAATTCTGTAAAATGGAAGGTCATGCTGCCAATCACTATGCTTGGAGCTATGCTTTTGCTGTGTGGTATTCTTTGTCTTGGCCAATTAAAGGGGATGCTTCGTGCCAGTCAGATGATATCAGATCGTTATGCACAGAATATCAGTAAGCTGGGAGAGATTGCAGAGGACTTTCAATCTCTTCACCGGGTAGTTTATGCTCATTGCCTGGCAGAGGACAAAGCTTCCATGGAAGAACTGGCGGTAGAGGCAAGTTCCCTGCGCAGTGATATCCAGGGAGCCAATATTGAGTATGAAGAAATGATGCAGAGTGAAAAAGAGAAAGAGCAGTTCCAACAGTTTGAAAGTGATTACGAGAAATACCTTGCAAGCTTTGAACTGGCGGTACGCTTAAGCGAAAAGAAGCGGAATGATGAGGCGGAAGATCTCGCCAATGACACTCTGAGCACATTGGGGAAGACGATCTCTGATGAGATCAGTGATATGGTTAAGAGCAACAAAGAGGGGATGGAGTCGGCAATCTCAAAGCAGAAGGTCAAGTATAATTCCTCTATCTTTATGGTGGTGATCCTTTTGATCCTTGGTGTCATTGTGGATGTACTGGGTGTTACGATCAGTCACCGCAGCATCAGTCTTCCTCTTGGCAGGATTGACAGTAAGTTGTCTAAGGTCATTGATGATGTACAGTCGGGACATGGGGATCTGACCGAGAGAATCTCTGTAGACAGCCGGGATGAGATGGGCAAGATCGCCACTGGTATCAATGTGTTCCTGGAAACGCTCCAGAACATTATGAAAGAGATCACCACCAGTGCCACTAGTCTGGAGGAAATCGTGGGGAATGTGTCCGACCATGTTACGACGGCTAATGACAGCTCCGCAGATATTTCTGCTTTGATGGAACAGCTGGCGGCCTCTATGCAGGAGATTTCTTCTACCGTCTCCAATATCAGTGAAAATGCTACAGATGTCAATGGTAATATCGTTGAGCTGGCGGGAGCTTCCAAGGAACTTCAGGATTATGCCGGGAAAATGAGAGAACGCGCGGAGAAGTTGGAATCCACTGCTGTGGAAACTAAGAAAAATACCAGTGTGGTGGTAAATGACATTATCAAAAAGCTGGAGGAAGCCATTGAAGGCAGCAAGAGTGTAGAGACTGTCAATGAACTGACCGATGAAATTCTGAATATATCCAGTCAGACCAATCTGCTGGCACTGAATGCTGCGATTGAGGCAGCGAGAGCGGGAGAGGCCGGAAAAGGTTTTGCTGTTGTCGCAGATGAGATCAGCAACCTGGCAGCAGAGAGCCGGAAGGCAGCCAATAATATCCAGAATATCAATCAGGTGGTTGTAAGCGCGGTAGAGGAACTGACAGAGCAGTCCAGAACAATCGCTTCCTATGTAATGGAGGATATTTCTACAGATTATGACGGATTTGTGGATTCTGGTGCCCAGTACAAAAAGGATGCAGTTCACGTCGATGAGATCGTCACACGTTTCCATCAGATGGCAGACGAGGTACAGATCCTGGTGGACAATATCACAAGAGCCATCCAGGGGATCAGTGCTGCGGTGGATGAAAGTGCCAAGGGTGTAGGATCTGCGGCAACCAATACCACGGCGCTGGTACAGGGAATGGGCGAGATCGCAAGCCAGATGCAGGAAAATAAAGAGATCGCAGAAAAGCTGACCGGCGAAGCCGGAAAGTTTGACCGCTTATAAAGGGTTGGATACTGTCACTTGAAATGAAGTTGTGCAAATTGACAACAGAAGTTTCTGGTGGCAGTATTTTTTGTGCAAAACATAGAAAAAGTAAAAAATACAAAAAAAATAAAAAAAGTCCTTGAAAACCCCGTGAAATCTTGATACAATAGCAAATGCTGTGACATTGATAGCTGTGAAGCGTGAGGTTGCTGTCATCTGGTAACGAATGACAGGTTTTCCGTGGAGCGAATGTCAAGTTAGGAAACTGGCGACAAGTCACTGTACCAATTTAACATTCTGCGAAAGCAGATAGAAACAGAAGGGGAAGTCCTGCGTTACCCGATGTGATTCAACAGGACACACCCGGATAAGTGTACAGTCACCACTTGTTGCGCTATTACAACGAGCATGATTCGATGCCAATCAGATCAGTTTGCTCGCAAAAGTGCGAAAAGGAGGCGGCTTTTTTTATGGCTAACGTAATGAGAATTACACTGAAGGCGTATGACCACAATCAGATTGATCATGCTGCTGGGAAGATTATTGAGACAGCAAAGAAGACTGGCGCTAATGTAAGCGGTCCGGTACCTCTTCCTACAAAGAAGGAAGTAGTTACAATTCTTCGTGCGGTTCACAAGTACAAAGATTCCAGAGAGCAGTTTGAGCAGAGAACTCACAAGAGACTGATTGATGTTATCGCTCCAACACAGAAGACCATCGAAGCATTAACAAAGATGGAGATTCCTTCCGGTGTAGCTGTACAGCTCAAGATGAAGGAAAAGTAAGATTTTTTAAAGAGAAAGTCCTTAGGGTTTATATAAACGAAGTTTTTTGAATCAAACTTGCACATTATAGACCGTCTAGGATGAATACGATTCCAACCGGCAGTAAACACTGCGTGCGCCAATCGTATTCCGCTGTAGATTAACAGGAGGTGCAACATTATGAAGAAAGCTATTTTAGCAACGAAGGTCGGTATGACACAGATCTTCAACGAGAACGGAGTATTAACTCCGGTTACTGTACTTCAGGCAGGTCCTTGCTTCGTAACACAGGTAAAGACAGTTGAAAATGATGGGTACAGTGCAGTACAGGTAGGATATGTTGATAAGAAGGATAAGGTTATCAGCAAGGATTCTACAGGTAAGAAGGAAGTAAAGAGAAGTCATGGCGTAAACAAGCCTCTTCAGGGACACTTCGCAAAGGCTGGAGTATCCGGAAAAAGATATCTGAAAGAGTTTAAGTTTGAGAACGCTGAGGAGTACACACTTGGTCAGGAGATCAAGGCTGATATTTTTGAAGCCGGAGACAAGATCGACGCAAGCGGCACTACAAAGGGAAAAGGTTTCCAGGGTGCCATCAAGAGACATGGTCTTCACAGAGGACCTATGGGACATGGTTCCAAGTTCCACAGACATGCAGGTTCCAATGGTGCTTGTTCTGATCCTAGCCGTGTATTCAAGGGCAAGAAGATGCCTGGTCAGATGGGTGGCGTTAAGAGAACGATCCAGAACCTTGAAATCGTTCGCGTAGACGCAGAGCAGAATCTGATCCTGGTTAAGGGAGCTGTTCCCGGACCAAAGAAATCTGTTGTGACCATCAAGGAAAGCGTTAAAACTGCTAAATAATTCTTTTGGAAAGGAGGAACACACAGATGGCTAACGTATCTGTTTATAATATGGAAGGCAGCGAAGTTGGAAAGCTTGATCTTAACGATAGCGTATTCGCTGTTGATGTAAATGAGCATTTGATGCATATGGCTGTTGTATTACAGCTTGCAAATAAACGTCAGGGTACCCAGAAAGCTAAGACACGTTCTGAGGTAAGCGGTGGCGGAAGAAAGCCATGGAGACAGAAGGGAACAGGTCATGCGAGACAGGGTTCCACAAGATCTCCACAGTGGACAGGCGGTGGAGTTGTATTTGCTCCAACACCGAGAGATTATTCATTCAAGATGAATAAGAAAGAGAAGGCCGGTGCACTTAAGTCTGCACTGACAACAAAGGTAAATGAGGAGAAATTCTTCGTAATGGATTCTCTGAAGTTTGATGAGATCAAGACAAAGAAAATGGTAGGCGTTCTTGATGCATTAAAGGTAAACAAAGCACTCGTTGTTCTTGACGGTGAGGATAATGATAACGTAGAAGTTTCTGCAAGAAACATCGCCGGTGTCAGAACAGTTTACTCTAACGCAATCAACGTATACGACATTCTGAAGTATGATACGATCATCATCACAAAGAGCGCTGTAGCAAAGATTGAGGAGGTGTACGCATAATGGCAGATTTGAAATATTATGATGTTATCCAGAAGCCGATCGTGACTGAGAAGTCTATGGCATCTATGGAAGAGAAAAAGTACACATTCGCTGTTCATCCTGATGCTACAAAGAGCCAGGTTAAGGAAGCTGTTGAGAAGCTTTTCGACGGTACAAAGGTTTCAAAGGTAAACACAATGAACTGTGACGGTAAAACCCGCCGCCGTGGAAGAACTCAGGGAAAGACAGCTAAGTATAAGAAAGCGATTGTACAGCTTACAGAGGACAGCAAGGATATCGAGATCTTTGAGGGACTGTAAGATCTGAGTAAGACCTAAATCGCCTGGAAAACCTATCGGGCGGATCAAATATAAGTATTTGAAAGGAGAAAATGTCATGGGAATTAAAACATTTAACCCATATACACCTTCCAGAAGACATATGACAACAATGGATCGTGCTGAGATCACAGCTACAACTCCTGAGAAGTCTTTGACCGTGTCTTTAAAGAAGAACGCCGGACGTAATGCACAGGGTAAGATCACTGTAAGACATCGTGGTGGCGGATCAAGAAGAAAATACAGAATTATCGATTTCAAGAGAAATAAGGATGGTATTCCAGCTACTGTTAAGACAATTGAGTACGATCCAAACAGAACAGCAAATATCGCACTGATCAGCTATGCAGATGGTCAGAAAGCATATATCCTCGCTCCGGAGGGACTGAAGGTTGGTCAGAAGATCATGAACGGTCCTGAGGCAGAGATCGCAGTAGGAAACGCACTTCCACTTCAGAACATTCCGGTAGGTTCTCAGGTTCACAACATTGAGCTTTACCCTGGAAAAGGTGGTCAGCTTGTTCGTTCCGCTGGTAACAGTGCACAGCTGATGGCTAAGGAAGGTAAGTATGCAACACTTCGTCTTCCTTCTGGTGAGATGAGAATGGTTCCTATCGTATGCCGTGCAACAATCGGTGTTGTAGGAAACGGTGAGCATGCACTTGTAAACATCGGTAAGGCAGGACGTAAGCGTCACATGGGTATCAGACCTACTGTTCGTGGTTCCGTTATGAACCCTAACGACCATCCACACGGTGGTGGTGAAGGTAAGACAGGTATCGGCCGTCCGGGTCCATGTACTCCTTGGGGCAAGCCTGCACTTGGCTTAAAGACACGTAAGAAGAACAATAAGTCAAATAAACTGATCGTAAGAAGAAGAGACGGAAAGGCTTTGGCGAAATAATCAGCCGGAGCAGTCTATTTGAAGATTGGATTAGCCGTTAAGGCAGAATGGAGGATACAATGGCACGTTCATTAAAAAAAGGACCTTTCGCTGATGCAAGCCTTTTAAAGAAGGTAGACGCTGCAGTCGCATCCGGTGATAAGGCAGTGATCAAAACATGGTCTCGTCGTTCCACTATTTTCCCATCATTCGTAGGTTTAACATTTGCTGTACATGACGGTAGAAAGCATGTACCTGTATATGTAACTGAGGATATGGTAGGACACAAGCTCGGCGAGTTCGTAGCTACCAGAACCTACAGAGGTCACGGTAAGGACGAGAAGAAGGGCCGTTAGTCATTGATGACAGCGGAGAGATAAATTAACAGAGAATCGAAAGGAGGCTTCACAAATGGCTAAGGGGCATAGATCTCAGATTAAGAGAGAGAGAAATGAGAACCAGAAAGACACCAGACCTTCAGCTAAGTTATCTTATGCAAGAGTTTCAGTTCAGAAGGCTTGTTATGTGTTAGATGCCATCAGAGGCAAAGATGTAGAGACAGCAATCGGTATTTTGACATATAATCCAAGATATGCGTCCAGCATTATCTTAAAGTTATTACAGTCTGCAGTTGCAAATGCTGAGAACAACAATGGTATGAATCCTGAGAATTTGTACATTGAAGAGTGTTATGCAAATAAAGGACCGACAATGAAGAGAATCAAACCAAGAGCGCAGGGTAGAGCATACCGTATTGAGAAGAGAATGAGCCACATCACGATCGTTCTCAACGAGCGCTAATCATAAGTTTGCTTCAGATCAGAATTTTTGATCTGTGAAAGGAGATTAAAATGGGACAGAAGGTTAATCCTCATGGTTTAAGAGTCGGTGTTATCAGTGACTGGGATTCCAATTGGTTTGCAGAGGACAAATTTGCAGACTATCTTGTAGAGGACTACAAGATCAGAGAATTTGTAAAGAAGAAATTATACAGCGCTGGTATTTCAAAGATCGAGATTGAGAGACCGACAGATAAAGTAAGAGTTATCATTCACACAGCAAAGCCTGGATTCGTAATCGGTAAGGGCGGTGCTGAGATTGAGAACCTGAAGAAAGAGTTATTAAAGGTTTTAGATCGCAAGGTTGCATTGGATATCAAGATCATGGACATCAAGAATCCGGACAGCCATGCGCAGTTAGTAGCAGAGAATATTGCGCAGCAGCTTGAGAATCGTATCTCCTTCCGTCGTGCAATGAAGTCTGCAATGGGCAGAACGATGAAGACAGGCGCAAAGGGTGTGAAGGCATCTTGCTCCGGACGTCTGGGCGGTGCTGATATGGCTCGTACAGAGTTCTACAGCGAGGGAACAATTCCTCTTCAGACACTTCGTGCAGATATTGATTATGGCTTCGCTGAGGCTGACACAACTTATGGTAAGGTTGGTGTTAAGGTATGGGTTTACCATGGTGAAGTTCTTCCAACCAAGAATAACAAAAAGGAAGGGAGCGATAAATAATGTTAATGCCAAAGAGAGTAAAACATCGCAAGCAGTTCCGCGGTAGAATGACAGGAAAAGCGCTCAGAGGAAACAAGATCACAAACGGTGATTTTGGTATCGTGGCTTTAGAGCCGGCATGGATCAAATCCAACCAGATTGAGGCAGCCCGTATTGCGATGACACGTTATATTAAGCGTGGTGGTAAAGTTTGGATCAAAATTTTCCCTGACAAGCCAGTAACAAAGACTCCTGCCGAGACTCGAATGGGTAAAGGTAAAGGTGCGCTGGAGTACTGGGTAGCTGTTGTAAAACCTGGTCGTGTAATGTTCGAGATTTCAGGTGTATCAGAAGAGGTAGCAAGAGAGGCTTTACGTCTTGCAACTCACAAGTTGCCTGTTAAATGTAAGGTCGTATCTCGTGCAGACTTAGAAGGAGGTGCGGGCAGTGAAGAGTAAGCAGTTTATGGAAGAGTTGAGGAGTAAGTCCGTTACAGAATTAAATGAAGATTTAGTTGCTGCAAAGAAAGAGCTTTTCAATCTGAAGTTCCAGAATGCAACAAATCAGCTGGACAATACGAGCCGTATTAAGGAAGTAAAGAAGAATATCGCAAGAATTCAGACAGTGCTCGCATCCCAGAACTAATTCATTTGATAGAAGCCCTATGGAAAGGAGGACACGATCGTGGAGAGAAATCTTAGAAAGACTCGTGTAGGTAAAGTAGTAAGTGATAAGATGGATAAGACAATCGTTGTTGCAGTAGTTGATAACGTAAAGCATCCACTTTATAACAAGATCATCAAGAGAACTCGTAAGCTGAAAGCTCATGATGAGGAGAATACATGCAAGATCGGTGACAGAGTAAGAGTAATGGAGACCAGACCTTTGTCTAAGGACAAGAGATGGAGACTGGTAGAGGTTATCGAGAAAGCAAAATAATTGTGAGCCGGGTATTAGACGGCAGAATATGGAGGTAATTATGATACAGCAGGAATCAAGACTGAAAGTAGCTGATAATACAGGTGCTAAAGAGCTTCTTTGTATCAGAGTTATGGGTGGTTCAACCAGAAGATATGCAAGTATCGGTGACGTCATCGTTGCTTCTGTAAAAGATGCAACACCAGGCGGTGTTGTAAAGAAGGGTGATGTCGTTAAGGCTGTTGTAGTTCGTACAGTAAACAGCACTCGTCGTCCTGATGGATCCTACATCAAGTTTGATGAGAATGCAGCCGTTATCATCCGTGACGACAAGACACCAAGAGGTACACGTATCTTTGGACCAGTCGCAAGAGAGTTGAGAGATAAGCAGTTCATGAAAATTGTTTCATTAGCACCGGAAGTATTATAAGGAGGGTATCGACAATGGCAACAAGTAAGATTAAAAAAGGCGATACCGTAAAAGTAATCGCCGGTAAAGATAAAGGCCGTGAGGGCAAAGTAACATCCGTTAAGGATGGCAAGGTTATTATCGAGGGAATCAACCAGGTAACAAAGCATACAAAGCCAAATCAGGCAAATCCTCAGGGCGGCATCGTTCAGAAGTCAGCTCCTCTGGATATTTCAAACGTAATGTATGTGAGCAAGGGAAAGGTTTCCCGTGTTGGCTTTAAGGTAGAGGATGGCAAGAAGGTCCGCTACGCAAAAGCAACAGGTGAAGTAATCGACTAATAACTGGAAAGGAGGCAATCTAACGTGGCTCGTTTAAAAGAAATGTATAACAACGAAATCGTTGATGCAATGACCAAGAAATTTGGTTATCAGAATATAATGCAGGTACCTAAGCTCGAGAAGATCGTAGTAAATATGGGTGTCGGCGAAGCAAAAGAGAACTCCAAGATTTTGGATTCTGCAATTGCTGATTTGGAAAAGATCACAGGTCAGAAGGCCGTTACAACAAAGGCAAAGAATTCTGTCGCAAACTTCAAGATTCGTGAGGGAATGCCAATCGGATGTAAGGTAACACTCCGTGGTGAGAAAATGTATGAGTTCCTGGATCGTCTTGTAAACCTCGCACTGCCACGAGTTCGTGACTTTAGAGGTGTTAACCCGAATGCATTCGATGGTAGAGGAAACTACGCTCTCGGTATTAAGGAGCAGCTGATCTTCCCTGAGATCGAGTATGATAAGGTTGACAAGGTCAGAGGTATGGACATTATCGTTGTAACTACCGCTGAGACTGATGAAGAAGCTCGTGAATTATTGGCACAGTTCGGTATGCCATTCAAGAAGTAAGGAGGGAATCTCATGGCTAAGACTTCTATGAAAGTTAAGCAGCAGCGTAAGGCAAAGTTCTCTACAAGAGAATATAGTCGTTGCAGAATTTGTGGTCGCCCACATGCTTATTTAAGAAAATACGGAATCTGCAGAATTTGCTTCCGTGAATTAGCATACAAGGGACAGATCCCAGGCGTGAAGAAAGCAAGCTGGTAAGGAGGTAAAACAAGATGATGACGAGCGATCCAATTGCAGATATGCTTACAAGAATCCGTAATGCGAACACTGCAAAGCATGATACAGTAGATGTACCAAGCTCAAAGATGAAGATCTCTATCGCAGAGATCCTTCTCAAAGAGGGTTATATCAAGAAGTTTGACGTGAATGAAGTTGACGGGATCAAGACAATTCATATCACATTAAAATATGGCGCAGACAAGAACGACAAGATTATTACCGGTCTCAAGAGAATTTCTAAGCCGGGTCTTAGAGTTTATGCTGGCAAAGATGAGCTTCCAAAGGTTCTTGGAGGACTTGGAATTGCTATCATTTCTACCAACAAGGGTGTAATGACAGACAAGGAAGCTAGAAAAGAAAACGTTGGCGGTGAAGTACTGGCATTTATCTGGTAGTCATACCAGATAGTCAGCCACCCATTAAACCAAGAATATGGAGGTGCACGGCATGTCACGAATCGGAAAAATGCCTATCGCGGTACCGGCTGGTGTAACAGTTGATATTGCAGAAAATAATAAAGTGACTGTAAAGGGACCAAAGGGAACACTTGAGAGAGTGCTTCCGGCAGAGATGGAGATCAAGAAAGAGGGAGACGAGATCATCGTTAACCGTCCAAACGATCTCAAGAAGATGAAATCTCTCCATGGTCTTACAAGAACTCTGATCAACAACATGGTTGTTGGTGTAACAGAGGGATATGAGAAGAAGCTCGAAGTTAACGGTGTTGGTTACAGAGCTGTAAAGAAGGGAAAGCTTCTTACGCTGTCCCTGGGATACTCTCATCCGGTAGAGATGGAAGATCCTGAAGGAATCGAAGTTGTAGTTGAGGACGCTAACACACTGGTTGTTAAGGGAATCGACAAGGAAAAGGTTGGCCAATACGCTGCTGAAATCAGAGAAAAGAGAGCTCCGGAGCCTTATAAGGGTAAGGGTATTAAGTATGCTGATGAAGTAATCAGACGTAAGGTTGGTAAGACCGGTAAGAAATAATATAAAGGAGTGAAAATACGATGATTAAAAAGCAGTCAAGAAGTGATGTTCGTGTGAAGAAACACATGAAGGTTCGTAATCGTCTTTCAGGCACAGCCGAGAGACCACGTTTAGCTGTATTTAGAAGCAATAATCATATGTACGCACAGGTTATTGATGATACCGTAGGAAATACTCTGGTTTTCGCTTCTACCCTTCAGAAAGATGTGAAGGACGGTCTTGAGAAGACAAATAACGTAGATGCAGCAGCAAAGCTTGGTGAGATCATCGCCAAGAAAGCTTTAGATAAAGGAATTAACACAGTAGTATTTGACCGTGGCGGTTTTGTATATCAGGGCAAGGTAAAAGCTTTGGCTGAGGCAGCCAGAGAAGCAGGCTTGAATTTCTAAGATTAGGAGGAGAACTCATGAAACGTACAATTATTGACCCAAGCCAGTTAGGTGAGCTGGAAGATAATGTAGTAACGATTAAGCGTGTAACCAAGGTAGTTAAGGGTGGACGTAATATGAGATTTACTGCATTAGTAGTAGTTGGCGATAAGAACGGACATGTAGGTGCTGGTCTGGGTAAGGCCACAGAGATTCCTGAGGCTATCCGTAAAGGAAAAGAAGCTGCAGAGAAGAACCTTGTTGAAGTTCCTATCGATGAGAACGGAAGTGTGCCACATGACTTCAATGGTAAGTTCGGCAGTGCATCTGTATTGATTAAGAAGGCTCCAGAAGGTACTGGAATTATCGCCGGTGGTCCGGCGCGTGCCGTACTTGAGCTTGCAGGATACAAGAACATTCGTACAAAGTCTCTTGGTTCAAACAACAAGCAGAACGTTGTACTTGCAGCAATCGAGGGACTTAAGAACCTTAAGACTCCTGAGGAAGTTGCAAAGGCTCGTGGTATTTCTGTAGAAGAGCTGTTAGGCTAAAAGGAGGATCAAAATGGCAGGAAAGTTAAAGGTTACATTAGTGAAATCTACGATCGGTGCCATTCCAAAGCATCGTGCAACAGTAGAAGCTCTTGGCTTAAAGAAACTCAATAAGTCTGTTGAGCTTCCTGACAATGATGCTGTCAGAGGAATGATCTGGCATGTAAAGCATCTTGTAAAGGTAGAAGAGATCTAAACAGGATATATGTCAAACGAAAGAAATGTCTCATAATTATGAGGCATTTTTTTTGATCAGGTCTTTTCTTTTCGAAAAGATTGTGTTATAGTATATGATGTGTCATTTTACAGACACATGTAACAATTGCGAGGGTAAATGAGATTACCGTTCTCATTTAAGGGGTATTGGTCATACCCTGCGTCGGAATCGGTCAATCCGCAAAATGACCGGGGAAGCGCGCAGCCCGTTAGTATTTATTATCAGGAGGTAATTACAATGAATTTATCAACACTCAGACCAGCAGAAGGCTCAAAGCAGAGCAACAATTTCAGAAGAGGCCGTGGACATGGATCAGGAAACGGTAAGACAGCAGGTAAGGGACATAAGGGTCAGAAGGCTCGTTCAGGCGCACCACGTCCAGGTTTCGAGGGTGGTCAGATGCCACTGTACAGACGTATTCCTAAGAGAGGTTTCACAAACATCAACTCTAAGGAAATCGTTGCAATCAATGTAGATAAGCTTAACAAGTTTGAAGATGGTGCAGTCGTTACTGTAGCTTCTTTGCTTGAGGCAGGTGTTATCAGTAATCCTAAGGATGGAGTTAAGATACTCGGAAATGGAGAATTAACTAAGAAGCTCACAGTTCAGGTAAATGCATTCAGTAAGAGTGCTGCTGAGAAGATCGAAGCTCTTGGTGGAAAAGCTGAGGTGATCTAAGGATGTTCGAAACAGTCCGCAATGCATTTAAGATTAAGGATTTGAGAAAAAAGATCCTTTACACACTCTTCATCCTTGTTGTAGTGCGTATCGGATGCCAGCTTCCAATCCCGGGTGTAGATGCCGACTACATTTCACAGTGGTTCGCAGATCAGAACTCCCTGGATTTCTTTAATCAGTTGACCGGTGGTTCCTTTGAGAAAATGTCTATTTTCGCACTGAACATTACACCGTATATCACATCTTCCATTATCTTACAGCTGCTTACGATCGCAATTCCTCGTCTCGAGGAGCTGCATAAGGACGGCGAAGAGGGAAGAAAGAAAATCTCTGAGTACACGAGATATGTAACAATTGCACTTTCTCTGATGGAGAGTGCTGCTATGGCGATCGGCTTTGCAAGTCAGGGTCTGTTGACCGGTGGCGCAACATTTACATCCATCACAGTTTGTATCGTATCCATGACAGCAGGTTCTGCTCTTCTGATGTGGCTTGGTGAGCAGATTACAGAGCACGGTGTAGGAAATGGTATCTCCATCATCCTGTTATACAACATCGTATCCCGTATGCCGGAGGATATGAGCTCATTGTTCAATAAGTTCGTTAAGAACGCAACAACAACAGTAAACAGTCTGCTTGCTGCCGTTATCATTATCGGCGTACTGGTAGGTATGGTTGTATTTATCATCTATCTTTCCGATGGTGAGAGAAGAATCAGCGTACAGTATTCTCAGAAGACCAGAGGTCGTAAACTTGTTGGTGGCCAGTCTTCTCACATTCCGCTGAAGGTAAACACCGCAGGTGTTATCCCTGTTATCTTTGCAGGATCCCTGTTCTCTATGCCGATCGTTATTGCAAACTTTGCAGGTATTCAGCCGGCATCCGGTGCCGGGGCATCACTTTTCCAGAAGTTCCTGAAGGTGCTGAATCAGAACGCATGGTGTAATTTAGAGAGCTGGGGCGAGTTCAAGTATACCTTAGGACTTGTTATTTATATTGTATTGATCATCTTCTTTGCATACTTCTATACATCAATCACCTTCAATCCACAGGAGATTGCAATGAATATGAAGAAGCAGGGTGGATTTATTCCGGGTATCCGTCCGGGTAAGCCGACGATGGATTATCTGACCAATGTACTCAACAGCATTATCTTTATTGGTGCAGCTGGTCTGTCCTTTGCATCTTTCGTTCCGATCTTTGTATCCGGTGCATTTGGTGCAGACGTATCCTTCGGTGGTACATCTATGATCATTATCGTAGGTGTTGTCATCGAGACATTGAAGCAGATCGAGTCACAGATGCTGGTTCGTCATTACAGAGGCTTTATCAGCGAGTAATTACTGCAGCAGTTTTTGCGATGATATATGTATGAGGTGAAAGTGAAGTGTTATCTGGCTTTTGCCCAAGCATCGAAAAGAGTAAATCGGGATCTCCTGTATCCGTGCACAGCCACTGTACGGATGCGGGAGATTTTTTGTAGATAGAAATGCCTATAACATATGGGAAAGAAGAGAAAACGCACACGGGCTGCCTTTTTCGGTAGTCAGAAGGGGACTATTTTCGGAATTGTGTGGCTGCACATATTGTATCAATGGATATTTTTGGGTATAATAAAAAAGATTTAAAATAACTGGAACGATGGGTCTGTTGAAATAAGATCTGTTTTAATAGGGGAAATGAGGTACAAAATGGAGAAACCAATCTTATATATAGTCATACCATGCTACAATGAGGAAGAAGTGCTTCCGATCACCAGTGGGGAATTTCTTGCAAAGATCAATGAGCTGGCAGACAAGGGCAAGATTTCAGATGAAAGCCGTGTTCTTTTTGTCAATGACGGCAGTAAAGACCGCACTTGGGAGATCATTACCGAACTGGCACAGAAGGATGAACATTTTATCGGGATATCCCAGAGCCGGAACCGCGGTCATCAGAATGCCGTGCTGGCAGGTCTGATGGAAGCGAAGGACAAAGCAGACATCACGATCTCCATTGACTGCGACGGACAGGATGATATCAACGCCATGAATGATATGGTGGATGCATATCTGGATGGATGTGAGATTGTTTACGGTGTGCGCAGCAAACGGGAAACAGACACGTTTTTCAAAAGATTTACCGCAGAGAGTTTTTACAAGCTTCTGTATGCGATGGGAGCAGAGGTTGTCTTTAACCATGCGGACTATCGTTTGGTATCTTCCAGAGTGCTGCAGGAATTTGCCAATTTTAAAGAGGTGAATCTTTTTTTAAGGGGAATGTTTCCTTTGGTCGGATTTAAAAGCACCAGCGTATATTATGAACGTCATGAGCGTATTGCCGGTGAAAGTCACTATCCTCTGCGTAAAATGCTGGCGTTGGCATTTGACGGTATTACCAGCCTGAGTATAAAGCCGATCCGTATTATTACCGGGCTTGGTACATTTATATCCGTTCTCAGTTTTCTGGCGATCATTTGGACTTTTGTGATGGTATTCATGAAAAACAGTGTAGTGGGCTGGGCAAGTACCATCAGCATTATCTGCTTTATCGGTGGTGTGCAGCTCATCTGTCTCGGTGTATTGGGAGAGTATATTGGCAAGATCTATATGGAAGTAAAGCACAGACCGAGGTATATTATCAGTGAACGCACCTGGGAGGAAAAGGAAAGATGATCATTTCCTATCGTGTTATACAGAAGTGCCGTAGAATGCCGTAAAAAACGGTTGAAAAATAAACCACCTTGGGGTATCATATTCTATGGACGTCTTTTTTTAAGATGTAAAGGGTATGATGTAAGTGAAAGGAGAATATATTCATGAAGATTATTATGTTGGGGGCACCTGGTGCCGGAAAAGGAACACACGCTGGCAAGATTTCAGAGAAGTATGGCATTCCTCATATTTCCACCGGTGATATTTTCCGTGAGAATATCAAAAACGGTACAGAGCTTGGAAAGAAAGCAAAGGGTTATATGGATGCCGGCGAGCTTGTTCCGGATGAGCTTACCTGTGATCTCGTTGTTGACAGAATTCATCAGGACGATGCCAAGAACGGTTATGTACTGGATGGATTTCCAAGAACAATCCCACAGGCAGAGGCTTTGACAAAGGCTCTGGCAGCTACCGGCGAGAAGGTTGATCATGCGATCGAGATCGCTCTTGACGATCAGGTCATTATCGACAGAATGAGCGGCAGAAGAGTCTGCTCATGTGGTGCAACCTATCATATTGTCAATATTCCTCCAAAGAAAGAGGGAATTTGTGATAAATGCGGAAAAGAGCTTGTGATCCGTAAGGACGATGAGCCGGAGACAGTAAAGAAAAGACTGGAAGTTTATCATGAGCAGACAGCTCCGTTGATCGATTATTATAAGAACGAAGGCATCCTTCGTGTCATCGATGGAACTACAGGATTAGAGCAGGGCTTCAAGGATATCTGTGCAATCCTGGATCAGAAATAAGATCACACCGGCGGATTTCCAGCCGTGTCGGCGCGACGACTAAAAATTCATTATAATAGATGAGGAAAGAAGGCATACTATGTCAGTTACAATTAAATCAGAACACGAGATCGAGCTTATGAGAGAGGCAGGAAGGATTTTATCCATCGTTCATCAGGAGATGGAAAAGATCATCCGCCCGGGTATCTCGACGATGGACATTAACCGGAAAGGTGAGGAAGTGATCCGCAGCTATGACTGCATCCCGTCCTTCCTGAATTATCAGGGGTATCCGGCATCCATCTGTGTATCCGTTAATGACGAGGTCGTTCACGGGATTCCAAGCAAAAAGAGGATCCTGAAGGAAGGCGATATTGTCAGTCTTGATGCAGGTGTTATCTACAAGGGATATCATTCCGATGCGGCCAGAACCCATGGGGTTGGTCAGATATCCGAGGAGAATCAGCGTCTCATTGATGTGACCCGTCAGAGCTTTTTTGAGGGCATCAAGTTTGCAAAGGCAGGCAATCACCTGTTTGAGATTTCCAAGGCAGTTCAGGATTATGCCGAGGCAAACGGATATGGAGTCGTACGTGATCTGGTTGGTCATGGTGTTGGAGAAAATCTTCACGAGGATCCACAGATTCCAAACTACAAACCGATCGGCAGAGGCATGAAGCTTCGTCCGGGTATGACATTGGCGATCGAGCCGATGATCAATATGGGCACCTGGGAGGTATGGGTGCTGGAGGATGACTGGACAGTGGTCACACAGGATTCTCTGAATTCCGCACATTATGAAAATACGGTCCTGATCACCGAGGGAGAGCCGGAGCTCTTATCCTATCCGGAATGGGATCACAATTATGAAACGATCAAGGCGTAAGAATGGAGGAAATATGTCAAAGGAAGATGTAATTGAAATTGAAGGTATCGTAGTGGAGAAGCTGCCAAACGCAATGTTTAAGGTAGAGCTGGAGAATGGTCATCAGGTGCTGGCACATATCAGCGGAAAGCTTCGGAAGAACTTTATCCGTATCCTGCCGGGCGATAAGGTGACCATGGAAATGTCCCCATACGATCTGACAAAGGGACGTATTACCTGGAGAGATAAATAATTCTTTGAACCAGTTCATAAACGGGGATATCTTTGCTGTAATGGCAGAGATATCCCCGTTTTTACAAAAAATAAAACTTGTACTTGCATTGACACAAAAATTGTGATATAGTGGTTAATGGACTTTTCTGAAAGGAGGTTATTGCTGTGAAAGTTAGATCTTCAGTAAAACCGATTTGCGAAAAATGTAAGGTCATCAAGAGAAAGGGTCGTATCAGAGTAATCTGTGAGAATCCTAGACACAAACAGAGACAGGGCTAATGAGAGAACAGAAACCAAAGCAGATACTTTGGCTTTTCTGTTGTTAAGATAGAACTTGCTTTCTGTAATTATGGTGCGTTTCTTTCGTGCCTTAGCATTGGCGAATGTCAGCAAAGGCATACGCACTGTGACATTGTAGACGGAGTGATTACCCGTCTCATCCGAACGATGTGTCATTTTCATTGTTGGATGATCCTGCCATGGCAGATGATGACTGCGGCATAGATCGATCGTCAATTCGCAGGCGATCCCGAGGGACAGCAATAGTGCTGTCATAGAGAAAAATGTCTATGCAGTGGGATTACAATTTAAAGCGGCTGAAGATGAAGGAACCATCTATTCCCTCATCGAAATCACTGAAAGCACGGGAGTCATTCCTGTGTGACCGGCAGTTTTACCTGCCACGAAACTATAGTAAAACTTAAAAATTAACGGAGGTGTAAAGTACACATGGCTCGTATTAGTGGTGTAGATTTACCAAGAGAGAAGCGTGTAGAGATTGGTCTTACCTATATTTACGGTATCGGACTTGCCAGCTCTAAGCGTATTTTGGCAGCAGCTAATGTCAATCCTGACACTCGTGTCAAGGATCTTACGGACGAGGAAGTATCCCGTATCCGTGATGTCATTGATGAGACACAGACAGTAGAGGGTGATCTTCGTAGAGAGATCGCTATGAACATCAAGAGATTACAGGAAATCGGATGTTACAGAGGTATTCGTCATAGAAAGGGTCTGCCGGTTCGTGGACAGAAGACAAAGACAAATGCCAGAACTCGTAAGGGTCCTAAGCGTACTGTCGCTAATAAGAAAAAGTAATTTAGGTAGGAACAGTTAGACACTCTACCAAAATCTAACTAGGAGGGTTTGATAATGGCTAAAGTAGCAACAAAGAAGGCAACAAAGAAGCGTGTCAAGAAGAATGTCGGACATGGACAGGCACACATTCAGTCTTCCTTTAATAATACAATCGTTACGCTTACAGATTCAGAAGGAAATGCTATTTCCTGGGCAAGCGCAGGCGGATTAGGATTCAGAGGATCCAAGAAGTCAACTCCATATGCAGCTCAGATGGCTGCAGAGACAGCAGCAAAAGCAGCTCTGCCACATGGTTTGACATCTGTTGACGTTATGGTTAAAGGACCTGGTTCAGGCCGTGAGGCAGCAATTCGTGCACTGCAGGCATGCGGTATCGATGTAACAAGCATCAGAGACGTAACACCTGTACCACATAATGGATGCCGCCCACCGAAGCGTCGTCGTGTTTAATCAATGATTACCAGATTAGGAGGATATAGAAATGGCAAGAGATATGACGCCTGTACTGAAGAGATGTAGAGCTCTTGGTATTGAGCCTGCATACATGGGACTTGATAAGAAGTCTAAGAGAAATGTTCGCGCTGGCAGAAAGCCAAGTGAGTATGCATTACAGTTAAAAGAGAAGCAGAAAGCAAAATTCATCTACGGTGTTCTTGAGAAACCATTCCGTAACAATTTTGCAAAGGCACAGAAGTTAAAATACGGTACAACCGGTGAGAACCTTATGATTCTCCTTGAGCAGAGACTGGACAATGTAGTATTCCGTATGGGATATGCGCGTACCAGAAAAGAAGCTCGTCAGATCGTTGGTCACAAGCATGTACTTGTAAATGGTAAGTGCGTAAACATTCCATCTTACACCGTTAAGCCGGGTGACAAGATCGAGATCAAGGAAAAAGTTAAGGGATACCAGAGATACAAAGATGTTCTGGAGACAACCGAAGGCAGACTGATTCCTGATTGGCTTGAGGCTGATCATGAGACTCTGACCGGTACGGTTAAGGAAATTCCTACAAGAGAGCAGATTGATGTTCCTGTAAATGAAGTGCTTATCGTCGAGTTATATTCTAAGTAATAACCGGATAGCATGTGAGCATAAACCCAAAAGGAGGGTCCTGGAGTGCTTGATTTTAAAGAACCAAATATTGAGATTGTTGAGATTTCAGAAGATAAGAAATATGGACGTTTTGTTGTAGAACCTCTGGAAAGAGGATACGGTACGACTTTGGGTAATTCTCTCAGAAGAATTATGCTTTCATCATTGCCGGGTACAGCTGTTAGTCATATTAAGATTGATGGCGTCGTTCATGAGTTCAGCTCCATTCCCGGAGTAAAGGAAGATGTTACAGAGATCATCATGAACATCAAGAGTTTAGCAATCAAAAACAACAGCGACTCCGATGAAGTTAAGACAGCATATATCGAGGCTTCCGGCGAAGGCGTAGTTACAGCAGCAGACATTCAGGTAGATTCCGATATTGAGATCGTGAACCCTGATCAGGTAATCGCTACACTCAGTGGTGGTCCTGACTGCAAGCTCTACATCGAGATGACGATTGTCAATGGACGTGGTTATGTCAGCTCCGACAAAAACAAGAGAGATGACCTGCCGATCAATGTGATCGCCATTGACTCTATCTTCACTCCGGTAGAGAGAGTAAATATTCAGATTGAAAATACTCGTGTTGGTCAGATTACAGATTATGATAAGCTGACACTTGAGATATTCACAAACGGAACGATTGAGCCAAGCGATGCTGTCAGTCTGGCAGCAAAGGTGCTCAGTGTTCACTTGAACTCATTCATCAACCTTTCAGAGAATGCAAAGAAGGCAGTGATCATTGCACCATCTGAGGAAGATGACAAGGAGAAAGTTCTCGAGATGAACATCGACGAACTGGAGCTTTCCGTTCGTTCATACAACTGCTTGAAGAGAGCAGGTATCAATACAGTTGAGGAACTGTGTAACCGTACATCAGAGGACATGATGAAAGTAAGAAACCTTGGACGTAAGTCTTTGGACGAGGTTTTAGCAAAGTTAAATGAATTAGGTCTTTCTCTGAATTTAGGAGAGGATAATTAGGAGGTAAGCAAATGGCAGGCTATAGAAAACTTGGAAGAACTTCCAGCCAGAGAAAAGCGTTGCTTCGTAATCAGGTAACAGATCTGCTTTACTACGGAAAGATTATTACTACAGAGGCTAAGGCAAAGGAAATCCGCAAGATTGCAGAGGGAATCATTGCACTGGGAATCAAGGAGTGCAACAACTTCGATACCGTAACTGTTACTGCTAAGGTAGCACGTAAGGATAAAGATGGTAAGAGAGTAAAAGAGGTTGTAGACGGTAAGAAAGTAACTGTTTATGACAATGTTGAGAAGGAGATCAAGAAGGATCAGCCTTCCAGACTTCACGCCAGACGTCAGATGCAGAAGACTCTGTACAAGATCACAGAGGTTCCTGCAGATGCTCAGGGCCGCAAGAACGGCACAAAGACAGTTGATGTTTCCAACATCGTACTGGATGAGCTGGGACCAAAGTATGCTGAGCGTAACGGCAATGGTGGTTATACTCGTATCGTGAAGATTGGTCAGCGTAAGGGAGATGCTGCTATGCAGGTACTCATCGAGCTGGTATAATTTATATTTGAAATTTCTATTTATAGTTATATTATAGGATAGTTATTTGAAAAAGAGGGCGTGCATGATATGTGCACGCCTTTTAAACTAGAAAAGAAAAAGGGAGGCATTTCATGAAAAAAATTGATGTTTCAATCATTGTGCCTGTATATAATGGAGAAAAGACAATTGAGAATTGTTTGAAATCGCTTTTGGAACAGTCATTGAAAAAGATTGAAATAATAGTGATTGATGATGGCTCCTGTGATAAAACTGCGGAAATATTGGATTCAATGCAACAGAAGGATCCGGAGGTTCTTCGTGTCATCCATCAGGAAAATACCGGTGTATGGAGAGCACGTAAAAATGCGATTACATTAGCGCAGGGAAGATATATTGGTTTCTGTGATGCAGATGATATAGTCGAACATCAGATGTATCAGGTGTTATTTGAAAAAATAGTAGAGCAGAATGCGGAAATTGCAGTGTGTTCCTATCAGCGTTATAAAGAGGGGCAGCCGGTGGGAAAGCCTGAAATGCAGTGGTCGGATGATGTGTTAGAAATAGGCCGGGAGACATTGGGCTTACTTGCACTTGTCAATACAGCATTGTGGAATAAATTGTATAATGCTGAGATATTAAAAAAGGCAGTCGAATTTTCTGAACCGCCAAGAATAGCAGAAGACATGATGATGATTTTGAGCATTATACCATATGTAAAAAGAATTGCATTTGTAGAACAAGCAATGTATCATTACAATGTCTATGATGGATCGGCGATGAATTCGATTTCCGAGATTGATGCTCAAAAAACCATGAATGCCATGGTTGCATTAAAAAAGCAAATGCCTCCCTGCTACAATGAATTGGTTGATATCATGGCATTTATTCACATAGGGATTTCGCTTCCTATAGGATTGTACAGTAATCCTGAAAAACATAAAACAATAAAATTTGGTTTCATACGAGAATATTTAAATCGCAATTTTCCTAAATGGAGAAAAAATAATTATACAAGGACAGGATATGTGTGGAAAAACAGGAAAATGCTGAAAATATGGGGTGTTCAGAAGATATATCAGTTGCACCTGTTTACTTTTTTTGTTAGAATATATATATTTATTGTTAGCAGATTCAATGTCAACCTAAAATGGTAGCGATACAAGGGATACGGAGAAAAATAATGAGTAAATTATTAATAATTATACCGGCATACAATGAGGCGGAAAACATACAGACAGTTATAGAAAATTTAACAACAAAACATCCGGAATATGATTACGTTGTGGTCAATGATGGATCAAAGGATAAAACATATGAAATATGCAAAAAAAATGGATATCATGTAATAGATCTTCCTATAAACCTTGGGCTTGCAGGAGGGTTTCAGGCGGGTGTGAAATATGCTTACCGTATGGGGTATGATTATATTCTGCAGTTTGATGCGGATGGACAGCATTTGGCAGAATATATTCCGCCGATGCTTGATAAAATTCGGGAAGGTTATGATATCGTGATCGGTTCTCGATTCGTGGAAGAGAAGAAGCCGTTATCAGCCAGAATGCTTGGAAGCAGACTGATCTCTGCTGCAATTTTTATAACCACGGGCAAAAGGATCAAGGATCCAACATCGGGCATGCGGATGTATGATAGAAATTGTATGAAAGAATATGCACAAGAGATGAATTACGGACCGGAACCGGATACCGTTTCATACCTGATAAAAAATGGTGCAAAAGTTACAGAAGTGCAGGTGAAAATGGAAGAAAGAATGGCAGGAACAAGTTATTTAAACTTTGCCAGATCGATTGCATACATGTTACGTATGATGATATCTATTTTGATCATACAAAATTTTAGAAAAAGGTAGGAGAATAAAATGGAAACACCATTAAGAATAATACTTTTTATTGTATCAGTGGTCAGCGTAGTATTTGTTGTGCGGAAAATTAGAAAAGCGAATTTAAAGATAGAATATTCTCTGTTTTGGATTGTTTTTTCTTTTTTGTTATTGGTTTTAAGTATATTTCCGAACCTTACGTATGTAATGGCAAAGCTATGTGCGATTGAGGCGCCGGTTAATTTTATCTTTTTATTTATGATATTTCTTTTGCTTCTGCATAGCTTTTATTTGACGCTAAAAACATCCCGGTTAGAGAATATGATTCAAAATCTTACGCAGGAGATTGCGATAAGAAGTAAAATAGAGGAAGACGAAGCTGGCAAAAAAGCAAAAGAGTCAGAGTGAGATGGAGAGAAAAGCAAATGGAGAAAGTAATTGTCATAGGAGGAAATGGCTTTATAGGCCGTCGGTTGTGCGATTGTCTTGTGAAAACAGGATACGATGTGTATAGTCTGGACATACGGGAGCCGGAGAAAAAATCGGACTCGGTTCACTATATAATAGGCGATTTTTTCGATGATGTTTATCTGAAAGAAATTATTGAGGACAAAGACATCATTTATCATGCTATTAGTACGATTCAGCCGGGCAATTCGAATGAAAAGTATATGTCAGGATATAATCGTGATATGATAGAATCAATTCGACTGTTTTCGTTTTTGCTTGGGACCCCGAAACGATTGATATTTCTTTCCTCTGGCGGAACCGTATATGGGAATCAAACTGTACAGCCAATTCGGGAGGATGTGCCTGCACAGCCCATCAATCATTATGGAAACGTAAAACTCTGCATAGAAAATACCATTCGTGTATTTAACCGTCAGATGCATTCTAAAATGTTGATAGCAAGAATTTCGAATCCATATGGTCCGGGACAGGATTTTCACAAAGGGGTAGGTTTCATAGATGCTGCATTAAAAAGTGTACTGCTCCGGCAGCCACTGCAGATATGGGGAAATGGAGAAAATGTCAGGGATTATATATATATTGATGATGTCTGTCAGATGTTGACAGCTCTGGCAACCTATCAGGGGGAGCAGGAGGTGTTCAATCTCAGTTCGGGATCCGGGACAAGCCAGAATGATATTGTAGAAATCGTTAAGCGGCTTTGTGGAGAGCTCCAGGTTGATTATACGGCAGCAAGGAGCGTGGATGCCAGCAGGATCATATTGGACAATTCAAGAATACGCCGGGTTTATCAGGGAGAGCTGGTATCGTTGGAAGCCGGCATCAATAAAACATGGGAATATTTACTGAAACAGAAAGATCAAATGAGGTAGGAATATGAACATTGCTTATACATCAATGGATAATTATGCTCCATATTTGGGGATATCATTGCTTTCCCTTTTGGAAAATAATAAAAACGAAGATATTCATGTATATATCCTTTCAGATGGAATTGGAGAAAAAAACTGTAACATATTGCGTGAAATAGTGGAATCCCATGGCCAGCATTTTCATTTGATTGATGTAAAAAGTTTTGAAGATTATTTTGAACAACGGAAAGTGGATCATGGTGGTTTTGGATATGTTGTTATGCTTCGGCTGCTTTTGGCGTCGATCTTGCCGGATCAAGTAGAAAAATTAATCCATCTTGATTGTGATACCATAGTAGCGTCAAATATTTCAGAGCTTTGGAATTTAGATGTAGAACCGTATTATTATAGAGCATTACCTGATTTTGCAATGCCTCAGGAACATATACAGGAGCTGGGGGAAAAAGACCTTTCCGTATATTATAATGCGGGTGTTATGTTGTTGAATTTAAAAAAGTGGCGAGATGAGGATATGCAGGAAAAGTATATTCAGAGTTGTTTAAAACATAAAACACTGAAATATGCGGATCAGGATGTGTTAAATTGTTGTTGTCATGGAAAAATAGGAGATATTCCCGTAAAATATAATTTTGCACCGAATATGTACTGGTATGGAGCAAAATACGTAAAGAAAATTCAGCCGGCATATAAGGATACTTCTCTGGAATGCATGAAACAGACGATAAAGAGCCCGGCGATTATACATTATATGGGCGACGAAAGACCGTGGTTTCAGGGAAATCATAATAAATATTCGGCCTATTATTATAAATATAAAAAAATGTCACCATGGTCGGATATGCCTCAGGTCAGTGGAAAAACAGGATATATGCAGATTTATTTTTTGTTAAATCTAATTACGAAAATATGTCCCGGTTTTCGTTTTGTTTTTTTTAAGTGTATAGGGATAAATAAATTTAAGTGGTTTGGAAAAAAATAGTAAGTGCAGAAAAGAGGAAGATATGAGCAAGATATTGTTTATTTGTCCCGGTTTTCATGAATATGACAAAATTATCGAAAATGCAATGATCAAACAGGGACATGATGTAACCAAATTTATTCCGATAGGCACCTACTCTGTTGCGGAAAAGGTGATCAACAAATTGTCGGGAGACCGCTATATATGCCATAAAAAGAATAAACGTAAGAAAAATATTTTGCTGGCGGATTCCGGAGAATATGATTATGTTTTTATGATTGCAGGAGAATGTCTGGACACGGAAACACTGCGTGCATTGCGGGAGAGACAAAAAAAGGCAAAATTTATTTTGTATTTGTGGGATGATATTTGCAGAGTAAATGGTTATTTCGATAATGTATCTTATTACGATGAAATATATACGTATGCTTTAACCGATGCAGAGACATATCATTTGAAATTTTTGCCAATGTTTGTTCCTGATACGCATGTGTATCAGGGAGAACCAAAACAATATAAGTTCAGCCTCCTTGGTATGCTTCATTCGGAAAGAATGCAGATATGGAGTAAGATTGTCAAAGACAATGGTCTGGATCCGAAAGAATGTTATTTATATTTAATGGGAACCCAGATATCGCATTTTGTACAGTCTGTACTGCCCTTTGGAAATCCCTGGATGTCGGGGAAATATGTACACATCAATAGTGCAAGCTTCCGGACGATTGGCAATCTGATGAAACGATCAAAGGTTACTCTGGATGTTCAGCATTCAAAACAAAAAGGAGTATCTTCCCGCACAATAGAAGCGTTAGGGGCACATGCAAAGGTTGTCACGACAAATCCATATGTGGAAAAGTACGATTTTTACTCATATGGTAATGTATATATTATCGATCGCACAAATCCGGTTGTTCCAAAAGAATTTTTTGAAACAGATTTTCAGGAGATGCCGAAGGAGATATGGGACAAGTATTATATTGACTGTTGGATCAAAAAGATGTTTCAGTGAGGGAGAATTCAAAATGAACAATAAAGTACAGATATTAGCGTTTTATCTGCCGCAGTTTCATCGATTTAAAGAAAATGATGAATGGTGGGGCGAAGGATTTACGGAATGGGTCAACGTAAAAAAAGCGGTTCCATTGTTTAAAGGACATGAGCAGCCGAGAGTGCCATTAAATGATAATTATTATGACCTTTCCGATCCGAAGGATATACAGTGGCAGGTTGATCTTGCAAAAGAGTATGGCCTGGGTGGATTTTGTATTTATCATTATTGGTTTGATGGTAAGCTTTTGCTGGATAAACCGATTGATCTCTTTAAGAGGCTTGAGCGAAAAATTGATTATTGCTTTTGCTGGGCAAATGAACCCTGGACAAGGTCGTGGGATGGAGAGACCAATGTTGTCTTAATGCCACAGAGATACGGTGGAGAAAAAGAGTGGGAAGATCATTTTCAGTATCTGCTTCCATTTTTTAAGGATAGTTACTACATCAAAAAAAATAATAAACCAATGCTTGTATTATATCGTACCAACAATATTCCGAATTGCGATGATATGATACGATATTGGGACCGCAGATGTGTGGAAGAGGGATTTGACGGCATATATACTGTTGAAGAGATGAATGCTTTTCAAAAAAAGGCTGTCTGCAAATATACCGATGCCGTGCTAGAGTTTGAACCCATGAATGCACTGAAAAAACGGAATTTTTGGATCATGGGCCGGGATTATATCCGGTCAAGGATCCATGACATAAAAAATAAAACCCATCTGTCCGTTTTTCAGTATGATGATGTGTGGAAGAGTATATTGGCACGTAATTATAAAACGGAAGATTCTGATAAAAAAATTTATTTGGGAGGATTTGTCGGCTGGGATAACACAGCACGTAAAGGGACAAACGGGCTGGTGCTGGATGGTGCGACACCGGAAAAATTTAAACAGAACCTTCAGAAGCAGGTGGAACGCGCCCGGTTGCAGGAAAGCGAATATATTTTTATTAATGCATGGAATGAATGGGGAGAAGGAACTTATCTGGAGCCGGATGAAAAACACGGCACAAAATATTTAGAGGCGATCAAGGCAATTTCGGAGGAAGAATAACCGAAGGAGGAATGCTGCGATGATGGAATATTTGAAGCTGGTTCTTTTTCGCAGAAAATGGAGAAGAAAAAATCAGCATAATGAGACATATATTAAGCAACAGGTCAATGACAGTTTAATAGAAGTGGGACGGGGAACGTATGGATTGATTGATGTGCAGATGTTTAATGATACCAATCGATTGATAATAGGAGATTTTTGTTCTATTGGACCTAATACAATGTTTATCCTGTCTTCGGAACATAAATTGGATACACTTTCCACTTATCCGTTTAAAGTGAAGTATTTTGGTGAAAAAAACGAAGCGTTATCCAAGGGAGATATTGTTGTTGGAGACGATGTATGGATTGGCTGTAATGTGACGATCATGTCCGGGGTTCATATAGGACAGGGGGCAGTATTGGCGGCAGGAGCAGTGATCACACATGATGTTCCGGCATATTCTGTGGTGGCGGGAGTACCTGCAAAAGTGATCAAATACAGATTCCCGGAGGAAATAAGAAAGAAACTGGAGAAGCTGGACTATTCCTGTTTGACGGATGAAATGATCTGTAACAATAAAGAACATTTGTATGAAACCATAAGTGATCTCTCGCAATTGGATTGGCTTGTGAAAGAAAAAGGTGAGGAAAATTGACTTTAGAAAAATGCAATTCACAGAAAATATCAGAACAAAAAATAATGCTTTCATTATGTATTCCAACCAATGGGGTTAAGGAATGGGTACTTCCTGTTTTACAAAGTATATATTCCCAACATGTATCTGAAGATCTGTATGAAGTTATTGTTATGGATAATGGAGATAATGCTGATTTCAAGAAGTCTATGACACAGATCGTGGGTCAACATACGAACCTGAAGTATTATGAAACAGAAGCGAAAGGCTTTTTAGGACAGGTCGAATCATTCAAAAAGGCAACCGGAAGCTTGATCAAATTTGTCAATCATCGTATGTGTCTGCTTCCCGGATCCATAGAGAGTTTATTGAAATATATTCAGGAAAATCAGGAAGAAAAACCCATCACATATTTTGCGAATGGCCGCATACGGGATATACAGACAGAGGAGAGGATGAACGATTTCGATAGTTTTGTGAATCGTCTTTCGTACTGGTCTTCCTGGTCTGCCGGAATGGCTGTCTGGAAAGAGGATTTTGATCATTTGCCGGAGGGGATGGAATATCATTATTTATTTCCTCATATTTCCATTCTGTTTTCTGTAACAGAAAATAGAAAATATTATATCGATAATAGAGAATTGATGGAGGAGATAGTGTCATCCAGTGCAGCCAAGGGCTCTTACAATCTGTTCCGGGCTTTTGGAATAGAATATCCGGGGATTCTCCTGGATCTGTATCGGCAGAATAAAATATCCATCAAAACTTTTGAAAAAGTGAAGCAGGATAATTTTGTTTTTTTGACAGGACAGTATTTTGAATTTGTAGTGATGAAACAGAAGTGTTCCTATTCGTTGGATCATGCGAAAGAATATGTGTCGGTGTTTTATTCATATAGAGCATTTAGAAAACAATCGTATTGCAGTGGCATTTTGCGGTATGCGGCAGCTTTTTTCAAAAGGCTTATCAAAAAGTAATCGGGAAAGGATAAGGGGATAGGAAATGCAAAACAAATCATTAGGAAAAAACCTGATCGTGTATATGATCAAGACGGTGGTGGTTTTACTGTTTCCGTTGATCACCTTTCCGTATATTACCAGAATATTATCGGTTGATTCCATTGGAAAGGTAAATTTTTCTACATCGATCATTAGTTATTTTTCTCTGATTGCAAGTCTTGGAATTTCAACATTTGCAATACGAAGTGGAGCAAAGTTCCGGGATGACAGAGAAAAAATGAGTTTGTTTGCTTCTGAAATATTTTCTATCAATATTTTAACGACGATCATAGCATATATTGCTTTTTTTGTAGCATTTGCCAATAGCGCAAAATGGCATCATTATACAGTAATTATGATGATATTAAGTATTCAGATTCCTCTCACGACCATTGGAGTTGAATGGTTGTTTGCCATATATGAAGAATATACTTATATGACAGTTCGAACGATCATTGTTCAATTTGTTTCGCTTATCTTTTTATTTGTGTTTGTACGCGACAAAGGGGATGTGTACTGGTATACGGTATATCTTGTTTTATCGGCGGTGGGCACAAACGTTTTAAACTTTGTAAGGTCATTTAAATATGTTAAATTCCGCTTTGTTTTAACATCTGAAATGATATCCTACATTAAGCCGATCTTGATCCTGTTTGCTTCGACGGTGGCCACCCAGATATATTTGAATTCGGATATTACCGTACTGGGATATCTTTGCAGTGACTGGGATGTTGGCTTATATCATTCTGCCGTTAAAATATACAATATTATAACAAGTGTGCTGACATCTTTGGGATATGTCAGTCTGGCAAGGCTGGGGTATTTTTTGGAGCATGATAAAAAGCAATACGATCTCTTATTTACCAAAATGTTTAATATAATCGTTTACTTAAGCATTCCCTGTGCGTTTGGTCTCTGGCTGGTGAGCAGCGATATGATGGTATTGTTCGCCGGTTCGCAGTATATTGCGGCAGGACCTCTGCTGCAGGTCCTTACGATTGCGATTCCGTTAAGTGTACTGGTCAGCTATGTTGCTTCCGGTTGTCTTGTCATCTATGGCAAGGAAAACAGTATCTTATTTGCCACGGTGGTCGGTGCTTTGTTTAACATTATCTTTAACATTATTTTGATCCCGAAATTTGGAACGGTGGCAGCAGCATGGACAACGGTTGGATCGGAATTGATCACATTATCGATCCACTTAATAAACATAAGAAAGATATATAAAATACATGGTGTATTGAAACCTATGGTCAAGGTGTTTGCAGCGTGTATCGTTATGGCGGTAGTGTGCAGACTGGTTATGATGCAGATATCCGGAATGCTGCCACGCCTGGCCGCAGTGGTTGCGGTTGGTGTGGTGACTTATCTGCTTTGTACGATACTATTTAAGCATGAGATAACGTCAGAGGGGATTTCTGTAATGAAACAAAAGTTGAACAGAATCTAGGATGAGATACATTTTGAAAATGCGTGTTGTTCAAAAGGAAAGGGAGGATTACGGTGATGGAAAATGCGCTTGTTCTGGCTCCGGAGTTTATGAATTATGATCAGGCAATCGTGAAGGCATGGTCCGAAACGTATGATGTTACATTGATAAACAATGAAAAATACCTATATACAATTTTGAACGGGATTCAAAAATCATTTTTTAAACAGCTTGGAATGTTTTTGAACAGAAAACTCGGTCGCAAGGATAGATATTATGATATGCTTCAGACAAAATATTGTGGAGAATATCTGCAGGAACTGGGAAATAAGAATTATCAGAAAATAATATGTATCAATGGACATTGTATGCCGGATAAATTTTACGAAACACTGCGCAAAAGAAATCCGGATGCGGAAATGATATTATATCTCTGGGACGATATTTCTAATTTGCTTAAGCATACCCATTTTTCCTATTTTGATCAGGTCTATTCGTATAATCTTGATGATTGTAAAGAATATTCTTTACAATATATGCCGATGATGACGCAGAATAAGTGGGTGGGGCATGGCAGCGTCGATAAATATGACATTGCTATTATTGGGACAGCGCATCCGGATCGCCTGGAGGAAGCCCGGAAAATTTATGAAAAATACAGAGAAAAGTACCGGTTTTATATATACTTTTATCATCCCGACAAAACCATTGATTTTTTTGGACACAGGACACCATTATCCTATGAGGAGTATGTGAATATTTTGAGACAGTCTTCTGCTGTTTTAGATCTTCCGTTTCGGGAACAGAAAGGACTGACAACAAGACCGTTTGATGCCTTATTGACGGAAACGAAGGTAATAACATCAAATGCCAACATTCGGAGATATCCGGTCTATTCCGACAATGTTATGATCATAGACTGGGATGATCCGGAGATACCGGAGACGTTTATCAGACAGTCTTATCAGCAGAACGACAGACGTGTGCTTAATGCAGAGGAATGGTTAAAAGAGATTTTTAAGGATTAGATGAACTATTATAAAGTAGTCAATGAAAGGAAATAAAAAGAAAAATGAGATCGATCAAACGAAAGAAATGGAGTGCATGGATAGAGTGGATGGTTATATTCTGTGTGTTTGCTGCGATAGTTATTCATGCACAGAATTTATCCGGATATGATACGACGGTGTTATCCTATGAATCGAATATGCTGGTGGTAAATTCCTCCGGATATGAGGTGGAAGAAAATTCTTTTCGATACACAGGGGATGTGAACAGTTATGTACAGATTTCTAATGTGAGATCGTCGGATCAGATGTTGATATATTTTGGGCAAAATGCGTCAGAAGATACCAAAGTATGGATTTTTTATACGGATGAGCAGGGAAATGTTTTGGATGATCCGGCGGAGGGAATCTGGCAAAAGGGGAATCCATATGCAAAAATTAATACGCGTCGGGAAAAATATGGGAGTTATCTGATCAAAGTGGAAAAGGATTTTGTGCTACAGAAAGTTTATTATGCTGCAGATAACGGATATACCGGACCTCATAAGCCGATGATTTTTCTTGTTACCCTTCCTTTATGGGGGATTTTTTCTTTTATTCTGATCTCCGTAAAACGCATCAGAGAATGGCAGTATCGCTGGAATGATCAGGTGTTGCAGTGGGGGGGCAGAATCATTTCGGAAAGAAAAAAATATTTGAAACGGGCTGCAATTGCCGCCGGATGTATTGCAGTTTGCGAATTATTGTTTTATTTGGGATTAGTGTGCTTTCAGATAAGGTTTTCCTGGAAAACAGCTGTGTTTAGTTTGTTGATCGGACTATTGCTGTATGTGATATGGAGTTATTGGAGATATCATCGTGGACAATTTGAGCTATTTGCTGCCCTTGTTATTGTTTTGGTGGGAAGCATGATATCTTTTTTGGAGCCGCCTAATGTAGGGTTGTCAATGGATGACGAGATACATTTTAGCTGTGCGTCCAATCTTGTACACAAATTCGATCATAATTTTTCGGTTGCAGATTCTACGATTGTAATTGATTATCCTACGCTTGCACAGCACATGGGGGGGTATGACCGGGAAACGCAAAAAAAATATACGGCATTATTAAATGAATTACTGAGATCCGGATACTATACAGATTCTCTGGTTGGTTCTCCAACGATAAATATTGCGCCGGCATATATTCCGTCAGTCATCGGTTTGATCGTGGCAAAGGGAATCGGTCTTTCTTATCCGATGATATTGGCTGTGGGCAGATGGATGAATCTTTTGTTTGTAGCAGTTTTGGCATATCTTTCCATGAAAAGACTTCGTTCAGGGAAAATGGTCGTTTTCTTGATCACGATGCTGCCGACCGTATTATTTGCAGCTGCCAATTATTCCTATGATCCATGGTTATATGCATGGTCTGTTTATGGTCTGAGTATTTTTCTGGGGGAATGGCAGCAGCCGGAAAAAAAGATGGAACTAAAAACAGGATTTTTGATCAGTGTTGCCATGTTTTTTGCTATTTTGATCAAATCGGTTTATTTCCCATTAACGCTGGTTGCATTCTTTATGCCGGAAAAGAAGTTTAAAAATAAAAAAGAATGCTGGATTTACCGGGGCATGATATTGTGTGCGGCAATCCTTCCGTTTGTGATCATGTATCTGATCAATTACGCAGGCCGCGGAATGGGAACAGGAGACAGCCGTGGTGGTGCAGAGGTTGATGCGACAGCGCAGATGGCATTGGTGAAGAGTCAGCCAGTTCAGACCTTAGTGGTAATATTTAATTTTTTAAAGGATTATTTAAATCCACTCAAGGAAGGGAAAGAGTTCCTCACGGTGAAAGGATATATGAGTTATGGTGTGATCCCTTCCAACGTGGTTCTTCTCCTGATCATTGCCGGAGCCTGCATGAGCCGGGAGGAAAAGGATGTAAAGTTTCCGTGGTGGACAAAGGTGTGTGCTGTTTTATTATATGTGGCCATTGGCTTTGTCTGTGCATTTTCTATGTATATAGTGTATACAGCGGTGGGGTTGGATACTGTTAGTGGATGTCAGGGCAGATACATGGTTCCTGTTTTATTTCCGACTTTGTTTATTCTTACCAGATATCAGGGAAAGACAAGAGTGAAACAAAAGCTGGGAGAAGCAGGAGTTCATGCGATTTTTCTGCTGGCTATGACATTTGTCGTAACTTCGGCAATCTGGGTTAATTGCTTATTCTGGTACTGATGCTGCGTGTTTGCAAATACACGGTATATGTATTATAATCAAAATTGTTGTATTGTATTGAAATAGAAAATGAGGTTGGAAATGAAAAATAAAAAAAACATGGAGAATAAAAAAATACATTGGATGAGAAATGCAGTCATCCTATTGGTATTATTCAGTATCATATGTTTTTTTGAATATCGTTCGTTGCAAATGTATCAGAATACAGCGGTAGCTCAATACATGAATTTAGATGAGACGGCGGGGTACAATGTAGAGGGAACGACATATACACCAGTGGATGGGCAGGAGCATGTCCTGAAATATTCCGTGCCGGAGCAGACAACACGTTCTGTTTCTGTGTATTTTAACAGTCCGGTGGGAGTCGATCTGCCGGTTAAGATGTCCTATTATTATGGAGGGGCATTGGTAAAAGAGATCAATACGACGATTCCTGCAGCAGATGCATATTGTACCGTATTAAATGAAAACCTTGCAGCTGATCAGGTATGGATCTCGATTGAGGGCAGTTTTGATCTGGCATCCGCAACGTCAGAATGTATTTATGTACGTGATGATGGAGTATATGGCCGATATGTTCGCATTCTTTTTGTTATGTGGCTGGTTTTGATGGTGGTTTTGGGATGTGCAGCGAGATTGGCGGTTATAGAGAACTTCATAAATAAGTTTATGGATAAATGCTGTAATCTTTGGAAAGCATTTAAGGCGGGACAAAAAGAATATCTTAGGAATGGTGTCTTACTGCTCCTGGGGATTTTGCTTGGCAATGTAATATGGATGCTTTTAAGGAAGCCGTGCCTTGGTAATGCGTGGAGTGTTACCACAGGAAACATTCTTTTTGGCAGTATGATAGGTTTGGCAGGGGGAGTCCTGTTGTTTTATGGTATAAGAAAAAAACTGCATTTTGAAACGGTTTATTTAGTCTGTACGCTAGTGATGGGAACCGTTTTGGCTGCGATTTTGCCGTTACATTTGAACGTATCATGGGATGATCAGATTCATTTCCAAACGGTCGCAGCATTATCTCATCCGGAATCCAGTCAGATTTCCCTGAGTGAGCAGGCATATTATCAGAGTTGTTTCAGTCCACAATTAAAAAATGCGGCAGTGACAGACAGAGGCGGTTTGTCAACAATTCTAAATGACAAGACCATAGCAAGTGCGTCGGTTGATACCGGATATCAGATCAGACCGGCATCTGTGGTGTATCTTCCAATGTCTATTGCCATGTTTGTGGGAAGGGGATTGGGACTTCCTGTCGAGGGGTATGTCATATTGGGGCGCATGGCAAGTGCGTGGTTTTACTTTATTATGTTTTATCTGGGCATGCGTCATTTAAAGTCAGGAAAGCTGGTTATGGCGGCATGTTCCCTTGCGCCAATTTGTTTGTTTGAAGTTTCCAATTATAATTATGATTATTGGCCGATAGCGTTCATTGCCTATTCCATGGCATATCTCTTAGGAGAATATCAAAACAAAGAACGTACCATACGGGTGAAGGATATTATAATTATTTTTGTATCCTTTTTGATCGGATGTGTGGCGAAACCGGTGTATGTACCTCTTCTGGGTTTGGCAGCTTTTCTGCCAAAGACAAAGTTTAAGACGGATCGGTTTAAAAAATGTTATTATGGTTTTTTTATAACGATGGTCTGCCTTGCTGCTGTTGGATTTATCATTCTAATATTTGGAGGTTTTCTCGGCGATGGAGACATGCGAGGGGGAACGGAGGTAAGCGTACCGGGACAGATTCAATATATCACATCTCATTTTAAAAATTATTGTCTTGTGATTTTTAATTTTTTGAAAGAGTATCTGTCATTCAACAGCATAAAAATGGATCTGGTGGATACGGCATATATTCCACGTAAGGAATGGCTTGGCAGCTTTGTCCTTATCTGGACAGTGATCGTAGCATTTTTGGACAGGAACCGGGAAGAAAACAAAAAAATCAATTGTCTGGTAAAGGTTTTTGTGCTTCCATTGGCGTTTATTACCGTCTGGTGTGTGGCAACTGCTTTGTATATCACATTTACACCGGTTGGAAATTATACAGTGAATGGTTGCAGTGGACGGTATTTGATGCCGATCCTTTTCCCATTGATGATTGTTCTTTCGAGAATACGCTTTCTTGTGGTACCGCAGCCGTCAAAGATCAAGCATTGGATCGATGCAGGCGCGTTTGGAATTTCCATGGTGTTCGCCGGAATCATGATGACTGCATTTTTGTAAAATGGAATGCGAACATAAAGTTTATAAGATAGATAGGAGTTTTCAAAAATGGAGCAAAATAAGCAAATGCCTGCAGCATTTGGGATGATCGATAAAAATTTCAAAAACAGGCATATGATCCTGAAATTGGCCAAAAATGATTTTCGAACGAAGTATGCAGGCTCTTATTTGGGGATTGTCTGGGCATTTGTGCAGCCGATTACAACGATTCTGTTATATTGGTTTGTCTTTCAGGTGGGGTTTCGTACACCTGCAATCGGAAATTATCCATTTGTTTTATGGCTGACAGCAGGGCTGGTGCCATGGTTCTTTTTTTCGGATGCATGGAATGGAGGAACAAACAGCCTGATCGGGTATAGCTTTTTGGTAAAAAAGGTGGTATTTGATATTGAAATTCTTCCCGGGATCAAGGTGTTATCTGCGTTTTTTGTGAATTTATTTTTTTCACTGTTCATGCTGGTGATTTTTGCTGCAAATGGATATTATCCAACCATCCATACATTGCAGCTTCTCTATTGTATGATCTGTACATTTGCTCTTACATGGGCATTGTCTTATTTTACTTCAGCTCTTGTAGTATTTGTCAGGGATCTGGGCCATCTGTTATCCGTTATCCTGCAGATATTGATGTGGCTGACGCCTATTATGTGGAATATTGGTATGATCGAGGATGCGTATCCGTGGCTTGTTCAGGTGATGAAGTTTAACCCGATTTTTTATGTGGTACAAGTTTGCAGGGATGCCATGTTTGCGGAAAAATGGTTTTGGCAGCAGCCGGTATGGACGGCATATTTTTGGGGATTGACCATATTGCTGTTTGTGATGGGATCCCATGTGTTTCAGAAGCTGCGCCCGCATTTTGCTGATGTTTTGTAGAAATATGTTGTTGTCGGAGGGAAAAGGGGAAAGAGATGGATACAAATCAGGAAATTGGTTCAATACAGATAAAAGATCTGACAAAGGTGTATCATTTGTATGATAGGAATATTGACCGGATCAAGGAAACCTTTCACTTTCACAAAAAGAAGTATTCCAAAGATCATTATGCATTGAAAAATATCAACCTGGATATCAAAAAAGGGGAATCTGTCGGAATTGTGGGCACCAATGGCTCCGGAAAATCAACCCTATTGAAATTGATCACTGGGATTGTGTCGCCCACATCAGGATATCTCAAAGCAAATGGAAAGATTGCAGCACTGCTGGAGCTGGGTGCAGGCTTTAATCCGGAATATACAGGATTGGAAAACGTATATCTGAATGGTACAATGATGGGATATAATGAGGAGGAAATGAAAAAACGTGTTCCGGCGATCATTGAATTTGCAGATATTGGTGATTTTATCAATCAACCGGTAAAATCATATTCCAGCGGAATGTTTGCCCGTCTGGCATTTGCTGTATCGATCAATGTGGAGCCGGATATTTTGATTGTTGATGAGGCATTGTCCGTGGGAGATACAAGATTTCAGGTGAAATGTATTGATAAAATGACAGAGCTTCGGGATAAAGGAACGACGATATTATTCGTAACACATTCCATTGAGCAGATTAAACGTTTCTGTACAAGAGGAATCTGGATCAGGAATGGGGAACTGGTCAGCGATGGAGAAGCGAGTAAGATTGTGGATCTGTATGACAATTATATGAAATACGGAGAGACTGCGATAGAAACGGAAGGTTCCGAGTGTGAACCGGCACCGTTTCGAATGCCGAAAGATGAAGCATGTCTTGCCTCTATCTGCCGCGTACGGATCAATAAGAGGCTGTTTCAGTCCTTTGAACCATTTGAGGTAGAAGTAACCTATGATATTTATGATGATAAGATGAAGGATCTGCAGCTGGGTGTGGCAATTTATAGCAGTGATCGTTCTATTTATGTATTTGGTCCCAATACAAATCTTGACCGACATGATCTGCCACAGGGACGGGGGCGTTATGTGGTACAGTATCGGATTCCGAAGCTTATGCTGATGAGTGGAGATTATGTGATCGATGTAGGAATATATAATAGCAATGGAATTGTCAATTTAGATTACAAAAACGGCTGTGAAAGCTTTTCCGTAGCAAATAAATATTTTTCGGAGGGTATGATATATCTGGAGCATGAGTGGAACCTGTTGACGGAAGAAAAGCACTAAGAAGTGCAGGAATGGAGGCTGCAGTGAGCGGAATGCTAGAGACGATCAAAAAAATTAAAAGAAAAATACCCTTTATACAGATTCCGTGTGAATTTATTTCCATTTACCGAAATTATGGAAAGGATCAGGCATATGACTATGCCATGCAGTTTCGTCCAAGGGCGGTAAAAAAAATGGTGTTGGAACCGATGGAAGAGGATATTCTTTTCAGTGTGGTTGTTCCTTTGTATAATACTCAGGAAAAATATCTTCGGGACATGATGGAATCGGTCTGTGATCAGGTATATGGAAATTGGGAACTTTGTCTGGTCGATGCAAGTAATGATGCAAAGGCTGAGATTGAGAAGATCTGCCGGGAATATGCCGGAAAAGATCAGAGGATCCGATATATTCCTGTGCTTGAAAACGAAGGAATATCGAGGAATACAGATTATGGAATACAACAGGCAAAGGGAAGTTATATCGTTCTGTGCGATCACGATGATATTTTGATGCCCAAAGCGTTATACATGATAGCCGATGCGATCCATACGACAAATGCTCCTGTATATTACACGGATGAGGATCATTTAAATGCACGGGGAAAGCACACTATGCCGTTGTATAAGCCCGATTGGTCACGGGATCTTTTGTATAGTCAGATGTACACCTGCCATGCATTTTGCTTTTCCAAAGAAATCTATGAGAAAGCCGGAGGTTTTCGAACGGAAATGGATGGGGCGCAGGATTATGATCTGATGCTTCGCTTTTCAGAATTGACAGAGGATATCCGGCATATTCCATTTGTATTATATTCATGGAGAGTCTGTGAAACCTCCACAGCAGGAAACGCAGAAGCCAAACCATATGCGCATACGGCAGGACTTCGGGCATTGAACAGTCATTTGGAACGACGATATGGAAAAGGCGCTTATGCACAGGAGACGGAGTATCCTTTCGTTTACCGGACGCGCTTTCCACTTCCGGAGAAAACACCCATGGTGTCCATTATCATTCCGATGAAGGATAAGTGGGAGCTGACCAGACAGTGTATTGACAGTATCCGGCAAAAAAGCACATATTCTGATTATGAGATCATTATTTTAGATAATCGTTCGGAAGAAAAAGAGACGTTTCAGTGGTTTGAGGATGTACAGAAGAAGTACAAAAATGTTTCTGTATACAAAGCGGACTTTGCATTTAACTGGTCCCATTTAAATAATTATGGAATGACTTTTGCCAAAGGAGATGTCTATATATTTCTCAATAATGATATTGAGATCATATCGCCGGATTGGATGGAAATTCTGGCAGAAAATGCAGTCCGTGAAGATGTTGGTGTAGTAGGTCCATTACTTTTGTACGAGGATAATACGATTCAGCATGCCGGAATTATTGTTGGCATGGGAGGCTGGGCTGATCATGTGTATAAAGGCATGAAAGTGGTTCATACCGGAACACCGTATATCTCCCCATTAGTCAGCAGGAATGTCACGGCGGTGACGGGGGCATGTATGGCGGTCTCCCGTAAAACCATAGAAAGGATCGGTCAGTTTGATGAACAGTTTATCATTTGCGGAAGCGATGTTGAGCTGTGTATCCGGGCATATGCAAACGGACTGAATAATTTATATACACCATATGCCAGATTATATCACCTGGAGTCAAAAAGCAGGGATTCCTATATTCCGGAAATTGACTTCCGGATGTCCTATAATTGTTATACGCCATTTCGTGAAATGGGAGACCCATATTACAATATAAATTTGGACCGCAATCGACTGGTACCAAGAGAAAGCAGGGAGAGCATGGATTATCAGAAAATAAAAGGACAGTTAAAGAGAAATCGTTTAACGGCATCTGCATATGAAAAACTTCGAAGTGCTGTTAAAAATGTACAGCCGGCTACGTATCGAATTGCAGAAACTCAGCCGGTGCAGCCGAGAAAGCTGGCAGGTTATACCGGTAAACGCCTTAACTTATTAGTACCTTCTTTGAATGTAGAGCATGTGTTTGGCGGAATTGCAACAGCACTGAAATTTTATAAGCAGCTGGGGGATGTTCTTGAGATTGATCTGCGAGTGATCCTGATGGATGCAGAACTGAAACAGGATGCCATGGTTGACATGGCAGGTTTTGAGGTTGTTTCTGCAGATAAGGATGTCACGAATATCCCGAGACAGATCGTGTCGTTTGCTAATCGGGCAGGAAGGACAATTCCGGTGGGACCACAGGATATATTTATGGCAACGGGATGGTGGACCGCTTATACAATTTTTCCGGTGATACGTTGGCAGAGTGAGACTTACGGAAATCCGGTACAGAAATTAGTATATTTTATTCAGGATTATGAGCCGGGATTTTATTCATGGTCCTCCAGATACTTAATGGCAGATAGCACATACCGTTCCAAGACACCGGTGATCGCGATATTTAATTCCCGTTTGTTATATGACTTTTTTGTGCAAAATAATTATAAGTTTTACCGGGAATATTATTTTGAGCCTGTATTAAATGATGCGCTGAAAAAGGAACTGGAGGAGAAAAAGGATACCTGTCAGCGGAAAAAACAGATTTTGTTATATGGGCGTCCGGGAACAGAACGCAATGCGTTTGAACTGATTGTGGCATCCTTAAATAAATGGTGCGAAAAATACCCACAGTCAAAGGAGTGGGAGATTTTATCAGCCGGAGAAAAATTTGATGATATTTCATTGCAAAACGGCAGGAAGATCCATGCGGTGGGAAAAATGTCATTGGAAGAATATGCACAGACTATGCTGGAATCTCGAATAGGAATTTCTCTGATGGTTTCCCCTCATCCAAGTTACCCGCCATTAGAGATGTCAACCTTTGGAATGAAGGTCATTACCAACTGTTACAGCAATAAAAACCTGGCGGATTTTAATGACAATATAGTGTCTCTTGAGGATTGTTCGGCAGATTCCGTTGCAGATGCACTGGCTGCCCTTTGTGAAGATGGTGGAATGGTGAATGAGCCGGTTATGGAAGGCGATTATTTCAACGGAGAAAATGACTGGGAACAGATCATGCAATCCATTCGAAAAGAACTTTTGTAAACGGGGGTTAAAGACTAAGGTATCAGATAGTAGAAATGAGGGACGTCATGACTTCGATTATAGATGCTCAGGATTTAGTGCATGAGTATTCGCAGAGAGATGAGGAAGGCAATGTCATCGGAATCAAACGGGCGCTGGATGGAGTTTCTCTACAAGTAAAAGAGGGGGATTTCATTGCTGTACTTGGAGCAAATGGTTCCGGCAAATCGACATTTGCGAAACATTTGAATGCTTTGCTTACGCCAACGGAGGGAACCCTTTATGTTGGCGGAATGGAATGTGGAGATCATTCGAAAGATCTTGATATTCGTAAAACGGTTGGGATGGTTTTTCAGAATCCGGATAATCAGATTATTGCCAATGTTGTTCAGGAAGATGTGGGATTTGGTCCTGAAAATATCGGAGTACCAACAGAGGAAATATGGATTCGGATGGAAGAGGCATTAAAAAATGTCGGTATGTATGCATACCGTTTAGACTCTCCCAATAAACTTTCCGGTGGACAGAAACAGCGGGTAGCGATTGCGGGGATTTTAGCGATGAAACCCAAATGCATTATTCTTGATGAATCGACGGCAATGCTTGATCCGGGGGGACGGGCATCCGTGATGGATACCATCTGCCGTATTAACCGGGAAGAAAACATCACGGTGATCGCCATTACGCATTACATGGAAGAGGTAGCAAATGCGGATTATGTTTACGTAATGGATCAGGGAAAGGTTGTAATGGAAGGAACACCAAGACAGATATTTTCACAGAGTGATATGCTGCAGAAATACCGTTTGGCGGTACCGGAAGTGATTCGGATCGCACAGATTCTCAGAGAAAAGGGAGTTTCCGTTCCGAAAGATATATTAAACGCAGAAGAATTGATTGAGGCAGTGATACGGGAAAGGAAGAAATAACGTGGCAATACGTTTGGAAGATGTAAATTATATATATGGTGTCGGTTCCGGTCAGGAGAAATGGGCACTGAAAAATATTAATCTTACGATTTCAGACGGTGAATTCGTCGGGATCGTTGGGCATACCGGTTCAGGAAAGTCTACATTGACTCAGTTATTGAACGGATTGGAAAAACCGTCATCCGGTAAGATATATTACAATGAAAAAGATATTGGAGAAGGAGATTCCGGCCGGGAACTTCGTAAAAAGGTGGGGCTGGTATTTCAATATCCGGAGTATCAGCTTTTTGAGACATCTGTGATCCGGGATGTGGAATTTGGACCACGTAATTTAGGATTGACCGGTTTGGAAGTGGAAAAGCGTTCTTATGATGCCCTTCGTCAGGTAGGGATTAGCGATGATCTTCTGGATGTGGCGCCGTTTACCCTTTCCGGAGGACAGAAACGCCGGGTGGCGATTGCAGGCGTGCTGGCCATGCATCCGGAGGTACTGATATTGGACGAGCCAACGGCCGGACTTGATCCTGTGGGGCGTATGGAGATCCTGAACTTATTAAAAAAGCTTCATGAGGAACGTAATATTACGATTATTCTTGTCTCTCATAGCATGGATGATGTTGCAAAATATGCACAACGTCTCCTTGTCATGAATGATGGGGAACTGGTATTAGATGGAGAACCGGCGAAGATTTTTCAGTATGAGGAGGAATTGTACAGAATCGGTCTTGGGATTCCTCAAGCCGCATACGTCCTGCATGAACTGGCACGTAGAGGAATTCCTGTGGATACAAATGGGATTACACCGGAAGAGGCAGCAGAAAAGATTATAGCCTGTCTGAAAGGATCAGCGAAATCAGATCAGTCAGAGGAGTGGAGTGTTGTATGATACGGGATATCACGATAGGACAATATTATCAGGGGGATTCGGTGATTCATCGGCTGGATCCCCGGTTGAAGGTGGTGGGGGTATTTGTTTACCTGATCTCCCTTTTTTGTTTTAAAACAATATTTGGATTTTTGGCAGCAGGTCTCTTTTTTGTTGTTGTACTAAAGTTATCAAAGGTTCCGTTTCGGTTCGTGGTAAAAGGCTTAAAACCCATACTTTTTCTGCTTATTTTTACGGCGGCATTAAATTTGTTGTGGACACCGGGAAGAGTGATATGGAGTTTTGGTATTTTAAGTCTCACAAAAGAAGGAATTTATAAATGTGTGTTTATGGCATTACGTCTGCTTCTTCTCATCATTGGTTCCTCTATGCTGACATTGACTACGACTCCAAATCAGCTTACAGATGCAATGGAGCATCTTCTGAAACCATTGCAAAAGGTGAAAGCTCCCGTGCATGAAATTGCTATGATGATGAGTATTGCGCTTCGTTTCATTCCCATTCTTTTAGAGGAAACCGACAAGATTATGAAAGCACAAATGTCCAGGGGGGCTGATTTTGAAAGTGGCAATCTGATCAAGAGGCTGCATAGTATGATACCACTTCTTGTCCCGCTTTTTATATCGGCAACGCGCCGGGCGAATGAACTTGCTTATGCGATGGATGCCAGATGCTATAATGGCGGCAGTGGGCGAACAAAGATGAGACCTTTGAAATACCATACAATGGACATATGGGGCTATATGGGATTGGTTTTATATATTGTGTTTCTGGTGACAGTTTGTACCCTGGCACGATGGAATGGGCTGGGATAGCCGGGCAAAGGGATCATAGAACAAAGGAGAGAAGCAGTGCGTCGAATATTATTAAGAGTCGCTTATGATGGGACGAACTATCATGGGTGGCAGTTACAGCCGAATGTAGAGACGGTTGAAAATGTATTGAACAGAGCAATCCGTCAGCTGACAGGAGAAGAAATTCAGGTGATCGGGGCAAGCCGGACAGATGCAGGCGTGCACGCACTGGGAAATGTAGCAGTCTTTGATACGCAGTCAAGGATTCCGGCAGAAAAATTTTCGTATGCATTGAATCAGCGTCTTCCGGATGATATCGTTGTGCAGCAGTCTTGTGAGGTGGCAGAGGATTTTCATCCCCGGCACTGTGCATGTCGGAAAACCTATGAATACGATATTCTTAATCGGACGTTTCCTTTGCCGGCATATCGGAATACAGCCTATTTTCAATATGGAAAGCTGGATATAGAAGCCATGAGGCGAGCCTGCGGGGCGTTTACAGGGGAACATGATTTTGCAGCTTTTTGTGCAGCCGGGGCGCAGGTTGAGACAACAGTGCGAACGATCTACAGTCTGGAAATAGAGGAGCGAAAGCTGGATGCCGGTGCTGACGATGGACAACTAGGACGGATGATCACAATCCGGATCAAGGGAAATGGATTTCTTTATAATATGGTCAGGATCATTACAGGTACATTGTTGGAAGTTGGAAAAGGTCATCTTGATCCGGAGAAAATTCATGAGATTATTGCTTCCGGGGAACGGGAAAAAGCAGGGCCAACAGCCCCGGCACAGGGACTACGTCTTGTGGAGATCAGATTTGAATAAGAGGAAGGGAGAGGATAAATGATGGTAAAGGAGAAAAAACGCAGTATTCCACTGATTTCTCTCAGTGCATTCATTTTGGCAGAGATTATTATGGTGTGTATTCTGAAAGCCGGCGGATTTTATCCGTTTGGCACGAAATCCATGCTGATCATGGACATGAAGGGACAGAATCTGGAATTTATCACATCATTGCGCAGCATTTTTAAAGGAGATGCCTCTTTCTTTTTCTCGTGGTCCCGTTCCATGGGAGGGAATTTTATCGGTGTGTTTGCTTTTTATATAGCAAGTCCCCTTTCCTTTTTGACATTATTCTTTCCGGTAAGTAAAATGCCTGTGGCCATTGAACTGCTGACCCTCTTGAAGATCGGTCTGTGCAGCCTGACATTTTCCATGTATGCAGGATATTTATCGGAAAAATATCAGGGAAGATTAAAATTCTCCATACTGATCCCGTCTGTCTGTTATGCCTTTATGTCATATACCATGGTATATTCGTTAAGTATCATGTGGCTTGACGGGGTGATCATGCTTCCGCTTATCCTGATGGGAGTCGAGAAAATCTTTGATGGGAAAAAGGGGTTATGGTATGTAATCAGTCTTACAATTATATTTTACAGTAATTATTATGTTGGATATATGATCGGACTTTTTACGGGTATCTATTTTATCATTCGTATGATTTGTGAGTATACCAAAGGAAATATGAAAACCGGATGGATCCATATAAAAAGCTTTGTGGTTTCCACGTTGTTATCTGTGGCGATGGCATCCCCGCTTTTAATATGTGTGTTTAAAGATCTGTTTACCGGAAAACTTTCCAATTTGGATGTATACACCGGTTATGAACCGGATACAAGTACAATCTTCGAATTCAAATTATTGTTTACCAAATTACTGCATGGAAAATATGACAGTATTACATATGTGGGACTTCCGTCTATATATTGCGGCTTTGCGATGATGGTACTGGCCGTGGCTTTTCTGCTGCTTCGTCAGATCAAATGGCGCGAAAAAATTGGGTTTTTCCTGGCATTGTGCCTGTTGGCGGCAAGCTTTTATTATGTGAAATTTGACGAACTGTGGCATGGTTTCCAGTACCCGAACTGGTTTCCGTTCCGCCATGCGTTTTTGTTTAGTTTCGTGATCGTTTATATGGCACTTCGGGCCATGATCGTACTTAGTACCCGGAAATGGATCATGAAGATGAATAAAGCAGTTTCGTATGTTGTTACAGGGATTCTGATCATAGCGGTATCTATAGACATGGGAACAAATGGAAATGCCATGATACAGGGACTTGGAAATGAGTTTGGCTATGGAGAAATGCAGGAGTATGATCAGTTTGTTCAAAAAACACAACCTTTGGTAGAGAAAATCAAGAAATCCGATTCAGGGCTTTACCGGATCAATCAGAAATATGAATATTCCAAAAATGATGCATTGCTTTTAGGATACAATGGCATGACGCATTATTCTTCGGCCTTTAATGCAAACATCAACAGTCTTACACCGCGTCTGGGATTGGGGCAGTCTTATTTTTGGAATTCAGGCTATGGTTCCACACCGCTGATCGACAGTATATTTGGATGCAAATATACCATTCATGACGGAGCCATGCCACAATGCTATAAAGCGTTGGATAACACTCCGGAGGGAGCGGTAAGCTACGAAAATACAATGGCACTTCCTCTTCTTTATGCAGTGGGGCAGGAGTGCACGGCAGGAGATCTGAATCAGCAAAGTGTCTTTGTGAATCAGAATAATTATCTGGCGGGGATCACCGGTCAGGAAAAAAATTATTTTACCGGCTGCCAATATACCGTAACACAGGAATCGGAGGCAGTGTGGAGTTATTCGGCAGTTGCAGCGGAAGATGCTCCAATGTATTTGTCAATGCAGTCCAATTCATCTTATGCAAATGTATATGTCAACGGAAATTATATAGGAAATTATTTTACCGGAGAGACAAGTGGAGCTTTATATCTGGGAGAATATAAAACAGGCGATACATTATATATCCAGGTTGTTTGTTCCCAGGACGGGAATACATATTCGCCAAGCTATACGGAGATCGTCCAGATGAATATAAATGAGCTGCAGGACACCATGTCTTCCTTAAAGAAGGGCGGCCTCCGGATCACTGACAGCCACGGCGGCCACATTTCCGGAACAATCACATTGCAGAAGGATCAAAAGGAAATTATGACCTCTATTCCATATGATAAGGGATGGACGATTCGTGTAGATGGGAAAAAAGTAAAATATACAAAATATGCAGACACATTTATTCAGTTTCCATGCTCCTCCGGGCAGCATAAGATCACAATGCAATATGTGTCTCCGGGATTTTATACTGGTTTACTCGTTGGGGTGATTGGATTTTTACTGGCGCTTGTTTATTTTGGCTGGGAACGGTTGGCAGCCGGAAAATGGAAAAAAATCTTTCAGGGATTGCAGAAACAAGCAGATGATGGAAAGGGAACAGAGGGGAAATAAACATATGACAGAAGAGAAGAAGCAGACAAAAATGGAGCTGTTGATCCAGTTTATTAAATTTGGCATTGTAGGTGTGTCCAATACGGTGGTCGCTTATGTGCTGAATGTTGCTGTTATCTTTGTATTGGATAAGGCTCAGGTTTTTGTAAAATGGGATTATATTATTGCCAATACAGTTGCCTTTATTTTAAGTGTCCTTTGGTCCTTTTACTGGAACAATAAGTTGGTTTTTGATATGGAGGGAACCTCCTGGAAAGATCTGCTGAAGGCACTGTTGAAAATGTATGTAGCATATGCCTTTACCGGGATTGTTTTAAATAATATTCTTTCATACTTGTGGATTGACGTGCTGCATATTTCGAAATTTATTGCCCCATTGATCAACTCCCTCATCGGTGTCCCGATCAATTTTGTACTGAACAAATTTTGGGCATTTCAGGGAAAATAGTAAAGCGGCAGACCGGTGAAGAGAGAGAACATACGGCAGAAGCCGGTTTGACAATGTTTTCTGAAAATGTTAAAATTGTTTTTGTTGCTGTGTAATAAAGCAGCAGATCATCAAATAGCTGCGGATGTGATGGAATTGGCAGACATGCAAGATTTAGGTTCTTGTGCCGCGAGGCGTGCAGGTTCAAGTCCTGTCATCCGCATCAAACCCCGGAACGAAGGTTCCGGGGTTTTTTGCGGATGGAGACCTTGAATCCTGGGATTCAAGGTCTCCGCTGCCGCTCCGGTCGGTGCCGGGCAGACGTCCACCGGACGTCTGGCACCCTGTCATCCGCATAACAGGCTTCAAGCCCTTTATTTATAAGGGCTTGGAGCTTTTTTTGATTTTGGATTTGTCTTCGAAGCAGAGTGGGAAACAACGATTTGACATCAACGCTGACATCAACGGGAATGAAAGGAGGAAAGCAGGAACAGAAGATATATGATATAATGTTTTTAAATGTTAATGCACAGCTAATATCGAAAAGTAAATGATGCTCAACATCATTATCTGTAAAAATGCTATTGATCATATAACGATAAGGAGACCAGCTATGGCATATACAATGATTCACATAATTATCGCGGAGGAAATATTTTCGAAATTTTCTTTGAATATAAATGAAAATGATTTTTTGATAGGAACAATTGCGCCGGATGCAGTACATTCATGTGAAGAATTTAGCTACAAATTGAAGGAAAAAAGTCACCTTTTCCCCGAAAGTTTAACTTGGGGAAAGGTCGATACATGCACCAAGGCAAATCTATGGATGGATTCCGTGTTGGAGTTTTATGAGAAAAGCAAAGAAAATATTAATTCAAGTTTTTTGTTGGGGTATATTATTCATGTTTTTGTTGATATATACAATGCGCTTTATTATTATTACCCCTATGTCAATGCATTCTATGGCACCGAAGAAGAAAAAGTTGAAAAGTATAAAATTGAATCTCAAAACTTAGATAAATATTTGTACACAAAATATGCTAAGATATATGATCTCTCAGACAAATTATATAAAGGATCCGTCTATAATATAGATGGTATTATTACTGCGGAGCAGATAAAAAAAAGGAGAGAATATTTGATTTCCAAGGAATGGAAAGAAGTAATATTTGTTTTAGAAAATGAGATATGTACTTTGGATAGCGTAAAAAATATAAAAGAAGTTACCACTCAATTCATATATAATAATTTTATATGTAAATATTTACCGGATGTATTAGATGTTGCGGATAGGATGGCAGAAGAGACCACGGAACACTATACTCACGAAGAGAGGTTTGCGAAAATAAGGGAGGCAGTCGATGATTAACGGGAATTTTATTAAGCATTACAAGAAGAAACTGCCGGGAATGGAAGATGATTTCTATGAGTTCATTATTTGATGATTTAAAAGAGGGGCTTGAAGAGGCGATTGCGTATGAAAGCGGGAATGACTCAAAGTGTATTTGCTGCTTATATGGGAGTATCAAAAAGACGATGGAAGCCTGGAAAGGCGGGAGGAATGATTGGTTGCATAGTATCAGTTCTTGTGAAAAATTAGTTTTGCTAAATGATAAAAAAGATAAGCACAGGCAGTTGCCTGTGCTTGATTTCGTTTTTAGACTGTTATTTGATAATATTACAGATTAGAAAGTATAAAAGCTCGACGGTTCTGAGGAATCTGGAGAACATCCATAGCTTGCTCGGCAGAGAAGTTAAGGGATTTCATAATATTGCGAACATTGTCTAAGAGTAGTTCGTTTTTTGCACCATCAATTTTTTCCTCAATATCGTCTTTCATTAATTCCTGTAACGCCTGACACATAATCGATTCCCTCCTTACTTCCTGATATAAATCATAATTTGCGGTTACACTGACCTGCAGCACGGCATCAATATTGTTGCGGTCTTCCGGGCTGGTATATTGTTGAACAGACTGCAGAAAGCGTTCAATATCGGATTTTTCTGCGTGTTCGGACAGGATACGCAGGCTGCTATGGCTCTCCGGAGATAATTGCTTTGTAACAACGATCTGTGCCGGAAAAGGAAGATGGTTGGTTACATAATAGATACCCGGATATTTTTCCTCAATATGATGTCCTGCGTCCTCCAGCATAGCAAACAGTTCTCTTGGATATGCTTCTCGGAAAAGAGAAACGGTCAGCTCTGACAGGGGTATTTCGTTTACTGTTTTACCATAGCCCTTATACAGACAGGCGTATCCGACGGTTTTATAGAAATCGTCGATAGTCATACTGTCTTCCGGACTCTTGTACTCGATCACATTATATTTTTTCATAATATGACCGATTTCATTCTCAATCTTTTTCGCCTGACCATCATAGTTGAGGAAATAGAAAAGTGCTCATCTGGTGGTGGGAGAGGCGTGAGAATTGCGGAGCAATTCTTGGAGGGCAAAACGCTGGTTTTGCCCTTTTTATGATCAATAGGTCAATGCGAATGGGTTCCTTGCTCAGATTGTACTCAGGGATCATTTGGATCTCCTGATGATTTGCCTGCAATTCCAAACCGGTGGCAGCATAGAATGCCGGGTGCCATTGGAGTTTGTGTGGTGAATCTGGCAAAATATCGCCTGCCGCCCCTATGTAATGACCTATATCATAACATTTTTGACGGGAATTTCAACCGTAGTGAATGGAAAAGTACATATGGTATATGGATTTTCTGTGAAAAAGTCCTGTATCATATTCATATATTATATATATGATATCCGTAGGGAGCATTTCCGATTTCCAGATTATAGGGTTACTGGGTGAAACTGGTAGATGGATATAGATATATTGAAAATAGATAGTACGGCATAGGGGAGAAAGAAGGTGATTTTGACATCAACGCTGACATCAACGGGAATGAAAGGAGGAAGAGGGAATCAGAGAGGGGGAAGGCAATATAACTGCAATATAACTGTAGGGGGGAAAATTGGTGTTATAAAATGCTGTTATGATTTGTAGTATAGAAATGAAAATAAAACTATGGTGTAAAATTTGTTAGTTGATTAATTATATTGTCAAATGAACGACTTGTTATGAGATAAGAGCGTTTTGGTGTAGTTATTCATTTACTTTAGTGTGTAAAGTTGATGTTAATTCGTCGTGCTTTCATGATATTTCTAATATTTTCAATGCGTGCCGAATTATAAGGTGGTGTTTCAATATCTTATTTTATCGTATTTACATAAGTTCATAAACGGATATTTATAACCAATCTTGATGCAATATGAGATCAGGTTTTTTTGTATATATAATACCACATAATATCCTGCTTACATAGTAAGATGCTTTCTTGAATTTTCCCCAATTTATCAAGGGTGTTATTTTGTCCTGCTTAATTCAACAAAAAAACTAGGTACACAATGTATTAAATTCATCATCTGTAAGACGTAACTGATAGGGAGATTTATAGCTTAGGGGGGGATTTGTATGCAAAAGCCCCATGTAGAGACTGAAACAAGATAACTCTTTCACATTATTCCAAGTTTTCAAAGTGTTTCGCCTCCATACGTCCTATTTTGATTGTCATTATATTTCAGCTAACTTGCTAAATTTTCAATGAAATCTTCTGTGTAAATAGTTTATAAATCTATCTCATATTCATATTACAACATCTCTTTAATATAAATATTTTAAAAAAGTATTGAAGAATTTAATAATACATATTATACTATTTTGAAATTAATAATATAGCACGAAATGAGAGAAAACATATGATAAATGAACTGTCTAAAAATGATGAAAATAGGATACAAGAATTAATTTGTGAGTTGAGTGAATCCCGTGGGGATGAAAGGGATACACAGTCGCAAATATTACAAGTTATTTCGATTATGGGAACGATTTTGGGCATATTATTTGGAACATCAAGTTTATTGCAAGGTGGAAAGGATGGCAAAAAGTTTAATCAAGTTATTCTCTGCTTTGGTAAGTATGGATGTATAAATATTACACCGGAAAGAGTTATATTTTTACTTAGTGTAATGGCATTTTTGGTGGCTTTTCTTTATGTGACATATTTAGGAATTATAAATTTATTAAGGCATTATCACATACAATTTTTGCAAGACCGCCTTCACGAACTTATTAATAATACAACAGATGATAAACATAGAGATATTCTATTGCATTGGAACGAATATATAAGCCCGATTTGTACAAAAAATATACGGCACATATCTTGTATACATGCGGCACTTAGTTTTTTTGTTTATGTAGGTGCAATAGCTTTTATTATCCTTTTTAGTGTAGGAATTTTAGTGGCTCAGTTTCTTAATATTAGTAATGTAACAATATTTGATAAATGTGTATTGTATTTTGTTTTATCTATTATGGGGGTGGTTTTTGTTTTGTTTTTTCATTTATCTTTAGATGCAAAAAATGTAGCACAATATGCATGCGATATGGCACATAAAAATCAAAAAGTTACTAATCAAAAAGAACGATATGCGGAATCAAAAACATTTAGATATTTGATAAAATATTTTCTTTATCCTAAGAGACAGGATCTTCAAAAGCCATTTTTTATTATTTTGAGTTATGTTTTTTGGATTATTTATTCGGGTATACCGATATCTAGGGAATTAGTAATACATTTGACTTTACTGTTGTTCGTTTTTGATTTTCTGGTTTATCAAGCAAGATACCAGATTAACGACATAAGGGGAATTAAAGAGGATCAGGAGGCGGTAAAAAATAAAGGATTGAAATATGATAACAATGAACATATGATTCAAGTAGTAAAATATTCAACAATAATTGCATTTATAAAAATATGTTTAGCAGTTTTGCTTTCTATGTTTTTATGTCCAAAGCCTAAATTTTATCTCTTGCTCTTAATAATACTTGTAGTTGGTAATACCATTATATATGAATTTGTTAAGTTAAAAGAATGGAATAGAGGAATTTTCTTCTTTGTGGGGATGGGATATTCGTTACGCTTTTTTTTGGGTTTTGTTGAAATAGTCGTAATGCATAGCTCGAAAATTAATTTAAAAGTTGCTTTTTGTTTAGTTGTAGCTACTTGGGCATATGGAAGTTTTTCGTGTATTTTGGCATGGACTAATGAAGTGTTGGTAAGAATGGAAATGCAATATCAAAAAACAAACGGTAAGGAATACTTATGCACATATATAAAATCACATTATAAATTTATAGAAAGTGTTATAAAAGATCGGTTCAGTGCAATGCTTGAAGATACAGAAACATCGGTAAATAATTATATTGTCCTGCGAAGAGGTGGCAGATTAAATGATCCATGGAATGTGCCATTTATTATATCCATTCTATCTATTACAATGTTGCTCAAGTTTAATATAGAAACAGTGCTTTTAGAAATAGGTATGATAATTGGGCTTATAATGTTTATAAAAGAAAATAATAATAAGAAGAAAAAAATATATTTTATATTAACAATTGTATTTTGTATTGGAAAAATCGGAGTATATTTTATGTATTCCTATATATATGTATTATTTACAATGTTGCAATTACTTTTTATAATAACATACTTTATACTACTTTATAAACCTCAAATAAAGAAAATGGATATTCATAAAACTTTTTTAAGAGTAAGTAATTTTTTTCTCGGAAAATATGCAACTGATTTGCTTATTAAAAAAAATAATATGTAAAATTAAATATCGTAGGAGAAACAATCCAATCCACAGTATCTTAAAATAGCATAGTCAAACCTGTAGAAAAGGTAAAGAAAAGATTATAACGAAATAGTTATGAAGACATTGGAGAGGGTTTCTAAAAATCACTCGTTGAGAAACGTTTGTTCTCGTAAAATGCCAATTCGGGCGTTTCTTCTTCGCATTTTTTGAAAAATAGATAGTATTTCGTGTAAAATTGCGATTTATCAGGTGAAATTAATACAATACAACTTGACTATATTTTCGTTTGTAATCATAAAACCATATCGCTATAATGTAGTTACTAAAAAACACTTAGGTGGAATTCAAATGTCAGACACTAAAAATAGCAATGTTGATCTGTTTCATGGGCTTGCGATAGGAGTCTTGGTTTTGGGGACAACCGTTTCAGTTTATTTATGACTGATCGTTTCGTCACAGGTGCCACAAGCATCGCAATTAGCAGCGTTTTTTCAACAGGAGATCAAAACGGCTGTGGAGGCTTCCTTTGTGTGGGGCTTAGGTGAGGTCATTGGATTGCTGCAGGATATTAAAGAAGGGCTGACTTCAAAATAAAGACCGGATACTTGAAAAAAGTTATAAAAGGTTATAAAACAGGGAGGCATATTCGATTATGAGCAATCCATTTACCCTTGCTTTTGGGAAAAAGCCTGTTCAGTATGTATCACGTATCGTCCAGACCAATCGGATCATTGAGGATTACGAAGCAGTTCCTGCAGTGAATCAGATCTATATGGTCACGGGAGTTCGAGGTTCAGGAAAGACAGTGATGATGACAAATATTGCGGGTATCCTTTCGGAACGGAATGACTGGATCGTTGTGGAACTAAATGCCACGAGGGATCTGTTACAGAGCCTTGCGTCCAGACTATATGCTGTTCCAAAGCTTTATGAATGCTTTTTGAAAGCAAAACTGGATTTTTCTGCATTTGGTCTTGGTGTAACCATTGAGAATGCAGCACCGGTAACGGACGTGGAGGATATGGTGGCGAAAATGTTGGCTCAGATCCAAAAGTTGGGGAAGAAACTTCTGATTACCATTGATGAGGTGGTATACTCCGAACAGATGAAGGTTTTTGTCAGTGCATTTCAGATATTTATGCGGCAGGAATATCCTATATTTTTGTTAATGACCGGACTTTATGAAAACATTTATGAATTACAGAATGAAAAATCTCTCACGTTTCTTTACCGGGCACCAAAGATTATTTTGGAGCCGTTAAATCTGACGGCAGTGCGGCAGCACTATAAGAATATCTTTCAACTGGATGAGATCCTGCCGGAATACGATCAATATCTGGAGGAATATGTATACAGTAAGATATGGTCGGAGCTTTCAGAGAAAGATAAGGAAATTTTGCAGAAGCTGGCAGTCAGTGGAGAGATTAGCGTGAAGAATCTTAGAGAGCAGCTTGGAATGAGTTCTGAGCAGTTTTCTGTGTATCGAGAGCGGTTAAAACGAAAGGGTGTGATCGATACCAGACAGTATGGAAAGGTTTCGATGGCATTGCCACGGTTTGAGGAGTTTATAAGAATGAGAATGTTATAATTGTTTTTCGTGAACAGAAATTTCAATAACCCAAAAAGTAAAAACAGCACAGATCATTGATATAATGTCTGTGCTGTTTCTTAACCTCTTCATTATTCCCATCCCATCAGTTTTTTGGCTGCGGCAATGACAAGCTGAGCCGTTTTTTCATGGGTGGCTTCGGTCGGATGCCAGAAGGTTCCGATACCGTCGTTTTCCTCATCCTGCAGTGGGAGCTGCAGATATTTGATGGAAACGTCTTCGTTTGCCTTGGAAAACTCCTTTACGGCATGCTGTACGGTGGAGCAGAGTGTCTGATCCATGGTGCCCAGCATACACAGGATCTTTGCCTGCGGATGCTTCGCATGAATATTGCGAAGAAATCCCTGATATACCAGACTGAAGGCCTTCTTGCGCTCCGGATAATTTTTGGTATAGCTTGCATCATTTGTGCCAAGGTATACGGTGATCAGATCCGGTTCAAAACGGGTGTGATCCCATTTTTCCCACATAGACGGTGGCTCATGGAAGAACTGCTGACAGCAGCCGGCATCTGTGTATTCATACAGCATGGGTACCAGCCAGGAATCGTCAGCCTGATCTCCTTCTCCGATATATGCGGAAATGACGCCTTTGCCGTTCCAGGCAACGATCTCAAAATCCGCATCCAGCGCACGGGCGGTTTTGACGGAGTAGGACTTGGTAGGATTCTCTACTGCTGTATTATGTAGAAGATCTGACCCGCTTCCCTCCACACCGTAACCACAGGTGATAGAGTCTCCGATGATCTGGATCCTGCGGGCTTTTGGGGCAGGAGGTGCCAATAATGTGTCGGTGTCGATGATCAGTTCTTCGATACCGCAGATGGCATATTCCGGCTCGCTGTACTTCATGATCGTAATGGTAACAGTTTCCGGTGTTTTCGCATCGTAAAGGTCAATCGTCTGTCTCAATTCTTTGAGTTCGATCCGTTTGGACGGTTCCGGATCCTCATTGATAAAAATGCCGATCCATGCGTGATGCTCCTCCGGCCAGTCTGCTGGATCGGAAATGACAACAGCCTGCGCTTTGCAGCCGGTAAAACAAAAGGATATAGAAGTGGCAGAATATCCCAGGTAACGCACGTTGTCCCGATATATGGTTCTGCCGCTGATTTTTACGTGATCTTCGGTTGGCAAAAAATTCATTTTGTCCTCCATTCTGATGTAATCTTCAAAAAATATATGTGGTTGATGTGATAGACAGAGATCTTAAACTGCGATAAACAGATAGATTCTGTAGGTTGAAAGAAAGAATACACAACCACTCATTTCTATTTTAGCACCAAGCAAAAAGTATGACAAGCAGATTGACACATATTCCGTCAAATGATATCATAAAAGATACCAAATTAAAAAAAAGAGAGGTTTTTTACAATGGCATTACTGCAGGACTGGAGAGAGTACGCATATGGCGTAGATATTAATTCAAAGGCAGGCCAGGCAATCTGGGCAAAGTATTTTAATGAAGAGAAGGCTGTATATGAGCAGCTTTTAGCAAATCCGGACGAGGTTGTTTCCGGTACCGTAAAGGAACTTGCGGACAAATATAACATGGAACTGAAGTACATGGTTGGTTTTCTGGATGGGATCAATGAGAGTCTGAAAACTCCAAATCCGATCGAAGATATGGATGAGAACACACAGGTAAGTCTTAATATTGATCTGGAGCAGCTTTATTATCATATGGTTGAGGCAAAGGCTGACTGGCTGTATGAGCTTCCGGCATGGGACGAGCTTCTGACACCGGAGCGCAGAAAAGAGCTTTACATGGAGCAGAAGAAATCCGGTACCATCGTAAAGGAAAAGAAGGTTGGCAGAAACGATCCTTGCCCATGTGGCAGCGGTAAGAAGTATAAGTTCTGCTGTGGCAGAAATTAAGATCGCTTCTTTGCAGTATTTTGTGTGTAACATATCTGCTGTATTAATTATTTTGGATATAAAAAAGCCATCCATGAATGGATGGCTTTTAAATTATCAGTTAAAGTAACTGCATCTGGACATCTTTTGTTAACACATCGGTGTAGCTGTAAGAAACTGTCTGGGTTGTTGCATCCAGATCGTTTACGATCTCTACCAGAAAGATACTTGGATACGTTTTGCTGATAGTTCCTTCGGTGATGTCAATCTTATGTCTGCCGCGGTTTGCGCGGATTTTAACTTTGCTGCCAATGTTCATACCTACAGAACGTCTAACCTTATTGATATCGGATTGACTCATAGTTCGCCTCCTTTGATTACGGGATTGTCATGAATCAAAAAAAGGGGGGATGATTCGATAACAATCGTTAGCACTACACACAAATATTACCATAAAAATGGGAAAAAGTCAATATCAGGCACTATATGTAGATACAGAAAATGTCGAATATAACAAAATATAGGGAGTAATAAAATGCAACACATTATGATAGACCTGGAAATGAATAAAATAGAAAAACAATGGCGCGGCAAGAACAAATTATCCAGTGAATTGATCGAGATTGGTGCCGTTCGGATGGATGACAGCTTTGCGGTGGTAGATACGTATCAAAGTTATGTAAAACCGGAGTTTGGTCCGATGGATGCTGTGATCATTGATCTGACTGGCATCACCGATGATAAGGTGAAAGATGCACCGGGATTTTTTGAGGCGATGGACGATTTTTCCGCATGGATCGGGTCAGAGGAGACACAGTTTTACTCCTGGAGTATGTCGGATATCCGGCAGTTTCAGCATGAAGCCCTGTTTAAGAGCTATCCCGGGGAAATCATACAGCAAATGGAAACCCACTGGACGGATTTTCAGGAAGAGTTCCGGCGCCTTCTGGGGCTTCATCACCGGATCAAGCTGTCTTATGCAGTGTCTGCTGCAGATTACGAGTTTCAGGGGGCACAGCATACAGCCCTCGCAGATGCGGTCAATACCGCAGAAATCCTGAGATTATCCAAGGATCCGGAACGATTCCAGACGGTTATGAAGCCGGTTCTGGATCTGGTCAGCGAGGATCGGCAGGAGCAGACACTGATGGATATGTGTCCGGACTTTTTTGCCGCATTTATGGATGGAACCGATAAGGACAAAGAAGAAAAGGATCCGGTCAAGTAAAGGAAAAAGTGTTTATTTCACAACGGTCAATTTCAGCTTTGCCTTACGCCCGTTATAGGTTTTTGCGGTGATCGTTGTTTTGCCGCGTCGGCGCGCGGTCACCTTACCGGTCTGTGAGACCTTTGCAACTCCCGGGCGGGAGGAATGGAATTTCAGCTTACGGCTGGCAGATCCGGAGGAAAGCTTTACCTTTAAGGTGAAACGCTTTCCTTTTTTTATGGTCTTTTTCTTTTTGGAAGGCTTAAATTTTATTTTAGATGGTGCTTTTTTGATATTGAAACGATATAAACAGGTTTCCGTTCCGTCGGAGACGAGAATGGATGTTTTTCCGCGTTTCAGTGTGGATACCTTGCCGGTACTGCTGACTGAGGCAAGAGCCGGGTCATTGCTGGTAAAGCCGGTATATTTATTTGGCAGCCGGTATGTTTCTCCCTTTCCCAATGTGATGGTCTTTTTGACAGCCGGAAGTGGATCGGCAGTTTCTTCTGTATTGTCCGCAAATGCTTTGACGCAGACATTATTGTAGCCGAGGACGGATGTATCCATCCAATGGATGGTGTTGTTGGCTGCAGTCGTATTCTTTTTGGTATATAAATAGCTCTGACCGGTCTGTGAGCTGTAGGAAAGCCTTAAAGAAGAGTCTGTAGTATCTTTTCCCTCTAAGGGTGCATAAACCGTTTTGGAGCCATCCTGGATGTAAGTTACTACGACAGAAAACTTTTCACCGGCTTCCAGATTTACAGGGGAGGCCAGTGAGATTGTGTGATAGCCGTTTTGGGCAGCAGTACCGGAAGTGGTACAGGCATCGATGAGAAGTCCGTCTGTGGGAGCTGACTTTATGCCGCGGTATACCTGGATCCGGTATGGCTGATCATCCGTCATTGTATAAAAGGAAACGGCGCGCAGTTTCTGGTTAGAGGATTCTTTCGCACGGAATATATTGGCAATCTTGAGACTGGCACTGTCAGAATAGGTAACGGTACCCCAGCCAAAGCCGTCGTACTGATAGAGATTATTGTAATTGGCCGGAGATTCCATCAGAAAGCTTGTGCAGTCGCAGATGGACTGGTCATAGTAGGAAAGCCAGAAGTAACCGTTGTCTCCATTGGAGGTGCCATAACTGTTGGCAATGAGCCAGGCACCGTTTCCGGATGGAGTCCGGGAAAAGTTCGAAGCGGAAAAGTTATCATCCCATCCTACGATCGTGACACTGTGATTCGCATTTTTCACACCCTCCGATCCGGCATAATAATTCTGGTAATAGGCATAACCGTTGGAAGAATGATGAAGGAAGGATTTATCATAAAAAAGAGAAACGGACATGGCACCGTAATTCAGGATCGCCTGCTTCATTTTGGAGATGAGGGATGGGTTTTCATAATAATAGTTCTTACCGATCAGGTATTCATCATAGTTGTAGACATTCTGCAGATGAGCATAGGAATCATAGCGCAGCTTTCCGTTTTGTACCATGTTATAGGCCATAGCCGTTTCATGTTCCGTGGTATCGCCGGTAAACGGGGCTGCACTTTCCAGCTCTGCACCGGACCATTTTGCCAGAGTAAAATTGGCCAGCAGAGCAGAACCGCCATTATCATAAGGAATGTTGCCGGAAACGCTTCCGTAGGCAAAAGGATTGGGCAGGAATGACGCATCGGAGGTGTTCGCCGCAGAGGAAATACCATCCCGGTAGGTAGGATCGGAAATATCTGTAGAAGGGTGATAAGAAAACCAGGCAAGGTGGTTTTCGGAAAAGTCGGCTGTTTCAGGCAGAAAAAGCCCGTTTTTGATACAGTTTGACTCCACTGCTTTAATGACAGAAAAAGCCCAGCAGATATTCGTGACCCCCTGATCCTTTATGGATGTTGTCAGGTTATCGTCGCGCAGATCATAACGGGAAGGCAGCTCGGCCGCCTTTTTGAGACTGCGTCCGGAGCTGTCTGCGCCGGGATCGGTATAGGTCTGTCCGGAAGAATCCTCCATAGAGGAATGGATTATATTGTGATCATCGGTACGGTCTGTCCGGGTAATGATCCGGTCAATGGCATCGTTGGAAACTTCGCTGGCCATGGCAGCTGCCGGATGGCACAGGGTGACACAGAGAGAAAGCCCCATAATACAGGACATGATCGCTGTTTTTCGCTTCATGGATTTATTTATTTTAATCATAGGATAATCCTTTCTTACTTGATATTTCCTATTTTATCATTAATGATTCCGAATGGATAGAGGAGTAAATCTTAATATTTTGTGAAGAACACAGAAATAATTGTAACTCAAAAGATTATATGCTATGATGTGTTTATTTAGCGAACACTACATAAAATGAAATGTAGTTTATTCAAAAAATCAGGAGGAAAAGGTTATGAATTTGTTTAAGGACATATTGCGTGGTGTTGTAATCGGCATTGCCAATGCAATACCGGGAGTCAGCGGCGGCACGATGATGGTGTCCATGGGAATCTATGATAAGCTGATCTACAGTGTGACACATCTGTTTCAGCAGCCGGTCAAAAGCATCAAGACGCTGCTTCCGTATTTCGTGGGTATGGCCATTGGTATTGTCGGTCTGGCATTTGCGATCGTAGCGATGTTTGAGCATATTCCCTTTCAGACCTGTATGTTATTTATTGGTTTGATCCTTGGAGGTGTGCCGATATTGACGGGGCATTTAAAGGGGACGAAGCTGGGGATATCCCATGGGCTGGTATTTCTTATCTTTTTTGGCTCTATTATTTTACTGCAGGTTTTCGGCGGCCATGGTACAGATGTAGAATTGACATTGACGCCGTTGTCTTTACTTAAGCTTGTGATTGTCGGGGTGATCGCTGCTGCGACAATGGTTATTCCGGGTGTCAGCGGTTCGATGATGCTCATGACCATGGGGTATTATTATCCGGTGATCGGCAGTGTCAAAAATCTGATCACCGCACTGGTGGCGTTCGACATTCCACAGGTAGTTCACATTTGTCTGGTACTGATCCCGTTTGGAATCGGCGTGGTTGTTGGTATTTTTGCAGTGGCAAAGCTGATCGAAATGCTCATGGAGAAGTATGAAGCACTGACTTACAGCGGTATCATGGGGCTTGTGGTGGCTTCTCCGATTGTCATTCTTATGAGTGTATCTCTGGCAGGTATGACAGTGATCGATGGAGTGACGGGAGTGATTACATTTATCATTGGTACAGTGATCGCACTTTGCCTTGGCAAAGAGTAGAATGGGAGGTTGATCTGTATGGAGGACCAGAGGGATTTGCATCGACGGATCCTTGTTAATTTAGGAATTGCACTGGCAGGTATTCTGCTTTTGATCTTTGTGGTGCCGCCGCTTGTGCGGTTTCTGATGCCGCTGATCGTAGCGTGGATCGTGGCAATGATCGCCAATCCGATCATACATTTTTTGGAGAAGCGGATCAAGATCATGAGAAAGCATGGTTCGGCTTTGGTGATCATTCTGGTACTGGCGGCGTTGATCGCAGCATTTTATGGGCTGGCAGTGCTGGTGGCAACGCAGTTTAGTTCCTGGGTAACAGAACTGCCACAGGTGTACGATTCCGTCACGCAGAACTTGCAGCATTTATTCCAGTCGCTCCATCAGAAGTACAATATCATTCCGGCAGATGTCAAGCTGGCATTTGACCAGCGGGAGAATGTGCTGGATGACTATATTCAGAAGGCGATCGACGGACTTCTTAAAATGGTAAATTCCGGTTCTTTGTCGAAGGTAAGCTCTCTGGCGAGTTCCCTGATGGATTTCCTTGTATATGCGATCCTGACGATTCTGGCTTCCTACTTCATGACAGTAGAGAAGGATCGTTTTACAAAGCTTCTGCAGGAAAAGACTCCGGCGGGAGTGCAGCGCATCTGGAATAAGATCAAGAAAATCTTTATCCGTGCCATTGGAGGCTACTTCAAAGCACATTTCCAGATCATGATCGTAATCTTCTTTATTACGGTGATCCCATTTGCTTTTATGGGGATCAGCTACAGCGGGCTACTGGCTGTGGTGATCGCCATCGTAGATTTCCTGCCGTTCTTCGGAGCAGGAACTGTGTTGGTACCATGGGCAGTTTACCGTCTGGTGACAGGCTCTTATACGTATGCGGCCATACTGTTTGTTATTTATGTGGTGGTATTGATCGTTCGTCAGGTGCTGGAACCAAAGTTGATCGGTGACAATATCGGGATGAGTCCGTTTGAAACGCTGGTGTTTATGCTGATTGGTTATCGTCTCGCAGGAGTGCTGGGACTGATCATCGGAATCCCCGTGGGGATGATCCTGATGGAATGTTACCGGGAGGGCATGTTTGACAACTATATCCGTGGAATTAAGATTTTGGCTCACGATATCAATGAATATCGGAAATATTAAAAATAAAACCGCATGTGTGACGGATTTGATATCTGCCATACATGCGGTCTTTAATTACAGATGTATTCTGTGTTATTTATCCTGATATTCCAGTGCAGCACCCACAAAGCCCTTGAATAACGGGTGTGGTCTGTTTGGTCTTGACTTAAACTCCGGATGTGCCTGCGTGGCGATAAACCAAGGATGATCCGGAAGCTCTAACATTTCTACGATACGACCGTCCGGAGAAAGGCCGGAGAAGGTCATGCCTGCCTTAAGAAGATCTTCGCGGTAGTAGTTGTTGACCTCGTAGCGGTGTCTGTGTCTCTCGTGGATCGTTTCCTCACCGTAAAGCGCATATGCCTTTGTGGACTTGTCCAGTACACAAGGATAAGAACCGAGACGTAAGGTGCCGCCGATATCCTCAACGCCATCCTGCTCCGGCATCAGGTGAATGACCGGATGTGTTGTCTGCGGATCCAGTTCAATACTGTGGGCATCGTTGAAGCCTACCACATTTCTTGCAAATTCTACAATGGCAAGCTGCATACCAAGACAAAGACCAAGGAATGGAACTTTGTGTTCACGGGCATATTTGATCGCAAGGATCTTACCGTCGATGCCACGGTCACCGAAACCACCCGGGACGAGAATACCACTGACGTCTCCCAGAAGCTCATCTACATTATCTTCATGAACATCCTCGGAAGGGATCCATTTGATATTGACGTTGCTCTTGTGGGCAAGACCACCATGCTTCAATGACTCAACGACGCTGATATACGCATCATGGAGAGAGGTGTACTTGCCAACCAGTGCGACCGTAACGTCCTTTTCCAGATTCTTAATGGTATTTACCATGTTTTCCCACTCGGTAATATCCGGTTCCGGACAATCTAACTTCAGACACTCGCAGATCACATCTGCAAGATGCTCCTTCTCCATTGCCAGAGGTGCCTCATAAAGGGTTTCCACATCCAGATTCTGAAGTACATGGGATGCCGGCACATTACAGAAAAGTGCGATCTTATCTTTCAATCCCGGTTCTAACGGATGTTCCGTACGGCAGACGATCACATCCGGCTGGATACCCATTCCCTGCAGTTCCTTTACGCTGGCCTGGGTTGGCTTGGTTTTCATCTCGCCGGAAGCATGAAGATAAGGAATCAATGTAACGTGGATCAGAGCAACATTGTCATGTCCCATATCATGCTGGAACTGACGGATAGACTCCAGAAATGGCTGGCTTTCGATATCGCCTGCGGTGCCACCCACCTCGATAATGGCAATCTGTGTATCCTTACAGCCATCGTTCCGGTAGAAACGGCTTTTGATCTCATTGGTAATATGGGGAATGACCTGTACGGTACCTCCGCCATAATCGCCCCGACGCTCCTTATTCAAAACAGACCAGTACACCTTACCGGTTGTGACATTGGACTGCTTTGTAAGACTTTCATCGATGAAACGCTCATAGTGACCCAGATCAAGATCTGTCTCCGCACCGTCGTCCGTAACGAAAACCTCTCCGTGCTGTACCGGATTCATGGTACCCGGATCAATATTAATGTAGGGATCAAACTTCTGCATGGTCACGCTGTAGCCTCTCATTTTCAGAAGACGTCCCAGCGAAGCTGCAGTAATACCCTTTCCAAGACCGGATACAACACCACCTGTAACAAAGACATATTTGACTGCCATGTTTTTTTCCTCCATTTTGTAATGTGCAATGATTGATGTCAATAAAAAAACTATCTATCAGTATACTCCTAAACTAGGAAATGTTTCAATTCTTTTTTTACAGAATTTTCAGAATTATCAGATTTTCTTCACAGGTTGATATATTGATTTATGGGAACACTATCATTATAATAAAGCATATGATGTATCTGCCGGATCGCCAAATGACGGTTTAAGGCAGAATCTATACAGAACTGGCTATTAGGAGGACATAGCATTGGACAATAATACAAACAGACAGAATGGCGGCGATGATGACCGTCAGAAAAAACAAAACCGCAGAGGGATCATCATCTGCCTTTTGGTGGCTGTTGGTGTGTTTCTGGTATTTACCATGATGAATCATCAGGTACAGCAGATGACCAACCGGGAGATTACCTATGACAAATTTATCCGGATGCTGGATGATGGGCAGGTGAAGTCCGTTACATTGACGGCAGACCGGTTAAAGATCACGCCGCAGAGCAGCGGAGACAGTGTATATCAGATTACCTATTATACAGGGATCATTTCTATGGATTACAGCCTGGTAGAGCGTTTAAATAAAGCGGGTGTTGAGTTTAAAAAGGATCTGACGGACAACAGTTCCAGCATGATCTATATGCTGATGTCCTATCTGCTCCCGGTGCTTTTGCTTTGGGGAGGCCTGTTCCTGATCTTCCGTCTGATGTCCCGTAATTCCGGCGGCATGATGGGTATTGGTAAGAGTACCGCTAAGATGTATGTACAGAAGGAAACCGGTGTGACCTTTAAAGATGTGGCAGGGCAGGAGGAGGCCATGGATTCCCTGACTGAGATGGTAGATTTCCTGAACAATCCGGGGAAGTATACCGAGATCGGTGCGAGACTGCCAAAGGGAGCACTTCTGGTAGGACCTCCGGGTACCGGTAAGACACTTCTGGCAAAGGCAGTGGCAGGTGAGGCGGGAGTGCCGTTTTTCTCCCTGTCGGGCTCCGATTTTGTAGAGATGTTTGTGGGTGTGGGTGCTTCCCGTGTAAGAGATCTTTTCAAGCAGGCACAGGCAATGGCACCATGTATTATTTTTATTGATGAGATCGATGCCATCGGTAAGAGTCGTGACAGCCAGTATGGCGGCGGCAATGATGAGAGAGAGCAGACATTGAATCAGCTTCTTTCCGAGATGGATGGTTTCGACAGTTCCAAGGGACTTGTGATCCTGGGTGCCACAAACCGTCCGGAGGTACTGGACAAGGCGCTTCTTCGTCCGGGACGTTTTGATCGCCGTGTGATCGTGGAGAAGCCGGATCTGAAAGGACGTGTGGATATTCTCAAGGTGCATGCCAAGGATGTCCTGATGGATGAAACGGTAGATTTTGATGAGATCGCCCTGGCGACCAGCGGTGCCGTAGGTTCCGATCTGGCCAATATGATCAACGAGGCGGCTATTATGGCAGTCAAAGCAGGTAGAAAGGCAGTCTGCCAGGCAGATCTGTTTGAGGCGGTTGAGGTTGTGATCGCCGGTAAAGAAAAGAAGGATCGGATCCTGGGGAAGGAAGAGAAAAAGATCGTTGCTTACCATGAGACGGGTCATGCCCTGGTAACAGCGCTGATGAAGCATTCTGAGCCGGTTCAGAAGATTACGATCGTACCGAGGACCATGGGTTCTCTGGGCTATGTAATGCAGGTGCCGGAGGAGGAAAAGTATCTTATGAGTAAGGATGAGATACTGACCCGGATCACCACATTGTTTGGTGGACGTGCCGCTGAGCAGATTGTATTTGATTCTATTACCACAGGTGCATCCAATGATATTGAGCAGGCAACTAAGCTGGCCAGAGCCATGGTGACACAGTATGGTATGTCAGAGAAGTTTGGGCTGATCGGTCTGGAATCCATCCAGAACCGTTATCTTGACGGACGGGCTGTGTTAAACTGCGGTGATGCCACAGAGGCAGAGATCGATCAGGAGGTTATGCGCATCCTGAAAGAGTGTTATGCCAAGGCGGAGGAGCTTCTGCGGGGTGATAGGGAAGCATTGGACAAGCTGGCAGAGTTTTTGATCGCTCACGAGACCATTACCGGTAAGGAGTTTATGAAGATATTCCGTCAGGTGAAGGGCATTAAGGATCCGGAGGGAGACCTATATGATGCGCTTGTACTTGATGTAGACGGCACGTTGGTCGACTCAGACAAAAAGGTATCCGAAAAGACGCGCCAGGCACTGATCGAGCTGCAACAGAGAGGAAAGACGGTGGCAATCGCTTCCGGCCGTTCCATTTCCGGCATCCGGCGGACGGCAGCGGCCATTCAGCTGGAGCAGTTTGGCGGTTATGTCATTGCGTATAACGGTACCACGGTTGTCAACTGCAAGACGGGAGAATGTATTTACAACCAGACACTGGATCAGGATATGATCAAGCCGGTCTATGAGGCGGCTAAGGAGCTGCAACTTGGTATTACCGTTTATCATGACGAAGCGAAGGAGCTTCTGGCCGGGAACGGTATCGATTCTTATATTGAAGCGGATGCCAAGGCATGCGATATCACGATCCGTCAGGTCAATGATCTGGTACGCGCCATCGACTTCCCTGTCAATAAGCTGCTTCTTTCCGGAGCACCGGACAAGATGAAGGAAGTCGAAAAGACGTTAAAAGAGCGTTTCGGAGACAAGCTGAATGTATTTCGGTCCGATCCGTTTTATGTAGAGATCCTGCCGAAGTTTGTAGATAAATCTGTGGCAGTAGATAAGTTGATGAAATTTTTGGAGATCAACCGTGAGAAGGTCATCTGTGTCGGTGACAGCTTCAATGATCTGCCGATGCTGCGGTATGCAGGCAAGGGCGTTGCCATGGGAAATGCCCAGAAGGAAGTAAAGGAAACAGCAGATTATGTAACGGCAACCAATGACGAAGATGGTATTGTGGAGATCATTGAGAAATTTATGACACCACAGGCGGAGAATGGCGATGGGGATGCCAGTGAGAATCCCGTTGACAGCTTGTAAAGCATAAACAGATATGATAAAATGAAAGTCGGGGTAATTTATTACCCCGACTCTTTTTTGACTTAAATTGTAATTATAATTACCTCAAATAAAAGACTGAGGAGATACCCATGAAAAAAATGAACAAAAAGTATTTGGCAGTATTTATGACACTTTGTATTCTTGTCAGTGGCTGGCAGTTGCAGACGGAAAGGACACAGGCAGCAACATTTTCGGACATTAATCAGGATAGTGTTTTTTTAAAACAGCCTTCCGGCAGCAGTTTGTGTACTCTGGTGGCAGCAACTATGCTGGTACGCCGCGGTGTAATGATGAATGGAAATGCGAATTGGGCATCCATTACCACGGATGTCATGCGTTCTGCTGCGTGGGTTGAGGGGACCGGTTTGAAATGGAATTTTACCTGCGGCGGAATGACGGTAGTGCATGACAGCTTTTCCGGCAGTACCGCTGATCTGGCGGTGAAACTGTCGGAGCATCCGGAGGGGATCGTTGTGTACAAGCAGAAGTCCGATCAGCAGCATGCGGTTTTGGTGACAGATTATACGGATGGTGTATTTTACTGTGCAGACCCTGCTGCGGGTATTTTTGCGGGGCGGATTCCCATCTCTTCTGCCAGCATCGGGATTGAGGAAGCGAACTACATCTGGTATGTCAGCAGTCCGGCTCTTTATCTGACGGATGCCTCCGGCAACCAGATCCCTCATGTGGTGGAGACACCGAAACCATCGACAAGCAGTCCGAAACCGACGGCGACTGCAACGGCTAAGCCTACATCGACAGCAAAGCCAAAGGCAACGGCAACGACCAAACCAAAAACCACAAAGAAGCCGAAGGCAACGGCGAAAGCTACAGCGAAGCCAAAGGCGACAGAAAAGGCGGAATCAGCGGATAAAACATCCGAAAAAGTGACAGCACCGGGCAAGGTAAGCGGTGTGTCTGTGAAAAACAAAAAGAAAAAGACATTGACGATCACCTGGAAAAGTACGAAAGGAGCCAAAGGTTACCAGGTTCGGTTCGCAACCACCAAAAAAATACCAAAAGGAGCTGCCTATGTTAATCTGACAGGACACAGAGCTGCATTGACAGATCTTTCCAAGGGTAGTGTCTTTTATGTAAAGGTAAGGGCATATAAGCTCAATGGCAAAAAGAAAGTATTTGGTCCCTATAGCGGGGTGAAAAAAGGAAAGGTCAAAAAATAAAAGTGTTTGATATTGAGGAGGAACTAAAAAAGCTGCCGGGGAAGCCGGGAGTTTATCTGATGCATGATGCAAAGGATGCGATCATTTATGTGGGGAAGGCCATCAGCCTGAAAAACAGGGTGCGGCAGTATTTTCAGCCCAGCAGAAATGTTTCACCAAAGATAGAAAAAATGATATCCCAGATCGATCATTTTGAATATATCATTACGGATTCCGAGGTGGAAGCGCTGGTGTTGGAGAGCAACCTGATCAAGGAGCATCGACCGAAATACAACACCATGCTCAAGGATGACAAAAGCTATCCTTTTATTAAGGCGACGGTGACAGAGGATTTTCCACGGCTTATCTTTTCCCGACAGGAAAAACGGGATAAATCGAAATATTTCGGCCCTTATACAAGTGCAGGCTCTGCGAAGGACACGCTGGAACTGCTTCGCAAAATCTATCATATCCGAAGCTGCAGGCGGGTACTGCCCAGAGATACCGGAAAGGAACGTCCCTGTCTGAATTATCATATTGGCCAGTGTGATGCGCCGTGTCAGGGATATATCTCATCAGAGGACTACAAAGAGCATTTCCGGGAGGCCCTGAAGATTCTGGAGGGGGATTATACCGGGGTGCTGCAGTACCTTCAGGAAAAGATGGCAGCGGCATCCGCAGCCATGCAGTTTGAGGAAGCGGCACAATACAGAGATCTGATGGAAAGTGTCCGGAAGGCATCGGTTCATCAGAAGATCACCAGCTTTGATGGTCTTGACCGGGATATCATTGCCCTGGCAAAGGATCAGAGCGAGGCGGTGGTGCAGGTTTTCTTTATCCGGGAAGGCCGGATGATCGGAAGGGATCATTTTCACTTGGGCGGTGTGGATGGCTCCACCAGACAGGAAATTTTGCAGGCATTTCTCAAACAGTTTTATGCAGGAACACCTTTTATTCCCAAGGAACTCATGTTAGAATATGAGATAGAAGATGCGGAGGTCATCGCCAGATGGCTCAGCGAGCGCCGTGGCGATAAGGTGCGGATCCTGGTACCCAAGAAAGGGCAGAAGGAGCGGCTGGTAGAGCTGGCGCACAAAAACGCCATGCTGGTGCTGGAGCAGGATGCCCAGAAGATCCGCCGGACAGAGGAGAGGACCACCGGTGCCATGCAGGAGATCTGTTCCTGGATCGGTATTACAGGGGTACACAGGGTAGAGTCCTACGATATCTCTAATATCAGCGGATTTCAGTCCGTGGGTTCCATGGTGGTTTTCGAGGACGGCAGTCCCCGCAAAAGCGATTATCGGAAGTTCCGGATCAAAACGGTTCAGGGGCCGGATGATTACGCCAGTATGCGGGAGGTTCTTACCAGACGTTTTGAGCATGGACTGGAAGAGGAGAAAAAGCTGGCAGAGCAGGGCCTTGACGAGGAAAATAGCAGCTTTACCCGTTATCCGGATCTGATCATGATGGATGGTGGAAAGGGACAGGTGCATATTGCAGAGGAAGTGCTTCGTAAGCTTCATTTGAGCATTCCTGTCTGTGGGATGGTTAAGGATGACAGACACCGTACCCGTGGAATTTATTTTCAGGGAGAGGAGCTTCCGATCAACGTCAACAGCGAAGGCTTTCACCTGATGACCCGGATACAGGACGAAGTACACCGGTTTGCCATAGAGTATCACCGCTCTTTGCGGAGTAAGGTACAGGTAAAGTCCATTTTGGATGACATTCCGGGAATCGGCGAGAAAAGACGCCGTGCATTAATGAAGAGGTTTGGCTCCATTGAAGCAGTCAGGAGCGCAGACATAGAGGAATTATCACAAACAGAAACTATGAACTTAGGGGCTGCGCGTAAGGTGTATGATTTCTTCCATCCGGTGGATGGCAGCGCCGGCGGGCAGGAAGCACAGATTAAAGGAGAACAGAATGGCAGAGACATATAGTGTATCATTGGAAAAATTAATCGAACAGATGGAACTGGAAAATGTAACCAAAGATGTAGATGTTTCACGGATTGATATTGTACAGACGGATGTAAACCGTCCGGCACTGCAGCTTGCGGGGTTCTTTGATTATTTTGATTCCGGAAGGATTCAGATCATCGGCCACGTAGAGCATACGTATATGGAGCAGAAGGGCTTAGATTATACTCTGGAAATGATGGAGATCATCATGGCAGGCAGCGAGCGTCATACAAAGCCGCCGTGCATTGTATTCTGCCGTGACCTTCATATTGACGAGAAACTGATCCGGCTTGCCAGCAAGTATCAGGTGCCGTTGCTTCGTACCGGCAAGGAGACCAATGCATTTATGGCAGAGGTGATCCGCTGGCTCAACGTAGAGCTTGCGCCTCGTTGCAGCGTTCATGGTGTACTTCTGGACCTGTTTGGTGAGGGTGTTCTGATCATGGGTGAGAGCGGTATCGGTAAGTCAGAGGTTGCACTGGAGCTGATCCATAGAGGACATCGTCTCGTATCCGATGATGTAGTAGAGATCAAGAAAGTCAGCGATGCTTCCCTGATCGGAAGTGCACCGGATATTACCCGTCACTTTATTGAGCTTCGCGGTATCGGTATCATTGATGCCAAGACCTTGTTTGGTGTCGAGAGTGTAAAAAATGAGCAGGAGATCAATCTGGTCATCAAGTTGGAGGAGTACAACAAGAATCAGGAATATGACCGTCTGGGTCTGGAGGAGCAGTATATCGAGTTTCTGGGCAATAAAGTGGTATGCCACTCCATTCCGATCCGTCCGGGTCGTAACTGTGCCATCATCTGCGAGTCTGCTGCAGTCAATTACAGACAGAAGAAAATGGGATACAATGCCGCACTGGAGCTTTACAACCGTGTAACCAACAACATTGCGGAGAAATCACAGAAAAAATAATTTGGGGATAAAACAAATTTAGGAAGAAGGGAGAATGTATTTATGAAATTTGTTAAATCAGATGATCTGAAGCTGGGGATGCGTCTGGCAAAGCCCATTTACAATAGAGATGGTGTTATGCTGTATGAGCGCAATTCCAAGCTGACCAGACAGGGTATTGTCAGTATTCAGAATTTTGGATTGATCGGGGTGTATATTCTGGAACCGGCAGAGCCTGTTCCACCGATGTCGCCGGATGATATTGAGTTTGAGCGTTTTCAGGCAATGTCTATTTTTACGATCCGGGAGATTCTGGATGCTGTGACGAAGCAGAGAGAGGCAAAGGGGATGTATCAGTTTGCCAATCAGATCATCCGCCGTTACGGCAGCCTGAATCATAGGATCAGCTTTGTGCAGAACCTGAGGAGCAATGAGGATTATGTATATAAGCATTCTCTGAATACGGCGATCCTCTGTGCCATGATCTCTCACAAGCTTCATATGGAGTTCAAGCAGCAGTTAGATATTGTGGTAGCGGCGATCCTGCATGATGTGGGAAGTCTGTTGATCCCGCCGCATATCCGCCGTAAACGCAAAAACGAGATCACCCAGGAGGATGAAAAAAAGATCCGGACTTATCATTATGCGGCGATTCAGCTGATCGACAATGATTACGATCTGGATCCGGAGATCAAACGCACCGTGAAAGGTATTATTAATGCGATTCATCATACCAACGGAGAGGATGCAGCTACATATAAATCATTAAATATAGACATACTGAAAGTAGCCTATGCATATGATTCTCTGACAGCCATGAACTTTGAGGAGGAACCGGCATCCGAGATCGAGGCGGTCAGAACGCTTCTTGATCCGGAGCAGGGTTTTGATGCGGAAGTGGTGACGGCATTGATCCAGAGCATCAATATTTTGCAGCCGGGTGTCTGCGTTGAGTTTACCAATGGGGACAAGGGGCTGGTAGTTTCCGCCAATGATGAGGATGTGCTTGCTCCGGAGATTCTTTCATTCCGGACCAATGTTATTTACAATATGGCTGATCCGGCAGTGACAGCGGAGGTACAGATCCGTGATATTATGAAGACGATGGATAACCGTCATGTGGTGGATACCGAGTTGCTAAAGAGTTACGAGGGTCATACGGTACACATGGGCGAGAAACTTGCACACAAGAATTATTAAAGGATAAAGAAATGTATATAATAGTAGGTTTGGGGAATCCTGAGAGAAAATATGACGGCACCCGCCACAACATTGGATTTTCGGCATTGACGGTATTGGCAGATACCTACGGGATTTCTATGGATATCAAAAAGCATAAGGCAATCTGCGGCAAAGGCGTGATCGAGGGACAGAAAGTTCTTCTGGCGATGCCGCAGACGTATATGAATCTTAGCGGAGAGAGCGTCCGGGAGCTGGTGGATTATTACAAGATCGATCCGGAGGAGGAACTGATCGTTATTTATGACGACATTAATCTTGCACCGGGCAAGCTTCGGATCCGTCCCAAGGGAAGTGCCGGGGGACACAACGGCATCAAAAATATTATCGCGCATCTGGGGACCCAGATCTTTCCACGCATCCGTGTGGGTGTAGGAGAGAAGCCGAAGGGCTGGGATCTGGCAGATTATGTATTGGGGAGATTTTCAAGAGAAGAGGAGCCGGTGATCCGGGAAGCCCTGGAAAAAACCACCAAAGCATGCTGTGAGATCATCACGGCAGATGTGACTTCAGCAATGAATAAATATAACAATAAATAACATATAAGGAAAGGACAGCCATTCATGGAAACGCTATGGAAGCCTCTGGAGGAGTTAAATGCTTATGGAAGCGCCAGAGAATGTATTGAGCGGGGCAGGATGCCAATCCGGATATCAGGCTGCATCGACGGACAGAAAAGCCATCTTGTGAGTGGATTATCCCAGGGGAAACGCTGGACGGTGATCGTCACCGCCAATGAGAAAAAGGCGCGGGAGATCCTTGCGGATTACCGGATGTACGACAAAAATGCCGTATTTTATCCGGCAAAGGATGTCATTTTTTACAGCGCAGATGTCCATGGCAATGCAGTAGAAACAGAACGACTAAAGACAATCAAATTATTGTTAGACCAGGAGGGCGGCACAGTGATCACCACCATGACGGCGGGGATGGAATATGTGCAGTCCTTATCTGTCTATAAGAAATCCTGCCGCAGACTGGAGGAGGGAGCGAAGATCGATCTGGAGGATCTGAGCCGCTGCCTGACAGATATGGGATATGAGAGACAGAGTCAGGTGGAACAGCCTGGACAATATTCGATCCGGGGCGGGATTGTTGATCTTTATTCCCCTACAGAGGAATGTCCGTACCGGATCGAGCTGTGGGGAGATGAGATTGATACCATAAGATCCTTTGATGTGGAAAGCCAGAGATCCATCGAGCGCGTGGAGCAGATCACGATCTTTCCGGCGATGGAGATCATATTAAACGATGCACAGCTACGTCAGGGCTTTGCAAAGATCAAAAAAGATCAGGAGAAGCTTCAGGCAAAGTTCAAAAAAGCAGGAGATTTCGAGGCATATAACCGTCTGGCCGACACCATGCGGGAATGGAAGGAACGGGTGGAGTATTCCCGCAGTGGAGCAGGGCTGGAAAGCTTTCTTACCTATTTCGACGGGACGGCAGGTTCCTTTTTTGATTTCTTTGACCCGGAGGAAACACTGTTTGCGGTAGATGAACCGGTGCGCTGTCTGGAGGCAATGCAGGCGGTGGAGGCAGAATTTCGGGAGAGCATGGAAAGCCGTCTGGAGAAAGGTCTGTTGCTGCCGGGACAGATGGAAGTATTATACAGTGCGGAGACAGTCAATGCCATGCTTCAGCAGAAGAGGACTATATATCTGTCCATGTTAGATGGACTTCCAACAGGTGTGGAGGTAAAGGAAAGCCTGCATCTGCAGTGTCAGACTATTGCATCATACAATAAGCATTTCGAGCTTCTGGTGGAGGACATGAAGCGCTGGCGGGAGCAGGGTTACCGTATTTTGATGCTCTGTGCCTCCAGAACAAGGGCGAAGCGTCTGGCGGGAGACTTTGAACAGTACGATGTACCGGCATTTTACCGGGAGACGCTGGACCGGGAGCTGCAGCCGGGAGAGCTTATGGTAAGCTATGGCCGTCTGTCAAAGGGATTTTCCTATACACAGCTTCGTTTTGTAGTCGTGACAGAGAGCGACATCTTTGGGGCAAGGACCAAGACAGGCCGCAGACGCCAGAAGCAGCATAATGGTCAGGTGATCCAGAGCTTCAATGAATTAAATGTAGGAGATTTCGTGATCCATGAGAACCATGGTCTCGGTATTTACCGTGGGATTGAGAAGATCAAGGTAGACAATGTCGCCAAGGATTTCATCAAGATCGAGTACGGAGACGGCGGAAATCTTTACGTTCCGGCATCGGCGCTGGATGTTCTGCAAAAGTACGCCAGCCAGGATGCAGCCAAAAAACCGAAGCTCAATAAGCTCAATACCATGGAATGGAAAAAGACAAAAACCAGAGTCCGTGGAGCTGTTAAGGAGATCGCCAAAGAGCTTGTGGAGCTGTATGCAAAGCGGCAGGAGCAGCCGGGCTATCAGTTCAGTCCGGACACCGTCTGGCAGACAGAGTTCGAAGAAATGTTTCCTTATGAGGAGACGGCAGATCAGCTGGAAGCCATTGCAGCGACAAAGCGGGATATGGAGAGTAGTAAGGTCATGGACCGTCTGATCTGCGGTGACGTTGGTTATGGTAAGACAGAGGTGGCGATCCGTGCCGCCTTCAAGGCAGTAAATGACAATAAACAGGTGGCATTTCTGGTGCCGACCACGATTCTGGCACAGCAGCATTATAATACCATCAAGGAAAGACTGGGAGATTATCCTATCAATGTAGAAATGATGTCCCGGTTCCGTACAGCCGCGCAGCAGAAAAAGACCATCGAAAAGCTAAAGCGGGGCGAAGTGGATATCGTCATTGGCACCCACAGACTTTTATCCAAGGATGTTTCCTTCAAGGATCTGGGACTTCTGATCGTAGACGAGGAGCAGCGCTTTGGCGTGACCCACAAGGAAAAGATCAAGCAGATGAAGGGGGATGTAGACGTGCTGACGCTTTCCGCAACGCCGATTCCGCGGACCCTGCATATGAGTCTGGTAGGGATCCGTGATATGAGTGTGCTGGAGGAGCCGCCGGTAGACCGTCTGCCGATCCAGACCTTTGTCATGGAGCACAGCGGGGAGATCATCCGGGAAGCTATCAACCGGGAGCTGGTGCGGGGAGGACAGGTATATTATGTATATAACCGTGTCCGCAATATCGACGAGGTAGCCATGGAAATATCCCGTCTCGTGCCCGATGCCAATGTGGCATTTGCCCATGGTCAGATGAGTGAGAGAGAGCTGGAGCGCATTATGATGAGCTTTATTCAGGGGGAGATTGATGTACTGATCGCAACCACCATTATTGAAACGGGACTTGACATATCCAATGTAAATACTATTATTATAGATAATGCTGACCAGATGGGCTTGTCCCAGCTTTATCAGTTGAGGGGACGTGTGGGGCGTTCCAACCGGACGGCGTATGCCTTTCTGATGTACAAAAAAGACAAGATACTCCGGGAGGTGGCAGAAAAACGTCTGGCAGCGATCCGGGAGTATACAGATCTCGGCTCCGGGATTAAGGTTGCCATGCGGGATCTGGAGATCCGGGGAGCCGGCAATCTGCTGGGAGCCGCCCAGTCCGGCCATATGGAGGCCGTGGGTTATGAGCTTTATTGCAAAATGCTCAGCGAAGCCGTCCGTACTATGAAGGGAGAACGGCCGGAGAGAGAAGAAATGGAGACAAATATCGATCTTCAGGTTGACGCATTCATTCCGGCATCGTATATTAAGAGTGAATATCAGAAGCTGGATATGTATAAAAGGATCGCGGCACTGGACAATGAAGGAGAACGCTCTGATATGGAGGATGAGCTGGTGGACCGTTTTGGAGACATTCCTCATGCGGCACAGAATCTTCTGCGGATTGCCGTGCTGAAGGCAGATGCACACCGATGTGGCATTCTTCAGGTGACCCAGAAGCCCGATGGGATTCGTTTTTATATGCAGCCGGATCTGTCTCTGGATGTTTCCGGAATACCGGATATGATCCGGGCATTTGACGGCAGCCTCCGCTACATCTCCAAGGGAGAGGCGCATTTCCTTTATGTCCGCAGGGCATTGGAGACAGGGGATGGCAGAGCGGCAGTCACTGGCAAAACTGCGGCAAAGGAAAAACGCCAACAGACAGAGAGGATATTTCAGGCAGCAGAAAGTGTTGTGAAGGCGATAGGCCGGCTGCAGAAGCAGGATGCAGAAACGACAGCCTTCGGCACACAGGATAAAGAGAGACAATAAAGAATGGAGTTAAGCAGCATGCAGAGAAAAAAGTGGATATCAGGCTTATGTATTGCCATGGCAGCGGTTCTTGTATTTACCGGCTGTGGTCATAAAAAATCAACAAAAGAAGAAAAAGGAACTACCGTGTCCTCCGGCACTGTTGTCATGATGGTGGGGGACGAGCAGGTGCGCTACAGCGAAGTGATGGCATACGGATATTTCCTGAAATGCCAGTATGAGGACAGCTTCGGCAAGGAACTGTGGAGCTACAAGCTGGATGACAATGAAACAATCGGAGATCAGGCAAAGCAGGAAATTGTCAATATGATCACGCAGTTAAAGGTGATCGGAAGCGTAGCACAGCAGCAGGATGTCAGTCTCTCGGCGGATGAGCAGGATGAGGCGCTTCGTCAGGCAGAAAGTCTCGTGCAGAATGCCAAAGCAGCCGACAAAAAGGAATATGGTCTGTCTGTGCAGAAAATCAGCGATATCTATCAGGAGAATCTGCTGGCAGAAAAGATGTTTTATGTTGCCACAGATGATGCAGATACCAATGTGACAGACGAGGAAGCCCGTCAGGCGATCATGAAACAGGCAGCAAGCACTGCCTCTGGTTCTGCAGTGCAGACAGAGGAGGACACTTCCATCACGCAGGATATGATCGACCGGCAGAAGGAACAGATCATTCAGCAGCGTCAGTCGGATATGTTTGTTAAGAAGTATAACCAGTGGCTTCAGGACAAAAAAGTAGACATTGATCAGAGCTTTTGGAACGATTTTACATTGTAGGATAGGCTGTTTACAGTGACAGAGGGATTTGTTATACTAAAAGATAGGACAAATGGCAGTATTTGGACGAAAGAGAGGAACGAAAAATGGTGAAAGCAGAACATGTTAATCCATTTATTTTATCCGTGTGTAAAGTTGTAAAGGACGTATGCATGATGGATCTCAAGATTGGCAAGCCCGGTATAAAGAAAGAGGAATATCCCGATGATGCTTCTATTATCGAGCTGGGGATCGTGGGGGGCTTAGAAGGCAAGGTGATCCTCAATATGGAGCATCCGGCTGCGCTGGAGATCATTTCCAAAATGATGATGCAGCCGGTCAATACCATTGATGAGATCGGGCAGAGCGCCATTTCTGAACTGGGGAATATGATCGCCGGTAATGCAGCGACAGTATTTGCCAGCAACAATATCCTGATCGATATTACACCGCCGGGATATTATGATGGCAGCAGCTATCAGAGCCAGGGCAATCAGATGTTGAGCATTCCGTTTCGCTCCGATGCGGGAGACATATCAGTAGATATATTTATTGATGAATAGCAGCCGGCAGCAGAAAGTCTGCCGGCTTTCTAAATGAATAGATAACGTAGAAAGGATGCAGGATTAATATGGCAGGATTTAAACGATATCGTAAGGATGATCCCGTTTCGTATTCTCTGGGGATTACGCTGACCTTTGAACTCCTTCGGTATAAGACAGAATATGTCAATAAAGTGTATGTCCACTCCGCAATGAAGGAAGGGGATACCTATGATAAGCTTCGGACAATGTGCCGGGAAGCAGGGATACCGATTCAGCAGACGGACAAAATATTTCATGTACTTTCCCAAAAGGAAAACTGTTACGTGATCGGAGAATTTCGTAAATTTCCGGGAAAGCTGCAAAAGGATGCCTCTCATATCGTGCTGGTCAATCCATCCAATGCAGGCAATATGGGAACCATTATGAGAAGTGCCCTGGGATTTGAGTTAAACCAGATGGCGATCGTGCGTCCGGCAGTGGATGCGTTCGATCCCAAGGTGGTCCGGGCGTCCATGGGAGCAATCTTTTCCACGGAGTTTCAGTATTTCGATACCTTTGAGGAGTATCAGCAGCAGTTTGGAGGCAGAGAGCTGTATCCGTTTATGCTGCAGGCACAGATCACTTTGCCGGAGATCCATCCATCAGGGACATATTCTCTGATCTTTGGAAACGAGGCGACCGGTCTGCCGGGAGAATTTCTCAATATAGGTACATCCGTTATCATTCCTCATTCCAACCGGATCGACAGCCTGAATCTGCCGATCGCCGCCAGCATTGCGATGTATGCGGCTCACAGCGCATCCCGCAGTTAGCAGACAGTGCATCCGACCCATCGGCTGCCATACCGGCAGTCTGCGATATGGGGTGTTGACAACAAAGGTATAATATATTATAGACAAAGATTAAAGAAAGGAAGGAATATCATGGCAAAGATAGACATTATTTCGGGATTTTTAGGAGCAGGAAAGACCACATTGATCAAAAAACTGATCGCAGAAGCTTTTCCGGGAGAGAAGCTTGTACTCATAGAAAACGAATTTGGTGAGATTGGCATTGACGGAGGTTTCCTTAAGGAAGCCGGTATCCAGATCACAGAGATGAACTCCGGCTGTATCTGCTGTTCGCTGGTGGGTGACTTTGGCGCAGCCTTAAAGGAAGTGCTGGAGAAGTATTCACCGGACCGCGTGATCATTGAGCCATCCGGTGTCGGCAAGCTGTCCGATGTTATCAAAGCGGTACAGAATATCGGTGAGGACGTTGAGATCAACAGCACAGCCGTCGTTGTTGATGCCCAGAAATGCAAAATGTATATGAAGAACTATGGGGAGTTCTACAACAACCAGATTGAATACGCAGGCACGGTTATTCTCAGCCGTACCCAGAAGGTATCCGATGACAAGCTGGACACCTGTGTTAAGATGATCCGTGAGAAGAACGATGAGGCATCCATCATTACCACCCCTTGGGATGATATCAACGGAAAGAACATTCTCGAGGCAATGGAAAAAGTAAACTCTCTGGAAAAAGAGCTTCTGGAGGAACATGAGCACCATCATCACGATGGCGAGTGCTGCTGTGGCCATCATCATGATCACGACGAGCACCATCATGACCATGACGAGCATGACCAGGAACATCATCATGACGAGGAGTGCGGCTGTGGTCACCACCATGACCATGAGCATCATCACGATGGCGAGTGCGGCTGCGGTCATCACCATGATCATGAGGGACACCACCATGCAGATGATGTATTTACAAGCTGGGGCGTAGAGACCGCTCACAAGTTCACCGAGGAAGAACTGAAAGAGATTCTGGACAAGCTGGCAAAGGGCGGCGAGTATGGAGAGGTACTCCGTGCCAAAGGTATTGTTACTCCTGTTGAGGGAGAATGGTTCCACTTTGATCTGGTACCGGAGGAGACAGAGCTTCGCCGGGGCGCTGCAGATTACACAGGACGTATCTGTGTGATCGGTGCAAATCTCAACGAGGATAAGATCAAAGAATTATTCCATGTATAATATGACACAACAAAGAGAGGATAGCTATGTTTGGAAAACAAAAACAGGAGATGATGGTATACGTCATCATGGGATTTCTTGAGGCAGGAAAGACAAGTCTGATCCGTGACTTACTGGTGGATGAGCTTTTTGATGACAAGTCCAAAACACTGATTCTTGTCTGTGAAGAAGGAGAGGAAGAATATCCTCAGGCGCTTCTGGATCAGACTCATGCAGCGTGTGAATATATCGAGGATGAGGAATCCTTTGACGGCAAGGTGGTAGAAAAGTTCCTGAAAAAACATCGTCCGGACCGGATTATTATAGAATACAATGGAATGTGGTCTACAAAGCATATTCCGGAAATGTATGATTCTCTGGAGGATATCTGCTTTGACCGGGAGGTATATTTCCAGACCATCGATGTCGTGAACGATGAGACATTCTTATTGTATACGCGTAATATGCCATCTATGATGGTAGAGCATTACAAAGTATCCGAGATGGTGATCGTCAACCGCTGTACCGTGGAGAATACCAATAAAAACGCCATCCGCGGCAGTGTAAAAGCAGTCAATCCGAGAGCACAGATCGTTTATGAGTCAGAGGACGATGCATTCTACGAGATGAAGGATGAAATGCCATTTGACGTTAAAGCAGATGTGATCGACATTAAGGAGGATGATTTCGGCCTCTGGTATGTGGATATGATCGATCATCAGTCCGTTTACGATGGTAAGACGCTTCATCTGACAGGACGGATCCAGAAAACCAGAGGTCTTGAAAACGGCTATGTAGTATTTGGACGCCATGCCATGACATGCTGCGCCGATGATGTACAGTTTATCGGCTTCCTCTGTAAAGCGGATGACTGGTCTGCCTTTGCCAACGGCAGCTATGTCACCATCACGGCACGTCTGGAATTCAAATTCCGCAAGGAGTATGGAGAAGAAGGCCCGGTATTTTATGCAGAAGAAGTAGAGGCAGCGCAGAAGCCGAAGGAAGAACTGGTATATTTTAATTGATCGGAAGCCGGATGATCGGGTTCTGTGCAAAATGACGAAGATACAAGCAGGGGATGTCCGTGATGTATGGGCATTCCTTGTTTTTTGTTTTGAAAAATAACGGGAATAAGGGGACATTATGTAGAAACAGCGCGTTGTACCGGAAAATTTATCTCTGCGGAAACAGAAAGAAATTGGAAACAGGCCGGAAAGAAACCGGACATGGATGAAATCGAAAATGTATTGTGAAAACAGCCATAACAAAACCGAAAAACAAAATAAATTTGTGCAAAACGCACAAAAAATAACAAAATTATGGCGGCTTTGGACAGAAAACACAAAAAAACATATGATGTATTGGTAAAAATGCCAGTATCGTATTTCGAAGAAAATTGTTATGATATAATGCGTAATGGAAGTGGTATAGCTATCGGCAGTTGCGGATGCCGACGGTTATGTACACTTCTTAAAAATCAAAACAACCCATAAAATAATTGGGGGAAATTTTAAGGAGGAAAAGAAATGAAGTTAACAAAGGGAATGAAGAAAGCTCTTTCCTTACTTCTGTCTGCTGCTATGGTAGTAACAGGAGTAAACGTAACTGCAAACACAGCCAGTGCTGCAGACGATGATACGACTAAAGTAGCTAGTCATGAGATTGTAGTTACCGGTGCTACTGAGGCAGGACAGGTAGGTGGTATTACTCTGGACGGCAGCTCAGAGAATATCAAAGACAGCAACGCTGCAATTATTAAGGCATATTGCAACACATGGGAAAAAGATGGTGATGGTAATCCACGTAACACAACATGCCTGCATCCTATGGGGACTTTGAGGGATGATATTACAAAGTATAAAGCTCCAAAACTTAAGGTTGTAGATATTACAGAAGGCAAGAAAATTAACATTTATTCCAGCATGGATGGTTGGAATGGTTATCTCACCAAGCAGACATATGGTAAGGGTGATACAGTTGATCTGAGTCAGCTTGTAGCAACAGATGAGTGGAAAGCAAAGGTTACTGATGAAAAGACTAATACTGAGAGCTATGATCCAAATGCATTCCAGATTAGTGTACCATTTGGTGCAAGTGCTACATTTAAGCTTTATGATGCGGCAGAAGAGGGTTACAATGTTGATCTGATGATTAAAGATGCAAATTGGGGCGAACCGAAACTGGACAAACCGGTTTATGTTGATGGAAACGGAACATATACACTGTCTATTTCAGGTGAAATAGCACAGGGTAAACCAAACGTTTTCTGTATCGATATTCAGGGAATCACAGCGGCTAAGAATTTGAATGCGGATGATATCTCTTTCTCTGATGTAAAGGTTGTTTGTGACGGAGAGGAATATCCTACAGACATCTCAAAGATGTTCGAAGGTGCTATTGAGGCTGATAAGACTGATAATTACCGTCTCGAGCTCTGCAATCAGTGGGGATGGAACGGCGGTGTGACATACAGCGAGTATTTTGATCCTGATGAGGACGGAAAATTTGGCTGTAGTGAAAACTTAACCGTAACATTTACCGTTAAGGGTATCAAAGAAGGAACAACTGACAGAACGAAGTTCGGAACAAAGGGATCTGCAATCGTTGCAGGTACATATGTAGAGGGTACTCGTGTAAATCAGGAGCCTGTTAGCCCATCTCCATCAGCAGATGCTAGTGCATCTCCATCAGCAGATGTTAGTGCATCTCCAGCAGGTGGTGCTACGACAACTCCGGGTAACACTAAAACAACATCCGGCTCAGGTATCACAACTACAACTAAGCCGGCAGTTAGTGCTACACCACAGGCAGTTGGTACATCAAAGATCACACCAAAGCAGAAACTCGTAGTGGTTGCTCCTGGTAAGTCTGTTAAGGTTGCATTCACAGCTAAGGCAGCTGCTCCTGCTACAAAGGCTGCAGTTGTTACAGCATCTACTTCTGCAAAGAAGGTTGTTACTGCTAAGGTAAGTGGTAAGAAGGTTACAATCAAGGCTCCTAAGAAGGCTGTTAAGGGTTCATCTGCAACAGTTACATTGAAGTCTACAAATGGTGATAAGAAGGTTTCTGCTAAGATCAAGGTTTATGTCCGCAACTCAGCCAAGAAGGTTAAAGCAGCTAAGAAGTCTATCACTGTTAAGAAGAATAAAACAACGAAGTTAGTAATTAAGGCATCTAAGGTTCAGAATAAGAAGAAAGCTTTTGCTGATAAAATTACTGTAAAGGGCAAGATCCTGAAGCTTACAAATGTTAAGTATGCTAAGGGTAAAGCAACTCTTACTCTGAAGGGTGTTAAGAAGGCTAAGAAGAAAGCCGTAACGATCAAGGTAGGTAAGAAGTCTGTTAAGATCAAAGCTACCGTTAAATAATAGTTCACTTCTATTACAATAAAAAGAGCTTTCAAAAGGAAGGGGATACCCGAAAGGGTATCTCCTTTTTCTTTTGGAACAAATTCATTAACAGATTGTTTCATGATGAGCAGAGAAAGCGAGGGATGTAACGGTCGATGAGTATGCAAAAGAAAGGCTTTATTTAGATTATTCTGAGGCAGAACTGGAGGCTGCCGAGAAAGATTTTGAAAAAAATTAAAAAAACTTTCAAAAAAGTGTTGACAACTTCTTCAAAGCATGATAATATACATATCGTTGTCGCGCAAGACAAGCGGTCAACAAAACAAGCGGAAACGCTTGAAAGAAGCTTGATAATTGAACAGTAAAACAACCCTGAAAATTCTAAATAAAAGATGTAGATCACATCTTAAAAAAGATT
>CAKRHP010000003.1 GCA_934339135.1 uncultured Lachnospiraceae bacterium | reverse complement strand
GTGCTATTACAGAGGCTTCTTCTGATACAGATGTTGCAACAGCCTTTGATAAGCTGCTTGCAGCATCTACAGTAGGTACAGATGGACTGATAAAGGCGGACCACAATATTGTCATATCATTTGCGGATGAGGGTGCTCAAAGAGGCATAGCGTCGGGAAATGGCTGGTATGCAAATGGTGATACCGTTACCCTTACAGTAACACCAAGTGTGGGATACAGCTTTGGAAAATGGACCAAAGATAAAGCAGGCAATACATCTGTAGGAACAGAGAGTGCATATACCTTTACGTTAGGTAATGACAGTCCGCATGCATATTATGCATGGCTTGACAAGGTAAAATATACAGTGACATGTGAAAGCGTAGAAGGTGGAACTGGTAAAGCGAGTGAAGAACAGTATGTATATGGACAGAAAGCAACAGTGACAGCAACAGCGAATGATAACTATGAATTTGTAGGCTGGAAGGATAGTTACGGAACAACGGTAAGTACGGATGCCACATACAGATTTACAGTGCTTGGTGATACTGCATTGACACCGGAATTTGTCAAGGTTAAGACAGAGGAAGGAAATGAGATTGCTTATGTAACTGTAAGCTTCTACCATCAGTCAGGGAAGCTTCTGGACAGTCAGAAGGTTGTTTCCGGCGAAGGAAAGATCACCACTACAGTAAATGCACCGACAAAGGTAGGCTTTGACTTCCTTGGATGGTCTGCAAAGGCAAGCGGTGCAACAGCAGAAGATGTGGTTGATTTTGAAACTGCAACCTTTAGCGAGAATACCAGTCTTTATCCGGTATTTAAGGCGCAGGATATTACTTATACATTAACAGTAGTAGGTTTACAGACAGAGCAAAAGGCTCCACAGTCTAGTGTTACGGTTACTGCAGATCCGATTGAAGGTAAACAGTTTGTTGGTTGGAAGGATGCAAATGGCAATATCGTAAGCTATGACAGTACATATACTTTCATCATCACCGGAGACACCACATTGGAGGCATGTTATGAGCAGGCAGACAGTGTGATAGTGAAAGAGCCGACGATAGTCATAGGTGAGCCGGTTATATCGGTGAAGGAACAGGGCGTAAGCAAAAAAGCCACAATGTATTTTAACTATGACATTCCTGACGGGAATGAATTAGTAGACATTGGCGTTGTTTATGTAAGTGGAAAAAAGAATACGCTTGATATGAATACGCCGGGTGTAGTCATTCGTTCTGCAATGAGCACAATTAATGCATCGCCAAATAATGTAAAAAATCAGTTTTATTATTCAAAAACCATGACAGCTGATTCTGAGTATACATTTATGGGATATATTGTTTATACGGATTCTTCCGGTAAGCGAATAACAATATATAGTGACTTAAAGAATGCATCATACAATGATTAAAGGAGGATACAAGAAATGGAAAAAGAAATGTATGAAAGAGCAGAAATGGAAGTTGTTGAATTTGAGGTAGAAGATGTGATTACAACTTCTGGAGGTACTGGTGAAATTCCAGGATTAGATGATTAGGTATAATTATAAAAATGGAGGCGGCGGTGTAAACCGCCGCTTTTTCAAAATTACAGGAAAGAAATTTGAATTATTAAACACAGAGGAGATTGATTGTGAAGATAAAAAACATGCTTTTAACAGCAGTATGCATTTGCTTTCTTTGCCTGCTTGGAAGTATGCAGGTATATGCGGCAGAATATTATGGAAATTTTCAATACGAAGATAATGGAGAAAACGTATCAATTTATGCATATAATGGAAGCGACAAAGAGGTTACCATTCCTGCCTATATTAATGACAAGGCGGTAACAGAAATCAATGATTATGCATTTTTATTATGTAATTCGGTAGAGAAGATAATCGTACCATCTACAGTTACAACGATTCATGCAAATGCATTTTCCGGTGCCGGAAATCTCAAGAATGTGGTACTTGCATCCTCAGATACCAAAATTGAGGATTCCAATGAAAAGGTAGGCAAGAAAGATACAGATGAAAACGGAAAGTCGGATCCGTCCGATGCCACAGACAATAAGAAGGGCGATAATTCAGGAAATAAAGATACCGGAAACGCGAATCTGTCCGATGCCACAGACAATAAGAAGGGCGATAATTCAGGAAGTAAAGATACCGGAAACGCTGATTCGTCCGATGACGCAGACAATAAGAATGGCGATAATTCAGAAAATAAAGATGCCGGAAACGCTAATCCGTCCGGCACATCAAATAATCAGACTAAGAAACAGTCCGGAGCCAATAATAAGAGCAATTATAAAGTTACAGTAAATTCTTCGGTAGATACAGCCGCAGAGGAAAAGAAACTTGTGGAGCAGCACAAGAAAGAAAGCAAGACAGATGACGGCGCTACAGCACAAAATCGTGGTACAGAAAAGCAGAGTGATGGCACAGAGATTGCAGGAATTGACGATGGCATAGATGTCGACGAAAATACCATCGGTTCAAATGAAGATACAGCCTCCGAACAATCACAAAGTATGCCGGTGTGGGGAATTATATTGATAGTAGTTGTAGCAGCGATTGCAGTGTCAGGAACGGTTTTATTGATCCAGAAGAAAAAGAAACAGAAGTAGAATTATAATTTGAATGGAATCAGAGGTCGCATATGAAGAGCTTTACAATCCGTCTGGCAGGACAGTATTTTACCATCTGCCCTGTCTGTGATTATATCAGAGAATATTGCAGAGATTATATAGTGGCAGATGATACAGAGGATGCCATGCGTTTTCGTATTGCCACCACGCAGTCCGATATCGACTTTGAGCGTGAGAAATCCGCCAGAGAGGATATCAAAGAGGGCATTCCCATCAGGCATTTTTCCGATGCCTATCTGGAGACACTTGCGGTCTATCGCAAGATTGCAGATCACCTCTTATCTTGTGATACCCTGCTTTTTCATGGCTCTGTGATTGCTGTAGATGGCGAAGGCTATCTTTTTACCGCGAAAAGCGGTACCGGCAAGTCCACCCATACACGACTGTGGAGAGAGTATTTCGAGGAGCGTGCCGTCATGGTAAACGATGACAAGCCGCTTCTTCATATCACAGACTCCGGCGTGACCGCTTATGGCACACCATGGGATGGCAAGCACAGACTCAGCACGAATACCGCAGTACCGTTAAAAGGTATCTGTATCCTGACGAGGAATGCGAAGAATCACATAGAACCGGTAGAGCCACATGCGGTATATCCGCTGATCGTCCAGCAGACGAACAGAAGCCTGTCGGCAGATGGAATGAAGCAGACATTATCACTGATTGATCGGATGCTTAATGTAGTGCCGGTCTACCGGCTTGGCTGCAACATGGATATCGAGGCGGCAAAGGTGGCTTATGAAGGAATGAACAGACTTAAGAAACAGGAGGAATCATAGATGAGATTAAAAGATACATTTATCACACACGACAGCGATGGAGAGCAGGTACTGATTGATGTAACCAGCTCATTTGCAGGGCTTGTCAGAAGCAACAGGACAGCGGCATTTATCGTGGAGTGCCTGAAAACAGATACTACCAAAGAGCAGATTGTTGAGGCAATGAATGAGAAATACGATGCCCCGAAGGATGTGCTGCAAAAGGATGTGGAGTCGATCGTGGAGAAGCTGCGTGGCATTGGAGCGATAGAGGAATGACCAGATTATCTTATGAGGAATATCTGCGGAAATATCATACTCTCACATACAAAAATGTAGGAGTAAGTATGCTGCCTCTGTTAAAGCAGGGACGGGATTCTTTTACGGTGCGTGAGGTGAAACAGGGCGAAAGCTGTAAGTTATGGGATGTCGTGTTGTATAAAAGAGGCACCGACCAGTATGTGCTTCACAGAATTATCAGGGTATATGAAGATTCCTATGATATTCTTGGCGATAACTGCATTGGGATAGAGCGTGGAATCCCAAAAGCAGATGTTCTTGGTGTGATGACAGACTTTACCCACAAAGGAAAGCAGTATAAGACCGATGACATAGGATACCGATTGTATGTGTGGCTGTGGTGCAGACCATATAAGCTGCGGATATTTTTAAAGAAGATCAGAATGAGATTACAATCCGTTTTGAGAAAAAAGAGAGAAAAATGAATCGAAGTTGGTGTGATTATCTATGAGAAAGACGAATAAATCCGCCCTGCACTTTATCAACGAGGTCGCAGGCAAAAGCAGATTATATATCATATTTCTGCTGCTGGTGCAGATGGTACTTGGCATCAGCAGTGTTTTTTATGCTCTGCTCCTGCGTGGACTGATTGACGGTGCAGTGGCACATGACAGCAAAAAAATGCTGACCTTCTGCGTCCTCTTTGCGGCGCTTGTGGTGGGGCAGATTGCACTCCGGGCAGTTCTTCGGTTCTTAGAAGAATACGCTAAGGCAACCTATGAGAATGCATTCAAAAGCAGGCTGTTTGCAGGGCTTCTTACACACAATTATGAAGCAGTCACCGCAATCCATTCCGGTGAGTGGATGAACCGCCTGACATCAGATACGGTTGTGGTGTCAGAGGGGCTTGCCACGATTGTGCCGGGCGTAGCCGGAATGGTAACGAAGATGGCAGGAGCACTTGTGGTAATCCTTATTATGGAACCGAGGTTTGCCTATATCCTTGTGCCTGGCGGAATACTTCTGGTGCTGCTTACTTATATTTTCAGAAAGCAGCTAAAGAAGCTGCACAAGCAGATGCAGGAAAAGGATGGATTTGTCCGTATCTTCTTGCAGGAGCATCTTGGCAGTCTGATGATCGTCAAAGCATTTGGCAAGGAAGCGGACAGTCTTACTGAGGCTGAAAGCCACATGAGTGAGCACAAGAAAGCCCGCATGCGTAAGAATCATTTCTCAAATGTCTGCAATATCGGCTTTGGAGCAGTTATGAACGGAGCTTATGTGCTGGGAGCTGTCTATGGAGCTTTTGGTATCTACAATGGCACTATGACCTACGGAACATTCATGGCAATGCTTCAGCTTATCAGCCAGATACAGAATCCGTTTGCCAATATCACAGGCTATCTGCCGAAGTATTTCGCTATGCTTGCGAGTGCGGAGAGGTTGATGGAGATTGAGGCGTATGAAAAGGATGAAGTAAAATATATTCAGGATAACAGCACCTTCGGCTTGTCCCATGTGGATTTTACATACCTTCCACCGGTCATTACCGAGGGAGATACGGTTATGCCAATCGTATTAAAGGATTACAGCTTAGAGATACGAAAGGGCGAGTTTGTGGCATTTACCGGTCCGAGTGGCTGTGGCAAGAGTACTGTGTTAAAGCTTCTGATGGGCTTGTATACAGTGGATGCCGGAGAGGTCTATGGGTGCAGGCGTAATATGTTTGCTTATGTGCCACAGGGAAATCAGCTTATGAGCGGAAGTATCCGGGATATCATTACATTTTCCGATAAAGACAAGAGCGGCGATGAAGCTGGCATTCACAGAGCTTTGCAGATTGCCTGTGCGGATGGTTTTATCGCAGAGCTGGAACATGGCATAGATACACTTCTTGGCGAGCGGGGCTTAGGACTTTCCGAGGGACAGATGCAGAGGCTTGCGATTGCAAGGGCAATTTATTCCGACCGACCGGTACTTCTTCTGGATGAAGCTACAAGTGCACTGGATGCCGGGACAGAAGAAGCAGTGCTTGAGAACCTTCGCAGCATGACAGATAAGACAGTGATCATTGTAACCCACCGTCCGGCAGCATTAAAGCTGTGTGACAGGCAGGTTGCATTTGGAGAAGAAAAGTAACGGCGAATCAGATGTGTCTTATCGAAGCTGGATTGTGTGAGTTAGGTTGCGGTTTTGATGGTGTTATGCTATATTGTAATGGTAACTGAAAATGTTATTTTTAATTTTAAATTTAAGGGATAATTTATAGAAGACTCTTTTCTGTAGATTGTCCCTTTCTTGAAAGAAGTATCATCTAAGGTATAATAAAATTGGTATGAAACAGAGAAATTTATAAGCAGAATGAGGAGGAAAATTTATGACAGAGAATCAATATCAGAGAGCGAACAGGATGGTTTTGATAACGATCTTAATAGTCTTTGGCTATATCGCCGCAACTGTTTTAGCGACATTAGGCGTTTCAAAGGGACAAAACGCCACCAAGATAATAATACAGATTATTACAGCGTTGATTGTTATGGCTGCATCGATCGTAACATACATAATGAAAAAGAAAACCCATACATGTGAGGTTATATTATCAGTAAACATAGCGATTGGATATGTCATCGTTGTATTGCTGAATTCTACGGATATCGTGTGGACATATGGAATTCCAATGGTTATTTCTGTTATGGTGTATCTTAATAAAAGATTGATGTATTGTGCCAACGGTTTAGTGATAGTAGCCAATATTGTACGATTAATAAAGGATTTTGACATTAACAATTCGGAATTATTGACCAGCCGGATATTAGCTATCCTTGTCATCATTCTTGTGACGATCATATCGATCAATATAGCAAATATATTGATTCAGTATTTTGGAGAGAAGGTGTCCCAGATTCAGGAAGCGGCTGCAAAACAGAATGAAAGCAACGCGAAAATGACTGCTGTTGCGGATAATATTTCTGCCGAGTTTGAAAAAGCCATGACTATGCTGAATGAACTTGAGGAAAGCATAGATATCAGCCATAATTCTATGGGAGATATCGCAGACAGCACGGAGAGCACTGCAGAGGCGATCCAGAGACAGGCGATCATGTGCTCAGAGATTCAGGAAAACACAGATATGGCGGAAAAGGAAATCAATCAGATGATCAGTGCATCGGATAAGACAGACGAATCTGTAAATAACAGCAAGGAGGTTGTTGGTCAGTTAAAGGAACAGGCTCAGAATGTACAGGATGCAAGCAATATAATCGTTGATGTTATAAGCGGTCTGACAGAGAAGGTTGATGATGTACAGAGTTTTGTAGGAGATATCGTTAATATATCTGCGCAGACGAATCTTCTGGCTCTGAATGCTTCGATTGAGGCAGCCCGGGCAGGAGAAGCCGGAAAGGGATTTGCAGTCGTTGCGGAGGAGATCCGTCAGCTTTCCGAGCAGACCAAGAAAGCCTCTGAAAGTATTACAAATATAATACAGAAGCTGAATGAAGATACCAGAAAAGCGAACGAGAGCATCAATGAGTCCGTGTTATCCGTTGGTAAACAGAACGAACTGATTGATGAAACACAAAAGACATTTGTTGAAGTGGGAAATACAGTGGATGTGCTGATGTCAAGCATACATGTTGCGGAGCAGAGCATTAATAAAATACTGGATTCCACGTCTGTAATATCGGACAATATATCACATTTGTCGGCAACAGGAGAAGAGGTCGCAGCTGCCTCAGCGGAGGGCATAAAGGTATCCGATTCCACAGTAGAGGGTATGAAGAAGTGTAAAGTAATACTCAATAACATATATGAGCTTGCGAACGAATTAAAAGCTTCCGTTGATATTAAGAAAGATTAATTTCCCCATACTGCAACATTTCTGAAATATAATGGCACATATTAACAAGACAGAAGAAAAATCACGAATAATTAAAAATCTGTCATTATTATTTTCAGGGAGGTTGACTGTATGAAAAAGGCGATAACTATTTTTTTGAGCGCAGTAATTATTTTTGTCGGATGTATTTTTATAGGATGTGGTGCGATGACAGGGGATGTGACATCGGATGAGACGAAGGGGACGCCTGTTTCTGAAAAAGAAGATACGGAAACCGATACACACACCGACTCGTATCAGGGGCGTGACAGGGAAAAAGTGCAAAAGCATCTGGAACAATATCCGGTAAGCTTTCAGGAATTAAAGAAAGCAGACGTTTTTGTGAATACAGTTTCTGTTGCATTGAGAAAGGAAAAATTGTATGAATTTCTTGCGTCCGTGCAGCGGGGAGAATGTACGAGTATGGATATCATTACTTTTACAATAGAAGGTGATGCTGTTCCGGTATATATCCAGTATAATGGGAAGAATTTTTATTGTTATGAAAGCTTTGCAAATGATTCCTATGCTGCAAAAAATTCAGACCAATACACGGAAAATACATATAAAAATATGTCTTTATTGGATATTCCCGACGGGGAATTTAGTGATATTGATTTGTCGGGAATGGACACGGGCTTCAGACAATTTGTATTGTCAAACGAGAAAATAAAGGATTATTCTTCGTTTAAGAAATCAGAAGGAGACAGTTATTCTATCCGAATATCACCTTTTGATTCAGAAAAAGAGGCAAAGAGGCATATACGGTAAATGTAGGAAGGAGATTAAAATGCCTGAATTAAGTAACAGAGTGCAAACTTTTACGGATTCTGTAATCCGGAGAATGACGCGTATCAGTGACGAATATGGGGCTATCAATTTATCCCAGAGCTTTCCGGACTTTGACCCGCCGAAACTGGATGAAGCGTTGTGCCGTCTGGGAAAAATGAAGGAATGTTTCCGTTATAAAAGAGATTTTAAATATACATTGATATCAGAAACAGGTATAATCATTGCCTGTTTCTTTTTTTGTATAGGAAAATGCTCGTAACGTAGTGTGAGTCAAAGGAAAAACGCTGGTTTTGACCTTTTTTGGTTGACAAGAAAGAAAAAAACAGATACAGTAATTACTGAAAGTAATTACATAAAGTAACTAAGTGCGAAAGGAGCAACGCCATTATGACGAGAGATAAAATTAAAAAAGTAATGGATGCCTGCTATCAGGCGAAGCGTGTACGGGATCTGCTTCCGAAGCTGCCCAATGGTGTGACATCTTCCCACGTCCATTATCTCGATACCATTCGCAGATTAGAGGAACAGACGGATCATGTAAAGGTCAGCGATATCAGCAATGAGCTGGGAGTACCAAGACCCGGCGTGACGAAGATCACAAAGGATATGGAGAAGCTTGGATTCGTGGAAAAGAAAACAGCACAAACGGATGGAAGAGTGGTGTTTATTAAGATTACCGCTGCGGGCAGAGAGCTAGTGGACAAATATGTGGATCGGTATTTTGGGGAATTGAGCAAGGAGCTTGATGATATTTCAGATGCAGATGCGGATCGTATGATCGAAACCATAGAAAAATTATATGAAGTGATGAGAAAGAGAAAGTAAAGCTTACAGTTTTTGGAAAGGCATGGTGAATAAAATGAACCAGAGAGAAAAGACAGATTTTACAAAGGGAAGTATTTTAAGTAAATTGATCCCTTTTATGATGCCTGTTTTGGGGGCACTTATATTACAGGCGGCATACGGTGCGGTAGATCTGCTTGTGGTAGGAAGATTTGGAACCACAGCGGGATTATCTGCGGTATCCACAGGCAGTCAGATATTAAATCTTGTGACATTTGTTATCACGCAGTTTGCAATGGGAATTACGGTTCTTATTGCGCGATATATTGGAGAGAAAAGTGATCATCAGATCGGGGAGCTTCTGGGAGGAGCCGTCACGGTATTTACTATGATATGTGTTGTATTATTCGTTGTGATGGTGCTTTTTGCACGTCCGTTAGCGGTTTTGATGCAGGCACCGCAGGAGGCACTTTCTCTTACCTCGGTTTATGTAAGAATATGTGGCTGTGGAATCTTTTTTATTGTGGCATACAATGTATTGGCAGCAATTTTCAGAGGCTTTGGTGACAGCAGATCACCGCTGATCTTTGTGGCGGTTGCCTGTCTTGTCAATATTGCCGGGGATCTGATCCTTGTGGCAGGATTCCATCTGGACGCTGCAGGAGCGGCGATTGCGACAGTTGCGGCACAGGCAGTGAGCGTTGTTCTTGCTCTTGTGATCCTGAAAAAGAAAAAATATGGTTTTCAGATCCGTAGACAGGATTTTAAGATCAACAAACAGTGTAAGAGGTTTGTTCGTGTTGGGCTGCCGTTAGCACTTCAGGAATTTCTGACGCAGATGTCCTTTCTGGCATTGTGCGCTTTCATCAATAAGCTGGGACTGGAAGCGTCTTCGGGATACGGAGTGGCATGTAAGATCGTGAATTTTACCATGCTTGTTCCCAGTGCTCTGATGCAGTCCATGGCGTCCTTTGTGTCACAGAATGTGGGTGCCGGGAAGACCAAAAGAGCACGAAAGTCCATGTTTACCGGAATGGGAGTCGGACTGGCTGTTGGTATCGTTGTTTTTATTTTGGTATGGAACTTTGGTAGTCTTTTGACTTCTGTTTTTACGACGGATGCGGCGGTCATTCAAAAGGGAGCGGAATATCTGCGGGGATTTGCTCCGGAGACGATCGTCACTGCTGTTTTGTTTAGCATGGTGGGATTTTTTAACGGAAATGAAAAGACGGTATGGGTTATGTTTCAGGGATTGGTTCAGACTCTGCTGGTGAGACTTCCTCTGGCATATGTGATGAGTATACAGCCGGATGCCAGCCTTACCATGATCGGTCTGGCTGCCCCGGTGGCGACCTGCTTTGGAATTATTCTGAATGTTATTTATTATATTATTTTTTCGAAGAAACAAAAGAAAGCAGCGTAAAGATTATCATTGCGAAATATGCATATTATTGGTATAATAAGCTATAAAATTCAGAGAAGGAGAGGTGGCATTATGAAAAAGATAAGCAATGCAGCCGGAAGATGGATCTGTGTGATGCTCGTTCTTGTTATGACAGTCATCACATGCGTGGAACCCGTAAAGGCGGTGACTGGATATACCAGTACAGCATGGGTTGACAATCTGGACTTTGTAGATATCAGAGGTTCGGAAAAGCCGATTCAGTGTATTTACACCATGGAGAAGGATGGCTCCTTTCTTGCGAGCAGTTATGGTTTCCGAAACGAAGGTGTGAAGATGGGAGAGACCATTTATATTCGTGACTGGACCTATACCTGTAATGGATACACTTATTTCGGAGTCATTTATAAGGGAAGACTGATGTATCTGAATAAGAAGTATATCAATGTGAGTAATCTGGTGTCGGTCAATCAGCCGAAGTATCCGGGCAGGAAAAATAAGGTAAAGATGAAAGCTGTGGCAGGAAATATATCGGATCAGAACAATTGGTTTTATATTTATTCTCAGGCAGACGATTCCCAGCCGGTGAATTGTTATGGTGTTGTTCCGGTGGGGGAGACATTGGAGATCACAAAGAAGGATTACAATTCCGAGTGGACGCAGATCAAATGGAACGGTCGTATCTGCTATATCCGTAAGAGTAATGTTTCCTTTGATGATGCTTATCTGGCGGGAGCGAGACGGGACTGCCAGACGAACATTATGCTTGCCAAAAACGCAAATCTGACTTACAAGGGCATTCTGAAAAATTATAATAAGAAACTGACCAGAAAGGAATTCTACAAGCTGGCAGCGAAATGGTGTAAGGCGACAGGCAAGACGTTGTTTAAAGCAGGAAAGAAAGTGAAAAATAAGAAATTGAGTGCGGGTCAATATAATGCTCTGCTGCAGAAAATGGTTCGTAAAACAAAGGCAGGAAATGTAGTATATAATGCAGCAAAGGTTAACTCTGACTGGGATGAGGTTACGAGAGATGTGGCAATCTCCCAGTTATATCGGGCATATCAGGTGACCCGGGATAAGGATTATCTGATCAGCGGCTTAGAGTTTTCAATCTGTACAGCGGATGATCAGAATCTATGTCTGGATCTTTGGGATACACAGGGAGAATCCGTATTTTTGTCGGAACGCAGCGGCCAGACGGATCAAAGCTTTTATCTGAACTGCAATAATGGTTTCTGGCGTCTCCGGGGCTGCCGAAAAAACTATACGGTCTGTAGTTCAACGAAAGATGTATATCAGGACTTTGCCGGATATGACAGCCAGAAGCTGACCTTTGAATACAATGACGATGGAACAGTATGTATTAAAAATATCGATGGATTATATCTTGATCTGATCGATGGTGTGGTAAAGAATTCCCATCTTAAATTTGCACCGAAATCCGACAGCAGCACACAGAAGTTTATCATTAAATATAATGAGTAATAAATAATACGAACGCAAAATATCAATATGAATTGATATTTTGCGTTTTTTAATGTGTAGGAAAATGATTTGTACAGGCTGTACAGCCGTTACTTTACTCTATAATTTTTCCGTTAATACTTATTTTGGACACCCGATCAATGTTACTTTATTCTGAATAAAGTCCTGATGAAAGCCGGCATAAGCGTAAGCCGTACAATCGGTTGCGATTAAAAGTCTTGCATTATTAAAATATGGTGCACAGACCGGAGCCAGTTTGATCTGTACCGGCCAGTTCGGAAGCTTCTTTTGTGCTTCTTTCACAGCTTCTTCATCATATGCAGTGGCTTCTCGTTCCTCAAATGAAATGGCACCCGTAGGACATTCCGGGAGACAATCCCCCAATCCATCACAGAAATGTTCTCTCATCAATTCTGCTTTTCCATCAATGATATCAATAGCACCTTCGTGACAGGCATCTGCACAGGCACCGCAGCCGTTGCATTTTTCTTTGTCAATCCGGATAATCTTTCTTATCATTTTTACCCTCCATTCATAGCAATTAACTTTTGCAACCGTTTCCAAAGAGCGGGATTCTTATATTTTCAGGGCGGCAGATACTACCGAGGTCATGGGACTTGTGGTGTCGGGCTGTGTCCTTGTCATTCAGGAAGACCTCTGGGGACACAGGAATATTTTATCAAAATGCCGTGCCGGTGATTTTTTGGGGGAAACGTATGCGGCAAACCCAGGGGCTGTTTTGAATATCAGCGTGGTCGCCGATGAGGATTGTGAGATCATTTTCCTGAATATCCGGAAGCTGCTGGCAGATTATCTTTGTATTGATCGTGCAGCAATGTCTACAGAGATATCAAAGCTGCAAAAAGAAGGATTGATAAAAACAAATCGTAATCATTTTGAAATAAGGCCATAAGTGATGTATCATGGTATGAGCTGACAAGACAGTTAGAATATAAGGCAAAGTGGAATGGCAGGAAATATGTCAAAATAGATATGGTAAAAATGAATATTTTGTATGATTGTACATATGATAATATTTAAAAAGAAACAAAAACGATAATCGGTATGGACAAAATGTCGGAATTGATATAAAATAGTAGAGCAAGTAAAAAGTGCTTATGTTTTAGGGGGATAACTATGGAAAATAAATATAGAGTAAGAATCATGCGCTCTGAAATACGTAATATAAAAAACGTTGCGTACGGAGATGTTATGTATATGAATTATGGAAGCATTAATAAAAAAGCAATGTGTGATAAAACTGACATTGTAGGCGTTTACGGACAGAATGGTTCAGGGAAAACAGCATTAGTTGAATCACTAGATATGTTAAGACAGATACTTACAGGAAGTCCTATAAATTACGAGATGTATGAAGGTATTTTGTCAAAAGACGGTACTAGCTGCATCAGTACGGAATTCTTTGTTTGGATTGGAGAAGAAAAATATAAAGTGGTTTATCAAGCTTTTTTGCGGGTAGATGAGAAAGAAAAGGCAGTTCAGATTTATATGGAGAAATTACGGTATTGGAAGCGAGGGGCGTCCTGGAAAGCGGAACGGGATATTTCTTTTTGTAATCCTTATTATGGAAATACAGATGTTTTAGAAACGCAAAATATCAGTGTAACATCTAATCATTTATCAAGTTTAAGAGCTATTCCTTTTTTGACAAACATGCAGAATTTAGCACTTATTTGTGCCCAAAAAAATATTTCTGTTTTCTTTAATCAACTTGTAAAGACTAACATTGAAAAACTAGAAGATAGTTTGGAAGTTGACTATTTTAGAAATGTTATTTTGGGCGTATTACAGTTTGCTTATGTTGACTTTAATGTGATTAAAGTTAACCAGTTAGGGACTATCAATAATAATCAGATTATCCCAATCAATGTTCACAAAGAGACCGAAACAGAGATTATGCAGGCGATTATGCCGCTTGCTATTTCAGGGGTAACAGAAATACCGCAAGAAGATTATGAACAGGTAAAAATAGTTATTGATGCAATTAATATGGCAATTAAATCAGTGATACCTAATTTACAGATTCGATTGAAAGAGAAAATGGAATTAGAACGTCCTGATGGAACAAAGGCAATTCAGGTAGAAGTGTATTCCGTTAGAGATGGAAAAGAATTTTTGTTGAGATATGAATCTGAAGGAATTAAACGTATCGTATCTATTTTGAATTACCTTATATCTGTATATAATAATGAGGGTGTTTGTCTGGTTGTTGATGAACTGGATTCCGGAATATTTGAATATTTACTTGGAGAATTGCTGGGGATGATGCACAGCGAAATGAAAGGTCAGTTGATATTTACATCACATAATTTGCGTATACTGGAAAAGTTAGATGCAAAAAATATTGTATGTTCAACTGTCAATCCGGAAAATCGCTATATCAGATTGAAGGGGATTGAAAAGAATCATAATAAGAGAGATTTTTATATCCGTGCAATTACAGTAGGAGGACAAAACGAGGAGCTGTACGATGAGGATGATCTGCTGGCGATGGGATATGCATTCCGAAAAGCTGGAAAAGTTGGAACAGAACAAGGTAAATTAACATTTTCCCCTAATTTTGAGAAGAGACTTAAAGAGTTTGAGAATAGGGGGTAACTATGGCAAAAGAGAAAAAAGAGATTATTTTTATTGTTGAAGGTTCGTCAGATAAGGCAGCTTTAGAAAATATTTTTAAAAAAATATACAGAAGGAATAAGGAAATTGATTTTGGATTTACCATAAGAGAGATATATTGGAATATTTATTGAATCAGACGATGATAAAATCATTTCCATATGAAATGTATTTTATGTCTTGCAATCTGGATCATGCCTTGTACAATGAGATTAATTTAGACAAAAAATTAAAGCAAGAATATGCGGATGAATTTTATGAGAAATTTATAGGAAAAGAATATTTATTTCCTGCATTTCTGGAGTCAGATGTTGTAAATGGAGCACCTAATAATATAGGTGCATCATGGAGGTATATCAAAGAAGGTTTACATTCTTTGGAGAGACATACTAATTTACATATCTACTTTAAAACACATCCTAATCCAGATGGATTATTGTAATGTAACTCTACAAAATATAAGAACAGTAATAGATTATAAAAGGTCTGTTAAGAATTACTGCTGTGAAAGGAGAAAAGCATGGAAAATGAAATGAAAAACGCTGACCTTTCCGATATCATGTGTGATCTGCTTTATCTGCTGGGGTGTGGCGTAAATGACAAAATGCCCGCAAAGGCTTATATCGCAGCATTTCAGAAAGCATACGACGCAGACAGGCTGCAGACGCTGTATCAATTCAGCAAGGCTCATTTTGTGGATGCACTGACCGGAACCGTACTGAAAAAGGCCGGAGTGAAGCTTCCGGCAGAGTGGGAACAGAGCATTGCCAAAGCCATCCGCAAGGTCATCCTGTTCGATCAGGAGCGGGCGGAGATCTTTTCTTATATGGATGAGCAGGAGATCTGGCATATGCCATTAAAAGGCATGATATTAAAGGACTTCTATCCATCCATCGGCATGCGGCAGATGTCGGACAATGACATTTTGTTTGATCAGGCATATGCCGGTCAGATTCGGGATTACATGGTAAGCCGCGGTTATGAGGTGGAAGCCTTTGATCAGGGCAATCATGATGTCTATGAAAAGGAACCGGTCTATAATTTTGAAATGCATACTTCCCTTTACGGAGCCGGTCATCATAATGAGTGGATAACCTATTATGATAGGATCAAAGATCGTCTGCACCCCATAGGGAATCGTTTCGAATACCGGTTTACAGATGAGGATTTCTATGTATATATCATGACACATACCTTCAAGCACTTTGACGGAAGCGGGACGGGGATCCGTTCTCTGCTGGATCAGTATGTGTATCTGAACCGGCTGGAAGATACCCTTGATTTTCATTATATTGACAAGCAGTGCGGGATCCTGGGGATTGCTGATTTTGAACAAGCAAACAGGATTCTTTGCAAGAAAGTGTTCCGGATGAACGATACTCTCGCAGAGGAAGGAACGGGGAGATTTCGCTACGCCCTTTCAACGGAAGAGAAAAAGCTGCTCTGTTACTATATGACTTCCGGTGCATATGGCACGACAGAGCGCAGAGTCCTAAACAATATGAGCCGGTACCGGAAACAGGACGGAAGGATTTCAAAAGCTTCTTATGTATTAAAGAGGCTGTTTCCGGGAAAAGAGCATTACGATTATTGTCCGGCTTTGGAAAGACATCACTGGCTGCTGCCGTTTTACTGGGTGTACCGGGCTTTCCGGATGATCCTTTGCAAAGAGCGCAGAAGCAGGATATTGCATGAAGTAAAAATTGTGAAAAAATCCGGAAAGAGAGGTGGCGGATGTGATTTTATTTCGAATGGTCGTTAAAAATAAAAAAAGGACGAAAGCAGGAAACGGGGAAGGATTCAAACCCCGTAAAATGAAGATCAATCATCCGCGTGTCTGGTTTCCGGAGGAGTATGAGCAGGGGAAACAGTGGTGCATGGAGCAGCATATGCAGCATTGTTTTGTAAGAAGCCATGACGGACTGCAGCTGCATGCCTTCTATCTGCCGGCAGAAAATGCCGTACGCACGATACTTCTGTCCCATGGGTACCGCGGAAGCGGATTTGGGGACTTTGCACCGGATGCCCGTTTTTTACATGAACACGGGTGCAATCTGCTGTTTATCGATCAGAGAAGCTGTGGAGCCAGTGAGGGAGGATATATCACATTTGGAGCTTTGGAGCAGGAGGATGTGAAACGGTGGTGCTGGTATCTGGCAAAACGAAACAAAAAGCGGCTTCCAATCTATCTGTTTGGCAAATCCATGGGAGCCTCCGCAGTGCTTATGGCATCCGGAAAGGAATTACCTCATTATGTAAAGGGGATCATTGCAGACTGCGGATTTGTATCCATGAAATCACAGTTTCAGCACATGGCTGCAAGCTGGTTTCATCTTCCTCATATTCCGGTGCTGTTATGGCGGTTATCGGTCAGGTGCCGTCTTCAGGCTCATTTTTCCATGAAGGATGCAGATACCACACATGCCATGGCAGTCAACCACAGACCGGTTTTGTTTTTTCATGGTTCCAGGGACGGCTTTGTCCATCCGGATCAGTCGGTAAAAAATTATCAGATGTGCCGTGCTCCCAAAAGACTTGTGATCATCGGCGGGGCGAGACATCTGTGCTGTGCTTTTCAGCAATGGGAAAAATATCATCAGTCGCTGCTCCAATTCTTTGAAAAGTATGATGCAGGAGCCGGAATAAGATAGATATGTCCGGAAATATCAAACATAAAACGAGAAAGTGTACGGTAAGTTCCGGACACTTTTTTTTATGGTGTCCGTTAAGCGTCTTGCAGGGTAGAAATGTAATTTCTATTGTGTTACTCTGACTTGCAGAAACAATAAATGATCTGGCAGGAAAAGGGGAATTGTATGGAGAGAACATATTATCCGCTGACAGCGGCTCAAAAGATGCATCATCACTGGATCAACCGGTATCATACCCAGCAGGTTTCCGGTGTCAGTGTTGTGGCATCGTTACAGGCAGAACTGGACATGGCATTGCTGGAAAAATGCCTTCGGGAAGAGATCTGCAGATATGGGTGTATGAGAGTACGTTTTACCGGACCGGATAAACACGGCGAAGTACAACAGTATATCATGAAAAGAGACAACCGGAAGCTGAAGACGTTTGATCTGTCTGATATGACGATGGAAAAAGCAGATGAAATCATGCAGGGATGGGCATATGAAACCTTTGAGGGGGACGATGTGCCTATGTGTGAGATCCGGCTGATGAAGCTGCCGGAAGGTTACGAAGGCTTCTTTATTCATATGGATCACCGCCTGATCGACTCCTGTGGTCTGGTGGTCATGATCAATGATGTGATGAAGCTGTATACGCATTACCGTTTTCAGGCACCAAAGCCGGAACCGCTGGCGGACTACGAGGAAGTACTCCGGACGGATCTTGCAAAAGCATCACGTCAGAAGAGATTTTTAAAGGATAAAAAATTCTGGGAGGATCAGCTGGATACATGGGGCGAACCGCTTTATTCGGATATTCAGGGTCCGGAGGTGCTTGCCCGGGCGAGAAAAAAGCATAACGATCCCACGCTGCGTGCAGCGGATATAGAGATGGAGAACCTGTTTGTGCAGGTCAAAGACTATATCCTCGAGCCGGAGCCGACCGGGAGGATGATGGATTTTTGCCAGACACACCAGATTTCCGTGACCAATCTTTTGCTTTTGGGGATCAGGACATATCTGTCAAAGGTTAATCACGGTCAGGAAGACATTACCATACAGAATTTCATTTCCAGGCGTTCCACCAAGGCAGAATGGACCTCGGGAGGCAGCAGGACCATTATGTTTCCGTGCCGTACAGTGATGACACCGGATACGGAGTTTCTCGATGCGGCATACGAGATCCAGAATGTACAGAACCGGATATACCTTCACAGCAATTATGATCCGGAGCTGATCGTACAGGAAATGAAGCGCAGGTATCATACACCGGAGCACACGGCGTATGAGAGTTGTTATCTGACCTATCAGCCGATGCCGGTATCTGTGGATAATCCTTATCTGGAGGGGATCAGGACCCATGCACGGTGGTTTGCCAATGGAGCGGCAACCAAAAAGATGTATCTTACGGTATCCCATACGCCGGATGGCGGAACATGCTTTTCCTTCCATTATCAGACGGCACATCTTTGCGAAAAGGATATGGAGATCATGTACTATTATCTCATGCGTGTTTTATTTGCCGGCATGGAAGATCCGGAAATAACACTGGGAGAGATCATGGAAAAAGTTTGAGGAAATAACATAGTGATGGAGGATGAGACGATGGAACAGACATTTAAAGAAATTGTGGCAAGATACTGCGAAACAAAGCCGGAGGATATGGATCCGGAAAAAAGATTCCGGGAGGATCTGGGATTCAGCTCGCTGGACTTTATGTCTCTGTTGGGAGAACTGGAGGATACCTTTGATATAGAGCTGGAGGAAGAAGATGCCCTGCAGGTCCGGACGATCGGCGAGGCATTGGAATTACTGGAAAAGGAGTGTATGGAATGAGTATGCTGATTGGAGAAATACTGGACAACAGTGTCCGGGAACATAGGGATGTTACAGCAGTCCAGTGGCTGAAAAAACGAGAAGTGTGCGGAGAGACCTATGGGGAACTCTGGGAGCGGATCGGCAGGATCCGACGGGGACTGCAGGGAAAAGAGATGAAAGGAAAGCATATTGCTCTGATCGGAAGCAGTAGTCCGGAATGGATCGAAAGCTATCTCGCAGTGATTACCGGCGGCAGTGTGGCAGTGCCATTAGATGCGGGACTGCCGGCAGAAGATCTGGAAGAACTGTTAAACAGGTCGGACAGTGAGGCATTATTTATCAGTGAAAAGAATCGTTCCCTGATCCCGGGGATCTTATCATCCTGTCCGAAGCTGAAACAGATCTGGATGCTTCAGGGACAGGGAGAGGAACCGGCAGACAGGGTCTTTCCGTTAGCACGACTTTTGGAAGAAGGAGAACAGGCAGAGGATCCAGAGAAGCAGGTCAGGGCAGAGGACATTGCAACGATCATCTATACGTCCGGAACCACAGGCAAAAGCAAGGGCGTTATGCTCACACAGGCAAATCTGGCACAGAACGTATTGTCCGTGACGATTTCCGTCAAACCCGGAACGAAGGTGCTGAGCGTGCTTCCGATCCATCATGCATTTTGTCTTGTCATGGACTGGCTCAAGGGCTTCTCCCTGGGAGCAACGCTTTGTATCAATGATTCCTTTATGCATATGGTGCGGAATATGGGCATCTTCCAGCCGGAGATGATGCTGATGGTGCCGATGATGATAGAGACACTGTACAAAAAGCTCAGCATGGCAGATGCATCCCTTCCCCCAAAGGCTGTGGCAGGAGCGGTGTTTGGACCGGCTCTCCATACCATATTTACCGGCGGGGCACATCTGGATCCTTTCTATATCGGAAAGTTTGAGGAGTACGGTGTGCAGGTGCTGGAGGGATATGGCATGTCGGAATGCTCTCCCGTGATCAGTACAAATTCCGTGGAAGACCACAAGGCGGGCTCCATCGGAAGGCCACTGTCCAATGTAGAGGTTTCCTTTGAAAATGGTGAGATCCTGGTGCGGGGAAGCAGCGTGATGAAAGGATATTACAAAATGCCGCAGGAAACAAAAGAGGCACTCCGGGGAGGCTGGCTGCATACCGGAGACAAGGGATATCTGGATGAGGATGGATTCCTGTTTATCAACGGACGTGTCAAAAATCTGATCATTCTTTCCAATGGAGAGAATATATCCCCGGAGGAAATAGAAAATAAGATCGGACTGGATCCTCTGGTGGGAGAAGTCATCATCACCGGGGAAGATCAGGGGCTGTCTGCCCACATTTATCCGGAGCAGGCGGTTGTGGAAGCGATGTCACCCGATGAACAGATGATACACAAAAAACTTCAGGATGTACTGGATGAATACAACAAAAAACAACCAACCTACCGTCAGATCACGGGGCTGGTTGTCCGCAAAAATCCATTTGTGCGCAATGCAACGGGCAAGATTGTCCGTGCAAAAGTAAATATAGATGAAGCAGATGATCAATCCAGATAGGGGAGTGTGGCTTTTGAAAAGGAGTCTGCCAACAGCTTTGCAACGGTATCTGCCGGAGCTGCAAAATCCTCCTTTGTCCATTTGTGGAGAATGCCAAGTGCTCCGCCAATGGAATAAGCGATCGCGAAAGACACCTCCTGTCTGGAATGTACGGTGGAGCCGGTGAGATCGGCTGCGTCTCTGACATACCGGTGAAACATGGTCAGAGTTTTCTCAAAGAATGCATCACCGCGGGGACTGCCAAGCAGCTGTGCCAGAAAAGGATTTTCCCGGATATAGCTGCATAAATTCTGATAAAAACGGAGGATAATGACAGAATTATCCTGCGGGGTGTGTTTTTTGACATGGAACTGATCCATCATCGTAAAGAGATGGTGGATCGTCTGATCCTCCACTGCGTCCAACAGATCGGGAATTCCTTCGTAATGATTATAAAAGGTACTCCGGACGATCCCGGCTTTTTTAATAACATCAGACACTGTGATCCGCTCCAGTGTCTTTTTTTGGGCAATTTCATAGAATGCCTGGCAGATCGCCTCCTCTGCCACGAGAAACCGCTCATCCTGTATATTTTTATTCATAAGAGCCCCCGTTTTTGATTTTACATAAAGTTTACAATGAAACCATAGCATGAGTTGACGGATTGGTCAAATCATTTTCTCAAACCTCGTATCATTGTTGTTGACAATACACGGATCTTTCTGTATGCTTGAGACAGGAAGTATCAAGGAAAGGATTATTTTATGAATATGACACAGAAAAAAAGCAGTATAAAAGATCACAGAAGAAAAGCAATTATCAATGCGGCATTCCAAACCTTTGTTGAGAAGAAAATTGAGCCGGTCAGTATGGGAGAGATTGCAGAGGCAGCGGGAGTAGGACGCGCGACATTATTCCGCTATTATCCGAATAAGCTGGAGTTAGTGATCGCGGTGTGTGCTGCCAAATGGAAAGAGTATCTGGATGCACTGGATGCGAAGCGTCCGCTGGAATCCATTGGAGATATTCCGGCGATCGACCGGTTTACCTTCACGCTGGACAGTTATATCGACATGTACCGGCATCACAAGGATTTATTGCAGTATAATGACAACTTCAACCATTATGTCACCCATGAGGGAGTGAAGGAGGAGCAGCTTGAGGAGTTTCATGCATCCCTTTATTCGGTCGATACGAGACTGGAATGGATGTATGAGAAAGCAAAGGAGGATCACACATTTCGTACGGATATTCCGAAGGAGGAATTTTTTCGTGTGACAGTGCATACAATGATGACGGCTTGTACGTACTGTGCCAGCGGATTTATCTGGGGATCAGAGGACAACAAGGATTATACTCCGGAGTTACTCAGGATCAAGGAAATGATCTTAAATTATGCAAAAACCTCTGAGTGACAGAGAGGGAGTCAATGTTTGTTGTGTGTGCCGACGAAGGAAATAAGTGTTGCATAGACAATGAAAGAAAAGGAGGAAGATATGAAACGAAGAAAACGAGGAGCAAGACGGATATTTGCAGGAGCCATGGCGGCTCTTATGGTGCTGTCGGCGGTGGATGTGAGCGGCTGGGGCGTGATGAATGCAAAGGCGGAGGATACTGCGGTGGGAACCATTCCACAATCCTTGTCCATAATGGGAAAAGATGCGTCAATAGGTAGTATTATTAGTAACGGGAAACTTCAAGATGATAAAGTTTCTAGTAATGATACTGCGATATATCAGGGAACGAATTGGTATTATGACAGCACGAAGAATCAGCTTGTACTCCAAAATGCGTCTGTTCAACATATTACTGTTGAAGGTGGTGATCTTACTGTTTTGTTATCCGGGGAAAATACAGTAAGTGGTAATATTACATCAAAGTCAAGCAATGGGGAACATACGCTGGAATTAAAGAGTGATAATAGTGGAAGTTTGACGGTTGGAACACGAATCGGTGATGGAACTATACCAGACGGATCTGGTAAGCAAATGAATCTGAAAATTACAGATGCTACGGTACATGCACCGGAAATTTCATGTATAGGCAGCTTGAAGATTGAGAATAGTCATGTAATTGTTTCTAGTGGAGACAGTGCCAGTTATGCAATTAATGCTGGCTGTGATATATCTATTGCAAACAGTTATGTTGAAGCAAAGATAGAACAAGATAGTGATTTTGCAATTTTATCAAAAAAAGAACTCGTTGTGTCAAATAGTCAGATCATGGCATGTAATAGTAGAGGATATGAAAATCAGGTAATATATGGTGGTAGTTTTAGTAATGCAGTCGTTACAAAACAATATGGAAATAATGTCACGAAGTCAGTTGTATATGGTACTGCATCGTTGATAGAAAAATTAACGATACCAAATAATGGAACTATCGTGTTTATGCAAGGGGCAAGCATTACGAATCAGGAACTGCTTGCAGTTGAAGATGGGGCAAACATATTAGTAAATGGCCATATGATCGAGGATGTAGAAACAACTGGTGAAAAGCACATGCATAATACCGGCGGCTCAGTTACATACACTTGGAAAGATGACAATGAACATATAAAAAATGTGGCATGCAAGGACTGTCCGATCGGATATATGACGAAAGAAACGGAAACTCACAGCATCGGCGAGAACGGTTTCTGTACGTTGTGTGATGCATACCAGCCGGCAAAGCTCACCACAGACAAGTATGATATTAATGGGGACGATAGCAAGGATGCGGTTTACGAGATCAGCAATGCTGGTCAGCTTTACTGGTTTGCAGGACTTGTAAATGGAACACTTTCAGGCGTAGCGCAGAATACATCAGCCAATGCAGTTCTGACAAAAGATATTGTTGTGAATAAAAATGTTCTGAAGTCAGATGGAACCTTGAATGATGGAACATTTAAGGAATGGACACCGATTGGGACGGGTGAAACAAGCCCTAACGTATACACTGGTACATTTGACGGACGAAACTACACAATCAGTGGATTGTATTTCAATCAAGAGAATAGTTATGATATAGGATTGTTCGGTTGTAACAGTGGTAAGATTGCCAATGCAGGTATTCTGGACTCTTATTTCTATGGTGCCAGCAATGTAGGAGGAGTGAACGGATATAATGACGGAGGAACTATCACAAACTGTTATAATACCGGCAGCGTCAGTGGTATAGGAAGTGTAGGAGGAGTGAGCGGATATAATTATACCGGAAGCATCACAGATTGCTATAATACCGGAAACGTCAGTGGTAGTCAAGATTTTGTAGGAGGAGTGAACGGACGTAATAAAGGAACCATCACAAACTGTTATAATGCCGGTAGCGTCAGTGGTAATGGCTATGTAGGAGGAGTGAACGGAATTAATTATACCGGAAGCATCACAGACTGTTATAATATCGGTAGCGTCAGTGGTAGCGACGATAATGTGGGAGGAGTGAACGGATATAATGACGGAGGAACTATCACAAATAGTTATAATGCCGGTAGTGTCAGTGGTACAGAACGTTATGTAGGAGGAGTGAACGGATGTAATAAAGGAACCACCACAAACTGTTATAATGCCGGTAGTGTCAGTGGTACAGGCTATGTAGGGGGTGTGAGTGGAGAAAATTATGGAGGAACCATCACAAACTGTTATTATGACAGTACCATTTATACAGGAAATGCGATAGGCAAGAATGGCAGCGGAACAGTTACAAAAGTCGAAGGCAAAACGATAGATGAGTTTAAGACCGGTGAAATTGCTTATCTCCTGTCACAGGGCTGCACAATCGATGAAGTGACTTATGATGGCACAATCTGGGGACAGACCATCGGAAAAGACACTTATCCGACTTTAGGTGGATCTAAAGTTTACAAGAATGCTACCTATAAAGGATGCGAGGGCAAACCGGGAGAGCCAGTGTCCTATAAATATTCCAATACAGAGAAGAATACCTATGGTGACCATCCGGATGCGGACAGTGATGGAAGATGTGATAATTGTTCTGCAATCATAGACGGCATCGGCGCAAAACTCGCCGGTTATTCCTTAAGTCTTACCGGTAATATCGGCGTCAACTTCTACATGGAGTTGTCGGATGACATTGTAAATGATGAATCCGCATATATGAATTTTACCTTGCCAAATGGTACGACATCAAAGGTATATGTAAGTGGAACGCATGAAGACGGTTCGACCGCCACAACCGATGATACAACAGTAAAGAATGGTGTGACGTATTATGTCTTTACCTGTGAAGTTGCCGCCAAAGAAATGACTTCAGATATTCAGGCGCAGATGATTGGTAACAATGGTGAAAAGACAGGAAAAGTGTATACATACACGGTAAAAGAGTATGCAGATTATATACTGTCACATATGTCTGCAGAGGAAAGTGACATCAGTAAAGCAACGATACAGTTGGTAAAGGGTATGTTAAACTATGGTGGTGCAGCGCAGAAATATTTTGGATATAAGACAGATAAGCTTGCGTCAGATGGCTTGACTCTGACAGGAACAGTGTTTAATGATACAAGCATTATAAATAATATAACGAATGATGCAAATAAAGCTTTTGTTAAGTGTGCTAACGCTAAAGTTACATTTAAATCCGCGTATTTATCATTGAATTCTACGACAGATCTATGTGTTTCTGTGCAGTTTGCGGATGATGTGACAGTGAAGGAAGATATGTTTGCAATTTGGTGTAATACAGATCAAATATCAAAGGATCAGTATGAGGTAACAAAAGTCAATGAAGAGAACTGTTATAAGATAACATTACACGGAGTGAAAGCAAGTCAGTTGAATGAGAAGTATGTTTTTTATGTGGAGTTGTCTGATACGGAACAGGCAGTACTTGAATATGGCGCAACCAGTTATGCATACACGGTCATGAGCAGTGCGTGTGATAATATCAATAATATTGAATCACTCAGAGAAGTTGTCAAGGCACTTTATGCATATGGCAGCTGTGCACAAGTATATGAATCCTACAAAAACGATGGTAATAATTAAAGGAGGTAAAAGAACATGAAAGAAAGATACGAAACACCGGAGATGGAGATTGTAGAGTTTGAAACAGAGGATATCATTACGGGCAGTAATGATCTCCCACCAGTGGGCATGGATACTCAATAAAAAGATTGATCTGTAACCAAAGCTTCCCACACCGGATGATCCGGTGTGGGAAGTTTTAGTATCTATCCCTCGATCAGCCAGTCAATTAAATAGATGGATTTTATGCCCTCATAGGAAGAATCCATTCCGGGATTCAGGGAAAGAATGATCTTCTTATAATTGTCATTGATTTTTGGGAGAGGAGCAAGTTTTTGCACTAAAGTGCATAAACTTCTAAAAATCGACTTTTTTTGCAATATTGTATGGACCATTTTTTGTTTCTGGTATTGCAATATTGAGGACTCAGACTTCCCCTCGTATCAATGCCTGAATATCAGTCATTTTCATTGCGGTCTATGTGCCGCTATGATAAACTTGCTATAATAATGTTTTTATGGTGATAGGTTATTCGGAGAGGAGATTGTTCATGAAAAATAAGAAAAAGGCAATTATCATTACAGCGACCGGTCTTGTGCTTTTGCTGGCAGTCATAGTGACTGCGGTCGTGATGAAGCAATCCGGTCAAAAGACTGCCGGGGAACCGGATAGATCAGAACAGACTGCAACAGATCCGGCCTCCGGGGACGATGAAAAAGCAGCGGACAATGATCTTCCGGTTGTGTCGATGGCTGCCGGAGATGCGAAGGATGGGACAGCAGACAGCTCTTTGACGGAAGGATCTTCCGGGGAGAATCCGACATCCGCAGATGACACGAACCGGAATGCATCAGAAAAAAGAAATCCGGCGGATCAGAGAACCGCAAAGAAGAATAGGAAAACGCCTGCTGCGGATAATGATAATAAGCCATCCCAGGCACCATCTGGTCAGAAGGATGATACAAGCCGGGATAACGGTAAGAATGATTCCGATAACCAAGACACCGGCAGCAAAGATACCGACAGCAAGGACTCTGACAGCAAAGCTTCCGGCAGCAAAAATACCGAAAGTAAGGGATCTGACAGCAAAGACTCTGGTAGTAAAGATACCGACAGCAAGGACACCGACAGCAAGGATTCCGGCAAGAAAGACTCTGACACGATTGAGCTTCCGTTTGTTCCGGCAGAATAAGATCGTGTCACGAGTAGTAAGGAGGAAGCATCGGAATAAAAACAGCTCAGACAACAGGTGACAATAAGGAGCAGTTATAGTATAATATTCCAAAATGTTGATGGAATGCAATTTTTGTATTCCAAAATGTTGATGGAATGCAATTTTTGTATTCCAAAATGTTGAAATATGTTTCGCTATAGGAATTTGAGGTGCGTTATGCTGAAAAGAAAAATAACAACTTTTATTGATCAATGGGTTCATACTAAGGATAAGAAATGTCTTGTTGTGCAAGGAGCCCGACAAACCGGTAAGACATATATAATTGAGCATTTTGCGGAAGCGGAATACGAGGAATTTGTTGAAATTAATTTTAAACAGCTGCCGTCTGCGATGGAGATGTTCGACGGTGATCTCACGGTAGACAACATGGTTATGGCGATGCGGTTTCGTTTCCCCGGAAAGAAAATCATACCGGGGAAAACTCTGATTTTTTTGGATGAGATTCAGGAATGTCAGGAAGCGATTACATCACTTAAATTTTGGGCGATCGACAACAGATATGATGTGATCGCATCGGGATCTCTTCTTGGAATAGACTATAAACGGGCATCTTCTTATCCGGTTGGGTATGTTGATTATCTGAAAATGTATGGGATTGATTTTGAAGAGTTTGTATGGGGAATGGGAATCTCTGAAGATATGATAGAGAGTTTGTGTGGTTATTTGCATTCTAAAACTGCGATACCTGAGGCAATTCATTCGAGGATGATGAATTACTACAGACAATATATTGCAATCGGAGGGATGCCCGAAGCAGTGCAGAAATATATAGATACACAGGATTTCAGGGAAGTTGATAAGATTCAGAGAAATCTCTTACAGGGATATCAGTACGATATAGCACATTATGCAACAGCGGAAGAGAAGGTAAAAGCAGAGAAATGCTATCTTTCTCTTGCAAAACAATTACTAGATAAGGAAAATCATAAATTTCAATATAAGGAAGTTGAGCATGGTGGCAGAGCACAAAAATATTTTTCCAGTATTGAGTGGCTTCTTCGTGCGGACATGGTACATTTGAGTAAACGCGTGACAGATGTCAGATTTGATCTGGATGATTATGCAAGAGAAGATTTTTTTAGAGCCTATACGACAGATTTATCATTATTGATGGCGATGAAAGACTTTTCAATCAAACAGCATATTGTTGAAAATACGTTAGAGGGAAACTCCAAAGGGGGGATCTACGAATGTGCAATCGCAGATGCATTGTATAAGAAGGGGTATGCATTATATTTTTATAAAAATGAAACGACAAAACATGAAATTGATATTATTATCCAAAAAGATGGAATAGTAGTTCCTATCGAGGTTAAGAGCGGTAATACGCGGGCGAATTCCTTGAAATCACTTATGAAGAATAAGAGTAATATTTCTTACGGATATAAATTAGCAGACAGCAATATTGGTATCAGTGAAGAGGGGATCATTACGTTGCCGCTTTATATGATTGCATTTATCTGAACGTGTTTCGCAAGGTCGTGAAAAGTAAACGGGAATGGAGATGATTGTTTAAATACAGGTGGTTGGGGATGGCAAGAGATTGATTCCGCCAGTTTTGTTGCATTACGAAACCTGATATGGTACACTTTATGAGGTAACAATATAACATGGAGGAAAAGACATGCAGAATATCATGAGTGTACGGGAATCTCTGGAGCAGGGATCACTGGATCAGAAGATCAGGGAGATTTATGTGGATGAGCAGAGAGTTCCTTATAATAGAGAGCGGTATATCCGGGCGATCGACCGGTTTACCGAATTATTCCCTTCCGAAAAGGAAATTGAGATATACAGTGCGCCGGGGCGCAGTGAAGTATGTGGCAATCATACGGACCATCAGAATGGTATGGTGCTTGCGACTTCGATCAATCTGGACGCCATTGCGATCGTGGCAAAGGCAGAGGAGCCGGTGATCCGTCTGGTATCCGGAGATTTCCCGATGGAGGAGGTTGATATAGCGGATCTTTCTATGAAGGAAGAGGAGCAAAGTACCACCACAGCATTGATCCGCGGAGTTGCAGCGGGGATGAAGGAGCGTGGCCACAAGGTCGGCGGCTTTACGGCATATATTACCAGTGATGTGCTGATGGGAGCCGGGATGTCTTCTTCGGCAGCATTTGAGAGCCTGATCGGTACGATCCTTTCCGGACTTTACAATGCTATGAAAGTATCCAGCATCGAGATTGCCCAGATCGGCCAGTATGCAGAGAATATATATTTTGGCAAGCCATGTGGTCTGATGGACCAGATGGCTTGTAGTGTTGGCGGTATGATCTTTATTGACTTTAAGGAGAAGGAGCATCCGGAGGTCAGGCAGGTACACACCGATTTTGAAAAGGCAGGTTTAAGCCTTTGTATTGTGGATACCAAGGGATCTCATGCCGATCTGACACCGGACTATGCTGCGGTGCCGGCAGAGATGAATCAGGTGGCACAGGCTCTGGGCAGGGAGCATTTAAGAGAGGTGCCGAGGGAGACATTTTTTAAAGAGCTTCCTAAGCTTTGGAAAGAGACTTCCGGCAGAGCGGTACTTCGTGCCATTCATTTCTATGAGGAAGAAGAGCGGGTTCTGCGGGGAGTGAAATCACTGGAGGAGTCTGATTATCCGGGATTTTTAGGTGTGATCAAGGCAAGCGGAGATTCCTCTGCAAAATACCTGCAGAACATTTACAGTCCAAGGGATGTGGATTCCCAGAATGTAACCGTTGCTCTGGCAGTCAGTGAGAGTATTCTGGGGAAGAACGGTGTGTGCCGTGTCCATGGCGGCGGTTTTGCCGGCACGATCCAGGCATTTGTAAAAAATGAAGCAGTGGCTGCTTACAAGGAGCAGATCGAAGCAATCTACGGGGACGACAGCTGTCACGTATTAAAGGTGCGTTTGCAGGGTGGCATACGAGTTTTATGATGAACCCTTCAGATAGACATAAAAGCAAGGACGAAAGGGAGGTTCGCTATGAAGATTTTAGTTACAGGTGGAGCAGGATACATAGGAAGTCATACCTGCGTGGAGCTTTTAAATGAAGGTTATGAGGTAGTTATCGTGGATAACCTGTACAATGCCAGTGAGAAGGCGGTACAGAGAGTGCAGGAGATTACCGGGAAGGAGCTGACCTTCTATAACAGTGATATCAGAGACTATAATGCGATGAGCAGCATTTTTTCAAAGGAAAAGCCCGATGCCGTGATCCATTTTGCGGGGCTTAAGGCAGTGGGAGAGTCTGTCTCCAAGCCATTGGAGTACTATGAAAATAATATCGGCGGCACCCTGAATCTGTGTAAAGCGATGCGGGAAAACGGCTGCAAAAACATTATCTTTTCATCTTCTGCAACGGTTTATGGAGACCCTGCATTTATCCCGATCACAGAGGAATGTCCAAAGGGCGTATGTACCAATCCTTACGGCTGGACAAAGCATATGCTGGAGCAGATCCTGACGGACTTCCATACAGCAGACGATGAGTGGAACGTGATCCTTCTTCGTTATTTCAATCCGATCGGAGCCCACAAAAGCGGTCTGATCGGCGAGGATCCGAAGGGTATCCCAAACAACCTGCTCCCTTATGTGGCACAGGTGGCGATCGGTAAGCTGGAGTGTGTCGGTGTCTTCGGGAATGACTATGATACACCGGACGGAACCGGAGTACGTGATTATATTCATGTAGTAGATCTGGCGAGAGGTCATGTGAAGGCGATCAACAAGCTGATGGAGCATCCGGGAGTTAAGATCTACAACCTGGGAACCGGAAAGGGATACAGTGTTCTTGATGTGATCAAGGCATTCGGAAAAGCCTGCGGCAAGGAGATTCCATATCAGATCAAGGCGAGACGTCCCGGTGATATTGCGACATGCTACTCCGATGCATCCTTAGCCAAAAAGGAGCTGGGCTGGGAGGCACAGTATGGGATTGAGGAAATGTGTGCAGATTCCTGGAGATGGCAGACCATGAATCCGGACGGATACAATACAGAGAATCAATAAAATGCAGAAAGAACAAAAAATTACGATCATTTCCCATCGTCGCAGGGTGACAATTTCGGTACGGGATATCCTATACGTTCATATGCGCCGGAAGTATGCAGATATACATATGAACCGCGGTGAGGTTCTGGAAACGAGAATGACCTATAGGGAGCTTTCGGAACTGCTCGGGGCAGCTTTTATCGAGGTGCGCCGGGGGTGTCTTGTGTCTGCGATCGCGGTATACAGTATTACCGATACCATCAATCTGAATAACGGGGAAATACTGGATTATACCCAAAGCCGCAAAAAGGAGATTGATGAAAAGCTGTATCGTCAGAGAAAAAGGGTCATACGGGGATTTTCAACGATAGGGACGCCTGTTTCTACCGCCGAATATTGTGAATACTATAAAGGGTTTGAGCATATGCCCTTTGCCTTTGCGGATATTGAGATGATATTTGAGGACGATTTCCGGGCGATCGACTGGGTATTCCGGTATGGAAACCCTGCATTGGCGAGACTGGAAGGAATGCCCTTGGAAAAGATGATCGGTCACAGCTTTCGAAGTATCTTTCCGGATATGGATGAAAAGTGGCTTCGGGGATACGAGCGGACGATTTTGTATGGAGAAACGCTGTCCATGAATGAGTATAGTCCGGAGATCGATGCGGATCTGCTGATCGTATGTTTTCCGACTTTTGAGGGACATTGTGGCTGCATCCTGCTGAATCAGGATGATGTTTTGCATATCCGGAGTGAATGCGAACCGGATGGAGTCGTAAAAATGCTTTTTGGAAGATCATAATAGAAACCAAACCGCCGTCAGGCTGTGGAGTATATCCGTAGTCTGGCGGCTTTTTTAGTGTATAGGAAAATGCCGGCTTAACTTTATATTCGACCGGGAAGAAAATATCTGAAAAACAGTTTTGTACCGCTTTATGTGATAATTGGAAGGATTTGTACCGGTTTGAAGTGAAATTTATACCGTTTTACAGGCGAAAAAGCTCTTTTTGTGTTGTATTTATCAGACGCTGCATAGTATAATCAAAGCAGGCCTGATTGATGAATGCACAAATGGAGGTATTGTATGAAAGTGAGAGGAAAATGGAAGAAAACGCTGGCTCTGTTGGTCAGCATGGCGATGTTGTTAGGAATGATGACGGATCTGACATTGACAGCGGTTAAAGCTGCGGCAGAGGAAAACACGGCAGAGTCGACGCAAACGGTAACATTTGAAGGAATTGATGGAACAAGTGGATGTAGTTACGGGGAAGGATATGAAAGTCTTTTCGATGGAAAATATACAGAATCAGATGGCACAAAATGGTGCTGTGACTTTTCTGATTCTGCGTATGTGATCATTGAAGCATCTGAACCGGTGTGGATCGGCGGTTATACCTTTGTCACAGGAAATGATAACGCACGCGAAAGTGGAAGAAATCCAAAGACCTGGAAGCTGTATGGATGTGAGGCATATAGATCCGAAGATGAGGATAATTCATGGACAGAGATTGCTTCTGTGACCGGGGATACTACGATGGAGAATAAAAACTATACTTCGTATCCGTTTTCAGTAGATGGTAATGAAACGAAATATCAATATTATAAGTTTGAATTTACTGCAAACCAGGGTGCAGATGTTATGCAGCTGAGTGAGATCCTGTTTGATTATAACGTATGTGACCATGAATGGGTGAATGGTGAAACGCAGGCAGCTACCTGCACAAAGGATGGCTTTCAGAAGAAATCCTGCAAAAATTGTAAGCGAGAAATTACCACAATCATACCGGCTGCTCATCGGTGGGGAGCGATCGGACAGACGAAAGAGGCAACATGTACGGAAGGGGAGCTTCAGGAAGAGAAGTGTCTTGCTTGTGAGGAAACACGATGGGTGTCTAAGTCCGGTGGGGCACCGGCTCTGGGGCATGTTTGGGAGGAGACAGGCACAGAAGCACATACCTGTACCGAAAATGGAAAAATTATAAGCACATGTACCAGGTGTCAGGCTGTCGACGAGAAGGATGATCCGGATGATCCGGCAACGGGACATGACTTTGGAACAGATGGAAAATGTACGCAGTGTGATGCAGCGAAAAGTGATTATTTAAAACGAATCAAACCAGAAGGAGCAGGTACAAAAGAGAGTCCTTATGAAATAGAAAGCGTAGGAAATCTTTATTGGTATGCAGATAAGTGTCAAGAAGAACCGGATGTTATTTGCGCAAAGCTTACGAAGGACATTACGGTTAATTATAATTTGATAGACCGCTTAACGGAAGAGGATTACGAGAACGATAACAATAAATTTTTCTCCTGGACGACAATTGGTACTTATTGCACATCAACGATATTTTTTGATGGCGACGGTCATACGATCAGCGGATTATATTGTTGTTCTCAGGAAGACCATGGTGTTGGTTTTTTTTGGAAAATAGACTCAAATGGAACCGTGAAAAATCTAAGGATTGCCGATTCCTATTTTTACAGTAAAGGAGGGGACGTAGGGGGGATTATTCGTAGTTGCTCAGATGCTTTCGTGGCAAATTGTTCCTTTCAGGGAATCGTTAATGGTAATGCGCATGTAGGTGGAATTGCCGGCTGGGCAGGGTATCCAACCGCGAATGCCTACATACATAATTGTTATACACAATGCAAGGTGATGGGTTCAGATACGAGTAAGAAAGGCACTGTGCTTGGAAAACAAAATGGTGCAGAGATGTCTGATTGTTATTATCAGACAGATGTGTCCGCTGATAGTAACGGCCAGACAATACAAGCCATTGGCGAGTGTACTTGGATGACTACAGAGGATCTGAAGGAGCCCGTTGGAGTTACTGCAGCACAGATCAGCTCCGGAGAGCTTGCATATAAGCTGTCATGCGGCTGGAGCGGAACGGTTTATGGTGAACAGGTCAGCGCAGAGGTCTGGGGACAGACATTGGAAGGTAAGTACAAACAGTCATATCCGGTGGTGAATGGAGAAAGGGTATATAGCTGGGAGCAGGATCAGGATTGTCATTGCCAATCGAAGGGAAAAATAGTTGACGTGTATAGTAATAAGAATACACCTCAAGAGAAATACAGGATAAAGGATATCAGCGTTCCGGATCTGAAATGGAATACGCCGGAGGAACCGTTCGTTTATGATGGCACTCAGAAGAGCATTTCACTTGCAGATACAGATAAGTTGCCGGAACAGCTTACGGTAGCACTCTCCGGAAACGTGGCAACCCGGGCGGGGATTTGCACAGCGACGGCGATCATCTCCGTGAAGAGTGAATACACGGATCGATATCATCTTGAAAATACTTCGGATAATTCGGTCGTGATCACGAGGCAGTGGACGATTAACAAGGCAGAGATTCCTGACAATGCACCGACAGATCTTATGGTAGAGAATACGGTCAAAACAGTGGAAGAAGCCGGAAAACTTATTTTTACAGATGATGTGACAAACAGTGGATGGACACCGGAGACTTCCGGTGGATCATTGGACGCGGTCAAAGCAAAGACAATTCCTGCCGGTGGCAGTGTGACCCTTACAGCGGTTTATACAGGGGATGATAAGGATTGTTATAAGACGATCGGGAAACAAATAACAATAACCCGAAAAGCATGTGAAGAAGATCCGGAGGTTTTATATACCGGAGATGGGGAATATGCACCGACCTGTACTGCAGCGGGAACCGGTCATACGGAATGTAAATTGTGTGGAGATATAATGAAGACAGATGTTTCTGTGGGAAAAAAACCTCATACACTGGAGTTGGTTCCGGCGAAGAATGCAACACTGCAGGAAACAGGAAATATCGCATATTATAAATGTCAGGAGTGTGATGGTTACTTTTACGATGAAGCAGGGGAAAAAGAAATCTCAGACAAGACGAGTGTGATCACACCGACCAAATCTCCTGAGCCGACTGTAGTACCAACGACAGAGCCGACCGGAAAGCCGGGGGAGACAACAAAGCCGGGAGAGACGACAAAACCGGGAGAGACAGCCCAGCCTGCAGAGACGACAAAGCCGGGAGAGACAACAAAACCGGGAGAGACAACAAAGCCGGGAGAGATAACCCAGCCGGAACCGGGAACATCTGAGGTGCCAACGACAGAGCCGACCGGAAAGCCGGGAGAGACAGCCCAGCCAACTCAGCCGGCACCGGGAACATCTGAGGTGCCAACGACAGAGCCGACCGAAAAGCCGGGAGAGACAACAAAACCTGTAGAGACAGCCCAGCCGACCCCGGGAGCATCTGTGAAACCAACGGCGGAGCCAACAGCAAAGCCAAGTGAGACACCGCAGACATCGCCGAAAACTTCTGCAAAGGTTGCGGCAAAACCGCAGAAGGTAGGAAGCAAGCTGAAAGGAAAAAATGGAGTACAGTATATAATCACCAGTAGCAAAAAGGATAAGCCGACGGTGGCGTATAAGATTTCCAAGAAATCAAAAAAGAGTAAAATTATTATTCCGAAGAGTGTTACGGTTGCGGGAGTAAAATATCAGGTAACTTCCATTGATGATAACGCTTTTAAGAATAATACTACTATTAACGAGATAACGATTGGAAAGCAAATTAAATCCATTGGAAAAAATGCTTTTGACGGATGTAAAAATCTGAAAAAGATAATCATTAAATCTGAAAAACTGAAAGCAGGCAATGTCGGCAAAAACGCATTTGCAAATGGTTCTGATGAAGTTATTGTAAAGACTTCAAAGAAAAAACTGGAGGCATACAAAAAGCTCCTCAAAAAACGGGGAATCAGCAAGAATGCTTCCTTTGAAAGCTGATAAACACAGGTTAAAGTAAATAAATTTTAGGAAAAGGTTCTTTTGGAAAGCAGTGCGTTTTGGCTGTTACAAAGGGATCTTTTCTTATGTAAAAATACAGTTGGATAAGTGGAACTTTGTATTGTAAATGTTCCTCACGAATGATATAATTTTCCATATTATGGGAGGAAATAGGAATGAATAAACAAACGCTTGTTCGATTTCGTAAAATGAGTTATACTTATATGTGAGTAACTCAAACTTCCCACACCAGAAAACAAATTGTGCCCAGACTGTTTCTGATGTGGCACGGTTTTCAATATGATTCTTGGCTCCTAAGAAGAATGCCCCCGGAAGGCTGTAATCTGGAAATTGCCGCAGATCAGTAGGCTTGCCCGGAAGTCTTTGCTTTGCAATGTTTCGATGAATATGTGTCTGGACGATCGAGCCTCCAGGGTGGGCTCAGTTATTTCAGTGGGCACGCTCCCGCTACGTCGCACTACGCAGTGGTGCATAACGCTGCAAAAGACGCAGCGTAAACACCAGCGAGTGCGAAAGTGCCCTTTGAAATACCTGAATCCCCCCCTGAGGCGAGTACGGGAAGACACGTTCATCGAACATCGAAACAGCGCAGACGAAAGACGCTGTAATTTTGCAAACAGCAGAAAAGATTTGTTGGATTGGCTAAAAGCACTGAAAGATGAAAAAATTGATGATATCCGAAAAGTGTACAAAAACGGTGTTACGGATTCTGTCATGGATAACTATCGTAAGTATCTGGAAAATAGTTAAGAAGTTAGCAGGTAAAAATATAGATTACGAGATTATCCTGTGATATACTTTAAGAACGAATCTGTGAATAGAAAGCATAGTGTTAGATGGTTCCGGTTGTGCGTGGAGATTACATTTTTCATATACAGCCGAAAGTTTGATAAGGAGCAAGAGAATGAGTGATTTAAAAGGAATAGAGTATAAACGATTTGAAGATATCAAGCATATCCGGGAAGATGGAAGCGAGTATTGGAGTGCGAGAGAATTGGGACCGGCACTTGATTATGCAAAATGGGAGAATTTTGCAAAAGTAATTAAAAGAGCAATGATCGCATGTGAAAACAGCGGGCATAGCATTCCAGACGATTTTCCTGAGGTCAGGAAAATCGTTGAAGCTGGAGTCACCACGAAACCCAAAAAAGATTATGAACTGTCAAGATATGCATGTTATCTGATCGTTCAGAATGGAGATCCAAGAAAAGAGGTCATTGCATTAGGACAGACATATTTTGCAATCCAGACATACAGGCAGGAAGTTGCTGACCACTTTAATGAACTGGACGAAGATAACAGAAGACTTGTTGTCAGGGGAGACATCAAACAGTGGAATCAAATGTTGGCAGAGACAGCACATAATGCAGGAGTTATTACGAATGAGGAATTTGCAATTTTTCAAAATGCCGGATATATGGGACTATACGGTGGATTAGATGTTGATGACATTCATACGAAAAAACAATTAGAAGTAGGACAGAAAATTCTTGATTACATGGGAAGTACAGAATTGATTGCTAATCTGTTCCGAATATCACAGACAGAAGAAAAATTAAGAAAAGATAAAATTGTCGGTGCGGAAACCGCAACATCAGTGCATTATAATGTTGGAAAAGAGGTAAGAACTGCGATTGAAAAGATTGGAGGAACTATGCCGGAAGATTTGCCAACACCGGAAAAAAGCATCCAGCAGATAGAAAAAGAACAGATGCAGAGATTAAAAAATAAGGCTAAGAAAGGCAAGTTGATGTTGGACGAATAATTTAATAGTATTAACGCAAAAGGGCATTAACCGTAAAAAGTTAGTGCCTTTTGTTCTGCTCATTATTAAAAATGGACTGTATGAGCCAGTCGGAAAAAATGAATAACGACCGATTAGGTCAAAAGATTGAGTCGATGTATTTGGACTTTTGTAAAAGTTGAAATTGCGTCGGCTTTTTTATTTTCACAAAATCCAAAATAGAGGATTTTTGAAAAACAGGCAGAACGGAAAACATGCCGAAGAGACAGCGGCAGTAGTTTCGTTTTGTCTGCCGGGAGTACAGAGGGCTGGAAGTCCTTTGTGTCAGGAATGCAAAGGGTGGCAACACCTTGCTGGGGTTAAGTGGCGAAGCCCTTAGCAGGTTAAGGGCGGCAGCCATTGCCCAGTGATATGGCGTTTCGCCATATGGTACTGGGTACTATCTGTAACGGTGACAAGATGATGTTAAGGGTGTGGATTATGCAAATAAATCTGCTTTTAAATGGATATCTGTTATTCGCTTACCTATTATAAACTGAGCCGTAGAAAATTTCATGAATTGTTGCATCAAGAAGGATTGGAATTTATAGCCTTTTATTATAATGGCAGGAGGCTGATTCTGAAAAAAGAATTTGAAAGGTATCTGAAAGAACACCCAGAAATACGAAGGAGGGAACGAGCATGGCAGGAAAATCAGGATTGCGAAGAGACTCAAAACACAGAGTAATCCGAAGGGGCGAATCAATAAGAGCAAATGGAAAGTATCAGTTTAAGTATCATATAGGTGGGAAACCACATTTTGTTTATAGTTGGAGATTAGAACCAACTGATCCGCTCCCAGTTGGTAAAAAGCCATGTCTTTCTCTGAGAGAACTGGAAAAACAGATAGGTTACGACCTTGATAATCGATTGGATCCGTTGGGAAAGAATATTACTGTAAATGAATTGGTGGAGGGATATCTTAAGACTAAGGTGGGAAGGCGACCAAATACATTAGCCAATTACAATTTTGTGAGAAACATTCTTAAAAATGAGCCTTTTGGAAGTCAAAAGATATCAAAAATAAAGACATCTGATGCAAAATTGTTTCTGATAAAGATGCAGCAGGAAGATGGGAGAGGGCACAGCACGATAAAGACAGTACGAGGAGTTCTTCGTCCGGCATTTCAGATGGCTGTGGATGATGATGTGCTTATGAAAAATTCCTTCCAGTTTGAATTAGCAGGAGTGGTAGTCAATGATGCTGTTACAAGGGAAGCAGTTACAAAAGACCAGATGCGAAAACTTTTGAAATTTATACATGATGATGTGGTTTATTGTAAATACTATGAAGTGATTTATATCCTTTTTCACACTGGAATGAGAATTTCGGAATTTTGTGGACTTACGATGAGGGATATTGATTTAGAGAAAAGAACCATCAATATTGATCATCAGCTGCAAAGAACTTCCAAAAGAGAGTATGTAATTGAGCCAACAAAAACAAATGCCGGAACAAGGGTTATTCCAATGACAAATGAAGTGACAGAGATGTTTCGAGCAATTATTGAGGATAGACCAGATTATAAGGTTGAAAAAGTGGTAGATGGTTACACGGGATTCCTTTTTCTGGACAAGGATGGAATGCCACTTGTAGCCATGCATTGGGAACACAGATTCAATCATATGGTCAGCAGGTATAATGAAATCTATAAGGTGCAGATGCCCAATATTACCCCTCATGTTTGCAGACATACATATTGTTCCAATATGGCAAAGTCCGGCATGAATCCTAAAACACTGCAGTATTTGATGGGACATTCGGATATAGCTGTGACGCTCAATGTGTATACCCATGTAGGACTTGAGGATGCAGAAAAGGAACTTCAGAAGATGCAGGGACTGGAAAATGCCAGAAAAGAGATGGGAATTTCGGATATGGATGATAAGCCTTTGAAACAGAATATGTTCAAGGTGGTATGATAATATAATAAGGAAGAAATATAAAAAGCACTCAGCCTGTTTGGGTTGAGTGCTTTTTATATGGTGTGAATTCAGTTGGTATGGTAGAATAATTTTGTTAAGGGGAATTTATAGGGGCTAACAAAATTGAAATGTAAAGGCTGCTTAATGCATATTATTATTTTTTGAATATTATGAGGAAGGGTGATTTTTATTTTAGATACCTCTGTTAAGAAAATAGATGTAAAGGTTGGAATGAAGTTTGGGTGTTTGCAAATCTTGGATGATGGCACGGAATATTTGCAAATGAAAGAAACGTGTATTTTAGATATTAAAGAAGAAAAGATGGAGTTTCTTCAAGCTGTGAAAGAAGGTAAATATGTTCGAAGAGATTGGACTGGATGGGATGGTGGAAAGACAATTGTTACATCAGCATATATATATAAGCCGATTAATTTTAACGTGTATGGAGAGTCAGTAACATTTTCTGATTTTGATAAAGCAATTGAAGAGTTACAGAAGAGTACAGGAGTAAAACATTATAAATGTAGATGTAGAAAATGTGGAAAGATAAGATATTATTCTGAAGAAACATTGCAGACAGAACCTAAGGTTTGTTACAAACCTGTATATTGTTCGTCAAGGTTTACTTATTCTATAAAGGCAAGTAATGCCAATTATAATAAAAGAAAGAAGTACGAGAATAATGAGGCAGTATGTCTAGTGGATGATAATGAGGCTGTTATTCCTGCAGATGAATATTGTAGTGCTTGGAATGATAAGCGAGAGAAAGAGTTATTCAAACAGGCAGAAAAAGATGCCCAGATTATTGCATCAATTCCAAGAAAAAATGCAATAAATTATGATAAAGATTATACGGGATTGATATATGAGTCACTAGAGGTGCTTGAATGTGTAAACGATAAATTGGAAAGTGTCCCAATTCCTTATTATACGCAAAGACATCAAAAGAAATATCAAGATATTATTGTCTATAAAGAATATAAATGTCAATGTTATCTATGTGGAAATAAAAAAATGGTGACTTGTGATAAGTTTGGTATCTTTCCACCAACTGAGTATGGTTACAGAGCTTACAATGGATATTGGAGTGCTGTTTCTTGTGAATGCCATAAGATATCTTCTTTTCAATGGATTGTAAATGATATTTTAATAAAAAATGGGATCAATTATAGAGTTGAAGTAACAGTTGACGGGGTATATGGAATAGATAATGAAACTCCTTTGAGATATGACTTTGCAGTTTATAAACAAGGGAAAATTGTTGCATTTATTGAATGTCAAGGTGAGCAGCACTATAAGCCTGTTACTGAATTTGGTGGAGAGAGAAGGTTTGCTATTCAACAAAGAAATGATGAAGAAAAGCGAAAGTATGCTAAAGAACATGAAATAAAGCTGATTGAAATTTCATATAAGAATAAAAAATATGAAATAGTAGAATCTATATTACGAAATAACCATATTATTTAGGTTAACACATATATAAATTTAAGGCGGTGATTGTAAATGAAATATATAGATGCAAGAACACAAGATGGCTTAAAACAGGGTGTAATGGAATTCTTAAACCTTTCTGCAGGTGGATTGATAGAGTTATTTGTTTCTGTTTATGAAGATACGGAAAGGGAACCGTGGGAGTGCGTTGAAGATTTTCTTTCTGAACACATTGTAGATGAGAAACTTGAATATATTCAAATGTTTCATTTGTCACGAAGGCTGAATGGAACTGACTTGAAAGCTAACAACAATCTAGAGAAACTCTTATTAGGGAGTTCTCCGCTGTCTAATTTTTTTAGAAAGTATAAGATAACTTTTGAATCTGGTGAAGGACACATTAATTTGTATTATAATGGAATACTACAATCTCTTGATAATGAATTTGCGTATAATGATGGCAATGTTTGTTATGTGAAATCCAGACTTGGATATTTCAAAAATCAAGATTATTGTGTAAATGGGTTTGCATTTCGCTCATATTTAGAGGAAAATCATTATTATTCTTCGTTGGCGAGTTGTCCTGAATTGGTGGGTAACATCGAAAGGCTTCTCGGAATCCAGGGAATGTGTGCTGATTATTATAGTAATAGCAAATATTATTGCATTGAGTATTTGATACCTATGTCGAAGGTGATTTTTGATATGGGGAATCCGCCAGAAACTGACTGTGAAAAGACTGTGGAATTTTTGAAACAGGCAATATTAAGATTGTATGATGAATGGCTAGGAAGTAGTTTTATTTGTGATGAGAATCTCATATTAAGGCTTCCAGATGATGAATGCATTGAGTCAGAGTGGTTTGTGAAGGCAGAAGAATTAGCATAAAAAGGCATACCTATTTCACCCCCTTTCGTTAAATAATGCACACCCCATCAGTAGTCTGAACCCCCTTAACTGACTACGATTTGACTACTACACATTGCTTTGAATTGCACCATTTTGAAGTATTTTGCAAAAAGTGTAGTTATAAACAAGAAAAATACGATGCCCGGAAAAGCTGATAAAGCAACGCAAAACTCGGCATTACAGGGCATTTCAGAACAGGAGAAATTTATGATAAAAGTTCTATTCATCTGCCACGGCAGGGCTTTGAGTACAGTTATAAGTGGCGATGAAGTGCGATAAAGCGTGGTAAAGCGTGGTAGAGTGATAGGAGCTGGACTACGTTTTTTATACGGATAAGAGAAGTAAACAATTAGGAAGGAATGTACAAACATACAAGGAATAAATAAGCAGATTTTGAAGTGTCTGCAATTTTGATACACACGAAAATTTAGCTTGAAAGAGAATATGAAATAAAATTGTCAAAAAATCGATTATAAAGTATAATGAAGAAGTAGAAAGGATGTGTTTATAGTGGCAGATATAGATAGTTGGGTTGAAGCTCAAGAATTTCAAATTAAATTAGATGCTCAAGGGAAAATTATTGACTATTTAGATTCGACAGTACATCGACCTAATAACCCGGAGGAACGAATTCGTCAGAAAATGGTACAGATTTTACATTGCGAGTTTGATTATCCTAAAGAAATGATGGCAGTTGAAAGGGAGATAAACATTGGAAGAGAAAAAAAACGTCCGGATGTTTTGATTTTTAATTCTGCGGAAGCGTGTGCAAGCAATGATCAAGGAAATATTTTTATTATAGCTGAAATTAAAGCTCCTACAGTTATAGAGTCGGATGGACAACTTGCATCATACATTAGTGCGACATCAGCACAAGGAGGATTTTGGACTAATGGCAATAAAATAGATTTTTTTAGAAAAGATTTAGGAACGGGTCAAATAGATTCTTGGTTAGGGATTCCTAAATTTGAACAGGCCTGGGACAGCATAGGAAAGTATAAAAAAAGCGATTTGATTATTCCAGTTGATTTGAAGCTTGCATTTAGAAGATGCCACAACGCTATATATCGATCTGGAATTGATTCTGAGGATATTGCATTAGACATGGTAAGAATTATTCTGTCAAAGATAGAAGATGAATCAAGTGCTAAAGAAGAATGTGACTTTCATATAACACCAGAAGAATTTAAGAATGAGACGGCTAGAAATGCAGCTTGTGAAAGAGTTCGAAAATTATTTTATGCAGTGAGAGACCGATATAAGGATGTATTTTCTTCTACAGAAGAGATTACAGCATCTAATTCGCAGTTAGCAATAGTTATATCACAGTTGCAACAATATTCATTTATTGATTCTCCTCATGATGTTATTGGTACTGCATATGAAATATATGTAGCATCACATTTGAAAGGAGAAAGGGGGCAGTATTTTACAAACCGTTTAGTTGTAAATATGATGGTGAAAATGGCGAACCCTACAGCTAAAGATATAATATTGGATCCAGCTTGTGGAAGTGGGGGTTTTATATTAGCATCCATGAATTATATTTTTGATACAATTGATAATTCAGCGCGTAATGCAACAGCAAAGGAAGTGTTAAAAAGGAATGTTGTTCATCAATTATTTGGCGTTGATATATCGCCAAAATTGGTAAAAATTGCTAAAGCAAATATGTTATTAGGAAAAGATGGTCATGGTGGTATTGAACATGCAAATAGTTTAGATTCTGTAGATAAACTTTCAGCAAGATTTAATGATATTTGCGGTATAGGGAAACCGGATATAATATTAACTAACCCACCGTTTGGTTCGGGTCATGATTTACGAATAAAAGATAAAATGATCCTAAGTCAATATCCTGCAGGACACCAGTGGGACATTACAGATAATAAGGAAGTTGAGTATTATGAAAAATTAAATGATCGACAAGGTGTTGCTCCAGAGCTACTATTTTTGGAAAAATGTCTTCAATGGATAAAAGAAGATGGAATAATAGGAATTGTTATGGCAAAAGGGCAGTTAGATAATAGAGAGGCACTGGCAGTCAGAAAAAGTGTTTGTAGACAAGCTCAAATATTAGCAGTAGTTAATTTGCATGAGGATACATTTGAGCCGTTTTGTGGTTCGAAGGCGTCAGTGATTTTTTTACAGAAAAAGAAGAAAATAGCCGAGGATTACAAGATATTTATGGCTATATCAAATAAAGTTGGTCAAACAAGTCGAGGAGAAGCTATTCTAAAAAAGGATAGTGAGGGAAAACCTATCGTTGTTAATGGGCAACATGTATTGGATGAGGATTTGTCGGATATAGCACAGTGTTATTGGGATTTTCAGAAGGGGGAACTTAATGAAAACGAATTCAGATATACAGTTTCATTTTCTGAATTAGATAAAGATTCTCTTTCTTTTAATCCAGTTCATTATCTTCCACAGCATAATGCTGCGCTTAAGAAGGTGATAACTCTTGGGGAGGGTGAAGATTTTGAAATTCATCGACTTGGAGATCTTGCAAAAGTTTTTAATGGACCGCGATTTAAACGTCCATATGCGGACTTAGGAGTAACTGAAGGAGATACAATTCGTAAGTATTTCACAGGAACAGCATTAACACAGTTGAATTCTGATAATGTCAAATATTTAGATAGTGCAAAAGCTAGCGAAGTTCAAAAAAGACAACTGGATGAATTGACTATTTATAAAGGGTATATTTTGGTATCTGATTCTGGAACTTTGGGAAGAGTTACATATGCGCTTGAACAGCATGATGGTCATGTTGCAACAAACAATTTGATTAGAATAGTAGTAGACGATTTACCTTTGCGTGGATATTTGTATGAATTTTTACAAAGCGACTTAGGTCAAAGTTTGATGCTAAAAAATGCATATGGAACAAACCAAGAACACCTTGAGCCAGATATAATAGCTGATATACCAATACCTGTTCCAAAAGATAAGAAAGTTTTGGAAAGAATCGGAAATGCGGTTATTGAATCGATTGATGAATTGGAAAAATCAATTAAGTCCCAGCGAGAAGCAAAAGAACTTTTATTAGATAAGCTCAAATAAAAATGGTAGGGGCGGATTAAATCTCTGTCAATTTTCTCTTTTAAGACCGATGCCCCCTCTCACACGCATTTTCGCGAAATTGCAGAGGGGGTATTCTCTTGGCGAATATTTGCCTGGAAAACCCTGCATTTAAAGGATGTTTTAGAAATACTTCTGCGCGAATAATATGGCGTTTTGTGTAAAAGTATTTCAGAATTGACTTGCTTTATTATTCAGTTAGAGTGATATATGTACATACCAAAAAGAAAGGTGGTATGTGCAATGATTACAGAGATTGATTTTAAGGTTAAAGGAGAGGAACGAAAGAAGCTGGCTTATGCCATAGGTGAATTGCTTGGAATGCCGGTGAAGTATACTAGAACACCCAAGTTTGATTATCTGATTGGGGGCTGCATTCTGGATAAGAATGGAGTGTTTCATACATCCGGGGATTTGTCAGAAAGTAAATTGGAATTGATTTTAGAACGGTTTTACAAAGGTGAGCCCATACAACAATCAGAGCTGCCAGTGGATGAAACGGTGAAAGCAGATGCACTAAGCATATCAGTTCCAAGAAACATGTTTACAGATGATAAGCTGGATAATTTGCAGAAGTTGATAGAAGGGAAGCAAACGCTTTTTAAACACGCATTCCGAGTGGAGCAGTTGGAGGTTGCTATTACCGAGAATCAGGTTTCATTTCCCTGGTTTCCACTTGCGTCCGAGCCGGATGCTGTGAGTGCATATACAGAATTTATTTCCAAGTTATGCGAATTAGCAATAAAACTAAAACGAGTAGCGCTGAAGGATAAAGAAGTTGAGAATGAAAAATATGCATTCCGATGTTTCTTATTGCGATTAGGATTTATCGGTGACGATAGCAAAGCTGCTCGCCGGATTCTTCTTAAAAATCTTTCAGGAAATGCAGCGTTTCGTAAAGCATAAAAGATATTTCTTTGGTGCGGGGTGTTGGAGCGATGCCCTGTATTATTTTACTTTCAAAAGCTTGACTGCCTCTGGTCTAATGAGCTTTCCATTAATGCGCTCATAAGCAGCATAACCGGTCAAATTCTCGCGAGAATACAGTTCAGTTAAGATCTTTACGGACAGTGGCTGTCGTTCTAATATCCAGAAATAGGACAAATCGCCAAATGCAACAGGAATACTGCCGGCTGCTATATCCGGCATATATGGCGAGATAACCACTGGCCTGCTATGGATTGTGTCATCAGACTGCCGCCACAGGTAATTGTTATTGGGAACATCGCTTTAACCACATGGTGAAGCGGTACAACGATATCTATCGGGTACAGATGCCGAATATTACGCCGCATGTTTGCCGGCACACGTATTGCAGCAATATGGCGAAATCCGGTATGAATCCAAAAACGCTGCAGTATCTTATGGGACATAGTGATATAGGAGTTACACTTAATACCTATACGCATTTAGGCCTTGAGGATGCAGAGGATGAATTGAGAAGGCTGGAGGACTTGCAGAATGCCAGAAAAGAACTGGAACGGACGCAAGGGGAGAAGCCGGTGTCACAGAAGATGTTTAAAGCAATATAGGGATAGGTTTGTTTGGAGGCGCTCTGGCGATAGGCTGGGGCGTTTTTGTTATGGAAAAGAGAAGAAAATGGCGATATAATAAATAGCATATAGGATTAAGAAGATAATTTGAATGTTATATTGTGTAGAGGTGAACAAATGTCAAATAAAATTAATTCGGTTAAAGAAAAATTGATTAATGATTATATAAAGAAAATTGATATGGCAATTGATAATTATAATTCGGCAATAGAACCAGATGAAGAAATCGTTAATTTGTTAATTGAAATAGTAAATGTTTTTGAAAATGATATACCAAATTTACAAGGAAGTTTATTGATAAGGACAGGAACAGAAATAAGAGATGCAAACACTACGAGAGCAATACTGATAAAGTATTTGGCTGACAGCGGAATCGAATATAAAGGTAAAAGCATCGAAGAAAATGTAAATGAGAAAAGATTTTGGAATTCGTTTATTCATTGGTTTGAAACAGAATTACCTGGTTTGGAACTGTTGGATGGTAAATATTTGCGATGGGATAATTGGGATGGAGGAATATGGCTTTTAGATTTGGATTATGACCATGAATTTACCTTGTATAGAGGTACAGTTTATCCAGATTCGTTGAAAAATAATACAGGTGATTTTAATGATATAAAGGCATTTATAGAGATTGCATATAAGTATTGGATTATTAACTCCGGAGAATGTCATTACAAATTCACTATAGAAGTAAATGATAGATTTAAAATATTTAAATTACCATATAGATTACAAAGTGGGATTGTAATAAAGCAAGGATATAAAACAACATTTCCTATTGATAAAATAATTAATTATAGGATGTTTGAGCGTAAAATACAGTTTTCGGAAGATATGATTAATAGCAAAGATTTGATGGAAAAGAAAAGTGCGTTAGATTTTATTATTGATGCACTGCAATATCTTATATCTACTCAAGGAGACAGTAGAAATGAGCAGTATAAAACATTGGCTTTGAGTGTGAGTGATAATATGGATGGCAAAGTTTATGCTGTTGTAAAAAAAGAGTTGGAAGAATTAATGAAATTATCTAATGAGTATTTTGATGTAAGACACAATGATTATTTGAATGCGGCAAAAGAAAAGAGAGAGGCGTTAAATGATTCACTGTTTATCGAATACTTGTATAATCGTGCTTATGCAATGTTGTATTTGCTTAGATTAAAACATAAAGAGACAAACGAATGTGAATAATACTTTCTTATGATTGGAGATGAAAGATAAATGGAAAAGTATAAAGAACCACAAATATATATAGTTAATAACAGAGAAATAACAGAAAGGTTGAGTCAGAATTATATTGTTGCAACTGGTGATCTGGGAGTGGCTAAAACTGTTGAGTACGAAGAATATGTGAATAAGAGATATGTTGACCTAGAATATAGTATGATAAGTAATTTGCATGAATATAGTGTGGTCATAATTGATTTACAAAATGAGAATGATACAAGACACTGTTTAGAGGATGATGAACCGGATGGTATACCATATTTATTTGAGTTGAGTTTTCCTCAGAAAGAATTTAGACCTAGTCCTCTTGTTTTGAGCATTATGAAAGACAAGTTAAAAACAAAAGTACTGAAAATTATTTTTGCGGGAAGTAGTTATTCGGAAAAATATAATATTATAGAAGTGTTAAAACAAAATCAATATAGCTATCCGAGTGAAGAAGTACATAACATATATGAAACTATTCAAGCTAGTGCAACATCAAAATTCGGAAAGAAAATAATATCAGACAATAGCAATCTTGCAAATTTAATAGCAAAATATGTTAAAGGATATAATGTAATTTTTGAGTTACCAACAAAATGGGATAGAACTTATCAAAAATCAATGGCAGATCCTAATTTCTTACCATTGTTAAAAAATCAAGATGGAGAGGTAGTTTCGTATATAGGATATTCAGAAAATTCAGGCTATGAACTGTTGCTTCCGTTTTGTGAAAAGAAGGATGAATTGATTGAAAGGTTAGTAACATCTGTATTGCCAGAAATATTGCCAGATTTTTTTCCTGAATCAAAAGAGTTTGAATGGATAAAAGAACAAGATTTTTTACCTAAAGAAATACTTGAACTTGAGAAAGAACGGACTTTAATTCAAGAACAATATAATTCGAAAATTAAGTCATTGAATGAGAGAAGAAATGCTATTGACCAGAAGTATAAATTTTTGAATGATTTGTTGATAGAAACAGGGGATAAGTTAGTTCAAGCTGTATGTACATACTTCAAGTGGCTTGGTTTTGCAAATGTAGAAGCAATTGATGGAAATGAAGATATTTTAAGAGAAGATATACAGATTTTGGAAGATGATAAATTATTTATTATTGAAGTTAAAGGTATTGGGGGAACATCTACAGATGCAGAATGTTCACAGGTAGCAAAACATAGACGAAGAAGAGAAAAAGAGCATCGTGACAAAGAAATATTGCCAATTTATATTGTGAATCATCAAAGGTATATAAGGCCTTCATTAAGACAAAATCCTCCATTTAGTGATAATCAAATAGATTATGCTAAAAATGATGAAAGAGGTCTTCTTACTACATGGCAGCTTTACAATCAATATAAGTTGATAGAAAATGGTATATTTACGAAAAAAGAAACAAGAGAATCACTAGATAAATGGGGGCTTATTTCGTTACTTCCAAAGAATTTAATTAGAGTGGGGATTTATGAGGAATATTTTAAGAAACCTAAAGCAGGTATATTGACACTTAACAATGTTAAATTGGAAGTTGGAAAAATGATATATGCAAAAAAAGATGGAAAATGGATTTGTACTTCTATTGTAAGTATACAGCTTAATGATAAGGATGTAGATCAAGTAGATAATGGTGAGGTTGGAATAGTGACCGATATTGAACTGGAAAAAGGATATGAGATTTTTGTCAAAATTGAGTAGTAACCCCACCCGATTTTTACTCCGTTTCTACTACGATTACTGTACACATCTTGCAAAATTTTGCTAAGATTTGCATTTTATGTACAGAAATGGCCAATACATAAAGAAAAATTAACACCGCGCAAAATGCTGCAAATGGCAGCAGAAAAGCGTCTTTTGAAAGGAGTTTATATGAGTATACGAGTGCTTTTCATCTGCCACGGCATCGTATAAATCTTGTTTTGCCATTTACAAAGTGGTAAAATATACTTGTACAGGGATGTGGAGAAATGAATTGGGATAAGAAGCGTATGAGATAGGTAAAATACAGGGAATGTAAGGGGTACTAAAGATGGATCAGATAAAAAAAGTACTTATGCATATTACAGATAAAATGGAAAACAGTTGTGTACTAGGTGCGATAAGGCAGGGGATGATCATGATGATACCGTTGCTGGTCGTGGGGTATTTGTCAGCAATGCTGGTGAATCTTCCAATCTCTGCGTACCAGAGTTTTATGCACCATTTGTTAGGCGGACGTGTGGAGGAGTTTTTTCTGTGTCTCTATTCCTGCGTGAATCGTTTCTTTTCTATTTTTTTGGCGGCAGCTGTCAGTGTCGGTTATTCCATTATGATGAGACGCAAAAAGGGAGTCAATGAGAGCGCGGGAAGTATCATCATTCTTGTGATCATAACATTGGCAGCATTTGCAGGATATTCCGGCATCCAGTATGATGATTTTTCGGTTGATAAGTTCAGCAATATGCATACGTTCAGTGCCCTTCTGGTAGCATTGATCTCCGGTGAGGTATATTATGCTTTAAAGGGCAGAGGACTTTTTCAGATGACCGGACAACATGGGATGAATACGGACAGCGTTTATATTGCGGCCATTGAAGGGATAGGGCCGGCTGTGATCATTATTGGGTTCTTTTCTCTGCTGCATCAGTTTTTCGACGTGTGTTTCGGAGTGGATGGGGTTCAGGAACTCATAGAGCAGATATTTAATTATTTGCTGACTCCGATGAAAAACGGTCTGGGATCCGGACTCATTGTGATCTTTTTGACCCATGGATTGTGGTTCCTTGGTTTTCATGGTCATAACATGCTGGATACAGTGATCAAACAGCACTTTACTGATGTGACGGCGGGGATTTTCAGCAAAACCATGCAGGATGTTTTTGTACTGCTGGGAGGTACCGGGGCGATGCTCTGTCTGGTGATCGCGATCCTTCTTTTTGCAAGAAAGAAGGATGTCCGTCATCTGGCGTCCATGGCAGCACCAACGGTGATTTTTAATATCAGTGAGATTGCACTTTTTGGTATTCCGGTTATTTTTAACCCGGTCTTTCTGGTGCCGTTTATTCTGGTGCCGATTGCCAATTTTCTCATTACCTATGGAGCGATTTACAGTGGAATCGTGCCACATATTATCAATGAAGTGGACTGGACTACGCCGATTTTGTTAAGTGGTTATCAGGCAACGGGATCCTGGAGAGGAGCTGTGCTTCAGGTTGTCTGTCTGACGGCGGGTGTTCTGATCTACCGGCCGTTTGTGCGGATTTATGAGGAGCAGAGCCGGCTCCGTATTGCCAGAGATGTGAAACGGTTAGTAGAGGAGATGCAGCAGGAAGAGGAGAACAATTCCATTGGCATTCTAACTAAGAGAGAGGACGATCTGGGGTATGTGGCGAGAGTATTGGCATCGGAGCTGGCAGAGGCAGTACACAACAAAGAACTATTTATGATGTATCAGCCGCAGGTAAATTGTGATGGCGAATGTATCGGTGTGGAAGCATTGATCCGCTGGAATCATCCGGAGCTTGGATTTATCTATCCGCCGTTGATCATCCAGCTGGCAAAGGAGGCACATATCCTGCATAAGCTGGAACAGTTTATTTTTGATGAGGCGGCCAGGGCAGTCACTCAGATGAAGCCTGAGACCTCTTCAGAGTTTAAAGTATCTGTCAATATTACCAATGAGTCTCTGGAATGGGACGGCATTGAGCAGTGTATTGCAGATGTGGTAGAGAAGTATCATATTCCGAACGAATGGTTTTGTCTGGAGATTACGGAACAGGATGCCCTTTCGACATCTATTGATATTGCGGACAAGATAAAGAATCTGAAGGCAAAGGGACATAAGTTCCTGATTGATGATTTTGGTATGGGACATACCTCATTAATGTATCTGCAGACCAGCTACTTTAATGTGGTGAAGCTGGATGGATCATTGACGAGAGATATTCTGGACAATGAGAGAAATAGCGATATTATTGGTTCCATTGTATATCTGGGTCAGTCACTTGATTTTAAGATCATAGCAGAGTATGTGGAGACCAGGGAGCAGAGAGATGAACTGGAGAGACTGGGATGTAATGCATTTCAGGGGTATCTTTACAGCAAGCCATTGAAGCTGGAGGATCTGCTTGTCTGGATGGAACAAAGGAAAAAGTGAGAATGATAATATGATAACAGCCACCGGTCAGAAATAGTATCTGACCGGTGGCTGCTATTATGTTAGGAGTATCGAGTTAAGATAAAATATTCAGTAAATAATGCTCTGTTCCCGGTGCTATTTGCCGAGAACTTCTTTGATGTTGTTTAATACAACATCCTTTTCAAATGGTTTGGTGATAAATTGCTTTGCACCGTATTTCAAAGCGGCTAACACCTTAGACTGCTGACCCGCAGCGGTGATCATAATGACTTTTGCTTCCGGATCGATCTCCAGGATCTTTTGCAATGCCTCGATACCGTCCATCTTTGGCATGGTGATATCAAGTGTCGTAAGATCTGCCGGATGCTGCTTAAACATCTCTACGGCTTCCTCACCGTTTGTTGCCTCGCCGATCACAGAGTAACCTTCCTCCTCCAGAAGATTTTTCATGATCATACGGGACATTCTGGAATCATCTACGACTAATACAGATCCCCTGGAATCGGTATGTACATCATAAACCTGCTTTTCATTGGAAGCAAAATGATAAGGAGTATCTCCGAGTTTAAGCTGATCATTGTCTGCGATCACAAGATGGATACGGTGATCCTCTATGTAAACAGGTAATACATGAAAATCTCCCTCTATGGTCTGATCCTGATAAGCAAATACAGGCTCTAATTCGAATTCCTTCTCCTTCTCGCTCTGCTCGGAAGCAAAGAGACCGTTGCTGACGTTAATAAACTCACAGACAGCATCGAAGATATCGGCCGTATCGTTCTGTCTGTCTCCGGAAAAATGATCAGCGATCAGGGAGAATGCCTTCGCATCGGCATCATCAGCAAGAGCCAGATAAAAATGACCGTCTCCGGATAATTTCTGTCCGGCGAGAGAATGGTAGGACAGAGACTTTATATGCTTGATCTGACCGATATAAAAATCTCTGGTGACAAAACGGTTGATATTGCGGACCACCAGACCTGCCAGATCTGTAATGGAAGAATTAGCCGCACATGCAAAGACCGGGATCAGTGCATCCAGGTCATCTGCCTTTAAAGCGGCCATATCCGTATCGGAGAAGCCATGCTCCTTCTGAAATGCGGATAACGTCTTGTCGATGACGGATGCCGTCAGCTTCGTACATTCGGTCAGAGCCTGTGTAAACTGCATATATGGGTTACCCTGCTTCTGAAGAAGCTCTCCGATCTGGGCATCGGTCAGGAGACCCTTCTCCTGGGCGATATCGCCGAAACGCTTATCAAACTGCATCTGCAGCTTATTGATCATATCTACGTCTGCCTCTGAGAGCAAGCCCTCTGCAATCGCAATGGTACCAAGCTTTACACGAACGGATAACTGCTTCTCAATGGAAGCACGGTATTCATCGAGGGTGATGATCTGCTTTTCTACAAGATATTTTCCAAATAATTGACTAAACATTGAATTTCACCTCTTCTGATAGATTTCTGATTGATATTATACAATAAATGCACCGGAAAGAAAAGGAAAATCGTGATTTTTCACAAAATCATCCGTAAACCTACAGCAAAGAGGAGCTTGTTTCCGGGCGGAGTAGTGTATTTTTCTTGCGCTATGTCATGCAAAGCGGTATAATCGGTAAATAAACAAAGGAAAGAAGGGGAGGCATATGATTACATTATTTGTCATAGGGACTTTTATTTTGGCAGTGAAATTGTTTTTCTTCGCAATAAAGATGGCATGGGGACTGACAAAGATTGTGGCGTTTGTTGTATTTCTTCCGGTGATCCTGATCGGTATGCTGTTAGCAGGATTATTATCTGCAGCATTTCCGTTGCTGATAGCTGCATTGGTGGTGGCATTTATTGTTTCCGGCCAGAGGAGAGTGTGACGGAGAATACATAAATTGATATGAAATCAAGTGTCTGTTAGCGGAGCCGGATCAGATATAAGATAAGCCTTTTCCATCGTTTTACGGAAGCCGTGAGAGGTATGTTTTGCGGACGATTATTGACGATGGATTTTTTATGCTTTTTTTTGGCATGTGGCAGGATAATATACGAATAAAGCTCCCCATTTTCTGCGTGATCGTAAGAAAATGGAGAGCTTGTTTAAAGAAGCTTAAATTAATTGAAATCCCCGCGTTCATGTCTTTCAAAGAAATCTTTCGTTTCTTTTACAATGACACCGTTTAATACAAAGAGTGCGATCATATTTGGAATCGCCATCAGTCCGTTAAAGATATCTGCGATGGTCCAGACGGCACTGACCGTCATATAAGGTCCGATAAATACTGCCAGAATGTATATCCAGCGGTAAATCTTAACATGCTTCATATTGCCGCCGCTTAAGTATTCCAGACAACGCTCACTGTAGTAATCCCAGCCGAGAATTGTGGTAAATGCAAAGAATACAAGACACAGCATCAAAATGAAGGAGGACACTTCTGCCGGGAAAGGAAGTCCTTTCTGGAATGCATATGTTGTCACAGCAACACCCTCCAGACCATCTACCTGCCATGCGCCGGTCAGTACGATGGAAAGGCCGGTCAGAGTACAGATCACGATGGTATCAATAAAGGTGCCGGTCATGCTGACGAGACCCTGACGGACAGGCTCCTTTGTCTGGGCAGCAGCTGCAGCGATCGGTGCACTACCAAGACCCGCTTCGTTGGAGAAGATACCTCTGGCAACACCCTTCTGCATTGCTATAAACATGCTGCCCACGGCACCGCCGGTTACAGCCTTTGGAGTAAATGCTGCTTTTATGATGATCTTGATCGCAGCAGGTATCTGTGTGATATTGGTAATGATCAGGATTGCTGCAAAAAGGAAATAGATAATCGCCATAAAAGGCACGACCACCTGACTGACACTTGCAATACGTTTGATGCCGCCGATCAGCACGGCTGCTACGCAGAATGCAAGGATCAGGGATGCTATAACAACAGACCAGGAATATTGGCCAAGAGAAAAAATCTGTATACAATGCTTATCATTCGGATCAAAAAATCCGTGAACAGCACTGGCGATTCCGTTTACCTGACTGAAAGTTCCAATACCGAAAAGTCCGACACATACGCCGAAAAAGGCGAACAGCTTTGCAAGCCATTTCCATTTCTTACCCATGCCCTGTTCAATATAATAAAACGGGCCGCCGAGACTATGTCCATCCTCGCCGACGATACGATACTTGACAGCGAGAAGACCCTCGGAAAATTTGGTTGCCATTCCAAAGAAAGCGGCTACGATCATCCAGAAAAGTGCTCCCGGTCCTCCGGTACCTACGGCAGTTGCAACGCCGACGATATTACCGGTACCGATGGTGGCACTTAGTGCTGTGCAGAGTGCGGAGAAGCTGGAAATTTCGCCTTCGCCACCCTCTTCGTTTTTTACCATCCATTTTAATGCTAATGGAAGCTTTTTGATCTGAAGAAATCCCAGACGCAGTGTCAATAAGATACCTCCTGATAAGATCAGTACCATAAGCGGGACACCCCATACAAGGTTGTCGATATGAACGAGTAAATCATTGATTGTTTTCCACATTATTTTATCCTTCCTGTGTATAATTTGCGTGTTATCCATGTAAAACGCACTTTTATACTATACCGTTTTTTGGGAAATTTTTCAATAACATGATATAATGAGTTGACAAACACCGACAAGAAGCAGATTTGCAATATCATAACGAAGGAGTCAATATGAACAACACCTACAAATTTTACCAAAACAAACAATGTGAATACTTCCCCTGTCACGACGTTGCAGACTCATCTTTATTCAACTGCCTGTTCTGTTACTGTCCGTTATATCTGAAGGAAAATTGTCTCGGGCATCCGGATTATATCCTGAACGCCAAAGGTCAGCGTATCAAGGATTGCAGCGGCTGTACGGTGGTGCACCGGCCGGAAATGTATGAAAAAATATTGGAGCAACTTGGGCAGCAGGATCAGGAAATTTCTATCAACATATGGAATCTGCGGGAGCAGATATGGGACAGGATGGCACAGATCGCATCCTGGGAGCAGATGGAGCCGGAGATGTATCGGCAGCACCGGGCAGCGGCGATCAGCAGCATTACAAATATTCTGGAAAAGCATAAATATCTCTATCGCCTGAACGTATTGATACAGCCCTTTGCGAAGGAGTGTGTCCGGGAAGACCGCTTTGTGTTTGGCGGGCAGGAGATCTTCTGCAATGTGCTGGAACGCATTGAGCGCAGCCAGATTGAGACAGGATATGTATATGCCTTTCACGCACCGTTATTTGAAATGGAGGAGACGGATTCGCTGCTGACGCAGTATTATCTGGAGATTTTTCAGATTGCCTGTATGGATGTGGTCAGAGAGTGGCTGCAGGGATATCTGGAGAGAAAGCACAGCGTTATGAGCAGACACTATTGCAGCCCTTCCTTTGGTCCCGGATTTTATGGGATGGAGCTTGCGGCGGCACCAAAGCTTTTAGGGCTGATGGATACACCAAAGTCTGGAATCTGCTGGAAGGACGGGAAGATGGATCCGTTGATGAGCATTGTGGGAATCTATCTGGTCAGCAGAGAGGATATTCTGTCAGATTGCGGGGATTGTGCCAGTTGTATCGGAGGGAGTGAGGGCTGCCGGTTCTGTGCCAATGATCAGAAAAAGCACATTAAACAGTAAAAAGAAAGATTTTCGTATCAAGTTCCCTTTAAAAAGTTGCCAAAGTAATCCGATTCATGATAGAATATTCATTTGGACATATAGAAATGTCAGGGACAAAAGTTATTTTGTCCCATCTGATACCACAGATTGCTCTCAAATACGTTTGCGGGCAGATAGAAAGGAATGTAAGACGATTATGAATGAACATCAGAATGCTGCCCCTGTTGCAGAAAATAAAATGGGGATAATGCCAATCGGAAAATTGGTTTTTAATATGTCACTGCCGATGATGGTTTCCATGCTGGTGCAGGCACTGTACAATATTGTGGACAGTATATTTGTGGCAAAGCTTTCGGAAAATGCACTGACAGCCGTATCTCTGGCATTTCCGCTCCAGACGCTTTTGATCGCCGTGGGAGCCGGTACCGGTGTTGGCATGAATGCCCTGGTTTCCAGATCTTTGGGAGAGAAGAACCGGAAGCTGGCGGACAGGATTGCAACCAATGGTGCATTTATTTATATGCTGAGTTATATTTTATTCCTGATCCTTGGATTTACTGTGGTGAGACCGTTTTATGCCAGCCAGGCCGGCAAGGCGGATCCGGAGATCATGACCATGGGAATTGAGTATCTCAGTACGGTTATGATCTTTTCTTTCGGTTTGTTTGCCCAGTTTTTCTTTGAGCGTCTGCTGACTTCCACAGGAAAGACGATCTTTAGTATGACTTCCCAGTTGACCGGTGCACTCACCAATATTATCCTGGATCCGATCCTGATCTTTGGTCTGTGCGGTGCTCCGAAAATGGGTGTGACAGGAGCAGCGGCTGCTACCGTCATCGGACAGTGTGTTGCCGGAGTCGTAGCAGGAACTTGCCATCATAAATTTAATCATGAGGTCAATGTGGAGCTCAAGGGCTTCCGGCCGGATAGAAAGATTATCGGGAATATCTATGCCGTCGGGATTCCGTCCATCATTATGCAGTCCATCGGATCTATCATGACGTATTGTATGAACCGTATTCTGATTGATTTCTCGGCGACGGCAACCGCGGTATTTGGAGTATATTTTAAGTTGCAGAGCTTTTTCTTTATGCCGGTGTTTGGACTAAACAACGGGATCACTCCGATCATTGCATACAATTATGGTGCGCAGAAAAGAAAGCGTATGGTACATACCATTAAGCTCAGTATGACGGTTGCATTCTGCCTGACTTTTATCGGATTCCTTTTGTTTGAGACAATTCCCCAGACGCTTCTGGGACTGTTCAATGCTTCTGACAATCTCCTGGCGATCGGTGTACCGGCACTTCGGATCATCGGGATCCATTATCTGATCGCATGGTTTTGTATCATTGCCGGCACGGTATTCCAGGCACTCGGCAAAGCTGTATTCAGTATGATCGTATCGATCATGCGTCAGTTATTCGTGCTGATACCTGCAGCATATATTCTGGCAAGGATCGGCGGACTTCATATGGTATGGTGGTCCTTCCCGATCGCAGAGCTTATTTCTTTTGCAGTATCATTGACATTCCTGATCCGGATCTACCGTACGATCATCCAGAAGATTCCGGAGGAGGTATAGGAGACTCTATGGGGAATGCTGCATATATTCATTTGGCTCTTTCCACCGGATGAAAGAGGGGCAGATTTTTGTGAAGATGTTTTGTCGGGGGGGTTAAGGATTTGACTTTCCCCAGCAGGCCTCGATTGCTTCCGGATGCAGTCCCTCCCCGATGACGATCAGGATTGCCTGTCCGTTTGGAACCGGATGGATCTCTGTATTCTGATGGGTTGCATTGACGGCGATCCAGGTGTTATCCGGGAGTTTTTGGAATCCTTTGATACGAAAGACCTTGCCGCAGGCAGGGTCTTTTAATATTTGGGTACAGGATTCCCGGAGAAAGCTTTCGGTGAATTCCATGTTCATAAAATAAAGACTGTCATAGGTCTTTTTTTCGTCCAGCCACATCTTGCGGTAATCGGCGGAATGATAACCGGAATGCATGATGTTTTCAAAGTCAGCCGGAAGCAGTTTATCCCAGTCCTTTTGTAGGATAAACTGACCGGATGGGGCAGAACACCGGAGGCTCTCCATAAGATCTGCCACATACTGTTTCGTAGCGGAAAGGACGCAGTCCTGCGTTTCCTGCACATGGCTGTAAAGGATCGTACCTGCCTGGGCGGCCTGGGAAGCCAGCAGAAAACGGGAGGATTCGGAGAGTGTGGTATCCAGGTTAGCATCAATGACGGTGATCACACTTCCGATTTCGTACCAGCGGTCCAACGGGTCTTCATGCAGTACATCAAAAAACTCATCCATATCAAAGATGCCGGAAGGTTCCACCAGAACACGGTCGTATCCGCACATACCCATAGCGATGAGTTTTGTTTTAAAGCGGCGCCGGTGACAGTCTGCGTCACACCCGCCTGCCACCATTTCCAAAGTGCAATTCTCTCCAAGAATATCCTGAAGCAGCATTGCATCCACGTTTACAGCACCGAAATCATTTTCTAATATCCCAATGTTTTTTCCCTGATCGATCAGATATTTTGCGTATTTTTTAATAAAAGTTGTTTTGCCGGATCCCAGAAATCCTGTGATCAGATCAATAGAAATCATATTGCTTCCTCCCCTTGCTGCAGACATCTGCGGTTTGGCGTATCTACAGACAGATCTGCCGTTACCTTTGCACCATATGGTTATTTTGTACAGAAACTTGTTTTATCACGCTTGAGTTTATCACACATATCATAAAAATACAAAATCAAAAAAGAAATATAATGAAACAGCTTGTCTCATTATAAAAAAATGTTTATAATTGTCGTAGCACGAAGGAGAAATTCGGACATCAGGAAAGAGAGGTATGAAAATGCAGCACAGGAAGAATTATCAGATCAGTCTGTTTGTTATAGGGTGTATTCTGGTAAATTGTCTTGGAAAATGGATCGCGGCAGTCTTGAAGCTTCCGGTATGGATGGATTCATTTGGAACCGTATGCAGTGCATACGCTTTGGGACCGTTTTGTGGGGCAGTTGTGGGAGCGGCAACGAATGTGATCTATGGATTTTATCATAAGTCATCTTATATTTACGCCTTGACCAATATTGCGGTCGGCGTATTGACCGGTCATTATGCGGCGAAGGGATATTTAAAGGATTTATTTAAGACGATGTCTCTGAGTTTTCTGATCACGATACTCTCCATTGTAGTATCTGTTCCGTTAAATTATGCATTTTTTGGCGGGAAAACAGGTAATATCTGGGGAGACGGAGTGAGCGATCTGCTGGGACAGATGGGGATGCATTCCTGGATGCGGGGCGTGATCGGTGAGTTTTATGTGGATTTTTTGGATAAGGTCGTTACGTTGGCAGCTCTTTATTTGGGACTTCGTTTATGGCATGGATATAAAGCATGTCAGAAGAAGGAAACAGCACATAATATCAGTCCGAATCATATTAAAACCGGTATTATCATCGGTTTTTTGCTTTTGGGATCGGTTTTTTGGGATTCTGTGGCTGTGTCTGCACAGACAACACAGGATCATTCCTATAATACGTATGTACAGACGATTTACAATGATGCGAACGGACTTCCGGGTGGCAAGGCCAATGATATTGCCCAGACAAAGGATGGTATTTTATGGATCGGTACCTACGGTGGACTTTACCGGTATAATGGAAGCAGGTTTCAGTGGATGGATCATTATGATTCTGTCAAAAACGTAAACTGTCTGTATACGGATGAGGCGGGCAGACTTTGGATTGGCACCAACGACAGCGGCGTGTCTATCTGCATCAATGAGGAGATATCCAATGTCGTAGATTCTTCCCAGGGGCTTCCGGCGGATTCGGTACGATGCATTACGGAATGTTCTGATGGTACCTTTTACGTGGGGACTTCGGATGCCCTTGCGATTGTTTCGCTGTCCGGTGGTCTTTTTGTCAGTGACATTGTTTCTGACATTACCTATACGAAAAGTCTGTCGGCAGATCAGAAGGATCATGTGGCGGCAGTGACGGATGAAGGAAGTCTGTATCTGCTTTCTAAGGGGAAAGTGATTCAGCATCTGCAGAAAAAGACATACAAGGCAGTATATTCCTGTTGTATGTTTGATGATCGGGGCAGATTATATGTGGGCAGGACGGATAACCGCATTGAGGTTTATAAAGTAAAGGGAGAAAAGCTGCAGAAGCTCCAGACGATATCCTGTGGGAATCTGGTAAATATAAAATCCCTTCATATGTCTGAGAATCAGGAGATTTTTGTCTGCACGGACAATGGCACCGGTTTTCTGGATGGGGATGGGACATATCACAGTGTGAATACCAACAAGTTTAACAGTTCCATTGATCATATGCTTATAGATTATCAGGGAAATCTCTGGTTTACTTCATCCCGGCTGGGACTGCTCCGGCTGTGCCGGTCGATCTTTACGGAGATCTTTACCGAGGCAGGACTGGAGGAGGATGTTGTCAATACGGTGATCCGGTGGAAGGGCGATGTATATTTTGGGACAGACAGCGGCCTGAAGGTTGTGGACAGTGCCATGACCAAACAAAGACATACTGCTTTATCTCAGAAACTCAATGGAATCCGTGTGCGATGTCTGACAGAAGACAGCCGGGGGAATCTCTGGATATGTACTTCCGGAGAAGGTGTCTGGAAAGTATCAGAGGATGGATCGATCCGGATTTATACCGGAAAAGACGGTCTTTTGGGAGATAAATTCCGTACGGCATTGGAATTAAGTGATGGGACGGTTGCACTGGCAGGAGATCTGGGAATTTCTTTTGTACAGAATGGAACGGTGTCGGAGAATATCGGTGTCATGAATGGATTATCGAATCCCAAGATATTGTGTATGTTCCAGCAGGAGGATGGTACTCTTCTGGCAGGTACAGATGGAAATGGAATTGCAGTGATCCGTGATCATAAAGTGCAGAGTTATTACAAGAAGGGGAACGGATTAAGTTCAGATGTCATCCTGCGCATGGTAGAAGATACAGATAACGGAGGTCTGATCATTGTAACAAGCAACGGTCTCTGCTTTATGAAAAACGACAAGATCCGTATTCTGGATAATTTTCCATATTATAACAATTACGATGTCGTGGAGGGAAAGAAGGGGGAGCTTTTTGTACTCAGTTCCGCAGGAATTTACGTTGTAGATAAAAAGAAATTGGTAAATGGAGAAAAGCTGGATTATGATCTGTTAAATGCTACGAAAGGTCTGCAGGAGTCTCTGACCCCCAATGCATGGAATTATATTGATGGGAACGATAATTTATATTTGTCCGGTGGGTTTGGTGCAGTATATATGAATATGAACGATTATAATTCCCACAATTTTTCTTATCGTATGCTGATGAAGTCCATCAAAATGGATGGGGAAACCTCTTATGTGGAGAGAGGAGAGCCATTTCATATTTCCAGAGGTGTGAACCGGGTGGAAATTATACCGGAGGTGGTCAATTATTCTATTAACGATCCTTACGTCCGGGTGTGGCTGGAAGGGTATGACAAGGAGCCGACGGTCCTTCCCCAGAGTGAACTAAAGAATATTGTCTATACCAATCTGCCCACGGGGGATTATGTTTTCCACATGGCGGTGTACGATCATCAGAAGACGAAGGTGATCGAGGAAAGCACATATCAGATCATTAAGGACAAAGAAATTTATGACCACTGGTGGTTTTATGTCTATTATGGAATTGTACTGGTGCTGGCAATCGTATATCTGACCTGGCTGCTCGTCCGGACACAGATCCAGAAAAAGCTGAATCTTCAAAAGAAGGAATTGGAACTTGCCAGAAATCAGATCCAGATGGGTAATGAAACGATCATTACGATTGCAAGAACGGTGGATGCCAAGGATGAAAACACCAGCCAGCATTCCCAGAGAGTTTCAGAGTATTCTGTAATGATTGCAGAGAAACTGGGATACAGTAAAGAGGATCAGGAGGTGCTTCGTAAAACCGCACTTCTTCATGACATTGGAAAGATTGCCATCCCGGATCGCATTCTGAATAAAGCGGGGCGGCTGACCGATGAAGAGTATGGAGTGATGAAGTCTCACGTACTCCGGGGAGCGGAGATATTAAAGCATTTTACGTTTATTGAACATGTGGATGAGGGGGCACTTTATCATCATGAACGATATGATGGCAAAGGGTATGTAAATGGTCTGAAGGGAGAGGAGATTCCTCTGAATGCCAGGATCATTGGAATTGCTGATGCATTTGATGCCATGACGGCCAACCGTGTTTACCGCAAAAAGTTGGATCTTGATTTTGTGCTGGAGGAGCTTCGGAAAGGGAGAGGAACACAGTTTGATCCGGGGTTAGTAGATATCCTGCTGGAGCTTTTGGAGGATGGCACCATAGATGTGGAGAGATTATACGAAACGGGTGAATAATAGATTCTCATGAAGCAAATGGAATGAAATCAGGAAATATTGTGTCGGCAGCCCAAAGCTTTCGGGCTGGGAAAGGGGTAGAGGATTCGAATGAAAAGGATATATATCATAACGGTCAGCAGTGCATTGTTTGTGATACTGGCGGTGTTCGGACTGCATCTGCTGCTGCAGGATGACAGTGAGCAACGCACGATCACGGCAGGTTTTGTTTACGTGGGGGATACCAGTACTGCGTATACGGGAAACTTCGTCAAGGCACAGAAGGCGGTAGAAAAGAAATACGGCAGCAGGGTGCGCACCATTGCCCGGTTTAATGTTACCGAGGGAAGCGAGGACGGCATTTTAAAGGATCTGGTGGAGGAAGGGTGCGATATTATTTTTACCACAAGCTTTGGGTTTGGCGAAAAGGCGAAGCAGTGGGCAAAGAAATATCCGAAGATTCAGTTTTGCCAGTCTACCTGTTCTAATGCCAATGAAAAACCGAAGCTTGATAATTATCATACTTATATGGGAGCAATCTATCAGGGACGTTATATTTCCGGTGTAGCTGCCGGGATGAAACTGAAACAGTTGATCGATGAAGGAACCATAACAGCGGACCAGGCACAGGTGGGATACGTGGGAGCGTATCCATATGCCGAAGTGATTTCCGGTTATACCGCATTTTTTCTTGGGGTAAGATCCGTTGTGCCCCAGGCAGAAATGACCGTAAAATACACCAATACCTGGGGCAGCTATGCATTAGAAAAAAAATATGCGATGCAGCTGATCAACGAAGGTTGTGTGATCATTTCGCAGCATTCCGATACCACGGGACCGGCTGTGGCATGTGAGGAGGTCAAGGGAAAACATGTGGTATATCATGTGGGATACAACCAGAGTATGGCAGATGTTGCTCCAACCACTTATCTGACCGGATGCCGGATCAACTGGGAACCATATATATCAGCAGCGGTGGAGGCAGTATTGTCGGAGAAGGATATTGAGGGTTTCCTGGATGCCAATATTAACGGAAACGATGCAGGAGCCGGATTTGATCAGGGATGGGTTCAGATGCTGGAGGTGAATGAACTGATCGCGGCACCGGGAACCAAAGAAAAGGTAGAAAAACTGATCGGCAGCTTTAAAAAGAAAGAGATCAATGTATTTCAGGGAGATTATACCGGGGTCGATCCGGACAATAAAGAAGATGTGATTTCTTTGAAGGAGGGATATCAGGAAAATGAAAAGAGTTCCGCACCGACATTTCATTATGTGCTGCGGGATGTGATCCATGTGGAATGAGCTGCATATAAATAGATTTCTTCTATGCTCAGATTGCCAAAAGATAACAAAAAGTGTATAATGATAGGGCAAATTATATTAATCTGAGAAAGGAGATTATTTATGAGGAAAAGTAAAAAAATAATGGCAGTGGCGATGTCTGCTGCAATGGCTGTTTCAAGTTTAACAGGGGTTAACTGGAACGCCGGTCAGGTACAGGCAGCTAAGGCAGTTGTCAAACTGAACAAGTCTTCTGTATCTGTAAAAAAGGGTGGTAAAGTTACCTTAAAGGTAAAGAAGAAAAAGGCAGTGAAAGTAGTTTCCTGCAAGTGGTCCAGCAAAAATAAGAAGGTAGCGGCAGTTACAAAAAAGGGTGTTGTTACCGGAAAGAAAGCCGGAAAGACAACCATTACTGCAAAGGTTAAGTATAAAAAAACCGGAGCGAAAAAGTCAGTAACCAAAAAATTAAACTGCAAGGTGACGGTGAAAAAGGCTAAGAAAACAACAACAACGGAGACTTCCGAGACATCCACACCTGCATCTACAGCAGCAGTGACGGTCAGTCAGGCACCGGCATCACCAAACGCATCGCCTGTAGCTTCCCCATCACCAAGTGGAGAACCGGAGCCGACGGTATCTCCATCTCCAAAGGCAAGTCCTTGGGTACCGGATGGTCCGATCATTACTCCTTCTGAGGATCCGGATGCAACACCGGTACCGGAACCAACGATCACAACAATTCCAAAACAGGGCAAATCTAAGAATGGTATTACGAAATACGATGATGGCACCATGGACAAGGATATGACAGCACCTGAGCTGATCCAGAAGATGGGACAGGGATGGAATCTTGGAAATACGTTGGAGAGCTGTGGAATTAATACATCAGGTTTAAAACCTGCTGACATTAAAACAGATCTTTTTGAGACAGGATGGGGACAGCCTGAAACAAAGAAACAGCTTATGAAAGCCGTAAGACAGAGTGGGTTTAAGACGGTTCGTATCCCGGTAGCATGGTCCAATATGATGTCTACAGATGGTACCTATACATTAAGCACCAAGTATATGGATCGTGTAGAAAAAGTAATGAATTACTGCTTTGAAAATGATATGTATGTCGTATTGAACATCCATTATGACGGTGGATGGTGGGGCATGTTCGGTGCTGCAGATAAAGATGGAAATGCCAGAGAGGATGTACGTCAGGAGGCATGGAAAAAGTATCGTGCAGTATGGACACAGCTTGCAGAGCGGTATGGCGAGTATGGCGATCGTCTGATCTTCGAGTCAGCCAATGAGGAATTGAGTGATCTGGTCGGCGGAGACAATAAGGGACTGAATACCGCATACGAAGGTGTTGAGGGTAATCTTACCAATGATCAGGCATACGAAGTATCGAATCAGATCAATCAGGAGTTTGTAAAAATCATTCGTGATAGTGCAAGCAAAAAGGGCTGTGAGAACAATAAATACAGACAGCTCCTGCTGGCAGGTTTTGCAACGGATATTGATAAGACATGCGATGATCGCTGGGTAATGCCAACAGATCCTGTAGAGGAGAATAAAGAAAAAACAAAGCTTAGTGTATCTGTACATTATTATTCACCGTATGGTTATGCGCTTTGCGAGGATAAGACAGATCCGCTGTACAGAAATATATGGGGAACACAGTCAGATTATGACTATCTTCATGCACAGTTTGACAAATTAAAGAAGTTTTCTAATGCCGGATATGGTATTATTATTGGAGAGTACGGCTTTGGTTCTACTGATAAAAAGAATGTCACACAGTTTGTGAAGGAAGTAATGACATATGGTCCAAAGGTTGGAGCAGCTCCGATTCTGTGGAATAATTCCGTATTTGATCGAAATGATTTTGTTCTCTGCTTTAAAGATTTTGGAGAAATGATGACAAAGGTAACGGGTGTTGTAAATGTTCCTTTAGAGGATGGAGCGATCAATACCGGTTCTGCAATACTTGAAAAGCTCAGTGATGAAGAAGCGGCAAAGATGAAAGTGGTTGCTACATGGGATGGAACCTGGACCCGTACGAATAACAAGGGTATTACCTCTGATGGAAAGCCGGATCTTGACAAGGGAGAGATTGGAAAATTCGAGACGACAAGCTGCTCGGATGGTTTGACCATGTGGAGTAATCCATATTTTTGGCAGTTATTTATGACATATGACTGGTCTACTCTGAAAACACCGGCCATCCGTGTTACTATGGCAACCGATGCAACAAGTAGTCAGGCTGATTTCCAGTTTGCATATTGTAAAGGTACAGCTGAAGGTGAGGGAGCTACTTACTTCAATGTTATGGATCATGATACCTATAATGGTGCGGTATTGGGATTGAACAGTGAGAAGCTTTCCGGAGTGAAGAATTGGGTTGAGTTCACCTCTCCGACAGAGGGAGCATCGATTGCAAAGATTGAGATTCTGGATACGGTAGAATGAAAATAAGAATGGATCATTTTTTGCAAAATGTTCTATAATCTTAAAGAATATGTCTTCTTTATGGAGAAATCTATAAGGGGGACATATTTTTTTGTTTAAATAATTTTTTGATTCTTAAGATACATGTGGTATTGAAAACCATATGAAACAGTAAAAGAGAAAATGACATATTGACACGAGAGCCATAAATGATTAATATAATTACAGAACAGAAGATGTAATCAGTATTTTATTGGTTATAAAAATATTCTGTGACAGAAAAGAGGATTATTTATGAAAGTATTAAGGATTGGAGAGAAAATTGCAAGAATTCCTATTATACAGGGAGGAATGGGAGTTGGTGTCAGCAGATCAAATTTGGCAGGAGCTGTAGCGAGAGAAGGAGGAATTGGGATTATATCAACAGCACAGATTGGTTATGATGAGGATGGGTTTGAAACAGATCCGGTAAAGACCAATCGTAAAGCAATTGAAAAGCATCTTTCTTTGGCTAAGGAAAAGGCGGCCGGGGGAATGGTGGGGGTCAATATTATGGTTGCCCTTCAGGATTATGCGGAGCATGTGAGAGCAGCAGTTGCTGCAGGTGCAGATGTGATCATTAGTGGCGCAGGGATTCCGGCAAAGCTTCCGGAATACGTAAAAGGGAGTAGTACAAAGATCGCTCCAATTGTTTCTTCGGCAAAGGCTGCCAGAGTGCTTTTGCAGCGCTGGGAAAAGAAATATCAGAGAACTGCAGATTTTATAGTGATTGAAGGACCAAAAGCCGGCGGTCATCTTGGATTTTCCAGAGAAGAATTAAAGGATATAGATGGACTTGACTATGATAACAGGATCCGGGAAATCATTCAGACTGTACAGGAATTTGAAACGCATTTTCAACAAAAAATTCCGGTGATTGTAGCTGGTGGAATTTTTACGGCGAAGGACGTAAAACATGCCGTAGATCTTGGGGCTGATGGAGTTCAGGTTGCTTCGAGGTTTGTTGTCACAAAGGAATGCGATGCGTCGCAGGCATACAAAGAGGCATATATCCATGGTACGGCAGATCAGATAGAGATCATTAAAAGTCCTGTTGGCATGCCGGGACGGGCACTTCACAATCATTTTCTGGAAAAAGTGCAGAAGGGACGGATTCCGGTAAAAAAATGTTATGGGTGTATGCGTAAGTGCAATATCAACGAGATTCCATATTGTATTACTGATGCATTGACAAAAGCGGTTCGTGGTGATGTGGAGAATGGATTGATTTTTTGTGGAGCAGAGATTGGAAGAATTCATGAAATGACTACGGTGCACGATCTTATGATGGAGCTGGGAAAAGGGTTTGAATAATCGGAGAAATATTGACACAGCAGGATGCCTCACGATATACTTTAATATATTGTGGGGTATTTTTTTAGCAGATGAATGAGTGAACATATGTTCCGAAATGGTAATGAAATATTTTTATGGGAATTGGAGGAAGGTCAGGATGGAAAGAAAAGTGACCCGAAGAAAAATTTTGTTTTATGGAAGAGTACAGGGAGTAGGATTTCGCTATCATGCCCGATATGCAGCGGAGGGCCTTCGGCTTACCGGATGGGTACGCAATGAGGAGGATGGCACGGTGACCATGGAGGTACAGGGCGATGAGGTATCCATAGACCGGATGCTGCAGATCCTGCAGCAGGACCGCTATATTGATATTGTGGATATGGATATCAAAAATCTGGTGCCCCAGGAGGACGAGAGAAGCTTCGAGGTGAAGGATTGAAAGCAGACAGAGAGAAAAAGGGCCTCCACTGTAAAAGTGGAAGCCCTCATTTATTTCATGTCGTATGAATGAAGGTGTGATAATTAAACACAACCCTGAGCCTTCATAGCTTCTGCAACCTTCAGGAAACCTGCGATGTTTGCACCTGCCATGTAGTTACCCTCCATACCGAACTCTTTAGCAGCCTCATCACAAGACTTGAAAATCTCTTTCATGATACCATGAAGCTTTCCGTCAACTTCCTCGAATGTCCAGGAAAGTCTCTCAGAGTTCTGGCTCATCTCAAGACCGGATGTTGCAACACCACCGGCATTTGCAGCCTTAGCTGGTCCGTAGAGCATCTTGTTCTCGAAGTAAACATCAATTGCTTCCGGAGTAGAAGGCATGTTAGCACCCTCAGATACAGCATAGCAGCCGTTTGCTGCAAGCTTCTTAGCGCTGTCTGCGTCGATCTCATTCTGAGTAGCACATGGAAGAGCGATATCACACTTGATGCTCCAGATACCACTGCATCCCTCTGTATATGTAGCATTCTTATGGGAGGTTCTATTAACATACTCTTTGATACGTCCACGCTCAACCTCTTTGATCTGCTGAACAACAGGAAGATCAATTCCGTCTGGATCGTAGATATATCCGTTAGAGTCAGAAAGAGCAACAACCTTTGCACCGAATTCAGTAGCTTTCTTTGTAGCATAGATTGCTACGTTTCCGGAACCGGAAATAACAACGGTCTGATCCTTGAAGCTCTTGCCGTTTGCTTTCAGCATCTCTTCTGTGAAGTAGCAGAGACCAAAACCTGTAGCTTCTGTACGAGCCAGGGAACCACCATAGGTAAGACCCTTACCGGTAAGTACACCGGACCACTCGTTGCGGATTCTCTTGTACTGGCCAAACATATAACCGATCTCGCGGGCACCTGTTCCGATATCACCGGCAGGTACGTCACAGTCAGGACCGATATGCTTGCAAAGCTCCGTCATAAAGCTCTGGCAGAAACGCATTACTTCTCCGTCACTCTTGCCCTTAGGATCGAAGTCGGAACCACCTTTGCCGCCGCCCATAGGAAGAGTAGTAAGGCTGTTCTTAAAGATCTGCTCGAAGCCGAGGAACTTAATGATACCGCTGTATACAGAAGGGTGAAGTCTGAGACCTCCCTTGTATGGTCCGATAGCTGAGTTAAACTGGATACGGAATCCTCTGTTTACCTGAACTTTGCCGTTGTCATCAACCCAAGGCACACGGAAGATGATCTGTCTCTCAGGCTCTACGATACGCTCGAAAACGCCTGCCTCAACGAGATCCGGTCTTTTCTCAACAACAGGCTCCAGAGACATAAATACCTCTGTAACTGCCTGGATGAACTCAGGCTCTCCTGCATTTCTCTTCTTAACTGTTTCAAGTAAGTCGATCAGATACTGATTTTTTAACGCCATTGCTAAAAAACCTCCTTTTCTTTATTTTTGATTGTGTATGTTGTGTGTGATTAACGCAACACATTAAAACAAGTATCGCATAAAATTAGTGAGATTTCAACAATTTTTTCTAAAAAAACCTTATTTTTTTTCGAGTAAAGTTGTGAAAATAGACAAAAAAATACTTGTATACAAAATGCGTGTATACAAGTATGGAAAAAATGCAAAATATGAACAAATTGTTTACAATATGAACATATTTTAGACACAAAGAATCCGTATAATGGATTCCAGAAAGTGAAAACTTTCTACTCCCACCCTATTATACGCTGGATAACGAGAGTTATCCACAAAAGAGCCCTTCGGGGCTCTTTTTGATTTATAAAAGAAATGGGAGAGGAGCATAAAAGATTCTATAGTTTCTATAATTAAGGAAGATAATCCGATAAATCCGGTCAGGATGCTTGCGGACAATGGCAAAATATTCTATATTATATGGTAATGGAATGTATTATCAAAGGAATAATGGCACACAGGTATATTGTGTGGGAAAGAGGAAGTATGAGCTGGAAATATCTATTATTTGATCTGGATGGTACTCTGACGGATTCCAGTGAAGGAATATTAAATTGTGTGATCTATGCGTTGGAGGCTGCAGGCATAGAGGTTCCGGACAGGGAAACATTACTGCAGTTTGTTGGTCCGCCGTTGATCGAAGGTTTTCAGGACATTATTGGGATGGATCATGCCGGGGCAGTACGGGCTACTGCAAAATACAGAGAAAGATATGGTGTTATCGGATTATTTGAAAATAAGCCATATGATGGGATTGCTTTGGCATTGTCACGTTTAAAAAGTCAGGGAAAGGTTATGGCACTGGCAACGTCTAAGCCGGAGACGTACGCTGTGCGGATTTTGCAGCATTTTAATCTGATGAAATATTTTGATGTGGCAGTGGGAGCCAGTATGGATGAATCCAGAAATAATAAAACGGCAGTGATAAAGGAAGCACTGCGTCGTCTGGGAATATCAGAAGAAGAGAAAGAACAGGTGCTTATGATCGGTGACAGGCGTCATGATATTCAGGGAGCAAAGGACTGTGGCATTGCGTCAATGGGCGTATATTATGGATTTGCGGAGATTGGAGAACTGGAAAAAGCGGGAGCAGATCATATTGCCTGGAGTGTGGATGATATGGTGGCGATTGCCGGAGCATCAGAAAAGCTGACAGAGACGAAGGATTTCCAGGGAGAAACTCTTTCTGAAATGAAATATCAGCGTGTGGATCTGGAGCAGGCAGCAGAATATCTGAAAAAGCTGATCCGGCGGCAGGAACAGGCGCAAAGTGGGGCGGAGCAGATAAAATATCATCAGGAGTATTATCAACTCAGTGATCGGGTATCTACGATGTATGCGCTGGCAATGTTCCGTCATTCCATTGACACTACGGATCCATATTATGATGAAGAAATGTCATATTACGATGAGCATCTGCCCAATTTTGAATTATGGGATATGAAATATCATGAAGTGCTCTATCATTCACGATATCGAGAAGATCTGGAAAAGGTTATTGGAAAAGTTGCATTCAAGAATATGGAACTTCAGATGAAATCTACATCACCGGAGCTTGTGGAATTACAGCAGGAAGAAAATAAACTGGTGAATGAATACGAAAAACTTCTGGCATCCGCAGAATTTCTCTGGGATGGTGATACGATCAGTATGGCAGGACTGGAAAAATATCAGACGAACCCGGATCAGGAGATCCGCAAAGAAGCATGGAACATGCTGCAGGATTTTCTGCAGTCAAATGGGGAGAAGTTGGACCGGATTTATGATGCTCTGGTGAAAAACAGGACAGAACAGGCTGAAAAAGCCGGATATAAAAATTTTGTGGAGCTGGGATATTACCGGATGCAGAGAAATTGTTATGATCCATCTCAGATCGAACAGTTCCGCAAATGGGTTAAGGAGTACTGGGTACCTCTGGCGTCAGAGGTACAGGATCGGAGAAGGCGGAGACTGGGACTGGAAAAGCTTCATATATATGATAATGGTCTGTATTTTAAGGAAGGAAATCCTCACCCGGAGGGAACACCGGAACAGATTCTGCAAAACGGTCTGAAAATGTATCGGGAGCTTTCCGTGGAAACTGCAGAATTTATGGAACAGATGGTACGCAGAGAGATGTTTGACGTTTTAAGTCACCCCGGAAAGAAACAGGGCGGATATATGGAGTTTCTGCCATTGCCGAGAATGCCATTGATCTTTGCAAACTTTAATGGAACAAGCGGTGATGTGGATGTGATCACCCACGAATGTGGTCATGCGTTTCAGGGGTATCTGGCAGGAAAGGATGATATCCGGGAGCATTGGAATATTACAATGGAGACGGCGGAGACACATTCTATGTCCATGGAGTTTTTTACGAATCCGTGGATGGAATTGTTCTTTGGGGAGAATGCTCCTGCGTTTCGTCAGATGCAGCTGGAAGATGCGATCTGCTTTATTCCTTATGGGTGCATGGTGGATGAGTTTCAACAGATTATATATGAGTATCCCGAGCTTACACCGAAGCAGCGTCATGAGGTCTGGCGCCGGCTTGAGAAGCAGTACCGTCCATATTTAAGCATGGACGGAATGCCATTTTTTGAAAAGGGAGGTTTGTGGCAGAGACAGCATCATATATATTCTATGCCGTTTTATTATATTGATTATTGTCTGGCTCAGATCTGTGCATTACAGTATAAGCTTATGATGGAGCAGGATTATGAGAGGGCATGGAAAAGTTATCTTAAACTTTGCAGGATGTCGGCAAGTGGATTTTTTACAGATATGATACAGGATGTGGGGTTAATGGATCCGTTAGAAGAATCCTGTATTCAGCAGATGGTACAGCAGTTAAGTGGACAGTAGAAGGAAGGTAAGGGTATTCGAATGAGTAAGAATAAGAAGAAAGCAACTTCACAGAAGAGACAGAGCAAAATATCAAAGAAGAAAATAGGAATCGGAGTGGCCGCAGCGGTTGTTGTGGTGATTGCAGCCGGAGCAGTAGTCTGTTGGCAGAAAAATCGTGCGGTAGATGAAAAGCCGGATTATGATCCGGCAAAATATGTTAAGGTCGGAGAATATAAGGGTGTTCAGGTTTCATTGGAGGTTACGGAGGAAGATCTTCAGGATGAGATTGATAATGTACGGGAAGATAATGCTTCTTATGAACAGTTGACGGGAACTACCCAGACGGGTCAGACCATAAGGGCATCCTTTGAGGGATATGTGGATGGGAAAAAAATGGATGATACCTGTGGGGAGGATTATGTGGAGCTTGGGTCCGGGGACTGGCTGGATGGCTTTGAGGAAAATCTGACCGGGGTCAATACAGGTGATTCGGTGGTATTTACCGTACCGGTACCGGAAGGAACCTATGATGATCCGGCGATTGACGGAAAGAATGTAGAGTTTCATGCAACGGTTCTGTACATCTGTGGAGAAGAGCTTCTTCCGGAATATTCGGATAGCTTTGTAAAAAAAGTGTCAAAAAATAAATATAAGACAACAACAGAGTATAATGAATATCTCAAGAAAAAGCTGCATAAGGAAAATGAGGATCAAAAAGCAGAATATGCCTGGTCTGATGTGTTAGAAACCTGTGAGGCGGACAAGTATCCGAAATCCCTTCTGGAGGCATGCAAGCAAGAGGTGCTTCAGGGTTATTACGATATGGCAGCAGTTTATAACTGCAGTAAAGAAGAGATTTTTCCAATGTTTGGTTATGACAGTGAGGAAGCGTTTGTAAACTCAGATCTTACTTCTCTGGCAAAAGATACAGCGAAAGAGTACCTTGCAGCACAAATGATCGCACAAAAGGAAGGCATCAGCTACACCAAAGAAGAATTACAGGAATATATCAAAGAGCAGTATGAAGATATGACAGAGGAGTATGATTCGCCGGAAGCATTTGAGAAGGATCGAAAGGACTATTTGGAGAGACAGATGCTTTTGGAAAAAGTAAAAAACTGGATCGCAGATCATGCGAAATATTCCGGCTGATGGTGATAGAATAGATGGAAAGGAAGACTGTGAGATGGAGCGGTTAAAAATTCTGGTAGTGGATGATGAGCAGAGAATGAGAAAGCTTGTGAGAGACTTTTTGGTAAAGAAAAACTTTGATGTAATGGAAGCAGGAGACGGGGAAGAAGCCGTGGATCTCTTTTATGAGAACAAAGATATCGCGCTGATCATTTTAGACGTAATGATGCCTAAGATGGACGGATGGCAGGTTTGCCGGGAAATTAGAAAATATTCTCAGGTACCGATCATCATGCTGACGGCCAAAAGTGATGAAAAGGACGAACTGCAGGGATTTGAGCTTGGAGTGGATGAATATATTTCCAAACCGTTTAGTCCAAAGATCCTGGTAGCCCGCGTAGAAGCCATTTTGCGACGGACCAATGCATTAGAAGAGGGTGTAAAGGAAGTCGGAGGAATCTCATTAAACCAGGCGGCACATGAAGTGAAAATTGACGGTAAGAATATTGAACTGAGCTACAAGGAATTTGAACTTTTGACCTATTTTATCAATAATCAGGGTGTGGCATTATCCAGAGAACGTATTTTAAATAATGTCTGGAACTATGATTATTTTGGGGATGCAAGAACGATTGATACCCATGTCAAAAAGCTGAGAAGCAAGCTTGGAGACAAAGGCGAATATATTAAGACGATATGGGGAATGGGTTACAAGTTTGAGGTGTGATAGAACATGAATAAAAGAGTGATGTCTTTTCTGAAAATGCAGTCGATCAAAACAAAGCTCATCGTGGTATTGTGCAGTATACTTGCGCTGACCATTCTGGGATGCTGGCTTGCCAATCAGTTGTTTTTGCCAATGTATTATCAACATAGTAAGATCAGTACATTGTCGGATTCTTTTCGAAAGATTGACAATATTGTGAAGAATGATAATGAATTTCAGAAGGGAGCAGGGCAAAATGGTCTTTCTGAGAAGAGCATTAATACGCTGGATTCTCTGACGGAAAATGGCTCCATGAACACATATCTGTTCCGGATCAGCGATTATTTAGGCATGCTGCAATATACGTTTTGTTATCCGTCGGCTGACAGTCTCAGTAATATCCAAAAGGAAAATGTACGTGATAAGACGATGGATTATGTCATTGGTCTTGTAAATGGTTATGTGGAGAGAGATGGAAGAGAACTCATCAAAGGAAATAAAAATTATCAGGTATTTAAATCCTATGATGAGAGGATCGGATCGTATTATCTGGAGTTGTTCGGCCGTATTGATTCCGGTGATTTTGTATATATTAGTACAAATTATCAGAGCATGAAGGAGAGTGTGGCAGTTTCGAATCGTTTTCTGGCATATATTGGTGTGATCGCTGTGTTGATATCCGGGATTTTGCTTTTTATGATCGGCAATAACTTTACAAAACCGATCGTTTATCTGACTGATATTGCAACGAGAATGTCCCAGCTTGATTTTGAAGCAAAATATCCGGTCAATACAGAAGACGAGATTGGCAGACTGGGGAACAGCATTAATATTTTATCAGAACGTCTGGAGGAAACCATTTCGGAACTGAAATCTGCCAATAATGAGCTGCAGAAGGATATTGAAAATAAAATACAGATTGATGAGATGAGAAAGGATTTCCTGTCGAATGTTTCTCATGAGCTTAAGACACCAATTGCATTGATACAGGGATATGCGGAGGGACTTCATGATAATATTAATGATGACAGTGAGAGCCGGGAATTTTATTGTGACGTGATCATGGACGAAGCCAATAAAATGAATAAGATGGTGAAAAAACTTCTTACCTTGAATCAGATTGAATTTGGTAAGAATCAGATCACATTTGAACGGTTTGATCTTGTACAGGTGGTGCGGTCCGTTATCCAGTCGGCGACTCTTTTGGCAGATCAAAAGGGAGCTGAAATTTATATGGAAGAGACGGAGCCTGTCTATGTCTGGGCGGATGAATATATGGTAGAAGAAATTGTGACCAATTATATCAGCAATGCCATTAATCATGTGGACGGGGAGAAAAGAATCCGTGTGACTCTGGAAATGAGAGAAAATGTCGTCCGTGTGAGAGTCTTTAATACAGGAATGCAGATACCGGAGGATGAGCTGGATAAGATCTGGATCAAGTTTTATAAAGTTGATAAGGCGAGAACGAGAGCCTATGGAGGAAGCGGAATCGGCTTGTCTATTGTCAAGGCAATCGTAGAATCCATGAATCAGCAGTGTGGGGTCCGAAATTGTCAGAATGGTGTGGAATTCTGGTTTGATCTTGATCGGAAAAGTGAATAATGTGATATGTTTGCAACAATGGAAATCATTGCGTAAAACAGGAAAATATGATACCATATAAACAGATTGACAGGCGTTTTTTGTGTGCCTGCATATGTAAAATGTAGTATTTTGAGAAAGGCATGATTATTAATATGAAAAAGAGAGTGATCGTAACAGCAGCAGTGATAGCACTTGCGCTGACGGGCTGTGGTTCCGGACCGAATCTGGACGATGTCAGCAGGAACATGGAGGCCGAGTATATGGCGGGTGCATTGCTGAAGTACGATAAAAACAACGAGGATGTGCTTGATTATGACAGAAGCGTGTTGAAGGCAACGCCGACACCAGAACCGACGAAGACACCGGTACCGTCCGTATCGCCGGCAGTCTCCGGTTCATTGCAGAGTTCTCTTGATCCGGGGGCGTCCGCAGATACTCCCGAGGTTGAGCAGGTGACGGCGGATAAGGTATATGGGATGGATCAGATAGATATCAAGCTGATGTCCGGTGATGTTAAAAATACATATGGGTCAGCAGACGCAGCCATCAGTGCTCATAAGGGAAAAGAACTTCTGATTGTTCATTTTCGCATAAAAAACAAGACTTCTGTCAGACAGAAGGTCAATCTGATGAATAAAAAACTGCAGTATACACTGACAGCCGATGGAGAAACGGTGGGGAGTCCGTTAATGACGATCCTGCAAAATGACCTGCAGTATTTTAAAGAGAAAATGGCACCGGGCAGAAGCTCAGAGGCAGTGCTTGTTTTTGAAAAAGATAAGAAGCAAAAGCTTCAGAATATGTCCATTCAGGTGTCAGATGGCAAAAAGACAGGTGAAATGGTAATACATTAAGAGAAGAGAAAGGCATGGTGAGTATTATGGAGACAGGTATATTATTAGAGAGTGGAACGAATGAACTGGAGATTTTGGAGTTTCAGGTTGGTGATAATTATTATGGAATTAATGTGGCGAAGATCAGAGAGATTTTACCATATCAGAAACCAACACCGATTCCAAACGCGGACGCGAGGATCGAGGGAATCTTTATGCCAAGGGATGAGATCATCTCTATTGTTGATCTGTCAAGGGTGATGAATCTGCCGGCGGCCGGGTCTGCAGCGGGGGATATGTATATCGTTACCAATTTTAATAATCTGAATACAGCATTTCATGTGCAAGGCGTGGAGGGAATCCACCGTGTGTCATGGGGAGATATTATCGAGCCGGATTCTACGATCAATGCTTCCGGCATGGGAATGGCTACAGGAATTGTCAGGATTGATGACAGGCTGATCATTATTTTGGATTTTGAAAAAATTGTTGCAGAGATTAATCCGGAAACCGGACTGAAAATATCTGACGTGGAGCATATGACAGGCAGGTCCAGAGTGGATTCTCCGATTTTGATCGCAGAAGATTCTCCGTTACTTGGAAAAATGCTTTTGGACTGCTTAAAAAGAGCCGGGTTTGTCAATATTGACCTTACGAACAACGGTAAGGAATGCTGGGATAAGCTTTCGGCATATCAGGAGCAGGGCATTCTGGATCAGAAGGTAGCCTGTGTGATCACAGATATTGAGATGCCACAGATGGACGGACATCATTTGACAAAGCTGATCAAGAGTGATGAGCAAATGATGCATATTCCGGTCATCATTTTCTCTTCCCTGATCAATGATGAAATGAGAAAAAAGGGAGAGAGTCTTGGGGCAGATATGCAGTTATCTAAGCCGGAGATTGGTCAGTTGGTGGGAGCCATTGACCAGATCCTGCAGATTGAAAATGCAGATGGAACATCTGTCTGATATCATAGAAACAGATATTTAAGGAGATAGAAGCTTGAGCGAAGAGGATTTAAAGGATGTGGCAGGAGATGCTGCAGAACAGGAAAAAAGTGAATATGAAAATCTGGCCGATTTTGTGGATCTGGAAGATTTGAGCAGCTTGATGGGAGAGGATGACTTTACTGATTTAGACGATCTGGGGGATATATCAGATCTTGATCTGGATGGAGATGGCATTCTGGAGGATGAGGCTGCGCAGCTTCAGATGGACTTGCCGAAGGACGATACAACACCGGAGAGTACAGAAGTTGCATCAATGGATGATGCTCCGGAGAGAGAACCGGATTATTCGGATATGGCATCTTTGGATGATCTGCCGGATCTGAGTGAGATCGAGAATCTGGGAATGTTCTCGGGTTCTGAAGAACAATCGAATACTCCGGCAGCTGAAGTACCGGAGAGTACATCTGGAGAGGAATCACTGGATGATATGGTTGGAGATTTTCTGGATGATCTGGATGCTTCGGCAGGGACGGCCGCACAAGAGGTACAATTGGAGAATGCTGTGGCTGATCCTGTGGGGACAGGAGAAGAAAGCGGACAACCGGATCACTCAGAAATATTAAAGGATTTTGGATCGGAACCGGATCAATCCTCTGATATAGAGAATATAGAACCGGAGCCGGTGCAGGAACCTGTTTTGGAAGAAGAACCGGATGAGGAGACCTTTGGTCTGGACGATATCCTGGCATTGGAGCCGGAGGAAGAAGAAAACAACCCGTCAGATGATATGCAGGCCCTGTTGGAGGATTTGTCTGAGGAGAATATACCGGTGCTTCCGGAGGATGTGCAGGGAGATGTGGAGAAAAAGCCGGGGTTGTTGAAACGACTTTTTGGCAATATTGTGACGGACGAGATTGCAGAAGCGGAGCTTGCCCAGAGGGAAAAGGACAAAGAAGAGGAAGCGGCAAGACAGGAGGCGGCGGAGGCTGCCAAAGAGGAAAAGAAGGCTGCAAAAGCTGCGAAGGCAGAGGAAAAGGCGGAAGCGAAGAAGGCAAAGGCAGAGGAAAAAGAACTGAAGAAGGCGGCAAAGGCCGAGGAGAAGGCACAGAAAAAGGCCGAGAAGGAAGCAAAAAAAGCGGAGGAAGCTGCCCAGGAGGAGCTGGAGGTAACAGGAAAACTCAATAAAGTAGGCGTGTCTATTGTTGTAATTCTGGCAGCAATGTTTTTGGCAACAGAGATTTCCGGTACGGAGATATTCAGTTATAAATCTACCATGAAACAGGCGGTCAGTGCCTTTGATGATGGAAGATATACAGATGCTTATCGGGAGATTTTGGGAACAGATCTGAAAAAGAAAGACCAGGAGACCTATGATAAGATCATTACGGTCATGAAGGTGCAGAGATCTCTGAATTCCTATGAGAATTATGATAATATGAAGTATTATCCGGATGCATTGAATGCCCTGCTGGTTGGTCTGAAGAAATATGATGAAAATATTGAAACAGCCAGAAACCTGGAGATCGAAAAGGATGTTGACAACTGTAAAGATAAGATACTGACTCTGCTGGATGAAGAGTATGGTTTATCGGAGGCGCAGGCGAGAGAAATTCTTTCGCTGAAAAAGGATGCGTACACAGACCGCGTAGTAGAGTTGGGACTGCAGAAGCAGAACTCATAAAAAATGAATGTATGAGTTGATACTAAAATTGTTATTTCGTGGAAATTATAAAAGACAGGGTATGGAGAAAGAAATTTCTTGATGCCCTGTCTTATTGTTTTATTTATATTTCGTAAGAAGTTTTAATGATTGGCAGCACCCTCATAGACTGCTTCATTGGTCAGTTCAATACCAAGCTTTTTGAAGGTATTAATATCAATCGCTGAAAGAATGGCAGATACATGCAGCTGACAGCCGGATAATTTCGGAAGCTGTTCTAAAGCAAGCTTTGCATTGGGATCGGATACGGCACACATGGAAAGTGCGATCAATACTTCATCGGTGTGAAGACGTGGATTTTTGCTTCCCAGATAGCCGATTTTTAACTGTTGGATCGGTTCAATAAAGGTGCGGGAGATCAGATGTACCTTTTTGTCAATATGTCCTAATACCTTGATGGCATTTAACAGAACCGCAGATGCCGGTCCCAGAAGATCCGAGGTAGAACCGGTAACGATTGTTCCATCAGGCAGTTCCAATGCAGCAGCAGCGGAATCGTTTTCCTCTGCCAGATTGTTTGCAACAGGAACAACAGAGCGGTCATTTACCGTGATCTTTGCCTGTTTCATGATCAGCTCCTGCTTGTAGACCTCATCCCCGGACGCTTCATCTTTGACAAAACGGTTCAAGGACTGATAATATCGGCGGATGATTTCCTGACGGGATGCTTCCTGACAGACATCGTCATCAATAATGCAGTTTCCTGCCATATTGACACCCATATCTGTTGGAGATTTGTATGGGCAGTGACCATAGATGCCTTCAAACATGGCGGCAAGTACCGGATAGATCTCGATATCACGGTTATAATTGACGGTTGTCTCACCGTAAGCTTCCAGATGGAACGGATCGATCATATTCACGTCGTTCAGGTCTGCTGTAGCAGCCTCATATGCCAGATTCACCGGATGCTTCAGAGGAATATTCCAGATAGGGAAAGTTTCAAATTTGGCATAGCCGGCCTTGATGCCATTTTTATTTTCATGATAAAGCTGGGACAGGCAGGTGGCCATTTTGCCGCTTCCCGGTCCCGGGGCGGTAACGATCACAAGGGGACGGCTGGTTTGAATATAATCATTTTTTCCATAACCTTCATCACTGACGATCTGTTCTATGTTATTAGGGTAACCTTCGATTGTATAGTGATGATAAACATGAATGCCGATATCCTCCAGCTTCTTCCGGAAGAGGTCCGCGGACGGTTGTCCTGCATAGCGGGTGATCACGACACTGCTGACATAAAGTCCCTTTTTCTGATAAACATCGATCAGGCGGATCACATCCTGATCATAGGTGATGCCAAGATCGTGACGGATCTTGTTGCGCTCAATATCTGCTGCGTTGATGGATATGATCATTTCTGCCTGGTCGGCAAGCTGTAACAGCATCTGCAGCTTACTATCCGGTGCAAAGCCGGGCAGAACACGGGAAGCATGGTAATCATCAAAAAGCTTTCCACCAAATTCCAGATAAAGTTTGTCTCCAAACTGGGAAATACGTTCCCGGATATGTGCTGACTGCATAGACAGATATTTATCATTATCAAAGCCAATACGTTTCATGAAACTCTCCTTCGTAAATTGATCGAACATTGTCGAATATTTTATAATCTAAAGTACCACATATGAGGATACCATACCCGGAAGAAAAAATACAGTGAAAAAATAAGAAACTCAAATTTCCGCCCCGGAAAATAAGATGTGCCGAAAAAGGAATGCGGCTTTTCATTCCCGGAAAGAAATGATATAGTTTTATATATCAGGGGGTGACAGGAAAATGACACAGACAGAGGTGAATTTGATCATCAACAGCCTGATCGACAGGCATATTACCATTTCTACCATGGAGAGCTGCACGTCGGGCATGATCGCATCCATGATCACAGATACCTCCGGGGCATCGGCCGTTTTTCCGGGAGGCTTTGTGACATATCTGAATGAGACAAAGGTTCTGATCGGCGTGGACCCGGAGGTGATCGAAACATACGGTGTATATTCGAAGGAATGTGCAATGGCCATGGCGGAAACTGCCAGAGAAAAGTTAAATACCGATATTGGAATAGGGATTACCGGAACTACAGGCAATCTTGATCCCAACAATGCAGACAGCGTACAGGGACAGGCATTTTTCAGTATTGTTTGGAAGGAAAATGTGTCTGTTGATGAGATCAATGTCGATGTGACCGGGAAGAGCCGTCATGAGATCAAGCAGCTCTATGCAGACCGTGTATTTGAGAAGCTGGCAGAAATGATCAATGTAAAGCAGGGATAAAGAGATGGAGATTCAGATTATAAAAACCAGAAGAAAAACTGTCAGTCTGGAGGTCAAACGGTACTGTCCGGATTATAAGGTATACCGAAATCAGTTAAAAAAGTACGAAACGGTTTAAAATACCAGAAGACCGATACATTGTATAGTAAGTACATAAGGAGGGGATATTGATGGAGTGGATCTATCCGATTCTGGGAAAACAGAAGTGTCTGCCGTTTTATCTGTCAGGAATTGGGATTGCAGAGCCCGAGTATCATGTAAAGCGGGAGGAAGGGCTGGTATCCCATCAGTTTTTATATACCCGGAACGGCAGAGGCAATCTGCATGTGGCAGGAGGCAGCTATACATTGGAGAAGGGGAGTTTATGCTATCTGGGACCGGGGATTCCCCATGAATATTATCCGCTAAAGGAAGATGACTGGACAACCTGCTGGATTGTTTTTCGGGGGGAATATTTAACGGAAATGATGAGGGGGCTGGGATTTGTAGATTTTATTTACGAAAAAAACGTAGTGAATGAAAAGATAGAAAAGATCTTTCATCAGCTGTTAGGGGCGGCAAAGGATCCATTATATGGGGACGAACATTGCTCTGTTTTGATATATGAATATATTATGTGCATCCGGCAGGCGTTGATGGAGCACAAAAAGTATGGTGGACACGGAGATAAGGATATCCTGCAGCGTGCGGTGATATATATGAATGAAAATTATGCTTCGGATATTACACTGGAGGAGCTGGCACGGATCAGCGGTGTGACAAAACAGCATTTCTGCCGTGTCTTTAAGGAACAAATGAGGATGCGCCCGATGGAATATCTCGCCAGATGCCGGATGGCATCTGCAAGAAATCTATTGCTGACAACCACCAAAAGTATTGCACAGATCGGAGAGGCAGTAGGGTATGATAATCCAACCTATTTTGGCATGGTGTTCAAGAAGTATGAGGGAATAACCCCAACCGATTGCAGAAAACGACATGGTACAAGCCTGACATGGTAATTGTACCATGTCGTTTTTATGAATAGAAAAATGTTCATATTACTGGGATGTATGAATTATTTGAGATTGCCAGATTCTTATGAGAGTGCGTATAATACAGTTAGTATCAATATTTTATACACTCTATATAAGGAGGTAAATATGGTGAAAAAATTTTTGAAACAGGCAGGAGCATGCTTACTCAGCGTTTCTATGATTTTGACGAGTAATGTGGGAAGCGCAGGGGTGAATGCATCTTCCCGGAAAGGGGCCGCAGTGGAAACAAAGATAGGAAGCATTGTGATCAATGGTGATGACATCAAGGCGGACAATGTGAACGGACTTACTTATAAAGGTTTTGGTATGCTGAGTGCCAATTCTACCAGTGATCTGTTGATGGATTACAAGGCACAGAACCCGGAGAAATATGCAGAATTGATGCAGTATTTATTTGGAGGACAGTATCCGATCTTTACCCACGTAAAGCTGGAAATGGGAAATGATCGTAACAATTCTACCGGTTCAGAAAGTGCCACCATGAGAACAAAGGGAGAGAAAGCAAATGTTCTCCGTAATCCCGGCTGGCAGCTGGCAGCAGATGCTAAAAAGATCAATCCAAAGGTAAAGGTTAGTATCTTATCATGGAATGCACCCGATTGGGTGAAAGATGATGAGGATAAATATATCTGGTATAAAAAAAGTATTTTGGCAGCATACGAGCAATATGGATATATGGTAGATTATATTAATCCCAATACCAATGAAGCATGGAATAAGAATGATATTACTCGGACCAAAAAATTTGCGAAGTGGATTGCCTGTGAAAGTACCGCTACAATTCCGGATGAGAAGGCGCTTGCATTATATAAAAAAATAAAGCTTGTTGTATCGGATGAGGCAAATGTTGTGAGTGATGAAGTTGCGCAAAATTTGAAAAGTGATCAGGAATTTATGAATGCGGTCGATGTGGTTGGTTATCATTACAAAACATGGGATGATAATAATGACGGTATGAAGTGGTTTGCAGAAGAAGCAGATAAAGAAGTGTGGAACAGTGAGGAACAGGCGACTTTTTCGAATTCGGCATTTCGACCATCTTCCAACGATAAGTCCCCTACGGTAGAAGGAACTGGAATTGGTGGTGCGGGAAGTGCTCTGGAGATGGGAAATACTGTGATCAAAAGTTTCGTGGAGTCCAGACGAAGTCATGTGATCTATCAGCCTGCAATCGGATCCTTTTATGAGGGAGGTCAGTATTCTTTTAAAGAACTTGTAAGTGCCAGAGATCCATGGTCAGGATGGTTACACTATGATGCCGGTCTGCTTGTTTTGGCTCATATTAGCAAATTTGCTGTGACCGGCTGGGAAAATGAAACGAATACGGCAGGAATCTGGCGAGGAGTGCCTTCGGCAAGCAAGGCATCGGCTTATCAGGGGAGAAAAAACGGAGACAGCAATGCGGTCAATGGACGTGCCGGAGGAGAAAACTATATGACACTGGCAGCACCGGCGAAGGACAATTTTTCTACAGTGATTGTCAATGATAGTGAATATCCTATGACATACACACTTAAGACACAGAATATGAATCTGAAAGCAGATCAGAAGCTGGAACTTTGGGAGACCAGAGCCGCAGATGAGGGTGCATTCAATGAAAACTATATGAAGTGTATTGATGAGCTGTCCGCAGATGCAGATGGTGTATACTCTTTTGAGGTAAAACCAAATTCTGCGGTGACGGTAACGTCGTTAGATGTTTCAGAGAGTGAGGAACATACGAAGACCTTGCCTGTGGAGGGAGAACGTACGGTTCTGGATACAGATGCTACCGGTGATATGCAGAATACAGAGGATGGTTATCTGTATGCAGATGATTTTGAGTATACCGGAAAGATGGTTCCGGTTCTTGACGGAAAAGGAGGTTTTACCGGCGAGACAGAGGATTATATTACATCCCGTGGCGGGGAAAAGGGAGCGATGGCCCGTTATACGCACACATTAAATGGTGCATTTGAGGTATACAAAAGCCGAAATGGCAATCATGTGCTGCGTCAGCAGTTAGATAAAACATCCATAGGAGTTGGAGGTGCCTGGAACAGCGGCGATCCTGTAACATTGATCGGTGATTACCGGTGGACGAATTATACGGCCTCCATTGATGCTCTGTTTGAGAGAAAGGCAACCAAACAATATGCACAGATTGGCATCCGGCAGACGGGAAGAACGCATACGATTTCTAACAGTGCAGGTTATTCCCTGAAAGTAAATGATGATGGAACATGGATCCTGTATCGTGCAAAGTTTGGAGGAACCGGTGCGAAGGGGACGGAACTGGCGACCGGGTCGGTGGATGTCGCACAGGTGACACCGGGAACATGGTTCCAGCTTAAACTTCGAGGGGAAGGCAATGTGATCAAAGCTTATATTAATGATTCTCTGGTAGCAGAATATAAAGATGAGAATCCGATCACTTCCGGACGAGTGGCTATTGGCTGTGGTAACACTTATACCAGATTCGATAATCTGGCAGTTACAAAAATTAAAGGATATGCACCATATTACAACGAATATATGGATAACATGGAAACATATGATCTGACACCACAGAAAAATACAAAGCTTATTTATAATGATAGGTGGTCACGTACTTGTGCCAATCAGGGAATGTATGTTTATCAGAGAAGTATTTCTTACAGTACAGGAGAAGGGGCCTCTCTTACCTGTCATTTTAAAGGAACCGGTTTGGAATTGTTAGGGTATAATAAATCGGGTGCCGGTACATTGAATGTGACATTAGATGGGGTGCCATATAAACAAGAGGATATGTTATGGCAGGCAGATAATATGTGTACGGTATATCAGATCAATGGTTTGGAGGATAAAGAGCATACCATTACGGTGGAAGTGGCAAGCGGTGGCATTGCCGTTGATGCGGTGGCAGTGATGGATTCCGTTTATGAGGGCGAAGAAATTTCAGTGTCTCCTAAAACAGGAACAGAGACGAATCTGCCAGAGGAAGAACTTCCAAAGGATTTAAATGAGAATGTTATTCCGGATACCAATATTCCAACGGCAAGTCCTGCAGAGACGCCATCTGCAAGTCCGGTTGCAAGCCCGGTTATAACTCCAACGGAGACGCCATCCGCAACTCCAACAGCAGCTCCGACAGAGACACCGGCGCAGGAGCCGCAGACGGTACAAAATACATCTGTCAGCAGGGGGTATTCTTTCAAGATGAAAGGTATGGTTTATGTGGTAACAGATGCATCGAACAAGACGGTGGCTCTGCAGAAGGTATCCGACAAGAAATGTAAAACAGCAGTGATCCCTGCTACTGTGAAAAACACAGCGGCAGGAGTTGCACAGACCTTCCGTGTAACCGAGGTATCCGATAAGGCATTTGCAGGCTGCAGCAGTCTGAAAAAGGTAACGATCGGTAAAAATGTTACCTCTATTGGCAAAGAAGCATTTGCAAAGGACAAAAATTTAAAGAAGATTGTGATCAAATCCTCCGGATTGAAAAAGGTTGGCAAAAATGCCATCAAGGGAATTTCCGGAAAGGCAAAGATCTCCTGTGGAAAGAAGAACGTGACAGCATACAAGAAGCTGTTTACCGGCAAAACAGGATACGTAAAGTCAATGAAAATTACAAAATAAATTCGTAAGGAATTCTTAAAAAACACATGGAATGTTCCGTGATATAATAATGCTATACTAAATATATGGAATGATTATTCTATATGAAGGGGAGGGTAAATATGCGTTATATATTACGGAACATTCGTCTTTTTATGACAAATCAGCGGGGGATATATCTTTTATCCATTGCCGCTGTGATGTCGTCTGTTTTTTTGCTTCATTTTTCCTATTCATTATATCAGTCCTTTATGAAGGAAAAGGATGCCCAGAGTGTGGAGGCGGATTGGCTGGCCGCAGATCTTCTGGATCCGTATACACAGCAGGGTGAGCTTGGGGATAGTGATTACCGGATCATTCCACGGAAGGGGGTAAAATATGTCACTATCAAAGATCTCAAACGACTGCTGAAAAATCTGTCCGAAGAATTTCAAAAGGAGGTACAGAGTGTTGGAACAGAGGTGGTTGTGGATAATGTTCTATATACGTGTTGGTTTGGCGTGGAGAATGGAGAGATCGTGATGTCGAAGCAGTATCGGGACAATATCACAGCGCATTCTTTGCCGGAAGGAAGATTTTTTACAGAGGAGGAGTACAAAGAGGGACTGCCGGTTGCTCTGGATGAGGCAATTATGTCTAAGAGTCAGAAATCACCATATATCGATAGCATCCGGTCGAAGGATGGTAAATACCTGACCATTGCGGGAAAAAAGTACCGGATCATAGGAAAACATTTTTGTGATGATCAGCCCATTGTCCCGATCACATCCCTGCCGGAAGACTATCCTCTGTATAATTTTATAGATTTTGATTTCGCGAAGTCCGTCAACAGTCTGCAGTACACGGAGTTAAAGGATGTGGTAGAGAAGACACTGGGGGATCATGCATCCATTCCGGATATGGATCTGCCGGATATGGATAAGATTTATCTCTACAATACGATGATCATTATTGCGGTTCTGATCGCAGTGGTTTCGGCGTTAAATTTTGTGATCCTGTATCAGTATTTTCTGGAAAAAAGGCAGGAGGAGATCCGGGCAATGCGGATCTGCGGAATGAAGCGGAGACGTGCCGTGGTGATGTTTCTGGCGGAATGTGTCTGCCTGACACTGCCGGTTTATGTGCTGTCGGTATTTCTGTATGACCGGTTTGCACTGCGGATGATGAGTTCTTTTTACACTTATGTGGATGATCATTACAGCCTGAAACTATATCTGGAGCTTTTTGCGATTTATTACATATCCTCGCTGATCATTCTGCTGGTTTCTATCTGGAGACGGCTGCAGGGAGAAGGAAGGATGCGGATTGGAGGTGGAAGAGTATGAAATGGAGATATGCCTGGAGAGAATTATGGCATCATCCGTTAATGATGCTTTTGATCTTTGTGCAAAACGTGGTGGTTTTTGCGGTAACGGTGAGTATGATATCTACAATTGTTTCCCGCTATAATACCTACCGGGAGATATCAGATCTGGTGTCCGGAAATGGTGCTGTTTATACATTGGAGAGTTACCAGGATTATTACAAGAACAAGGAGGGAGAATGGCATTACAGCTGTGCATACACAAGAGAAGAAGTTGAAAGCGGCCTGACGGATGCAAAGGTGCAGGGGTGCTATAACTGGAGTGTGGGCATTGACGGGAATTTGCAGGCATGTAGTCTGACCGCATATGATGATGCGTTGTGGAAGTGTCATCGGCCGGCAATGGCAGCAGGAAGATGGTTTTCTGACCGGGATAAACAGACGGAGGAGCTGGAGGTTGTGATCGCACAAAAAGGAGGAAAGGATGGCAGGTATCAGGTGGGAGATACCCTGAGTGCAGAAAAGGAATTGAAAGATTGGGTCAATGAAGGTGATGATACCAAGATATCTTTTAAGGTTATTGGCATTATTGAAAACGGAGCTTCCATTCTGGGCTCCAAATTGGAGGGGAAAAAAAGTAAGGAGGACTACCGGACATTGTTCTGGGATTATTATGATTATTATAATGACGGCTTATATCTTTTCGGGATACAGTCCGATCTGCTGCGGTGTAAGCATCAGCATGCCGGTGCGTGGACGGAGAAGATGTTAGGAGAATGTTTCTTTTCCTGGGAAACCGAGGATCCGAAGGTGATCAGCAGCAATCAGGAAAAGGTAATGAAAAACGCTACGACTACAGATACCAGAGACTATGCATTGATCCGAAGGGAGAGTAAAAAATATATCTGGGAACAGGTCCGGATGATCCTGCCGATCCTGATCACATTATGTATCATGACGGTTTTATCTACGGTCTGTAATATGGCGATCATGGTTCAGAAAAGTCTGCGAAATTATGCGGTGTATTACATTAACGGATTGTCGTGGAAAAAGTGTAGGTCAATCCATATATTCAGCATGATACTTCTGGAAGGAGGAAGCTTTCTTCTGGTGACGGCGGGATTGTTTTTGCTGAAGTTTGGCGGTGTGCTAAAGCATACGGTGATTTCACCGGGACTTTGGCAGATGGCGGGATGTCTGCTGTTATGTCTGTTATTTACATTGTTTGGGATCGGTGTGGTACGCCGGGAGACCCATGGAGTGAGTGCAAAACAAATATTGACGAGAGGGGGAGAATGATGATCGAAATAAAAAATCTGAATAAAGCGTATAATCTCGGGGAGGAGAACGGCTGTGAGGTGTTAAAGGGAATTAATCTGACGATTCCCGACGGGGAGATGACTGCTATCATGGGAGCAAGCGGTGCAGGCAAAAGTACTCTGTTACATATTTTGTCCTGTATTGACCGGTACGACAATGGAGAGTATCTGCTGGACGGAGAGCTGATCGGGAGAATGGGGGACGCCCGGATGGCAGAGATACGAAATGAAAAAATGGGAATTGTCATGCAGGATTTTGCTCTGATCGAGGATTTTACTGCACTGGAAAATGTGATGATGCCATTGGATTTCGCTGCAAAGAAACGCAGAAAAAAGGAAAAAAGAAATATGGCACTGGAGGCGTTGGAGGCGGTTTCCATGAAAGAATATGCCGGGAAACCGGTGTGCAAGCTGTCCGGTGGACAGAAACAGAGAGTAGCGATCGCCAGGGGACTGGTGAATCATCCGGAGATTCTTTTTGCGGATGAGCCAACGGGAGCATTGGATTCTGTGACAAGCGGGGAGATCATGAAGCTGCTGAGGACCTTAAATGAAAAGGGAACCACGATGGTGATCGTGACCCATGACAGGATGGTGGCAGAAAGCTGTGATCGTATTATAAAAATAGTAGATGGAAGGGTGCAGGATATTGCGTGAGACATTAGTAGAATTAAAACTGGCAAGTAAATATTATAAAACAGATACTCATGTTGTGGAGGCGCTGCGGCGGATCAGTCTCACGTTTGAACGGGGAGAATTTGTGACAGTGACCGGGGAAAGCGGAAGCGGCAAGTCCACACTGCTGCGTGTGATCTGCGGTCTGGTCCCTCTGGATGACGGAGACTTATTATTGCATGGAGAGTCATGCTTTTCCTGCTCTCCGGAGGAATGGAATGAGATCCGCTGCCGGGAGATTGGCATGATATGGCAGGATTATAAGCTGATCGAGCATTACACGGTAATGGACAATGTGATCATGGCTCTTCGCATCGCCGGAATAGAAGAGGATGTACAGGAAAGAGCTGCAGAGGCATTACAGCGGGCCGGTCTGAAGGATTATGAAAATCATAAGGCAGGGCAGTTATCCAGCGGGCAGAAGCAGCGTCTGGCGATTGCGAGGGCAGTGGCAGTATCGGCTCCGATCATTCTGGCGGATGAACCTACCGGTAATCTGGATCACCAGAGCAGTCTGGAGATCCTCCGGCTGCTTCGTGATGTGGCAAAGGACAGTCTGGTGATCATGGTGACCCATGACTTTGCGGAGGCGCAGGAGTTTGTTTCCAGAAAGGTTACGATCCGGAATGGGCAGGTGATGGATGATGTAAAACTGCAGGAAACAGATGGATCGGATACGCAGACCGGGGACAAAAAGCAGCGTCAGAAAACGATGGATCCCGGTAAGGGCGGGGTACAGAGGAAAGCGGAACTTAAAGATATTTTGTATTTTGCATGGAAAAATATCCGGGGTCACAAGGTGAAGACCGGACTGATCCTTCTGCTGATGATGCTGGTTGCCGTGATCTCCTATGGTTCCATTGGAGAAATCCAGATGTTCCGGGATGACCGGCTCGCCAGAGTGACGGATGACTCGATCTTTGGAGAGCAGGACAGGATGAGACTTCTGGTGAAACGCTCCGATGGTGCTCCGATGGGAAAGACAGATCTGGAGAAAATACGAAAGCTGCCTGAAGTGGTGGCAGCAGATCTGTACGGAGCGATCAATGAAATAGAGTATACGGTCAGCTCCAGAGATCATAAAGGGTATATGAAATCTACTTCCGTACTGAAAAAACAGGATATTAAAAAAGGAAGCATGGCAGAGAAAACGGGGGAGATCGTTGTGTCCCGCGGCGTAGGCGTCCAAAAAGGAAGTACAGTCAACATTTCTTTTCAGTGCAGGAATTACTGGGGCAGGGATGAAACCCTGAAATATTCCTTCCGGGTGGCGGGAATCTGTAATGCCCAGACACCGCAGGTTTATTTTTCGGATGCTTTCTGTGAGATGCTGTATCTTCCGCTGGCATCAAAGGAGCTTACCATGAACTATGGCCGGAAGGATGGAAAATATCTGGGAAGCCAGCGGATGATCCCGTTTATTAGTGAAGTGGCATCCGGAGCCGGCGTGGCGATGGCAGATTCTTTTCAGGTGCCGGCATCGATTCTGTATCGGTTCGACAAAAAGCTGAAAAAAGTTTTTGCTGAAACAGAGCAATTGAAGATGGGAGACAGAAAAATCCCGGTACAATATACTAAAAAGACTCACAGCAGTACTTTGTTTTTTCTGGGGGTCAGCGAACCAGTATTTCGTGAATGTTACAGCGATTACGGAAAGGAACAGTCCGGGGAGTTTTCCGTCTACATCAAAAGCTATAACAGTACGGATCGTGTGATCCGGAGTCTCCGTGACAAAGGATATGACGGGGTCAGCACGTACCGTGCCAGCAAGACGGAGTATGATCCGGACCGGCTGCAGCAGAGAATAAGTATTTTTGAGATCATGGGAGCAATTCTTGGTGTGATGTTTCTGGTACAGATCCTGGTGCATATGATCTTTTACCGGATCCGGCGCCCAGAGGAGTTTCTGATGCAGACTCTGGGGATAACGGTGGACCGTCTGCTTTGGATCGAGGCGGCGGAGCTTGTTTTGGAGCTTATAGCGGTGCTTATCCTGGGAGGCATTGTGGTGTGGCTTTTGCATTATAATGAGGAAGCGCAGGTGATGTTAGATTATTATACGGTCGCAGGAGCCGTGTGCGTGCTTTTGTACAATGTTGTCTGTGTGTCTGCGTCATGGCTTTTACATTGCAGATTTTATAAAAAGTGGTTCAAGCGTCAGATCATGTAAGGAGGGATGGCTATGATCCGGGTAGAAAATCTGGAGAAATATTATGATCGTCACAAGAAAAATGAAAAACATGTGTTACAGAAGATAAATCTGGAGCTGCCGTCACATGGTCTCGTTGCCGTGGTGGGAGAGAGTGGCTGTGGAAAGACGACTCTTTTAAGATGTATCAGCGGTCTGGACTGTTTCGATGATGGCCGGATGGTATATGAAGGAAAACATGTGATCATGCCCCGGAAGAATCCTATGGAGGAATATCGGAACCGGAATATTGCATTTATTTTTCGTAATGAATATATGAGAGAGGAAATGACGGTTCAGGAAAATGTCCGGATGGCATTGGTTCCGTATGAGCTTTCCGGGGAGGAAGAACAGGAGCGGATCCGGCTGAGCCTGGAGGCGGTGGGGATGGAGAAGTACAAAAACCGCCGTCTGGAATATCTTTCGGGAGGGCAGATGCAGCGGGTCGCTGTGGCAAGAGCCTTTGTAACATGTCCAAGGATTATTTTTGCAGATGAACCCACCGGCAATCTGGATGAGGAGAATACCATCCGGATCATGCAGCTTCTGCGGGCCTTTTCCGAAAAAGCACTGGTGGTTCTGGTGTCTCATGAACAGGGTATGGTCAGAGGTTTTGCAGACAGGATCATTCATCTGGAGGAAGGACGGATCGTATCTGACATGGAAAACAACGCGGCGGAACAGATCCGCCGTATGGAATGGAAGGATATTTATCTGGGGGAATATCATCGGACGCAGCAGAAGCTGGAGCGTTTGCAGGTTCAGTTTTATGAGCAGAAAGAGGCAGTGCGGGAGGAGACAGAGCAGGAAAATACCGCACAGGAAAACACCATTCAGATCATTCACCGTAATCACAAGTTTTTTGTCAAAGGGACCGGTGAGGAAGAGATCATTCTGTTAAAGGACAGCGATTGTAAGGTGGTCGATGGTCCGCGGCCGGAGTATATGGACACACTGGACGGACAGGAACTCGGACTGGAGAGTATTTCACAGTCTTTTAGGCAGCATTACCGGCTGCCGGAGCTCTTAAAGGTTTCGAACCGGCTTTCGGAGAGGCATGGCAGATGGCTTTTTATGTGGCTGACGCTTTTATTGTTTACGGTGATCACATTCCTGATATTTACTGACTACCGCTCCAGAGATTCTCTGAATAAGCTTGCCCTGCAGACAACAGACAGTCATTTGGTGACCTTTGATTTTTCTCAGGGTTTTACACGGTCGGGGATTGAGATTTTTTACGATCAGTATATGATCGCAGAGGGATACAGCGATATTGCGCCGGCGCTCAATGATACCATGAATTTGCAGTATGACGGTTATCTGCAACTATCCGGTCATCTGTGCAAGGTACAGGATTTTTCCATGATTTCCGTTAAGGAGATCTCGACGGCGGATATACAATATGGAAGGATGCCAAAGAACCGCAATGAGATCGTGGTGGACCGGTGGCTTTTAAAACGTGCAAGACAGGATAATAATATTCTGCGGGAATTATTTCAGGACGACAAACAGTTTCTGGGGCAGAAGGTGTCCTTCGTTACAGGAAATCCCGTAACGATCGTTGGGATCGGCAGCAGGGATGAGCCGTCCGTTTATGGCAGTGATACCCTGCGGCTCAGTATGGCATATGAGCTTCCCTCTGTGATAACAGCCGAAGAAATCAGCGCGTTGTATCCAAAGAAATATAAAGATCTGTACCTGAATGATAATGAGGTGCTCGTTTCGGAAAGAATCTTGGCACAGACGGAGGGCGCCAGTGATAAAGAAAAGAAGGAAACGATTTTAAAGACCCTGAAGGATCTCACGAATGTGGAATGTTACACTGCAGGAACTTTTTCCGAGGAGGGCTATGATTATATCATTCCTGAGTCGTTATGCTACGGTATGATCCGGGAAAAAGCAATTCAGGATCAAAAATGTTATGTCTATGCGGAATCGCCGCAGAAGATGCTCGCCCAGATCCGGAAGGATATGGAACGGGGGAAAGATAATTTTCCGGTTGTGATGCAGCAGACGACACAGGAACAGTTTCAGAAAGCACTGGAAGAAAAGCATTCCATGCTCCAGATGGATTATGAATATCTGATTGCTTTTGTTGCAGTTGTGTTTGTTGTGATTCTTGTGCTGATCTGGTTTCAGATCCTGTCCCAGAGAAAAGAGATGATCGTCAGCCGGTTCGTGGGGATCAGACGAAGCGTACTGTGGAGAATGAAAATGCTGTATGCCCTGCGGAATACAGGTTTTGTATGTCTGCCGGTTGTGATGATATGCTGGATCGTAGTGCAGATCATGTCCTCGATTCCGTCATTAAATTATTATGTGGATATGGCATGGTGGGTGGCACTGCTTTTCGGAGGTGTGCTGACCGGACTTGTCACGGCGGCATATGGAGTTGTCTGGAGATGTAATCTGCCGGGATTTCTCCTCCGGCATACGGAATAATGTGAAAAAGGCAGTGACGCCAGAAAAACAAGGTCTGCTAAAAAAGGGTACTTGAAAGAACAAGTACCCTGATGTATAATCTACTTAGAAAGGTTATCGGATGTGTTATCCGATTGCCCTCAGTTGCAACTATGAAATAGCATTCACTTTAGGCGGTGGGATGCTATTTCTTTTTGTTGTTATGGTTATCTATGTAAGATAGAGCCGCAAAAACAACTAATAAAAGTGTAAGCACTTCTAATGTGTTCATTGGCATCATCCCTCTCTCGTAATACTAGAGGGCATAACATCGGAAATTCACATCCTACTTCCTTTTCGAGTATACAATTTCATTATATCATACACAGAACAAACGTTCAATGCAAAGGACATTGTGATAGCATACTCTAAAAATGTTGGAATATTTTGTTGTGGCGTAATATTTTATATGATAAACTAAATTTAACACATGGGACTTGTAGTTAATTTATTATTGGAATTGGAGGCAACAGAGATGAATCAATCATTTAACAAGGCGTTGTATTTGCTGGACCGTGGCGAATATGAAAGAGGGAAATATCATGAGTAAAAACGTTATATTAAAAGCGGATAATCTTTATAAGAGTTATACCACAGGGAAGGAATCCTTCGAAGCTTTGCGGGGAGTGTCACTATCGCTGGAACAGGGGGAAATGCTTGCCGTGATGGGAAGCAGCGGCTCCGGAAAAAGCACGCTGTTACATATCCTTGGAGCAATGGATGCAGCCGATAAGGGAGAAATCTGGCTGAATGGGGAGCTGCGGGAGGACTATGGAACGGAACCGGCGGCTACCAAAATCAGGGCAGAACAGATTGGTTTTATTTTTCAGGATTTTAACCTGATCCAGGACCTGACGGTAGAGGAAAATGTGGCACTGCCTCTGATGCTTGCCGGGGAAAAGAATCGTGTGATCTGGGAAAAGACAGATCGGATGTTAGAGAAGGTGGGAATCCTGAAAAAGAAAAAGAATGCCATCACGGAGCTATCCGGCGGACAGCGTCAGCGGGTTGCTATTGCGAGGGCATTGATCACGGAACCGAAGCTGTTACTGGCAGATGAACCCACCGGCAATCTGGATTACAATACCTCTATTGAAATCATGCAGCTATTTCTGGAGCTGCAGCAGGAACAGGATCACAGCATTATTATTGTGACACATGATGCCATGGTGGCAGGATATACGGATCGTATCCTGTTTTTGCATGACGGACAGGTCTGTGATGAGTATCGTTGCCGGAAAAACGGAGATGATATGGATCATATTGTCGATAAATTTAAGACATTGTCCCTGAAGAAGGGACGGTGACGGCATGCGTTATATTGTCAGAATTTCTGCCGCGTTTCTGAAAAGAAGCCGGTTTTTAACAATATCCTGTATTTTAAGTATCTTTTTTGCAGATTTTTTGTGTGTCAGCATGTTTCAGCTTTCGGCAAATGCAAAGCAGAAATATCAAGAAGGCATTCTGGAAGAGTATGGAGATTATCAGATAGGAGTTTCCACGGAGGATGGAAGATATTTTACGTCAGAGGAAATAAAAAAGATCAAAGAACTAAGTCAGGTCACGGGGGATACGGACGGCTTTTACCGGGAGCTTGAGGGAGATCCGGATATTTATGCACTGGGAGTGAAGGATGATGCCATCAACCGGAGCCGTTATAAATATTCTTTTCCGGTAAAGGGCAGCAAAGTAGTTGTCAATGAATATCTGGCAAGAAAATATCAGGCAGGGCAGGGAGATACATTTCAGATCAACGGAAAGACATTAGAAGTAGGAGAGATTCTTCGAAATGATTCTTTTACAGATCAGAGAATGTGTATGGTGATCATGGAGCGGGATGCTCTTCATAAATTCCTGGGAGACGACAGTGGAAAGTGTAATTATATGCTTCTGCAGTGCCCGGATAAGGAGACTTCGGAGGTTGGCAGCCGTTTGGAGAAAATGTCCGAAGATTTTTCCGTGTTTGCGGTGAAAGAGGATGAAACGGTGAAGAAATTGTTCAAAATCTTTCAGGCAATGATACAGATGCTTTCCGGTATTGTAGTATTGATCAGTGGCATGTTTATTGTCAGCAATTTCCACGAATATCTTCGAAAATACCGGCGTGATATGGCAGTGATGCGTACAGTTGGTGCATCAAGGAAACAGATATCCCTGTTTTTCAGTGTGATGTCGTTATTTTTAAGTCTGATCGGCTGTGGTCTGGGGATGCTTTGCACTGTGTTGCTGGATCACTGTCTATTGTCTCTGCTCAATGACAAATTAAATCTTTTTGAAGGAAACGTAACGATTGAGTGGGGAAGTCTCTTTGGAATTACCGGTCTGATCTTTGTATTGTTTAATGGCATTGTGCTGTTCTTTTTTATTTGTGGTCAGAATGTACTGCCGATCCAGGTATTTCAGGAAACAGGAAGTCATAAGGTAAGCCATTTCAGACCACGTATGACATGGCTTCGCCGAATCATCGGCACACCGGGATATCTGGCAGTAAAGCTGGCTTTGCCAAAACTTGCACAGAATTTTTTTATTATTTTGATCATTGCACTTCTTACCATGTTTTCTTATGTGGGGCTGAGTTTTCTGGAGCTTCTCCGGATGAATGATATGTCCTATGTGAAATCTGTTACCCATGAAGCAGACTATATGGCAGAATGGGAGGAGGATACGCAGGGGATTTCCTTTGATCAGGTCCGGAAGTATGCCGACCGGATCCGAAACGAGGCGGAAACTGCCTGTTATTATCAGATCCGGATAAATTCATGGGGATGCAAAAATATACCGGATAATATCAGAGTTTTGTATGCAACGGATCTTGAGGAATATTTCCGGATCAATGCCTCTTTTTATAAAAATAAACTCAAAGGGGACAAAACGGACTATATTGTCATGACTCCGGAAACCCTGAAAAGCAAGGGATATCATGAGGGAGACAAGATCACTCTGGGCTCCGGTCTGCTCAAAAAGAAAAAGACATATGTGATCTTGGAGGCAGCTAATAACTTCATGGCAGGTTTGGATACGGATAACCAAACTTATATTGATGTGAACGACTTGAGTGAAAAAGAAGCAGCAGATCCAAATCGGGGAGGAATCGAGGAGGCATTCTTTTATATCTGGGGATATCAGGACCCGGTAAAAACGGTACTGGAGGAGATCTCCCGGGAAAACCAACAGATCACATGGCTCGACTGTCGTGACAGGATGAAGCAGGCAGATCAGATCTTTCAGCAGAGGTCCGTAATGATCCGGCTGGTGCTTGGAATTCTTAGTCTTGTCGCAGGAATTGGCTGGCTCAATTCGGCAAGAGGAATGCTTTATTCCAGACGAAAAGAATTTCAGACTTTACGAACACTGGGCTTTTCCGAGAGAAAGCTTTATGCGGTTGCCTGGATACAGATTGGAATTTATCTGCTGGCAGGAATTGCAGCGGGGATTCTGATGGGCGATATGGCAATACGGAATATATTCCGGGATGGCGTGATCAACGGAAGCAGTATTCAGGTTTACTGGAAGAATGTGGCAGGGATCACCGGATATCTGCTTTTGCTTGCAGCCAGTCTGGGATTTACTATCAGGGATGTGACAAAGGATGCCGGAAATTGAGGTAAAGAGATTGAAGAATTTAAGACCGTCGATGCATTAGAGTTAATGCGTTGGCGGTCTTTTTGTGTCTGCATTGGAATGGGGATATGGTTTTATGAGAGTGACATAAAAGTAGAGATTGCTATTTAAACTATTTAGATAATCTAAATAGTTATTGACTTTAAAATATACGCTTGCTATACTGTGAATAGATCATCGGACGATGTGAACATTTTAAGCAAGGCACAATTAATTGTGTAGGATGGGGGTGTGGCATGATTTTTTTGAAGTTATCAGTAAAATACTGGAGAGAGCACTGGAAGAGACTTCTGACCCTGATCACTATGATCGTTATGGGAGCAGCGGTTCTCTGTCTTACGGCGCTTTTTATCCGCAGTGACAAAATGCGTCTGCTGAACCGGGAACTGGATATGCTGGGAAATTATGATGTGGTATTTTATGAAGTGACACAGCAGGATGTAGAAAAAATTGCAGACAATAAGGATGTGGATGGCTGTGGATACTACCGGGAACTGGGGTATGCCGGAGCGGATGGGAGCGAAAGCGCTGACTACAAGGTGATCTCCTTTCCGGATACCGCTTCCATTGAAATGTATCATATGTCCTGCGTGAAAGGAACCTATCCGGTAAAGGAAAATGAAATAGCAGTTGATGCAGGGAAAGCAAAGGAGCTTGGTGTGGCACCGGTGCCCGGAAGTACGGTGAAGCTTCTTCTTTTTGACTACAAAAAGAAGAAGTTTATGGAAAAGAAGTTTACCATAAGCGGGATTTTCCAGATATCTGCGGAGGGTGTCTGGGGAGGATATTACAGATATCCGGACAGAGAGGAGTTGGAGGATTATGTCATGCCGACAATCTGTGTTTCGGATAGCATGGCGGATCGCTTTCATAGTGACTACGTCACAGCTTTTATTCAGGCGGACCGGGATACGGATAAACTGGTTACGCGGCTTGGCAAAAGCGGACTGAAACATCTGAAAGGGTATGATGTCGTGTTTGGAAGATCTTTTGCTTTTTCTTATATCCTGGGGATTACTGCACAGATTTCCAATCAATACGGAGAGATGACAGTAGAAAATGCTTTGAAGGCTTTAAAAAACGGAGATGTCTGGAAAGATTTTTATTCCTCTGTGGTCATTCCTTTATTTGGGGTGCTGATGTTTGTTGTTGTAACGATTTCCGTTGTCAGTATGATACGAAGTCTTTTGGAGGACCGTTCCAAAGAAGCGGCGGTTCTTCGCAGCATTGGCATGACCCGGACCAGAGTATGTATATATCTGTTTGTGGAACTGTTCATTTTGGTCCTGTGTTTTACAGGAGTTGGTATCGTTCTTGGGGGCCTTGTACATATCTTACTGGTCCGGGTGGTGTGTCCGGTTTATGGGATAGATCTTCCCCTTGGCTTTCATCCGGGAGTATATGTGGAATCCGTGACTGTTTCTCCGTGGATCTATGCGTTGGTGGTTATGATGGCCAGCAGTATGATCTCCATTGTGTTTCCACTGATCCGAATGGGGAAAATGACACCGATCGCATTGATGGATCACAGGTATTCCGTCAAGAAGCGTAAAAAGAAACAAAGAAGGGTCAAGCTTTCCAGATATAGCTGGCGCAGACTGGTGGGAGCAAGGATTTCCTTTCATGATCCTGCGGTTCTGATCATTCTCTGTGTCCTGATGGGGACCTGTTTCCTTGGATACAACTATTTTCATGCACTGGCAGATAAAAATAATGTGGAAGAAAAAGCGACTCTGGAAGAAGCCGGACTTGATGAATGGTATTATACGGCGGAAAAAACAAAGCAGGCATCCCTGTATGATTTTGCAGTGGAAAATCATCATGATTATGGCATTGAGCCGGAAATCTATGAGCAATTTCGCAGGAAAAAGGAGATCAAAAATTCCTTTGCCCGGATCGTCAATAAATCGACCCGTCTGGCTTATACCAAAAAGGATGACAAAAGGATGCCTGATTATCTGAGCCTGCGGACGTTGTCTGCCTCAAAAAACAAATTCCGAAACGCCCTTTATGAGGCACAGGAAGCAAGGATCAAAAACACGGGATATACTGCGGACGAGAAGATTTATTCCCTGCCGTCCGTCGGTGTACAGGAGGAAGACTTAAAGCTGCTGTCGGATTATATTGATGAGGGAACGATCGATCCGGAAAAGATAAAAAGTGGGGAGGAAGTCCTCATTGTGATCCCGAAAAATATGCAGTACGATATTATGAATGTGTTTCAGCCGGGAGACACTCTTCCGGTCAGCGATATTGCATTAACAGAACAGGAAGAACAATACATGTTCAGTTCATTTCGACCGCAGAGGTATCACCTGAATCCGGTGTATAAAAAGATGGTCACAGAACCCGATTTTGGAAAACGGGTGGAGCTGACTGCTTATGCTGTCGGAAAACGGAAAAATATCAGGACGAAGATCGGTGCCGTTGTGATGCTGAATGATGAAAAGCTGCTGAAACGGTTCTGTATTCCGTATTCTGATGTTCTGGACGGAGAGCCGCCGTCACCAACCTGGGGGGAGGCGGATGCAGAGAACTATGCAATGACCATGGTGTGTATGCCGCAGTCTTTCGAAAAATGGGGACTTCCGGATCAGCTTTATACCGAGGTGGATTTTGATCTGAACAAAAATGCTGACCTCTCCAAAGTTGATCAGGAATGGTATCAGGCATTTGGAAAATGCAAGGGGATATCTTACAATTCCACGTATGAGATTCATAAAAGAATGCAGCAGAATATCGGGGATACGATGTTTTTATGCTACATCATGATGGGAATGCTGATCGTGCTGGGAATTGCCGCGGCGGGAATTAAATTTTACAGCCGGATACAGAGAAATTCCCGGACGATTGCGAAGCTCAGGGCACTTGGAATGCCATTGAACAGTCTGGAAGGTCTTATTATGAAGCAGAATCTCATCAATCCTCTGATCGGTGCAGTTGTCTCTCTGATTCCGGTCTCCTTGTGCCAGATGTTTTTTCTCTTTATCAGGAAACAGTTAGAAAGTGGAGCCTGGGGAGAAGACGGTATCGTGAATGGGCAATGGTATTATGAAGTTCCATATATTTATAATCTCTTTGGATATCATCCGGTGGCTGTGCTGTTCACCATGACAGGAGAAGTGCTTCTCTTAACACTGCTTGCAATGTTGCCGCAGATTTATTATATCCGGAAACAAAGTGTATCGGAAACCATACGCAGGGATACTTATTAACTTGATGCAGGAGGCAAAAGCAGATAGCAATAAACAGAAAAGAGGGAATTTATGAATAAAACAGCACTACAAACAAAGGATTTATATAAGATTTATCAGGTGGGAGATCAGAAAGTGGAGGCATTGCGGGGCGTGAATCTGTCAGTGGAAGAGGGAAAATTTATTGCCCTGACGGGAACCAGTGGAAGTGGAAAATCTACCCTGATGCATTGTCTGGGGGGGCTGGATATGCCGACCTCCGGCGAGGTGATCATTGACGGAGTGAATTTATGTGCCTGCCGGGAAAAACAGTTAGCGAAAGTGCGGAGTGAGAAGATCGGATTTGTTTTTCAGAATTTTTCGCTTCTGGATGAATTGAGTGTCCGGGAAAATATTGCTCTGCCGATGATGCTGGCGGGAAAAAAGCCGGACCGGGAGTATCTGGAAAAGCTTATGGATCAGCTTGGAATCCTGGAGCGGCAGGACCACACACCGACACAGCTTTCCGGTGGACAGCAGCAGAGAGTTGCGATTGCCCGGGCACTGGTCAATAATCCGGCGGTCATTCTGTGTGATGAGCCTACCGGCAATCTGGATCAGAAGACAAGCGGGGAAGTCATGGAACTTCTTCATCGGATTCATCGGGAGTTTCATAAAACCTGCCTGATCGTTACACACGATATGCATGTGGCAGAGGGAGCGGATTATATTTTGGAGATGGAGGATGGACTAATAAAATAGTAAAGTGACGAAAAAATGGAAGCGGATGACAGACAAAATAAAATGCACTTATATCCCGATTAAGTGCATTTTCATTTTATTTGATTATGGTTTCCTGTATCGTTGGAATAGCACGCGTAGCATCAATATATAATTTGTAGTTAAATGCAATGCTTACGATCAATAATAGTAAAGTAACGATCAGCATAATATAAATGACATGACGGATCAATTTTGTGGTCTGTAGACGTTTCATGAGATAATCTGTTTCCACGTTTTCATAATAATCTGTGATCACATCAATGGGAGTCCCGAGCTCCTGAAGGATAGCATCGTAGGTAATATCAGGAGTGGCATCACATAATTCAGTGATCCGGGATTTGTATCTTTTTAATAATCTACGTTCATTCTTGCCTTTTGAGGGGAAAATTGTTTTAATTTCCCGATAATATTGTTTTCCGTTTTTATTCATCTTGTGTCTCCTTTAATGATGCAAAGTCAAATGCTAACAGGGTATCAATGCTATCGACCAATGACCGATAGTCTGATAAGAGCTGCTCCAATCGCTTTTCTCCGGCAGGTTCAATATGATAGAAAACCTTTACCTGTCTTTTCCCGGTTTTCATTTTGTAGTCAGAAATGTAGTGGTGATCAATCAACTTATAAAAAGCCGGATACAGAGACCCCTCGGGGAAATATAATTTTTCGTTGGAGTATTTTTTGATATATTGTGAAATCTGATAAGCATAACAGTCACCGTAATTTTTTAGGATATGTAACACGATCATTTCACAGGAGCCACTTTTAAAGCTGTTTCTTGCTGCCATTATGATCCTCCTTTATTGTCCACGAAAATAATATATCATAAATAATGAAAAAATAAAATACCTAGATAACATAAATAACTTTCAGACGAATCCCCATATCGACAACCCTCCCCGTATGTGGTACACTTTTACCATACAAAACAACGACAACAGAGGTGATATACAACAATGATAGCTATAATAGACTATGATGCAGGTAATTTAAAGAGCGTGGAAAAAGCACTGGTTTCTCTGGGAGAGGATTGTGTTGTAACCAGAGATGCGGAAACCATTCTGGGGGCTGACAAGGTGATCCTGCCGGGGGTCGGTGCATTTGGTGATGCCATGGAGAAGCTGCACCGGTTTGGGCTGGTAGAGGTGATCCGGAAGGTGGCGGCAGCAGGCACACCGTTTTTGGGGATCTGTCTGGGATTGCAGCTTTTGTTCCGCAGCAGCGATGAGTCTCCGGGAGTGGAGGGCATAGGTCTTCTGGATGGAGAGATCGTATCCATTCCGCCCAAGGAAGGCTACAAGATTCCTCATATGGGATGGAATTCCATTGAGATCAAAGAGGGCGCCAGATTGTTCCGGGGCATTGAGAATCAGTCATATGTATATTTTGTTCATTCCTATTATCTCAAGGCAGATCATCCGGAGGATGTGGCGGCAACTACCGATTATATTGTGCCGATCCATGCCTCTGTGGAGCATGGGAATGTGTTTGCGTGTCAGTTTCATCCGGAAAAGAGCGGTGACGTGGGACTGCAGATTCTGAGAAACTTCTGTGATCTGTAGACAGTATGACATCAAAGGAAATGACGTAGGATGCCGTAGGTGTGGCATCAGAATGGAGGATATATGTTTACAAAGAGAGTGATCCCATGTCTGGATGTTCATGAGGGACGAGTGGTTAAAGGTGTAAATTTTGTGGATCTGAAGGATGCCGGGGATCCGGTAGAGGTTGGCGCAGCGTATGGACGGGAAGGCGCAGATGAGCTGGTATTTTTGGATATTACCGCTTCCTCGGATGCCAGAGCCACCAAGATTGATATGGTACGCCGGGTGGCAGAGACTGTTTTTATTCCGTTTACCGTGGGGGGAGGAATCCGCACCGTGGAGGATTTTAAGGTGATCCTCAGAGAAGGTGCGGATAAGGTGTCGGTAAACACAGCGGCCATTATGAATCCGACGCTGATCTCGGAAGCGGCAATGAAGTTTGGCAGCCAGTGTGTGGTGGTTGCCATTGATGCAAAACGCCGAGAGGACGGAAGCGGATGGAATATATATAAAAACGGCGGCAGAGTCGATATGGGGATCGATGCGGTAGAATGGGCTATGAAGGCAGCCGAGCTTGGAGCGGGTGAGATTCTTTTGACAAGCATGGACTGTGATGGGACAAAGGCGGGATATGATAATGAACTGACCCGGATCATTTCGGATAATGTACCGATTCCGGTGATTGCCTCCGGTGGAGCCGGCAAGCTGGAGCATTTTAAGGATGCTTTTACAGAGGGACATGCAGAGGCAGTGCTTGCCGCATCGTTATTTCACTACAAGGAGCTGACGATCCGTCAGGTGAAAGAATATCTCCGGGATGAGGGGATTTCCGTACGTCTGTAATCCTATGGTGAAATCAACAACGATAAAAGAGATAAAAGCCACATAAATTTTGCAAAAAGAAAGAGCTATTTATCAGACATTTGTAATAAGCATTTCGAATATAGAAAAGAGGAACTAAGGATGGCAATGATCACGAATGACTGGCTGGATGCGATCCGGGGAGAGTTTTCCAAGCCATACTACAGAGATTTATTTAATTTTGTGAAAGAGGAGTACAGCCGGGTTGTGGTTTATCCACCGGCAGATGATATTTTTAATGCATTTCATTTTACACCGTTATCAAAGGTTAAAGTCCTGATTTTGGGACAGGATCCTTATCATAATGTTCATCAGGCTCATGGATTGTCTTTTTCGGTACCGGAGGATCAAAAGGAGATTCCGCCTTCTCTGCAAAATATTTACAAAGAGCTTCATGACGATCTGGGATGCGACATTCCCAATAACGGTTATCTGAAGAAGTGGGCAGATCAGGGGGTTCTGTTGTTAAACACGGTTCTGACGGTGCGGGCCCATCAGGCAGCTTCCCATCAGGGAAAGGGCTGGGAGCAGTTTACGGATGCTGTGATCCAGGCAGTCAATGCGCAGGACCGGCCAATTGTTTATATGCTCTGGGGCAGACCGGCACAAAGCAAGATCCCGATGCTGACGAATCCAAAGCATCTGATCCTGAAGGCACCTCATCCAAGTCCGCTGTCGGCATATCGTGGTTTCTTTGGCTGTAAGCATTTCAGTCAGGCGAATGATTTTCTGAAGGCAAATGGAGTGGAGCCGATCGACTGGCAGATTGATAATGTGTAAGATTATGCATCATATGATCTTAAATATAATAAGTAACTCAACAGAAAAAGCCATATCTTCTCAAAAGTTACAAGATATGGCTTTTTGACATATAGGAAAATGCTTATAACAAAGTGAAGATCAAAAGCAAAGCTCCAGTTTTCCCTTTCCGTAACATTACAGCTTCTCTGCAATATCATAAATAAGACGCTCAGACTCATCCCAGCCAAGGCAGGCGTCTGTGATGGATTTACCGTAGATATGCTCGGAAATCTTCTGATTGCCCGGCTCAATATAGCTTTCGATCATGACACCCTTCACAAGCTTCTTGATATCATCAGAAACGTTACGGCTGTGAAGAACCTCGGATACGATACGAGGCTGCTCATAATACTGTTTGTTGGAATTTGCATGGTTTGCATCCACGATGCAGGCAGGATTCTTCAGATCAAGCTGCTGATACATTTCATTCAGAAGAACCAGATCCTCGTAATGATAGTTTGGCATAGACTGGTCATGCTTATTGACTGCACCACGCAGGATTGTGTGTGCCAGTGGATTTCCGTCTGTTTTGACCTCCCACTGACGATACATAAAGGTGTGGCTGCTCTGTGCTGCGATGCAGGAGTTAAGCATAATGCTTAAAGTACCACTGGTAGGGTTTTTCATACCACATGGAATATCAAAGCCGCTGACAGTCAGACGGTGCTGCTGGTCCTCTACGGAACGTGCACCCACTGCAACGTAAGAGAGAATATCTGAGATATAAGGCCAGTTCTCAGGGTATAGCATCTCGTCGGCTGCAAATAAATGTGTCTCTGCAATGGCGCGGAGATGCATTTTTCTCATGGCGATGAGACCATCATGAAGGTCAGGCTCTTTCTCAGGATCCGGCTGATGAACGATTCCCTTGTAGCCCTGTCCGGTAGTACGTGGTTTATTGGTATAGATACGAGGGATGATCAGAATCTTGTCAGAAACCTTATCCTGTACCTTGGCAAGACGATTTATATAATCGCAGACAGAATCTTCGTTATCTGCAGAACATGGTCCGATGATGACCAAAAACTTATCGGATTCCCCGGTAAAGACCTTTTTGATCTCGGCATCACGCGCTTCTTTTAATTTCTTGTGCTCTGCTGGAAGTGGGTATGCTTCCAGTAATTCCTCCGGTGACATTACTTCTTTTACGTAGGTTACACCCATCTTTATCCTCATTTCTGTGCTGCAGGTCTAGTAACAGGTATGATCCGGATATAACAGCAGACTGTTTAGAAGGATTATACCGGACTGCTTTGTGCAGCACGACAAAACAGTTGTATCATGTGGGCTTTGATGCCCACAGTTTTTTATTATAACCATAAATGACCAAAATGGGTAGGGGTTAATTGAAAAAAATGTCATTTTAAGGAGAGAGTTAATCCATGATCATAATACCGGCATGGTATTCATCCGGGATCAAAGTGCCTGTTTTTTGCAGCAGAACCTGCCGGTAAAGATCAGCGGCAAATAGATCAAAGGAAAGAAAATCCTTTGCATAAGGACAGGGGAGATCAGACAAAATATCCCAGGCATCTGCCATTTTTGTGAGAACCGGAACTTCGGTGATCCGTCGCAGATAGCTGCTTCTGGATCGGCGCATACCCAGAAGGCGCAGATAGGGAACCGGATGGGAGGTACCATTTACGTATTCGGAAGGAATCTCAAGAAGAAGCTGGAACAGGCAGCGGCAGATCCGGGAATATGTGATATTCTTTCTTTTTAAGGAAAGGATAAAGGTTTCTGCATTCTGATAATCTGCAAGAGACTTTTCGATACGGTTGGCAAGCTCCTCAACCATGTCCCCGTAATGGGTCAGGGTGCCTTTCCGTACGGCCCGGCGCAGTGCATAGTAAAGGAGCGTATCAAAATCGGCAGTCTCCATACCGAAGTGGCCGGAACGGTCTTCAAGCAGAGTCAGAACCTTCTCGGGAAGAGCACGGGAGACATCCTTCAGAGACTTTGTTTCCTTATAAGAAGAACGGATAGCCGAAGCGGAGGAAAATGTTCCATCGGAAAGCTCCGTGCTGTGATATCCGGAATCTGTGCGCCGGATGGGAACCGGTGTCATGGTGCTGTGCATGTTTTTTAATGCTTTCAGGTATTCCAGTGCCAGAATGTTGTTGGCACCGGAAAGAAAATCCGTCGGGAGCTCCGGCATACTCCGGCGCAGGGCAGTTTCTCTGGCAGCAGGATAGGATGCGCCCGCTTTTAACTGCCCCTGTAGAGTCTGGCGGTATTCGTCCGGCTCTTTTTGCAGCAGCTCTGCTGCAGCATTCAGCAACGGCAGAGAAGGTGTCTCGCATCCGAAACAGAAGCTGTCCATATGAAGTGCATTTAATAAAGAGATACCACCAAACGCAAAATGCTCTGCACTGGATAATGCATAGACGGTGGGCAGCTCAAATACCAGATCGGCACCCTGGGAGAGTGCCATCTGTGTACGGGTATATTTATCGATCCAGGCAGGTGCTCCCCGCTGGACAAAATTGCCGCTCATCGCCACGGCGACCATCTCCGCACCCAGAGAACGCAGATACTCGATCTGGTGCTTATGACCATTATGAAATGGATTGTATTCTGCAACGATTCCGGTAAATTTTATCATCTAGCCGCTCCTTTCCGGATAACGATTGATTCGCTTCATTTGTGTATCAGTATACCACAGTTACATCATAAAATGCACTAGACAAAGAGAAGGGAATCCATTATACTTAAATTAATTGGGTGATTTTTGATTTATGCCATAGCTCGAAGGCAGAATGGAGGATATCATGAAGTTTATTGACGAGATTAAAGCAAGAGCAAAGCAGGATGTAAAGACAATTGTATTGCCGGAAACAAGAGATAAGAGAACCCTTATCGCAGCGGCACAGGTGCTAAAGGAAGGCACCGCTAAGCTTGTTATGGTGGGAGATGAGGAAAAGATCAGAGATGGTGCTCACTGGCTGGATGTAGAACTGGATGGGATCACGGTAGTAAATCCGGAGACATCTCCAAAGCTTGATGAGTATGTAAATCTTTTGTATGAGCTTCGTAAGAAAAAGGGAATGACATTGGAGTCTGCAAGAGAGCAGTTATTAAATAATTATATAATGTTTGGTGTAATGATGGTGAAATGCAAGGATGCCGACGGTATGGTGGCTGGATGCTGCCATGCTACCGCAGATGTGCTTCGCCCATCCCTGCAGATCTTAAAGACTGCACCGGGCACAGAGCTGGTATCCGGTTTCTTTATTCTGGATGTGCCAAACTGTGAGTATGGTGAGCATGGAACTTTCCTTTTCGCAGACTGCGGTCTGAATCAGGATCCGAATGCAGAGGAGATGGCTGCCATTGCACATTCCAGTTCCAAGAGCTTCCGTAATCTGGTGGGAGGCAACCCGATCATTGCAATGCTTTCCCATTCTACGAAGGGAAGTGCCAAGCATCCATTGGTGGACAAGGTGGTTGAGGCTACCCGGATCGCACATGAGAAGTATCCACAGTTAGTCATTGACGGTGAGCTTCAGACAGATGCAGCGATCGTACCGGAGGTTGCAAAGGCCAAGGCGCCGGGCAGTGAGGTGGCAGGTAAGGCAAATGTCCTTGTATTCCCGAACCTGGATTGTGGTAATATTTCTTATAAGTTAGTACAGCGTCTTGCAAAGGCGGAGGCATACGGACCAATGCTGCAGGGTCTTTCCAGTCCTGTCAATGATCTGTCACGTGGCTGTTCTGCAGAGGATATCACAGGTGTTATCGCCCTGACGGCAGTACAGGCACAGTTACAGTAATATAAATGGAGGAAATATGTTATGAAAATTCTTGTAGTAAACTGCGGCAGCTCATCATTAAAATATCAGCTGATCGATTCTGAGACAGAGGAGGTCAGTGCTTCCGGTCAGTGTGAGAGAATCGGACTGGATGGTATCTTTTCTATCAAGGTGAAGGGCGAGAAACTGGAGAAATCCGTAGACATTCCGGATCATTCCGTAGCGATGAAGACCGTTCTTGATGCTTTGGTAGCTCCGGAGCATGGAATCCTGAAATCTCTGGATGAGATCGAAGCCATTGGCCATCGTGTGGTACATGGCGGTGAGAAGTTTTCTTCTTCCGTACTGATCGATGAGAATGTGATCCGTGAGATCGAGGAGTGCAGTGCATTAGCACCACTGCATAACCCGGCCAATATTCTTGGTATCCGCGCCTGTCAGAAGATCATGCCAGGTGTGCCGAATGTTGCAGTATTTGATACGGCATTCCATCAGACAATGCCACCAAAGGCATATTTATATGGAATTCCAAAGAAATATTATGAGCAGTACGGCATCCGCCGTTATGGTTTTCATGGTACAAGCCACAGCTTCGTTTCTGAGAGACTGGCACAGCTCGCTGGTCTTGATATCAACAATTCCAAGATGATCATCTGCCATATCGGAAGCGGTGCAAGCATTTCCGCTGTTGTTAATGGCAAGTCTGTCGATACCAGTATGGGCATGACTCCGTTAGAGGGTCTTGTGATGGGTACCCGTTCCGGCGACATTGATCCGGCGATCGTAGAGTTTATCTGCAATAAGGAAAACAAATCAGTCAGTGATGTTCTGACGATGTTAAATAAGGAGTCTGGTGTTCTCGGTATTTCCGGTCTGTCTAACGATTACAGAGATCTTCTGGAAGAGGAGGATGCAGGAAACGAGGCAGCCCACAATGCATTAGAGGTGCTGGTATACAGAGTGATCAAATATATTGGTGCATACCACACAGCCATCGGTGGTGCCGATGCCATTGCCCTGACAGCAGGTGCCGGTGAGAATAACCTGGTGGTACGTGGACGTATCGTTGAAGGGCTTTCTGCACTGGGCATTAAGCTCAACAAGGAGGCCAATACAGTCAGAGGAGAAGAGCTTCTTCTTTCTACAGATGACAGTAGTATTCCGGTATGGGTTGTTCCGACTAACGAGGAATTAAAAATTGCCAGAGAAACGGTCGCAGTTGTTGAAAAATAATGGTTGACAAACAATACAGCAATTGATATAATCGAAAAAGTGTTGTAAAAAGCAAAGTAGGATAACAGTAGGAGGTGTAAGAAAATGTCTATCTGTCCAAAGAATAAATCTTCTAAGGGAAGAAGAGATCGTAGAAGAGCAAACTGGAAAATGACTGCTCCAAATCTTGTAAAGTGCAGCAAGTGTGGTGCTCTGATGATGCCACATAGAGTATGCAAGGCATGCGGAAGCTACAACAAGAAAGAGATTCTTGCAAACGCAGAATAATTTCATTTTCACGAACATAAAAAGGCATCGCCCTCAGGGCGGTGTCTTTTTATGTTTATGAAGAAATGCACAAAAGATATCATCATAAAAGTTTGATATAACAAAATAATTACAAGTTATTAGACATTTGGGGCGGTGTGCATATAATGAAAAACGTGGCAAAAATATGGCAAATGCCAGGGAAGGAAGTGAGCACTACGGAGGAATTAACAAAGGAGCTGCTAGAGGAATTAAATTGCAACACAGCATTTACGATTCCGGTATCCGGCGGGATCGCAGTTCCGGAATCGGTCGTTGTAACGTGGATCATCATGGCAGTTTTGATTATTGTCTCTATATTATTGACAAGAAATCTGAGTGTTGAAAATCCGGGAAAGGTACAGCTTGCATTGGAAGCGGGATATCAGACAGCACAGAATTTCTTTGGAGAACTGCTGGGGGAAAAAGGAACAGCATATCTGCCATATCTGATCAGTGTATTGATCTACATTGCCGTTGCAAATCTGATCGGTCTTGTGGGACTGAAGCCACCAACGAAGGATATGGGAGTGACGGCAGGAATGGCGATCATGAGTATCCTGATCGTAGAGTTTGCCGGGATCCGTGCAAAGGGAGGAAAAGGATGGCTGAAAAGTTTTGGAGAGCCGATCTGGATCGTTGCACCGATCAATCTGCTTGAGGTGTTTACCAGACCGTTATCGCTTTGTATGCGATTGTTTGGTAATGTGCTTGGCTCCTATGTAGTTATGGAGTTGATCAAGCTTGTTGTTCCGGCAGTGCTGCCGGCAGTATTCAGTTGTTACTTTGATATATTCGATGGTCTGATACAGGCGTTTGTTTTTGTATTTCTGACCTCCTTATATATTGGAGAGGCAACCGCAGTGGAATGATAAAAGAGTAAGAAATTAAGAGAAAAGAGGAGAATCATTATGACACAGTTAATCGCAATTGGAGCAGGAATCGCAGTTTTAACAGGTATTGGAGCAGGAATCGGTATTGGACTGGCTACATCAAAGGCAGTAGATGCCATTGCAAGACAGCCGGAGGCTGAGCCAAAGATCAAGATCAACCTGGTGCTTGGCTGTGCACTGGCAGAGGCAACTGCTATTTACGGTTTCGTTATCGCATTGCTGATCATCTTATTATTAAAGTAATCAGTAATAACCGGTACTGCAGATTGAAATAGTCTGCAGCACACAAAATCAGAGAAAGGCTGGCGATGTGATATGTTACGTTTAGACGGAATCGTCTTTACATTGATCAACCTGCTGATACTTTATGTGGCATTGCGTCATTTTCTGATCGGTCCGATCCAGTCGGTACTGGAACAGAGAAAACAGTTGATCGACGGACAGTTTGCTTCAGCCGCAGGCAAAGAAGAACAGGCACTGCAGCTCAAGGAACAGTATGAAGGTCTGCTGGCGGACGCAAAGGATCAGTCCCAGAAGATATTGGAGGACTCCAAGGTACGTGCCCGGAAGGAATATGAAAGCAGAGTGATGGAAGCAGAGAAGCAGGCAGGTCATATTATGGATAAAGCCCGAAAGGATGTAGAGGCAGAGAAGGAAAGGGCGATGGACGGCATGCAGAAGCAGGTGGCACAGGTGGCCATGGCAGCAGCCGAAAAGATCCTTACCCAGAATACAGGAGCCGCATCCAATGGATCCATTTATGACAGTTACATAGCAGGAGCAGGTGAGGCCCATGAATCAGACAGCAATTAATTATGGAAAAGTATTATTTCTATTGGGCATGGACCGGCAGACCGTGGCAGAGGCGGAAGAGATATGGAAGCAGTCAGAGCCTTTGCGGGAAGTGATGGAGAGTCCGGTTGTGAAAGCCGGGGAGAAGCACAGACTCATTGAGAGGATCTTTCCGGAGGAGATACAGGTATTTCTGAAGGTAGTATGTGACAACCGGGAAATGGATCTGTTGCCGGATATGTTCCAGGCATATGAAAACTGGTATGATGACAGTGAAAAGATCCGAAGGGGCATTTTGTATTATGTAGAAAAGCCCGAAAAGGAGCAGCTTGCCCGGATAGAAAAGAAATTGTGCAGTCAGTTGGAATGCAGTGAGGTGAAGCTTGCATTGGAGCCGCTGCCGGAGCTGATCGGAGGCTTTGTGATCCGTATCGGTGATCTGGAGATTGACCGGAGCCTGCGGGGCAGTATCAACTGCATGAGAGAAAAATTAATTACTGGTACGCCACAGGTGTAGGCAGTAAAAGGCTAGGAGATGATAATGTGAGTGCGATCAGCTCAGAAAATATAATTTCAATATTAAAAAGCGAGATTGAAAACTATGAAGCAGAAAGCCGGGAACACGAAGTTGGTACCGTGATCTGGGTTGGTGACGGGATTGCAACGATCTATGGGATGGAGCATGCCATGTACGGTGAGATTGTGATCTTTGAAAACGGGATCAAGGGAATGGTTCAGGATATCCAGCGTACCCAGATCGGCTGTATTGTGCTGGGCAAGGACAATGGGATCCGTGAGGGCATGAAGGTGACCAGGACCAAAAAGCGTGCCGGTATCCCGGTAGGAGAAAACTATCTGGGACGTGTGGTCAATGCTCTGGGAGCACCCATTGACGGAAAAGGAGATATCGAGGCTTCCGATTACCGTGCGATCGAGTGTGAGGCACCGGGGATCATTGACCGGAAATCGGTCACAGAACCGTTGGAGACCGGTATTCTTGCGATTGATTCCATGTTCCCCATCGGACGTGGACAGCGTGAATTGATCATTGGAGACCGTCAGACCGGTAAAACCTCTATCGCCATGGATGCCATATTGAACCAGAAGGGCAAGGATGTGATCTGCATCTATGTGGCCATTGGACAGAAGGCTTCTACGGTAGCAAAGCTGGTAAATACCTTAGAGAAAAATGATGCAATGGAATATTCCATCGTGCTGTCGGCAACGGCAAGTGAGTCGGCATCTCTGGAATATATTGCACCGTACTCCGGAACAGCTCTGGCAGAGTATTTTATGTATCAGGGAAAGGATGTATTAATCGTCTATGATGATCTGTCAAAGCATGCGGTGGCATACCGTGCTCTTTCCCTGCTGTTAGAGCGTTCCCCGGGACGTGAGGCTTATCCGGGAGATGTGTTCTATCTGCATTCCCGTCTGCTGGAGCGTTCCAGCAGACTCAGCGACGAGTTGGGCGGAGGATCCATTACGGCACTTCCGATCATTGAGACACAGGCAGGAGATGTATCTGCATACATTCCTACAAATGTTATTTCTATTACAGACGGACAGATCTTTCTGGAGAGTGATCTGTTCTTCTCCGGTATGCGCCCGGCGGTCAATGTAGGTCTTTCTGTATCCCGTGTGGGTGGAGCGGCACAGACGAAAGCGATGAAGAAGGCATCCGGTACGATCCGTATTGATCTGGCACAGTTCCGTGAGATGGAAGTGTTTACACAGTTTAGTTCCGATCTGGATGACGAGACAAAGAAGCAGCTTGCATACGGTAATGGTCTGATGGAGCTTTTGAAACAGCCCCTTGGTCATCCGATGTCTCTGGCAGAGCAGGTGATCACGCTGGTTGTGGCAACCGGAAAACTGTTCCTTGATATTCCGAAGGAGCAGATCAAGGAAACCCAGGGAAAGATGCTGGCATATTTTCAGGATCTGCATCCGGAGATTGCACAAAAGATACAGACAGAAAAGGTGCTGGAGGACGATCTGAGAGATCAGATCCTGTCTGTGGCAGAGGAGTTTCTTGGTCAGAATCAATAGCAGCAGGTCTGTGCCTGACCGGTCATGTCCGGCAGGAGGCACAGAGAATGGAGACGAGCATGGCAAATACCAAGGAAATACAGAAGCGTATGAAAAGCATTAAGGATACCATGAAGATCACGAATGCAATGTATATGATCTCTTCCACAAAGCTGCAGAAGGCAAAGAAAAAACTGGCAGATACCGAACCGTATTTTTATACGCTGCAGCAGGCATTCCAGCGTATTCTTCGTCATACGCCTGATCTGGAAAGCATTTATTTCCGCGATACGGAGCATATTCCCGTATCGGAAAAGAAAGTCGGTTACATTGTGGTAACGGCAGACAAGGGGCTTGCCGGTGCCTATAACCATAATATATTTAAAATAGCACATTCCCTGTTTGAACAGGGTGGAAAGAACAGTCTCTTTGTACTGGGAGAACTGGGCAGACAGTATTTTGCCAGGGAAGGACTCCGGGTACATAAGCACTTTAAGTACACCGTGCAGGATCCGAGTCTGCACAGAGCCCGGATGATCACCGATGATATTATCGAACGATATCAGAAGGGGGAGCTGGACGAGGTGTATATTTTATACACACGCATGGAAAATGCCGTGACAGCAGAGGCGGAGATGAGAAAGCTTCTGCCGCTGGAAAAGGACAAATTTGCAGCGAAGCTTCCGGTAGATGTGTATCAGGAGACACTGACGCCGCAGCCGTCCTGGGAGAAGATATTAAATCATCTGGTACCCAATTACGTCAATGGATTTATCTATGGTGCGCTGGTGGAGTCCTATGCCAGTGAGCATAATGCCAGAATGATGGCAATGCAGTCGGCAACGGATAGTGCAAAGCAGATCCTGGCGCAGCTTTCCATTGAATATAACCGTGTGCGTCAGGCGGCGATCACACAGGAGATTACAGAGGTTATCAGTGGTGCGAAAGCACAGAAACGCAAAAAATAGTACATAATGTGCAGAAAGGCATGGTTATGATTATGAAAAAAGGAAAGATAGTTCAGATATCCGGTCCTGTCATCGATGTGGAATTTGAGGACAGCGATCTTCCATATATCAAAGATGCGTTGGAAGTGGATAATGACGGAAAGCGCTGTGTGATGGAGGTGGCGCAGCACATTGGAAATAATACGGTGCGCTGTATTATGCTGGCATCCAGTGAAGGCCTTCATAAGGACATGGAGGTAACAGCCACCGGAAGCGGAATTCAGGTGCCCGTTGGGGAGAAGACGCTGGGACGTTTGTTTAACGTGCTGGGAGATACCATTGATAAGGGAGAGGATCTGAAGGAAGAAAAGCATTGGTGTATTCACCGGGATGCACCGGGATTTGAAGAACAGAGTCCGGCGGTAGAGGTGCTGGAAACAGGCATCAAGGTCATTGATCTTCTGGCGCCGTATGCCAAGGGTGGTAAGATCGGACTTTTTGGAGGTGCCGGTGTTGGTAAAACAGTGCTGATCCAGGAGCTGATCCAGAATGTTGCCACGGAGCATGGCGGCTATTCGATCTTTACCGGTGTCGGTGAGCGTTCCCGTGAGGGAAATGATCTCTGGTCTGAGATGAAGGAATCTGGTGTACTGAATAAAACCGCATTAGTGTTCGGGCAGATGAATGAGCCGCCGGGAGCCCGTATGAGAGTGGCTGAGACAGGACTTACCATGGCAGAATATTTCAGGGATGAGGAGCATCAGGATGTACTTTTGTTCATTGATAATATTTTCCGTTTTGTGCAGGCAGGCTCTGAGGTATCGGCGTTGTTAGGACGTATGCCGTCAGCGGTAGGTTATCAGCCGACCCTTGCCAATGAGGTTGGTGAGCTACAGGAGAGGATTGCATCGACGAAAAACGGTTCCGTTACTTCGGTACAGGCTGTCTATGTACCGGCAGATGATCTGACCGATCCTGCTCCGGCAACGACTTTTGCCCATCTGGATGCCACAACGGTGCTTTCCAGAAAGATTGTGGAGCAGGGTATTTATCCGGCAGTAGATCCGTTAGAATCAAACTCCCGTATTCTGGAGGAGGATATCGTAGGAAAAGAGCATTATGAGACTGCCCGCAGAGTACAGGAGATCCTGCAGAAGTATACAGAGCTTCAGGATATTATTGCCATCCTAGGAATGGAGGAGCTTTCCGAGGAAGATAAGATCACGGTGTACCGTGCCAGAAAGATACAGCGTTTCCTGTCACAGCCGTTCCATGTGGCAGAAACCTTTACCGGTGTACCGGGGAAATATGTACCTTTGAAGGAGACGGTGCGGGGCTTTAAGATGATCATCGACGGTGAGATGGACGATTATCCGGAACAGGCATTTTTCAATGTGGGAACCATTGATGAGGTGATTGAGAAGGGTAAGAAACAGCTTTGACGGCATAAGTGAGGGTTGATTATGGAGAATACATTTTTATTGAATGTGACTGCCTGTGACCGTGTGTTCTTTGAGGGACGCTGCCGTCAGGTGGTGATCCCTTTGGAGGACGGTGAAAAGGAGATTCAGGCACATCACGAAAATATGGTCTTTGCAGTGGAAGTGGGAGAACTGCGGATCCAGACTGAGGATGGAGAATGGATCACGGGTGTGGTAGGTACCGGGTTCGCCCAGGTGATCAATAACCGTGTCAGCATTCTGGTGGACACCGCAGAGCATCCGGAGGAGATCGATGTCCGCAGAGCCAGAGAAGCGGAGGAGCGTGCCAGAGAGCAGCTTCGCCAGAAGCAGAGCATTCAGGAATATTATATGTCCAAGGCTTCCCTTGCGCGGGCGATGTCAAGACTTCGTTACAGCAGTAAGGACGATATGCGTGTCTGAGATTGATATGACAGAGAGGATTTCCGGTGATATAACCACCGAGGTGGTTTTGGAAAATGAAAAGAGCCTGTTATCTGATGGTCACTCAGATAACAGGTTCTTTTGGATCCAGTCCGTAAGATATGTATGAAACTCCATGATTGCCGGATTCTGGGCGGAAGCCTTTGGAATCGAGGCGATTACCTGACGGCTGCAGTCCGGTTTATTAATGGAAAGCAGCTTTACCTGATCCGGGGATGGCTTTTTCCAGCAGTACTGTGGCCAGAAACCCACACCGAGTCCTGCGGCGATCAGGTCACGGACAGTTTCCGGATTGTCACTTTCATATACAATATTCGGCGTAAAATGAATGGACTGGCAGAACAGATCGCAGATGGCGCGCAGAGGACGGTTACTTTCCAGACTCACATAGGATTCCTTGGCGGTTTTTTCAAGCTTAATGGAGGAGAGGGATGCCATGCGGGAATCTGCCGGTACTGCCAGATAGAAATCTTCCTGAAACAGGAGATGCTGTGATGGCAGAAGCTCTGTATCGCTGCGAACGGCAGAAACAATATAATCAGCAGTAGGATCATCCGGTTTCTGGGAAAGTTTAAATTTTATTTCCGGATGGATACTGCGGTAAGAAATGATACAGTTTGTAACGATCGCAGAAGCTGAACGGAGATTCATATGGATCACAGGCTGTTTTAGGGAAGCCTCTTTGATCTCCTCCGGAAGTCTGTCCAGAGAAGAAATAATAGGTAACAGCTTGCTTTGGAGAAGTTTTCCGCTGCTGTTTAGTGCAATATGGTGGTTTTCCCGGTCAAAAAGAGTCACATCCAGCTCCTCCTCTAAATGACGGATAGCCTGGGATACGGCAGGCTGTGCCACATGCAGACTTTCGGCAGCCTTTGTGACGTGTTCAAACTGGGCAACGGCGAGAAAGTATCTTAATTGAAACAGTTCCATAATTTTCCCCTTTTTCTTTGTTGTTTCGTCTTATATCAATAATTCCTTATATTACAGCATTCCTTCGTGAAATTCAAGTCGGCACCTTAAAAATGATGAACACATAATAACTAGAAATGACATATCTCACTGGAAACATAACTGCTTAAGAACTGGTTCATATCATCCGGGTCATCCGGCAGCAGATAGAACGCAGGCTTTACTTTGTAAGCATGATAAAAACAGTTTTCTTTCATGGCCGGTTCTTTGGCAGAAAGAGAAGGAAGAAATATCCCTTCTTTTTTGGTGAAACAGTTGGCGGCAGTTGCTTTCCTGCGGCAGGATGCATCCACAAACTGGGCGACACTTTTGTGGATGGCAGTATCCTCCTGAGGCAGGTAGTAGTAATCCTTATGATCCGGAAAGAAGTATTTCAGGGTTCCGTGATACAGAGGAAGTGACAGGGTGGCGGCAGTCTTGTCCAGTGTAAGGCGGGCATTTTCAAGCTGTAAACTTGTTTTGTCTGTCTCGGGAAAGGTGTGTTCCAGAGTGACTTTCCGGGGAAGGTGCACCGGCAGAACTACCGTCAGATGATCCGGGGGGAGTTTGGAGACGGTGACCGCTTTTGGTTCCAAAGGGGAAAAGAAATCCTGGTATGACAGCATACTGCATACGTGGATCATGCCGGCAATATCATCATGATTGTGGAGCAGGAGCAGCTTTTCCAGCTCGGCTCCTTTTTCCTTGTGAAGGATCTTTTGCTGCATATATTCGGAATAAACCTTGATCAGCTGCCCTCCGTTATAGATATCCTCCCGGTTTAATCCTAACCAGTGTTCCAGATAAGTTTGGTTTGCTTTTGCTAGTCCCAGTCTTTTTTTGAAGGGGCGGATCTCCTTCAGCAGGTCGATGTTAGCCGGGATCGGATCGCATGTCCGGCTGGAGATGGTATTTTCCAGCATGGCAGAGACCTTTGGGGACGGATTGATTCCGTGTTTTTCACATTTGGCAGTCACAAATGGAATATCGAAGGTGCATCCGTTGAAATGATACAGGTAAGTAAAGTTTTCCAGATAGGATAAAAAGGCTTCTACAATCTTTGGCTCACTCTGGTAGTCATCCGCAAACCATTGTGTCAGTGCCCAGCTACCGGCGGCATGGTCATAATGCATGGCTCCGATCAGATAGATGGAAGCGGTTTTTGCAGAAAGGCCTGTTGTTTCAATATCAAAAAATGTGATCTGATCCATAGGCTGGTGGAAAGCGTACCGATCCGGAGGATCCGGTAAAGTGTAATGTATTGTTTTCATGTAGCAGTCTCCCGGTTGGTGTTTGTATTTTATGTTAGGATATCATATAATAGAGGAAATGTGAATTTTGGTTTGGAAATGGAGTGAGGTCAGATGGAGATCGGAGAAAAGAAAATATTCGATAAAGACGCCGCATATGAGAGATGGGATCAGAAGAATCAGCGCAGAGGAAATGATAAATATTTTCATGAGGAAGAGAGAGAAGAAAGTTATCTCCGGGAATTAAAGGGAAGGATACAGAATAATACCAGTGGTTTTTTGAGGGTGATCCTGACTGCTCTGATCGTTCTGGCACAGGTCTGTATTGTTATGATTTTTTCACTGCAGATTATTAAAAATGGAACAATCTGGTATTATCTGATCCAGGTTTTTTCGATGGCTGCGATCGTGGCACTCATTAACCGGAATCAGAGTCCATCTTACAGGATTGCCTGGATCTCGATCATTACGATGCTTCCGATCACAGGATATCTTCTGTACTTTTTGTGGGGCCGGTCCAGCAAACGGAAAAAGGAGCTGGATACGCATATTATGCGGCAGATCAGCTATGGCAATAAGTTTCTGGTGCAGGATGATGATCTGTGGGTGGACTATGCGGAGGATAATCCTGTCTCCGGCAGGATGGTCAAGTTTATGCTTTCTGAGAATTTTCTGCTGACCCAGGGAAATCAGGTGGAGTATTTTCCCATGGGAGAGGATGCTTTTGAATCAATCTTCCGGGAACTGGACAAAGCGGAGAAGTTCGTGCTGATCGACTTTTTTATTGTGGCTGAGGGGGCTTTGTGGGATAAAATGCACGAAATCCTCAAGCGTAAGATCGAAGAAGGGGTTGAAGTTAAGTTCCTGTACGATGATTTTGGAGCGGCGATCCGCACCCGCAAATATTTTAAACAGATTCTGGAGCATGAGGGCTTTGAAGTACGGGTATTTAATCCGATCATGAAATATACCAGCCAGCTTTATATGAATTTCCGTTCCCACCAGAAGATCATGGTCATTGATGGAAAGGTTGGTTATACCGGTGGGTTTAATCTTGCGGACGAGTATGCCAATCTGGTGGAACGCTTTGGTGTCTGGAAGGATACCGGGATCAAGGTACAGGGGGAGGCAGTGTGGGGACTTACGGTCGTCTTCCTGCAGATGTGGGAGGCAAGCGGTCAGGATAAGGAGCATGTGGATTATCTTAAATATAAGGTGATGGCTGAGGAAAAAGGAGATACCTGGTGTCAGGTGATCTCGGATGGTCCTGCCAACAATCCGAAAAATCCCATTGAAAGTATTTATAATCAGATGATCATGTACTCGGATCAGTATCTTTATATAACAACACCGTATCTGATCATTGAGGATTATATGCAGCAGTCCCTGATCGAAGCAGTTCGCCGGGGGGTGGATGTGCGTATTGTGACACCGAACATTCCGGATAAGAAGTATGCCAAAATGCTGACAAATTATAATTATGGAGCTCTGTTGAAAGGTGGCGTACGGATCTTTGAGTATACGCCGGGATTTATCCATGCCAAACAGATCCTGACAGAGGATGCGGCAATTGTGGGAACCATCAACATGGATTACCGGAGTTTTTATCTGCATTATGAAAATGGTGTGTGGATGTCCGGGGAGAAGATCCAGAATGATATTCACAAAGATTTTGAAAAAATGTTTGAGGAAAGCAGAGAGATCAAATATGAGGAATGGTTAAACCGTCCGATGAGCTGGAAACTGATCCAGCCGCTACTCAATCTGTTTGCCACACTTTTCTAATGAAGAAATGAGGATGATATTATCATGTATACCAATGTATGCAAACACTGTCATAAAGTGTTTCATTCCAAGATCAGAACATGGTGCTGTAAGGAGTGTCGGAGCAAGGATGATGACCAGTTGGATGATATTGTGCGATATCTCCGGGAATATCCCAACAGCAATGCTCTGCAGATCTCGGAGGAACTGGGGATCCATCCTTATGTGATCCTGAAATATATGGAAGAGGGATGGCTGGGGAGATCCACCGGTCATTTCAGCAGGCTGTCGGACTGGGATACCGGAATGTCTGTGGGGGGATATGAAATAAAAGACTAAACTTTTAATAAATATTTGTGTCACAAATCGCTGTTTCCGGGCAGAGGCGGCTTGTTTTTGTGGCGGAATGGAGAAAATATGATTCGATATATTAAAGGAACGCTGGAAATGATCGAGGAGGATGCGGTGATCCTGGATAATCAGGGGATTGGTTACCGGATCCTTGTGTCACCGGCGATGATGGACAGGCTTCCGGTAATGGGCGGTGAAATGAAGCTTTATACATATCTGAATGTCAGAGAGGATGCTATGCAGCTTTTTGGCTTTGGCAGTGTGGACGATCTGGAGATCTTCCAGATGCTGATCACCGTCAGTGGCATTGGTCCGAAGGCGGGGTTAAGTATTCTGGGGACACTGTCGGCGGATGATATCCGGTTTGCCGTTCTTGCAGACGATGCGGCAGCGATCGCCAAGGCACCGGGTGTGGGAGCCAAGACCGCCAAAAAGGTGATCGTAGAGCTTAAGGACAAGATCGCGGCAAAGGAGACGGTGGATGCGGTGCTGGAAAAGGCGGCGGGAAAAGGCACTGCGAAGGAAGAAAGTTCCGGTGTATCCAAGGCTTCTGCCGAGGCGGTGGAGGCGCTGGCGGCACTGGGATACTCTGCGGCTGAGGCTCTGAAGGCAGTGAAGCAGATCGAAAATGCAGGGGAGCTTACGACGGAGGAGCTGTTAAAACAGGCGTTGAAACTTCTGTAAAGATTTCACACGGCAAATTTGAACCTGCGGTTTAAAATTTGAGAAAAGTGCCGTTATGACAAGAGAAAAAATCAAGGAGAGATAGACGGGATATGGCAAAAAGGACGATCAGTACAGAGTTTACAGAGGAGGATGCAAGGCTGGAGCCGACTTTGCGGCCGCAGCATTTGTCGGATTATATCGGGCAGCAGAAGATTAAGGATAATCTGTCCGTATATATCCAGGCGGCGAAGCAGAGAGGGGATGCATTGGATCATGTGCTTTTATACGGACCGCCGGGTCTTGGTAAAACGACGCTTGCCGGGATCATTGCAAACGAAATGGGCGTGAATATGAAGATCACGGCAGGACCGGCAATCGAGAAACCGGGAGAAATGGCGGCGATCCTGACAAAGCTGCAGGACGGGGATGTATTGTTTGTGGATGAGATCCATCGCCTGAATCGTCAGGTGGAGGAGGTACTTTATCCGGCGATGGAGGATTATGTGATCGATATTGTGATCGGGAAAGGTCCTTCGGCACGGTCGGTCAGACTGGATCTGCCAAAGTTTACCCTGATCGGAGCCACCACCCGTGCCGGTATGCTGTCGGCACCTCTCCGGGACCGCTTCGGTGTGGTAAACCGGATGGAGTTTTATACACCGGAGGAGTTGGCTGATATTGTGGAGCATTCTGCCGAAATCCTGGATGTGGAGATTGACGAGGAGGGAGCTATGGAGTTGGCACGCAGATCAAGAGGAACCCCCCGTCTTGCCAATCGTCTGCTGAAACGTGTCCGTGATTTTGCCCAGATCAAATATGATGGCAGGATCGACAAGAAAGTAACGGACTTTGCACTGGATCTTCTGGAAGTAGACAAATTGGGACTGGATAACACAGACCGTCAGATCATCGAAACCATGATCCATCATTTTGGTGGAGGCCCGGTGGGACTGGAGACTCTTGCAGTTTCCATTGGAGAAGATGCCGGAACACTGGAGGATGTGTATGAGCCGTATCTGGTACAGAACGGTCTGATCCTGCGGACTCCGAGAGGACGGATGGCATCTGATCTGGCATACCGTCACTTTGGAATCGAGAAGCCGGAAGATTAAAAAACAGAACATATTAAATACACCATACCAATATAAATGAGAAAAACGATAGAATGGGAAGAAACGGTTCCCCTTTACAAAGAATATTGTAGAGGGCAACCGTTTTTATTTTGTTCAAATTATCCCATAGTTGATAATCTATCTACTCTGCTATCACAGTAATTGAGGAGCGCACCACTGTGTACCTGAGCCCGCTCAGAAGGCTTAAGCTTCAAAAGTGGGGCGTATTCCCAAAGATATGTCGTAAATTGTGACACAAGTGTGACAAAAAAATTAATAAATTGTGGAAAAAGGGTTGATTAATTCCCAAAAAACAGTTAAAATAAATTTGAAAGTGGTGAGAAGTGGGGGGAAGTGTCAGAACAAACCCAAAATGTGGAGAGGTGGTGATAGCTATGTTCATGGGGCAGTATGAGCATTCGATCGACGCAAAGGGCAGAGCTATCGTACCGGCAAAGTACCGCGAGGAACTGGGCGACGTATTTTATGTTACCTGGGGCGTGGACGGATGCCTGTATTTATATCCACAGAGTGACTGGGAGGAGCTGGCACGGAAACTGCAGAGTCTGCCGTCCAATCAGCAGAGTCGTTTGATCCAGAGGCAGTTGATGGCATCGGCATCGGAGCTGACCTTGGACAAGCAGGGCAGGATCCTGATCCCCGCAAAGCTTCGAAAAAGTGCCAGACTGGAAAAGGATCTTGTCTTTGTTGGAATGATCAACCGTGTGGAGATCTGGGACAAGGAGACCTTTGAAGCGCAGACAATGGGTAATGAGATGTCTATGGAAGAGGCAATGGATGCCCTTGGTATCTCGCTGTAAAACCGGTAAGGAGTACGGTGGTTTCACGGCCGGAAGGAGACAGACGATATGGAATTTGCTCACAAGTCAGTGCTGTTACAGGAAGTCATTGATTCTTTGAATGTGCAGCCGGATGGAATTTATGTGGATGGCACCCTGGGAGGAGCCGGACATGCTTATGAGGTATGCCGCAGACTGGGACAGGGTGGCAGAATGATCGGGATCGATCAGGATGAAGATGCTATTGCGGCGGCGACAAAGAGGCTGGCGGATTTTAAGGATCAGGTTACCATTATCCGGAGCAACTACGAGGCAATGAAGGATGTTCTTCATGATCTTGGGATTGAAAAGGTCAATGGCATCACATTAGATCTGGGAGTATCCTCTTATCAGCTGGATGCAGCGGAGCGGGGGTTTTCCTACCGGGAAGATGCTCCTCTTGACATGCGGATGGATAACCGCCAGGAGGTAACGGCAGCCACTGTGGTAAATGAGTACACAGAAAGCGAATTGTTTCAGGTGATCCGCAAGTATGGGGAAGATAAATTTGCAAAAAATATTGCAAAACATATTGTGCAGGAACGTCAGAAGGAACCGGTGCTCACCACCGGCAGGCTGGCAGAGATCGTAGATCAGTCGATCCCCATGAAGTTTAAGAAACAGGGCGGTCATCCTGCAAAAAGGACATTTCAGGCAATACGTATCGAGGTGAACCGGGAACTGACGGTACTGGAGGATCACATCAGTGAGATGATCGATCTGCTGGCACCGGGCGGACGTTTCTGTATTATTACGTTCCATTCCCTGGAGGACCGCATCGTAAAAAATGCATTTCGGACTGCGCAGGATCCATGTACCTGCCCGCCGGATTTCCCGGTATGTGTCTGTGGCAAAAAGTCCAAAGGAAAAGTGCTTACGAGAAAACCTGTACTTCCATCAGAAAGGGAATTGGAGGAAAACTCCCGTTCCAAAAGTGCGAAGCTCAGGGTATTTGAACATATATAGGCCGGATAGTCCGGCACGACAAATTCTTGCGGATTGGGGGATCCGCAGTTTGTTGAATAAGGTCGGCGGTGCGGATTACGGGCACCGTCAGAATATGACACAGAGCGATCTGTGATGTGATATTCGCTGTGCTATAGGGGTACGGCAGCAAAAGAAAACAGGGAGGCGTGGATCAAATGGCAACATCACCAAATTATCGCGGTGCAAACCGCACCGTCAGCCGCAGAAACGGATATGACCGTCATGCGGGAAACCGACAGAGAAGAACAGAATATGTATACGATAATCTGGCGCACCAGCTGGAAGAGGTGCCGGAGAGAAGAACTCAGCCGGTCAGAAGGCGAAAAGCCAAGGTATATCCGCAGCCAAAGCCAGTGGCATTGCCGGCGTCTATGGAGTTATCCTCTTTTTTGTTTCTTACAGTGGCAGCGGTTGTGGTTCTTGTGGCAGCATTCTTCTATCTTCAGGTTCAGTCGGGAATTACGCAGATGAAAAATGATGTGATCACGCTGCAGTCCGAAATTGCTGAGACAAAGCAGGAAAATGAAGATACTTATCAGAAAATTATGGATTCCGTCGATCTTTCCCAGGTTTATGAGATTGCTACAGGAGAGCTGGGGATGATCCAGCCGGTTGACAATCAGGTTTATAAATATGATAATAAAAAAAGCGACATGGTGAAACAGTATGGAGATATTCCCGACAGCTCCAAGTAATCATTGCTCCGGGAAATAAGGACAGGGATTTGTAATGGCAAAGAGAAGAGCAAGAGATACACGTTATAAAAATAAACCAAGCACCCGTTCGATGCGAGTACGCATTTTAGTGGTGTTTGGTTTTGTTATTTTAGGATGTATTGGATTGATTTATCAGATTATTCGTCTGAACAATGTGAAAGGCGACAATTATACCAAAAGAATGCTGGCTCAGCAGAGTCATAGCAGCAATGCGATTCCTTATAAGAGAGGGGACATTGTGGATGTCAATGGCAATAAGCTTGCTACTAGCATCAAGGTATATAATCTGTTTTTGGATCCGGCAGCAATCTGCAAAGAAAAAAAATATATTCAGCCGACAAAGGATGCTTTGGAAAATGTATTTGGAATATCCGGAAGTGATGTGGACAAAATCCTTAAAGAAAATCCTACGTCAAGATATTATCAGATGAAAGATTTTAAGGAATTGGACAAAGAATATGTTACGAAACTGGAAAAACTGCAGGATAAGGATGAAAATATCCGGGGAATCCATTTTGAAGAAGAATATAAGAGAGACTATCCATATTCCACTGTGGCATGTGATGTGATCGGTTTTTGCACAGATACCAATACCGGTACATGGGGCATAGAGAATACTTATAATGACATGTTAAATGGTACCAATGGGCGTCAGTTTGGTTATTATGATTCGGAGCTGAATCTGGTTAAAACCATTAAGGCGGCTACGAATGGCTATACTGTAAAATCTACGATCGATGTGAATGTACAAGGCATTATGGAGCAGCATATTCAGAAGTTTATGAAAAATATGGGCGCGAAAAAGGTGGCATGTCTTTTGATGAACCCAAATACCGGCGGTATTGTTGCCATGGGTTCCAATGCACAATATGACCTGAATGATCCGAGAAATCTGTCTGTGGCATATACACAGGATGAAATTAATGGGATGTCAGAGAAAGAGCAGCTTACGGCATTAAATGAATTGTGGAGAAATTACTGTATCAGTGATTCTTATGAGCCGGGTTCTACCTTTAAGCCGCTTACCATTGCCGCCTGCCTTGATGAGGGAAAGGCGAGTGCCAACAGTACCTATGTCTGTGATGGAGGACAGCAGGTGGCAGACCGGTATATTAAATGCGTGGCCAATAAATACGGCGGTCATGGTTCGCTGTCGCTGGGACAGGCATTGATGGTATCCTGCAATGACGTTATGATGCAGATCAGTGCAAAGCTTGGAAAAGAAAAATTTATTGATTATATGGATGCATTTGGCCTTGGACGCAAAACCGGAATTGACCTTCCGGGAGAGGCAACCGGTACCGTGTTTAATAATGATACAATGCATTCCACACAGCTGGCGACTTCAAGTTTTGGACAAAGCCAGACAGTAACAATGGTACAGATGGCGGCAGCATTTTCCGCAATAGTAAATGGTGGCAGTTATTATCGTCCCCATGTAGTAGAAGAGGTTTCCAGTGAGTCGGGAGCAGTCATTCAGTCTGAGGATGATGCAGTAGAAAGCAAAGTGATCACGGAAAAGACAAGTAAGCTTCTGCGTAAATTTCTTTTAGCTACAGTCGAAGAAGGAACTGCCAATCCGGCATCTGTAAAGGGGTATAAGGTGGCTGGTAAAACGGGTACCGCAGAGAAAATTCCCCGTGGTCAGGGGAAATATCTGGTATCCTTTATCGGATGTGTGCCGGCCAATAATCCGAAACTGGTGGTTTATGTAGTTATTGATGAACCAAATGTAGAGGATCAGGCACATAGTACTTATGCAACAGAATTTGCCAGCAGTCTGATGAAGGATATTCTGCCGATGCTTGAAATTTATCCTACCGGCAAAAAGGCGGATATCACTAAGGCAAGTAAGCTTAAGCTACCGTCTACGGTGAAGAAAAATCTGGACCAGGAGGTGCCGGATGGTGGTTATTCGGACAGCAGTTACGGAGTGGCAAAAAATGCGGCGGATAACGAAGAAGGTGATACCGGAATGAATAATTAATCCGTTTTCTTAATAGATATTAAGGAATGTCTGAAGAAACGGAGTGATCCGGCAGATGACGGAATATCTGAAACAGAGCAGAACTTTACAGAAACAAAAACTGCTGTTTGTCTATGTTATGGTGGTACTTTTTATGATAGGGCTTGCAGGAAGATTGTTATATCTGATGGTAAACCGGGCAGACTATTATGGAGAAAAGGCAAAAGAAGTACATCAGAGACAGAGAACCGTCAAGGCAGCGAGAGGTATTATTTATGACAGAAACGGTGTGGCGATAGCCTCGAATAAACCGGTATCGACAATCTCTGTAATCCATAATCAAATTCGGAATCCGGAAAAGGTGATCCGTATTTTATCAGAGCTTTTGGAACTTCCGGAGGAAAAGGTGCGGAAAAGGGTGGAAAAGGTTTCTTCCATTGAAAAGATCAAGTCCAATGTTGACAAGGATATTTCCGATCAGATCCGTGATATGGAACTGGAAGGCGTGATGGTGGACGAGGATTACAAACGGTACTACCCTTATTCCGAGTTTGCCTCAAAGGTGATTGGATTTACCGGGGCAGACAATCAGGGAATCATAGGGGTGGAGGTTGCCTACGACAAATATCTTCAGGGACAGGATGGAAGTATTCTTACCATGACTACAGCCAGAGGTCTGGAGATTGATGGAAAAGCAGAGGAACGCATTGAGCCGGTTGCGGGGACCAGCCTTTATACCAGCCTGGATGTAAATATACAGTCTTTTGCACAGCAGGCGGCAAAGAAAGTTATGAAATCAAAAAAGGCAAAAAGTGTCCGGATCCTTATGATGAACCCGCAAAATGGAGAAATATATGCCATGGTAAATGTGCCGGAGTTTGATCTGAATGATCCATATACACTGAATAAAACTTCTTCGAAAAAACTGTCCGATAAGAAAAAGCAGGAAGCGCTCAATGGTATGTGGAGAAACGCCTGCGTCAGTGATACCTATGAACCTGGCTCTACATTCAAGGTGATCACGGCTGCGTCTGCACTGGAGGCCGATGTGGTAAAGCTGGAAGATACCTTTCACTGTCCGGGCTTCAAGGTGGTAGAGGATCGCAGGATACGATGCCACAAAACCACAGGACACGGCTCAGAAACCTTTGTACAAGGGGTACAGAACTCTTGTAATCCAGTGTTTATGGAGGTGGGAGCCCGGCTGGGGGTGGACAATATGTTTCACTATCTGCAGCAGCTTGGCATTATGAGTAAGACAGGGATAGATGTACCAGGAGAGGCTTCGACGATCATGCATCAGAAGGAGAATGTAGGTGCTGTGGAACTTGCGACTATGTCTTTTGGCCAGTCCTTTCAGTTGACACCGGTTCGCCTTCTTTCTACCATTAGTATGATCATCAATGGCGGAACCCAGATCACACCTCATTTGGGGGTAAAGCTCGAAAGCAGTGATGGGACGGCAGTAAAAAAGCTGGCATATCCGGCACAGGAGAAGGTTGTTTCTTCACAGACGTCTGAAACAATGCGGATGATCCTGGAGTCTGTTGTATCGGAGGGATCCGGTAAAAAGGCATATGTGGAAGGATATCAGGTGGGAGCAAAAACCGGAACATCAGAAAAGCTTCCCCGCCGCAGTGGAAAATATATTGCTTCCTGTATGGGATTTGCTCCGGCAGATCATCCGGTCGTAGCGGCACTTGTGCTGATCGACGAACCCCAGGGAATTTATTATGGAGGAACGATCGCAGCGCCTGTGATTTCGGAACTGTTAGACAATGCACTGCCATATCTGGGTGTCGAAAGAGGGGAAATTGTGACAGCAGAGCCGGGTTGATTTCTCGTATGGATTGGATTACAATATTCATTACGAATGACAAAACTCCTGTTGAGTATCAAGGTACTGAAAGAATCCGAAATAAGCAAGAGGAGGAATAGCCATGGATTACTTCGATACCGTAATACCGGTGCTGCTTTCGTTTTCCATCAGCATTGTACTTTGTCCGGTGGTAATACCGTTTTTAAGACGACTTAAATTTGGTCAGTATGTGAGGGAGGATGGGCCCAGAAGTCATTTGAAAAAGGCAGGAACTCCCACAATGGGAGGATTGATCATACTGATCTCTGTGGTGGTGACATCGTCGCTGTATCTGCAGGATTATCCTGAGATCCTTCCTATCCTGTTTGCAACTGTTGGATTTGGACTGATCGGGTTTCTGGATGATTATATTAAGGTGGTTATGAGACGGTCGCTGGGACTTCGGGCATGGCAGAAGCTGGTACTGCAGTTTGGAGTGACGGTGATATTTGCGTATTATTATACCGAACATCTGCATTATGAAATGCAGATGCTGATTCCCTTTACCGGTGGAATTGCGGCAGGAAGCTATATTAGTCTTCCGGCGGGAGTGTTTCTTCCGTTTTTGCTTTTTGTCATGGTTGGTACTGTGAATGGCACCAATTTCACAGATGGACTGGATGGTCTGGCATCCAGTGTGACATTGCTGGTTGCTGTGTTTTTTACAGTGGTGGCGATCGGAACAGGAAGCACGGCTGCTCCGGTGTGTGCAGCGGTAGCGGGCGCGCTTATGGGATTTTTGGTTTTTAACGTGTATCCGGCCAGTGTTTTTATGGGGGATACCGGATCATTGGCTTTGGGAGGTTTTGTTGCATCGACAGCATTGTTGCTGAAGATGCCGTTATATATACTGATCGTGGGCGTAATCTACCTGGTTGAAGTGTTATCTGTCATTCTTCAGGTAGGATACTTTAAAATTACCCATGGAAAAAGGATTTTTAAAATGGCACCGATCCATCATCATTTCGAACAGAGTGGTTGGTCGGAAACCAAGGTGGTAGCTGTTTTTTCGATCGTGACGGCGTTGTTCTGTCTGATCGCACTGGCTGCCTTATAAATAAGCAAAGGTACAGAGGAGATAGGAGGCAATCATGGATTTTACAGGCAAAAGAGTTCTTGTAGTGGGAACCGGAGTGAGTGGTGTTGCAGCAATACGGCTTTTGGCTGCCAAGGGAGCAAAGCCGGTGATACTGGAAGGAAATGAGAAGGCGGATCAGGAGCAGATCCGTGCGAAGATTCCGGAGTCGATCACATATGATCTGATCATCGGAAATCTCCCGGAGGAAGTAATGGACACATTGGATCTGGCGGTTTTAAGTCCCGGCGTACCCACGGACCTTCCGTTTGTGATCAAGCTTCAGGACAAAAAGATTCCGGTCTGGGGTGAGATCGAGCTGGCTTATGTCTGCGGAAAGGGACGTCTGGCTGCGATTACGGGAACCAATGGAAAAACCACAACAACGGCATTAACCGGTGCGATCATGAGAGAATATTATGACAGTGTTTTTGTTGTTGGAAATATAGGTCTTCCCTATACGGAGTATGCACTGGAGATGAAGGACTCTTCTGTGACAGTGGCAGAGGTCAGCAGTTTTCAGCTGGAAACGATTCATTCCTTCCGGCCGGAGGTCAGTGCAATCTTAAATATTACACCGGATCATCTGAACCGTCATCATACCATGCAGTGTTATATAGATACGAAGGCAAGGATTGCAGAGAATCAGACAAAGGATCAGATCTGTGTACTGAATTATGAGGATCCGGAGCTTCAAAAGCTGGCAGACAAGATCCCGGCAGATATTTTCTGGTTTAGCAGTGCGCATCCGCTGGAGAGAGGAATCTGGCTGGATGGAGAGGATATCATTTATAAAGATACCGAAGAAATCAAGATCTGTACCATTCATGATATGCAGCTGCTGGGGGTACATAATTATGAAAACGTTATGGCGGCTGTGGCCATTACCATGCATATGGGTGTGCCGGTAGAATGTATCCGCAAGGCGGTGGCAGAGTTTAAGGCGGTGGAACACCGGATCGAGTTTGTCCGTGAAGTGAATGGAGTGAAGTATTATAATGATTCCAAAGGAACGAATCCGGATGCAGCAATCAAAGCAGTGCAGGCCATGGTAACGCCAACCGTTGTGATTGGCGGTGGATATGATAAACAGTCTTCTTATGAGGAATGGATCGCTTCCTTTGGAGATACGGTTAAGTGTCTGGTACTTCTGGGAGCGACTGCAGACAAGATTGAGGAAACAGCCAGAAAAGCAGGTTTTACTAATATTATCCGGGTAGAGTCTCTGAAAGAAGCCGTGGAAGTAAGCGCAGCACAGGCACAGAGTGGAGAAGCCGTGCTTTTATCACCGGCGTGTGCAAGCTGGGATATGTTTAAAAGCTATGAACAGAGGGGCACCCTGTTTAAGAAGTATGTCAATCAATTATAATAAGTCTGGAAGGCATGGTTATTAATATGGCAAAAGTGCAAAATGGCAGACAGAAGAGGGAACATTATTATTATCAGTTTGATTATATGCTTTTATTTATGACGGTGGCGATTGCTCTTTTTGGAATACTGATGATCTACAGTGCAAGTTCCTATACGGCGTCCACCAGCAGGTTCAGTAATCCCTATCGTTTCGTATCAAGGCAGGCTGTGGGAATGGCCGGCGGTATTATATGTATGCTTCTGATGGCACGTATTGATTACCGGGAATTGTATCTGAAAAAGATCAATCTGGTGTATGTTTTTTATACAATCTGTCTGATTCTGCAGACCATTGTATTGATACCGGGAATTGGTATTGAACACAATGGCGCAAGGAGATGGTTGAAGCTGGGAATGGAGTTTCAGCCGTCTGAGTTTACAAAGATCGGTGTGATCATGTTTGTGGCATATGCCGTCTATTTGTCCCGGAAGCGGCTGGATACGTTTAAGGGATTTTTGAAGGTTATGATGTATATTGCACCGGCGATTCTTTTGATCGCAAAGGAAAATTTAAGTACCGCAATTATTGTAACAGTGATCGCAGTGGGAATGTGTTTTGTGGCAAGTAAGAGAAAACGATACTTTATTGTCTGTGGTCTGGCGGGATTCGGACTGGCCACCGCATATGCACTGATCGGCGGGGGTTTCCGTGCAGGACGTATCACGTCGTGGCTGGATATAGAAAATTCACCGGGAGGCTTTCAGATCCTTCAGGGTCTTTATGCGATCGCTTCCGGAGGAATCACCGGAAGCGGTCTGGGAGAGAGTATGCAGAAACTGGGATATATTCCGGAGGCTTACAATGATATGATATTTGCGGTGATCTGCGAGGAGCTTGGCATTGTTGGTGCTGTGCTGGTTATGACCGCATTTTTAGTTTTGCTGTGGCGTATTGTGATCATTGCATGTAATGCTCCGGACATATTTGGAAGCATGATATGTGTTGGTGTTATGATACATATTGCGATTCAGGTACTGTTTAATATTGCCGTTGTGACAAATACGATTCCGTCGACCGGTGTGCCGCTGCCTTTGATCAGTTACGGTGGTACGGCGTGCCTGATCATGATGATGGAATTTGGTTTGGTTTTAAGCGTATCTGCACGGATAAAGCGTAAGTAGGAGGAATTTTTTGAAGCACATAAAGATAATTGGTGTAGTGATCCTTGCTCTGTTTTTGAGTATTGCCGGTGTATTCTGGTTTTTGAGGATTACAGACGTAACGGTGGAAGGTGGAGAGATTTATTCGGATCAGGAGATCATTTCTTCTTCTATGTCAGATAGATATGATTATCATACCCTTTATTTTCTGGCAAAAAGCAAGCTTGGTCGTGTATCGTGTCTGCCATTTGTGCAGGAGATCGATGTGGAATGGAAAAGTCCGTCTGCCATTGTTCTGCATGTATATGACAAAACCATTAGTGGCTGTGTGAAATATATGGGACAGTATATTTATTTTGATAAAGACGGCGTGGTGCTGCAGAGTCTGGCGGAACCAATGGATGGAGTACCTGTGGTGACCGGGATCAAATTTGGCAAATTTACACTCAATGAAGCTTTTGAAGTAAAGGATGATTCATTATTTGAGACGATCATGAATCTGTCACGTCTGATCAAGCACTATAAGGTACAGGTGGATCAGATTAAATTCGATGGCAAAAATGTCACTCTGTATTCCGGAAAGGTAGAGGTTTATCTGGGGCAGAAGGAATTCTATGATGACGATATGGCAGCCTTGGCCAGCGTGTTAAAAAAGACGAATAAAAAAGGACTTTCCGGAACAATCAATATGGAAAATTTTAACTCCGGCGACCGCATTATTCTGAAAACCACGGGGGAGGATGCCGGAACAGGAGATTCATTGTCAAACAATGGGGATGGCGCAGACCAGCAGGTAGAGCAGTAGTGAAAAAGAAACAGAAAAAAACAAATGTTCTCCTTGATTATTCTACGCATTCTTAGTATTATATAGAGTAGGTTTAGATTGCTGATTTATTTGCAGCAGCTATAGAAGATTTTGAGGGATAGTAATTCACTGATAATGACAGAAAAGATAAATTATTTTCAGAAAGAGGAGGAGCAGTCGTGTTAGAGATTAAGACAAGTGAGTCAGATTCATCTGCAAAGATTATAGTGATAGGTGTCGGGGGCGGCGGAAACAATGCAGTCAACCGCATGATTGAGGAAGGGATTCAGGGGGTTGAATTCGTATGTGTAAATACAGACAAGCAGCATTTGTTAAATTGTAAGGCACCAAATTGTCTGCAGATAGGTGAAAAACTGACAAAGGGACTTGGAGCAGGAGCTTCTCCGGATATTGGACAGGCGGCTGCGGAGGAGAGTAAGGAAGAACTTACCGATATTATCCGTGGTGCAGATATGGTATTTGTTACCTGTGGAATGGGTGGCGGAACCGGGACCGGTGCAGCACCGGTTGTGGCTCAGCTGGCGAAGGATATGGGGATACTGACTGTTGGTATCGTAACCAAACCATTTTCTTTTGAAGCACGTACCAGAATGAACAATGCGCAGTCTGGTATTGAGCGGTTAAAAGAGCATGTGGATACATTGATCGTGATTCCGAATGATAAGCTGTTACAGATCGTAGATCGCAGAACCTCCATGGAGGATGCGTTAAAGAAGGCGGATGAAGTGCTTCAGCAGGGTGTTCAGGGTATCACAGACCTGATCAATGTTCCGGGGCTGATCAATCTGGACTTTGCAGATGTTCAGACAGTTATGAAGGATAAAGGCATTGCCCACATTGGTATTGGTGTTGGCGAAGGGGATGAGAAGTGTCTGGATGCCGTGAAGCAGGCAATTTCCAGTCCGCTTCTTGAGACGACCATTGAGGGAGCTTCCCATGTTATCATTAATATTTCCGGTGATATTACATTGTTTGATGCCAATGATGCAGCATCCTATATTGAGGAACTTACAGGAGAAAACTGTAATACCATTTTTGGTGCAGTGGTTGATCCGTCTATGGAAGAGAAAGTGAAGATCACAGTTATCGCAACAGGTCTTGACGAGGAGAAAAATGTCGTTCCTTCCTTTACGAAAACTGCCGTACCGAAGACAAATTTTGCAACGAAGGAAGGTCAGGTTGCATCTTCTGTACAAAAGACGATTTCTGCACCATCTATGCAAAAACCGGCAGCACCGGCAGCATCGGTTTCTTCAGGAGCAGGAGCATATAACAGACAGGCATCTGACAATGGGGAGATTAAGATACCGGTATTTTTACAGAGAAAGAAATAATACATACAAGTTGGGGCTGCCAGCAGGCAGCCCTTTGTTTTTTCGTGTAAAGGAAAATGCTTGTAACACAATAGAAATCAGGGAAAATGGTGGAGCTGTCTTTTTCCGTGATCAGGGAGGAAGCAGGAAATGGATAAGCAGAAAAAAGAAACGAGACAGAAGGGTTGTCCTGAGCGGGAGGTTGTGACATCTCAGGAGAACCTGACGGGCAGAGATCCTTTGACGGATCAGGCGGCAGGCGGAGCGGCTGCCGCAGCGTTGAAGAAGCTGAGAGTATCTGCTGTATTTAAGGCACTTATGATCTTGCTGGGAGCATTTGTGGTTCAATTTGTGGCTTCTATGCTTTGTATGATCATTGTGGGAGTATACGTATTGTTTGTACAGGGAGGAACCAGAGCAGATTTATCAAGGATGTTATTGCGGTCTGTGAATGACTATTCTATGATCATTTCATTGGTGTATGCCGTGATCACTATTGTATGGTGTGGTATATTGTATTATAAGTGGCAGTGGAGAGAGAGACCGTTTTTGTATAGGGAGCGGTTGGGAGGTGCGAGAATCCCGGGAGCTTTAGCATTAGGTTTTGGAACTTGTATTGTGCTTACTGTGATCGTGGGAGTGGCAGCACAGCTGTTTCCGTCTGCATTTTCTGCTTATGAAAAGCTGATGGATACGCTGGATATTACCAACAGTGTTTTTGCAATTCCTTATGTTATGTTGGTGGGTCCGGTTGCAGAGGAACTTATATTCCGGGGCGTTATTTTGGACCGATTGAAACCTGCTTTTTCCTTTTGGACGGCAAATGCATTGCAGGCAGCATTGTTTGGAATTTTCCACATGAATATGATACAGGGGCTATATGCATTTGCACTGGGAATGCTTCTGGGGATGGTAGTACAGGTTACGGGGACTGTTCTTGCATCTATGGTCATGCATATTACATTTAATTCGACCTCTATTGGGCTTGGGCTGCTGGAGGCACATGCTCCGGCGCTATACAGTCATGTGTCTGTGATGATCGTGATCGCTGCAGCGGTTTGTTTTAGCGTTGGTTTGAGGTATTATGCCGGACAGTACAGAAAACGGGACAAAGCGTGACAGCAGAGGGGAAATGTTGTATAATAAAACAGAGAAATACGGGAAGGCGAAACAAAGAAAATAGGAGATGCCAAAATGAATAGTAGAGTACGTACAGATAAAAAATCGAATATAATCGGCGTTTGTGTTTCGCAGCTTCAGGACCGGGAAAATGCAGGGCTGATGCATACCATTTATCGGAGGGCCAGAGAGAACGGATACCGGATCATGGTTTTTGGATGCTTTGACAAGATGGATGTTCCGACACCGCATTCCAATGGTGAGGCATCTATTTTTGAAAATATTCCCATGCAGGATTTGGCAGCACTGATCCTGATGGGACAGACGATTCTTCACAGGGAACTTTTGTTCAAACTGCGGGATCAGGCATTGGAGGTTCATATTCCGGTGATTACCGTGGATTATGAGATGGAGGGCTGTTTTAATATCTGTCTGGATTATCTGTCTTGTTTTAAAAGACTGGTACGTCATGTGATCGAGGGGCATCACAGACACAATCCGTATTTTATGGCAGGATTTAAAGGGAACTCTTTTTCGGAGGAACGACTGGATGCATTTATTGAGGTATTGCAGGAAAATGGAATGCCGGTGAAGCAGGAACATATTGGTTATGGGGACTTTTGGAATGTGCCGGCCCGCCGGATCTGTGAAAAGTGGTTGGAAAATACAGAGGATTTTCCGGATGCGATCATCTGTGCCAATGACACGATGGCATTGACGGTGATCAATGTTCTGGAAGAGAAGGGATATCGTGTGCCGGAGGATGTTATTGTGACGGGGTTTGACGGGATCGATCTGGTTCGGTACTGCATTCCGCGTCTGACCACAGGGAAAGTGGATCAGGAGAAGATTGCAGAACAGATCATTTCCCTCATACAGGAAACGGAAGCAGATCCCAACGCGGTGCCGAGATCAGTATTGGTACCGTTCCATATTATCAACGGGGAGTCCTGCGGCTGCAAAAAAATGCATATTCAGACTTCAAACCAGCATATCCTTGACGTCTATACCCGTATGGAAATGAAACAGTCCCATATTGAAAGGATATTTCATATCATGACGGAGATGACAGAAGGTCATTCCATGATGAATGTTATCAAAAGATTCCCGGAATGTCTGCCGGATATGGTGACCGGGGGTTGTCATTTTTTTGTCAATAAACAATTCTGTATGCAAACGGATATTCCATTGCCAAAGGGATTTTCGGAGGATGATATATTGTTACTTGCCGGGATCAGGGACGGAAAGATGGTCATTCCGTTACAGAAAATGAAAAACCATAGTATTGAAATGATTCCGGAAACCGTATTGGAGAGAAACAGTCACATTCTTTATCTGCCTCTGCACTGGCAGGAGGAAGTGTATGGCTATCTTTCGCTGGAATGTGGAGAGCAGGAACTGGATTATGAGCGGTTGAAGGATTTTATGATGGCAATGGCACAGATCCTTGGAACAGTGAAAAATCAGTCCAAGCTGTATGAGATGTATATTCGGGATGCTCTTACAGGACTTTATAATAGAAGAGGTTTTTATGGTGAACTTACACGTCAGATGAAGGAACTGGAGGGACAAGATTGCCGGATTTTTATGGCTTCCGTCGATCTGGATCAATTAAAAAATATTAATGATACTTATGGTCACAGCGAAGGAGATGTGGCGATCAGGGCTATCGCAGATGCATTATCCGAGGCAGCCGGGGAAAAGAGTATTTGTGCCCGGTTTGGCGGGGATGAATATGTTGCCATATGCCTTTGGAAAGCGGAGGAGGTACCGGACGATTTTGTAAAAATATTTAAAAAACGACTTCATTCCTGGATCGACCGGTGGAATGCTATCAAGCAGAAAGGGTATGAGCTGGGGGCAAGTACCGGAATGATCATGGAGTCCATAAAGGATGTCGATGAGATTGATGAATTGATGAAGAAAGCAGATGACAATATGTATGACTGTAAGGTACGGCATCACAGCGTCCGTTCGAGCCGTAGACAATAGTACGAAAACAATGAAACGACAGAGATAAAGAATGAACGATAGGAAGGATGGTGGACATATGGGAGAGAATATACTTAGTGATGATATGCACATGTATAGTAAGGTCTTTTCAGTCCTTGGAAAATGCACGGACGATTATCTGTTTGTTCTTGATATTAAGAACAATAAATATGTAATTTCGGATAGTGCAGCAGATGTATTTCCCTTTGAAAATACGGAGTTATCCGATGCATTTGAAGCACTGAAAAGCATTGTATATCCACAGGATTATCCGTTGCTTGCGGCAAATCTTCACCGGATCATTTCCGGTCAGTCCAAAGAGCATGATATGGAATATCGGTGGGTAGGCAGGGATGGGAAGCCGGTCTGGATCTCCTGTCGCGGACAGGTTGTGGATGATTCAGATGGAACGCCGGTATTTTTGATCGGAAGGATTTCCGACATTGGAAAAAAGTGCAAGATTGACCGGGTGACCGGATTATACAGAGAACAGAGCCTGAAAGAATATATGCAGAGACTGCAGGATGAGGACTGTTTTGAAGGATATTTACTGCAGATCGGCATTGATAATTTTAAGGAGATCAATGAGAAGTATGGCAATGAATTTGGAGACGATATTTTATTAAATCTGGCAGAATGTATCCGGAATATCGTACAGGAAAAGGGAAGAGTGTTCCGGATGGGTGGAGATGAGATGACAGTCCTTGTGAAGGGGTGTTTCCATGAAAAGAAAGAAGATCCTGCAAAGGATTTATACCGGGAGATCCGTGAAAAGATCGACCATCTGATCTCACAAAGCGGTCATGTCACGTATTATACGGTATCAGCAGGAAGTTTTTATTTTCATAAAGATGATCAGGATATTGAAAAGATCATAGAGAATGCCGGTTTTGCTCTGCATCAGGCAAAGATCAGCGGCAAAAATAACTGTATCCGGTATTCCCGTGCGGTATATGAAGAATATGTGCATACCCTGGATGTGCAGGAGGAACTGCGGAAAGACATCGAGAATGATTTTCACGGTTTTGAGCTATACTACCAGCCGGTCGTAAATATTGCACAAAAGAAGATCCTCGGGGCAGAGGCGTTGATCCGCTGGCACAGCTCTAAATTTGGATTCATGTCTCCGGGGCAGTTTATTCCGATGCTGGAGGAAACCGGTCTGATCATTCCGTTGGGCAGATGGATCGCTAAGTCCGCCATAGAACAGTGTGTTATGTGGCAGAAAGTGGTGCCGGGATTTCGGATAAATGTGAATCTGTCCTTTGTACAGATTAAGAAGAGTAATGCATTGCAGGATATTTTGTCCCTGATCGATACTTTCAATGTTGACAAAAATGTTCTGATGATTGAGGTGACAGAGAGCGGAGAGATTGAGAGCAGTGTGGCAGCTAAAGTACTCCGGTCCTTTAAGGAGGAGGCGATTCCGCTGGCAATTGATGACTTTGGTACAGGATACTCCAATCTGCGGTATGTCAAGGATATGACGTTTGATCTGGTGAAGATCGACCAGTCCTTTATCCGGAATATTACCAACAGCAAATATGATTATCTGGTGGTCAAACAGTTTACAGAACTGGCACATTCGTTGAACCTGACGGTTTGTTATGAGGGTGTAGAGACCGAGGAGGACTTTAAATGTGTACTGGGTCTGAAACCGGATTATATTCAGGGATATTATTTTTCCAAACCAATACCGGCAGCAGAATTTGAGGAGAAATTCTTGAATAAACCGGTGAATTTTTAGATGGTTACATGTTAGAGAAGACAGGAAAGTGTCGGCAGGTACAGTGAAATACATAATAAATGCGTAAATACGCAGAAAGAGGAAGAGTATGGCTTGGTATGACAGTGCGGTATTTTATCACATTTATCCTTTGGGATTATGCGGATGCAGTAAGGAGAATACAGGAGTAGCAGAACAGCATTTTGATCAGTTAAAACAGTGGGCAAAGCATGCCTGTGATATGGGATTTACGGCAATCTACATCGGACCGTTATTTGAATCTGTGGGACATGGCTATGAGACCACAGATTACAAGAAGGTAGATATCCGCCTGGGCACCAATGAGGATTTCCGGGATTTCGTGGACTACTGCCACGCAATGGATGTGAAGGTAGTTGTGGATGGAGTGTTTAATCATGTAGGACGTCGTTTCTTTGCGTTTGAGGATCTGCAGAAAAACAGAGAGGCTTCTCCATACCGTGACTGGTTCTGCAATGTGAATTTTGGTGCAAACAATGAATATAATGACGGATTTTCCTATGAAAACTGGGGCGGATACAATCTGTTAGTGAAGCTGAACCAGAGAAATCCGGAAGTCATGCAGTATCTTTTTGATGTGATCCGTTTCTGGATCGATACCTTTGATATTGATGGAATCCGTCTGGATGCGGCAGATGTGCTGGATTTTGATTTTATGAAGCGGATGCGTTATGAGACTTCGCAGATGAAAGAGGATTTCTGGCTTATGGGTGAGGTGATCCATGGGGATTACAGCAGATGGGTCAACGATGAAACGCTTCATTGTGTGACGAATTATGAGCTTCACAAAGGTCTTTATTCCGGTCATAATGATCACAATTATTTCGAGATCGCTCATACGATCCGCCGGTTAAATGATATCTGCAGAGGGGGACGTCTGTACACATTTGCGGACAATCATGATGTGGAGAGAATTTATACCAAGCTGGATCACAAGGAGCACTTAAAGCTTGTTACGCTGCTTGTGTATACCTTATATGGCATTCCTTCCGTATACTATGGATCAGAGTTTGGAATCGAGGGGAAGAAGGAGCAGGGCTCTGACTGGAATCTTCGTCCGTATCTGGATCTGTCCGATTTTGCGGACGCAGTAAAGACCAATCCGGTGACAGCACTTTGTGCAAAGCTTGGTGCCATGAAGAAAGAATATCCGGAACTCACTTATGGAGTATATAAAGAGCTTCATTTGACAAACCGCCAGTTTGCTTATGGCAGAGTGCTGGACGGAAACTGCATGGTGACAGCATTAAACTGTGATGATGCCCCGGCGGTTATGGAGTTTGGTGTACCGGCAGATGGCAATGTAACGGATCTGCTGGGATGCAGTGAAAATGTCCGTTTTGAAAATGGCAGAATCTGTATCACACTTCCTGCTAATACTGGAACTGTCCTGTATATTGGACAGGCAAAAGCGGAAGTATCTGGGGATACGGCGTGGAATAAGCAGCCGGTCGCAGAAGTAAATGCTTCGGTGGTACCGCAGGCAGCAGAAACAGTATCGGCAGAGGAGCAGGAACAGCCTGTGGAAGCAGTGCACAATGTTCCTGATGTGGAAGCTGCAGGGATTTCTGAACAGGAGATTCCGCAAGTATCGGCAGAGACTACAGTGGACAGGACAGAGGCTGAGACGGAAACAGAGGAACGGACAGCTCCGGATGAGTCCCAAAAACAGGACAGTGCAAAACCACGGATCACAGGCATTATTTTGATGACCGAGGATATGGGCAGAATGATCGATTTTTACCGCAATGCGCTGGGATTTAGCATAGAGATGCAGGGCAGCAGAGCCTATTTTGAAAAGGACGGTATTGTTCTGACCATGGTGGGCCGCAGGGACTACGAGAGGCTTACCTGCCGCGGCTATGGATACGGCGGAGGAGTCACCAATCATTTCCATCTCCGGATCACCGTGGATGATGTCAATGAAATGCATCAGAAATGTCTCGGATGTGGAGCGGGGCAGGTAATAGCACCCGGCAGCAACGAGTGGGGGGAGTATACATCCTGTGTGGCTGATCCGGATGGCAATATTATTGAACTGACAAAGGAGAACGATCGTGGCTAGAAGAGATAAAGTAAATTATTATCTGGATCTTGCAGATGTGGTATCAAAGCGGGGAACCTGCCTGCGAAGACATTACGGTGCCGTTATCGTAAAAAATGATGAGGTGATCTCCACCGGATATGTGGGAGCTCCCAGAGGCCGTAAAAACTGCAGCGATCTGGGACGGTGTATCCGTCAGGAGATGGAGATTCCCCGGGGAGAACGGTATGAGCTCTGCCGCAGCGTTCATGCGGAGGCCAATGCCATCATCAGTGCAGAACGGGAAAAGATGATCGGAAGTACCCTGTATCTGTCCGGCAGGGAGGTGGCGACGGGACGTTATGTGAAAAACTCCAATAGCTGCTCCATGTGTAAAAAGATGATCATCAATGCAGGCATTGAAAAAGTCGTGATCCGTGATACGGAGGATGATTACCGGGAGATTCTGGTACAGGAATGGATCGATCACGATGATTCGCTGGAGGGAGTCCGGGGATATTAGAAAAATATCGTAGATAAAAAACGCATCTTTGTTTCATGTATCAAAGATGCGTTTTTTGATTTGTAGTAATTATTATTTGAGTTAGTTTAAATAAAATACAGCGGCTCCATGCTTTTTCAGAGACACGTTGATGGTTTCTGCAATTTCGGATGTCTGTCCGCTCCATAGCTCAGTGGAGTGGACAGGATGGTAGATCTCCAGATCCTGCAATGGGATACGGATGGAACTGTCCTGTTCGCCGGTGTTAAAAATTACGGCATACTGTCCGCCTTCGCTGCTGACGGCGGTCCAGAGGATATGTTCGGTGCCGTCTATGTCCCTCTGCCATACCGGGTGGGAATGGCGGGCGTTGCGGTGCATTTTCAGGATTTCCTCATTGGTGATCAGTCCCATCGTGAAATCATCAAACTTGGTCATCTCTCCACCGATGATCAGAGGAGAACGGAAAATACTCCACAGAGACATCATGGTGATCTGCTCATCCTGTGTGAATTCCGTGCTGAGGGCAGGATCATAGTCCTGCTTGATCGGTCCGATCGGCAGCATGTCTGCATCTGGGAAACATCCGTTGCCGGCGTGGATACACCATTCTCTGGCCCGGTCAAACATCTCATAAAGCTGTGGCCAGGAATCCCAGAAATCGTCCGTGATACGCCACATATTGGATGTCTGCTTGTAAAGTTCTGCCTTTTCTAACAGAGCCGGTCCCGGAGAAAGACTCAGGATCATATCTCTGCCACAGTCCTGCAGGGACCGGGACAAAAGGAGCAGCTCTGCCTCCTCGTGAGGAAGCTCTCTGGCGATATCATCACATTTGATAAAATCAACGCCCCAGGAAGCATAAAGTGAAAAAAGACTGTCATAGTATGCTTTGGCTCCCTCAGCCTCAGGATTTACACCGTACATATCGGTGTTCCAGTGACAGATACTGTCGGTTTTGGCAATCTGGCGGGCCGTCTGTGTGCTTCCAAGGATCGGGGTATTCTGATGAACTGCCTGACGTGGAATACCTCTCATAATATGGATGCCGAATTTCAGTCCAAGAGAGTGGACGTATTCTGCAAGAGGCGCAAAGCCCTTTCCGTCTGCGGAAGAAGGAAAACGGTTGACTGCCGGGATCAGACGGGAGTACTCGTCCATACAAAGCTCAGTAAATGGATGATATTCGTGATTCTCAGCCGTTGGTTCTGCCCACTGAATATCTACGGTGATGTATTCCCAGCCGTATTGTTTCAGATGCTCTGCCATAAAAGCTGCATTCTGGCGGACAATATCCTCTGTGACAGCGGCACCGTAGCAGTCCCAGCTGTTCCAGCCCATAGGTGCGGTTTGTGTTTTATACATAAATTCCTCCATGATTCAATTAAATTACTGACAAAGACTGGATACGACCTGATTGATGATCTTGCCGTCTGCCTTGCCTTTCAGTTCCCCCATAACAGCCTTCATGATCTGACCTTTATTTTTGGTAGCGATCACATCGGCAAACTTCTCGTTAATAATGCTGCGGATCTCATCCTCGGACAACTGTTTTGGAGCATATTCCTCCATCACAGAAAGAGTGAAAGCGTACTCGTCCTTCAGATCGGTACGGTCAGCAGGACAGGTGTCAATCTGCTCCTTGACGCTCTTGATCTCCTTTAAGATCGCGCGGTCTACCAGCTCCTCCGGAATATCCTCACGGCATCCCTCGTCGATCGCCAGCTTCTTTGCGGCGGATACCAGTACAGAGATTGCCTCCTTACGTTCCTTTTCTCTTGCTTTCATAGCGGCGATCATCGCCTGTTGTAATGTTTTAAATTCCATAATAAAAACCTCCTTAATTAAAACTCTACTTAAGAGTATACCATAAAATTGTTATGTAGATATAAAATTTGTATTTGAAATTTGATAATTTGGATACGGATGTGTAGATCCTTAAAAGATATTGCGATATAAATGAAATGAATTCACTTATAAAATGAATAAAATTAAACATTTTCGCTTTACAATTATCGACATCCATATATAATAGTTAATGTTGCATCATTTTTTCAGTAATGAGGCAAATGTGATAAAGTTTATTATTTATGTGGAAAGGTTTGGTTATCAACATGAAAAATGGAATTGAGATCAGATGGCATGGCCGTGGTGGTCAGGGAGCAAAGACAGCAGCACTTCTGTTAGCTGATGTTGCATTCAAGACAGGACAGAATGTACAGGGATTCCCGGAGTACGGTCCGGAGCGGATGGGAGCCCCGATCACGGCATATAACCGTATCAGTTCAGATAAGATCCGTGTTCATTCCAATATATATCATCCGGATTATGTCGTAGTGGTAGACGAGACATTGCTGGCATCCGTAGATGTCACAGCAGGTCTGAAAAAGACCGGTGCGATCATTATCAATACGCCGAAGTCCAAAGAGGAAGTGATGGACGAGCTGGGAGGCTATGAGGGCAGAGTTTATACTGTAGATGCCAGAAAGATTTCTGTGGAGACACTGGGTAAGAACTTCCCGAATTCACCAATGCTTGCAGCAGCCGTTGCTGTCAGCAGTATTATGCCGAGAGAGAAGTTTATCCATGAGATGAAAGCCTCTTATCAGCATAAATTTGCCAAGAAGCCGGAGGTGATTGACGGCAATATGAAGGCTCTGGAGCGTGCTTATGACGTGGTGGAGGAAGCCGTTGAGGAGTACAACCAGATGGCATCCTAATAGCAATTTACAGATATAGAAACGGAGAAAACAATGAGAACAGATATTACCAAGATTAACGAGAAATCTCCTCATACTGAACTCACAGAGGGGTTGATGGTATTTGCCGGTGGAACATCCAAGCTGTTCCAAACAGGAGAGTGGAGAACAAATACACCGGTCTTTCATGAGGATTTATGTAAACAATGTCTTTTATGTGCACCGGTCTGTCCGGACGGAAGCATTCCGGTAAAGGATGGCAAGCGTGGGGCATTTGATTATGATCACTGTAAAGGCTGCGGAATCTGCGAGAGAGTATGCCCGTTTGGTGCGATCGAGATGAAGGAGGGAAATACGAATGGCAATTAAAGAGCGTATGTCAGGAAATGAGGCGGTGGCTTATGCCATTCGTCAGGTGAATCCGGATGTTATGCCGGCATTCCCGATCACACCATCGACAGAGATTCCGCAGATGGTATCTACATATATTGCAAACGGAGAGATGGATACAGAGTTTATTCCGGTAGAGAGCGAACATTCTTCCATGAGTGCTGCGATAGGAGCAGAGGCAGCAGGTGCGAGAACTTTGACCGCTACTTCTTCCGCAGGACTGGCACTGATGTGGGAGGAGCTTTTACTTGCTGCATCCAACCGTATGCCGCTGGCATTAACGCTGGTAAACCGTACTCTTTCCGGACCGATCAATATCAACTGTGACCATTCGGATGGAATGGGAGCCAGAGATACAGGGTGGATCCAGATCTATGCAGAGAATAATCAGGAAGCGTATGATAACTTTATTCAGGCATATCCCATCGCGGAGGATGCCAGAGTGCATCTGCCGATCATGATCTGTCAGGATGGCTTTATTACCAGTCACGCCGTAGAAAATATTGAGCTTTTAGAGGACGAGCTGGTCAAGGATTTTGTTGGTGAATATGAGCCGGAGGAGTATCTTCTGAATCCGGGCAAGCCGATCGCTGTGGGACCATATTCTATTTCAAATTATGCTATGGAAGCCAAAAAGAATCAGGAGATCGCTTTGGAGAACTCCAAGGAGGTGATCCTGGAGGTGGCAGAGAAGTTTCAAAAGCTTTCCGGCAGAGGCTTTGGACTTTTTGAAGAATACCGTACTGAGGATGCCGATTACATTATGCTTCTGATGGGCTCTGCTGCAGGAACTGCAAAGCAGGCAGTGGATGAGATGAGAGAGCAGGGCAAAAAGGTTGGTGTCTTAAAACTTCGTGTGTTCCGTCCGTTTCCTGCAAAGGAGATTGCGGAAGCATTAAAGAACTGCAAGGCAGTGGCGATCCTGGACCGCTGTGAGAGCTACAACGGCAACGGAGGTCCGCTGGGAAGCGAAGTGACCGCCGGTCTGTTCCGTCATAAGGTAATGATCGAGGCAGTCAATTATATTTATGGTCTGGCAGGACGTGATTTTACCGTCAGCGATGCCGTTCATGTCTTTGAGGAGCTTGCGGATGTCGTAGAGAACGGCAAAGAGGTTGAGCAGTTCCAGTACATCCGTTTACGGTAAGAAGAGCCATCAGATTAAGGAGAGAAAATATGAGCGATTACAGTTTAAAAAATATAATGAATAAGCCGGAACGTCTGGCACCGGGACATCGTATGTGTGCCGGCTGTGGTGCGACGATTGCCGTGCGTGCCGTGCTCCGTGCCCTGCATGAGGATGACCATGCCGTGATCGGCAATGCCACAGGATGTCTGGAGGTTTCTTCCTTTATGTATCCGTATACCGCCTGGGAGGACAGTTATATCCATAATGCCTTTGAGAATGCAGGAGCAACCTTAAGTGGTGTGGAGACGGCTTACAATGCCCTCAAAAAGAGAGGAAAGCTTCCGGAGGATGAGACTTTTAAGTTTATTACCTTTGGTGGTGACGGTGGTACTTATGATATTGGATTCCAGTCCCTTTCCGGAGCGATGGAACGTGGCCATGATATGGTCTATGTCTGCTATGATAATGGTGCTTACATGAATACCGGTATCCAGCGTTCTTCCGCAACACCAATGTATGCGGATACCACGACGACACCGGTAGGAAAGCAGTCCGATGGTAAAATGCAGAACCGGAAGGATCTGGCAAGTATTATTGCCGATCATGACGTGGCATATGTGGGACAGACTACATTTACCTCTGATTTTAAGGATCTGCACAGCAAAGCCAATAAGGCAATCTACACCGAGGGACCTTGCTTCTTAAATATCATGACACCATGTCCGAGAGGCTGGAGATATGATACGCCGGACATTATGAAGATCTGTAAACTGGCGATCGATACCTGCTACTGGCCGATGTTTGAGGTGGATCATGGAAAGTGGAAGCTGACCTACGAACCGAAAAAGAAGCTGCCGATCGAGGATTTCCTTCGTCCACAGGGAAGATTCAAGCACCTGTTCAAAAAAGGAAACGAGGACCTGATCGTACAGTTCCAGGAGGAAGTAGACAGACGCTGGGAAGATCTGTTATATAAATGTGCGAGATAGCGAGGTAAACAATGACACTTCTGACGTATCAGGTATTTAAGACGGTGGCAGAGCAGGGGAGCTTCCGTAAGGCGGCAGATATCCTTGGCCTGACACCATCAGCAATCAGTCATGCGGTTTCTGCCATGGAAGGAGAGCTGGGATTCACGGTGCTGAACCGCAGCAAAAATGGCGTTACATTGACAAATTACGGAGAACATTTGCTTCCCTATGTCAATGCCGTATTAAACAGTGATGAAAGCCTGCAGCAGGCAATTTCGGAGTTTAACGGGTTAAAGCGTGGTAAGGTGAAGCTTGGCTGTTTTTCCAGTGTATGTACCAACTGGCTGCCGGACATTATGCGTTCCTTTCAAAAGAAATACCCGGACATTGAGATTGAGGTGTTTCAGGGAACCTATGATGATGTGACCTATTGGCTGAAAAATGGTGTGGTGGATCTGGGCTTTTTATCTACTTCCAGTGCAAAGGATATTCCGATTGAGCCATTATGGCGGGATCCTCTTCTCTGTATCGTTCCAAAAGGAATGAAAAGGGAGAAGAATACGGATTACATGGACATTGAGGAGATCAGGAATCATCAGTTTGTGACCCAGAGAGAATCCACCGATGCGGATATCCAGAATTTTCTCAAGGAGAATTCCATCAATATCCAGTCCAATTATCATGTGGTGGATGACCTGTCCACAGTCGCTATGGTGGCAAATGGATTTGGGATCTGTCTGATGCCTCAGATGGTGATGCGGGATATTCCTTATGAGGTGGACTGCTATCCGGTACAGCCTTACGCAGAACGTGTGATCGGTCTGGCAACCCTTCATCCGGAGTTTATGGCACCGGCGGTACGTTCCATGTACAATCATATTTTAGAAAATTACAAAGAAGACTTTTAATGCAAAATACAAAAGTCAGATATATAATAAAATAATAGCTTTGCCAGGAAAAATTTTCCTTAATATAAAACGGCAGATGTCCCTGTTTTCGGACACCTGCCGTTTTGTTCCCCCAAACTTTCCACCGGAAAAATGATATACCCCATAATATTTCTTATGGAAAGTTTGAGAGATACAGCCCTTATTATTTTACGAGGATCTGCGATTTCATTGGTTTGTCATTCCGCTTGCGCAGCTTGATCTTTTTTACATTGTATTTCTTGCCGTCAAATACCTTGATGTCGGTGTCCGGCTGAACCAGTGCACCATGCAGTACTTCATCATTATCGGCAAGGGAGATTCCCTTGAGACCACGGCTTGTCTTTTTGAATTCATTGACCTCGGACAGAGGGAAACCTAAAGACATTCCCTTCTTCGTGATCATGATCACCTTGCGGTCACCGAAGATGGCATCCTCCGGCATTACCTGCTCCACGGCAACTAACAGATCGTCTGCATCCAGCTTGGAAGCATTGACCATGTAACGGCTTGTCTCAAACTCGATGCCGGATACCTGCTTCACATAGCCCTTTTTGGTGATAAAGAGAAGCTGTGAATTGAAAAGCTCTTCAAAGGAGATCATAAGCAGTCCGTTTTCCTCGTTGTTCATCTTGCAGAGATTGTGAATTAATGTTCCCTTGTCACGGGCTTTTCCCTTCGGAATATCCTTTGCCTTGATCTGGTACATGTTACCCTGATCCGTGAAGACGCAGAGCTTGTCTGTATTCTTCATCATAACCGTATGAGGGATTTCCTGCAGCGTTTCCGGTGCCAGCCGGCCATAGGCGGCACTGTCCATGGATTTTGCATATCCAAAGCGGTCAATTAATACATAGATATCTTCTTCCTTGATCTCCTCCACATAATTGGTTACCGTAAGATTACAAAGCTCGGTACGTCTTGGTCTGCCAAACTGCTTTTTATATGTGGTTAAGCGTTTCTTGATCACCTTATGGAGCTTTGCGATACTGCCAAGAACATCCTCATATTCAGCAATATTGGCAAGGAGTGTTTCGTTCTCCTGATGCAGCTTCATCAATTCCAGACCAACGAGACGGCTCAGCGGCATGGCAAGGATCGCATCTGCCTGGCGTTCCGTGAAGGTCAGGGTCTGTGCCTCATATTCGGAATCCGGATTGCGGAAGTTGATACCGTCGGTAATGCCGAGAGTCAGACACAGCTTCGCCTGCTTGACAGAATTACTGCCACGGAGTATCTCAATGATCAGGTCGATCACATCTGTGGCAACGATCAGACCGGTGACAATTTCCTGACGATCTTTTGCTTTGGCAAGGAGATGCTCGTATTCCTTGGTGTACAGCTCCTCCTGAAAGTGAACGAATTCATCGATCACGCCCTTTAATGTGAATGTAAAAGGTTGTTTATCCTTGACCGCAAGGAAGTTGACACCGTAGGTATCCTCCAAAGCTGTTTTTTTGTAAAGTCCGTTGAGAAGGTTTTCCACATTACGGTCCTTTTTGACCTCCACTACCAGACGGATCCCCTCCTTGGAGGACTCATCCCGCACATCGTAGATCTCATCAAATACCTTGTCCTTGGTAAGGGCCAGAAGGGATTCTAAGAGCTTTTGTTTATTGCCGGCAACGGTGTAAGGAATCTCTGTGATCACGATGTTTTTACGGCCGTAATCACTGTCCTCAATCTCGGTCTTTGCCCGGAGCTTTAATTTTCCTTCACCGGTTTCATAAATCGTGCGGATATCATCTGCATTCGTGATCATGGCACCGGTTGGAAAATCCGGTCCCTTAATATACTGCATCAATTCATAAGTTGAAATATCAGGATCATCCATATAGGCGATCACGCCATCGATCACCTCGGAAGGATTGTGCGGCGGGATATTGGTTGCCATACCGACGGCGATACCCGTGGTGCCGTTTAATAAAAGGTTTGGAAGGGTTGCCGGCAGTACCAGTGGCTCCTTTTCGCTTTCATCGAAGTTTGGCCCGAAAGGAACAAGTCCCTTGTCCAGGTTATCCAACATGGTCATGGCACCGGAGGAAAGTCGTGCCTCTGTGTATCGCATGGCCGCAGCACTGTCTCCATCGATGGAACCAAAGTTTCCGTGGCCGTCTACCAGTGGGATCGACAGGGAATAATCCTCTGTCATATGTACCAGGGCATCGTAAATCGAGCTGTCACCGTGTGGATGATATTTACCCATGGTGTCACCGACGATACGGGCACTTTTACGGTGTGGCTTGTCCGGAGCCAGTCCCAGCTCTTTCATGGCGTAGAGGATACGTCTCTGAACCGGCTTCAAGCCGTCCCTGATATCCGGCAGGGCACGGGCAATGATAACGCTCACGGCATAGTCACGGTAGGAATTACGCATTTCCTCAGAAAAATCTAATTGTATAATGGATGAATCCGTTGTTTTCATAATCATAACCTCATTTTCAAATGAATCGAAACTTTATAAACAGTATGTATTAAATGCATTGCTTAAATATCAAGATTGGCATATTTGGCCTCTGACATAATAAACTCGCGTCTCGGTGGAACATTGCTGCTCATCAGCGTAGTTGTGACTTCGTCGGCATCTACGGTATCACTGATGGAGATCTGTGCCAGGATACGGCTCTCCGGATCCAGTGTGGTTTCCCAGAGCTGTTCGGCATCCATTTCACCAAGTCCTTTGTATCGCTGGATGCCTGTGATCTTGTAGGATTTATTCTTGCGGAATTTTTCCAGCTCAAAATCATTAAATACATAGCGGGACAATTTCTTTTTGCCCTTTTTCTTTGTGGAGGCAGGCTCCTGTGGTTCCTCGTCCGGAGAGATCAGTCCCAGAGCAATATCCTCCTCCCGCTGTCTGGCTGCCTGGCTCACGGTTTCATAATCTACCTTGTAAAGTGGTGGCAGACCCCGGTAGATCTTGCCGGCGTAGATCAGCTCCGGCATAAACCGGTAGAAAAACGTCAGCAGGAGAGTGCTGATATGGGCTCCATCTACGTCGGCATCGGTCAGGATGATGATTTTGTCATAACGGAGCTTGCTGATATCAAAATCATCCCCGATTCCACAGCCAAAGGCTGCGATCATGGATTTGATCTCGTTATTTAACAAAATCTTTTCCAAAGTTGCCTTTTCCACGTTCAAAATCTTTCCACGGAGAGGAAGCACCGCCTGTGTCTTTCGGTTACGGGCGGTCTTTACGGTACCTCCGGCGGAATCTCCCTCAACGATATACACCTCGCATTCCTCCGGCTTGCGGGAGGTGCAGGAGGCAAGCTTGCTCTTGGTGTCCACATCATTGAGCTGCTTTAATACAGCTGTTCTCGCTTTATCGCTTGCCTTACGGGCATTGTAGGACTTCATGGAATTTTCCAGGATTGCCCGCAGGATCTCGACATTTTTATCGAAATAACGCTGGACTTCTGTACTGAATACATCGTCTACTGCTGTTTTGGCATCGGTATTGCCAAGTTTTGTCTTGGTCTGGCCTTCAAACTGTGGATCCGGGTGCTTAATGGAAATAATGGCAACCAGACCGTTCCGGATATCCTTACCGTCAAAATTCTCATCCTTGTCCTTCAGGATACCAAGTTCTCTGGCGTACTGGTTCATGACACGGGTCAGAGCTGTCTTGAATCCGGTCACCAGCGTGCCGCCGTCCACGACATTGATCCGGTTACAGTATGGATTGATCTGCTCGGAAAAGCTGTTGGTGTACTGAAATGCAACTTCCACCTCGATATCACCGCTGGAGCCTTCAATATAGATCGGCGTCGGATGAAGTGTGACCGCCTCCCGGTTAATGTAACTGACAAAGCTCTGGATGCCGAACTCTTCCTGATAGGTAATGATTTCATCCTCATTTTCATTTTTGTAGATCAGCTTGAGATTCTTATTAAGGAAAGCAATCTCCTTTAATTTCTTTTTGATGACCTCCGGTTTGAAGGTGACTGTCTCAAAAATTTCGGCATCCGGATAGAAGGTGACTTTGGTTCCTGTATTGGATTTTGCACATTTTCCGATGACCGGGAGCTGGCCGTTTTCCAGCTTCGTTACCGGGTGCCCGCCGTTTTCATATTCGTCCCTGTAAACCTGTCCGTTTCGCCGTACCTCGACGATCATGTGAGAGGAGAGGGCATTTACTACAGAGGAGCCAACACCGTGGAGACCGCCGGATACCTTATAGACGGTACTGTTGAATTTACCGCCGGCATGGAGAACGGTATAGACCACACGGACCGTTGGAATCTTCTGGGTCGGATGGATATCCACCGGCACACCACGGCCGTTATCCTCGATGCAGACGCCTCCGTCCTTCTGAAGGGTGATATGGATCTCGCTGCAAAAGCCTGCCAGCTGCTCATCAATGGCATTGTCCAGAATCTCCCATATTAAATGATGAAGTCCACGGGAACCGGTGGAACCAATATACATGCCGGGACGCTTCCGGACCGCTTCCAGCCCTTCCAATACTACAATTTCTTTTCCGGTATATTCACTCATACTGCTCTCCCTTTCTGTTTACGTACAAACATATATTCGTCATCCACCATACCATAAATAATAAAGAAATGCAAATAACCACCCTTGAAACTATCCTTTGTTTTTGGTATCCTATCAAAGATGAGTAACTCAAATTTTTCACTTGAAAAAAACAATATCAATAAGGAAGGAAGTTTTACGGATGAAAAAGATACCATTTGTAACAAAGGAACAGGTCGAGGAGATCACAAAGACATATCCGACCCCTTTCCACATCTATGATGAGAAGGGCATCAGAGAGAATGCAAAACGTCTGAAGGCAGCATTTTCCTGGAATAAAGGATATCGGGAGTATTTTGCAGTAAAGGCAACGCCAAATCCATTTATTCTGAAGATCCTTCAGGAGGAGGGCTGTGGTGTTGACTGTTCATCCCTGACAGAGCTGATGATGTCTGAGAAGTGCGGTTTTTCGGGCAGTGACATAATGTTTTCTTCCAATGTGACACCGGCAGAGGAGTATGTAAAGGCAAAAGAGCTGGGAGCATTTATCAATCTGGACGATATTACCCACATTGATTTTCTGAAGGATTGCGCAGGCATTCCGGAGACGATCTGCTGTCGTTACAATCCGGGCGGAGTGTTCCAGCTGGGTACGGATATTATGGATAATCCGGGAGATGCCAAGTATGGTATGACCAAGGAGCAGATGATCGAGGCGTTCAAGAGATTGAAAGAGCTCGGTGCAAAGCGTTTTGGTATCCATTCCTTCCTTGCCAGCAACACTGTATCCAATGAGTATTACCCGACACTGGCAGGTATTTTGTTTGAGCTTGCTGTGGAGTTAAAGGAAAAAACAGGTGTGGAGATCGCATTTATTAATCTTTCCGGCGGAGTAGGAATCCCTTACACACCGGATAAAGAGCCAAACAACATTGAGATCATCGGTGACGGTGTCCGTCAGAAATTTGAGGAGATCATGGTTCCTGCCGGTATGGGCGATGTTGCGATCTTTACAGAGCTTGGACGTTTTATGCTGGCTCCGTATGGCGGTCTGGTGACAAAGGCGATCCATGAGAAGCATATTTACAAAGAATATATTGGCGTGGATGCATGTGCAGCAAATCTGATGCGTCCGGCAATGTACGGTGCTTATCATCATATCACTGTACTTGGCAAGGAGGATGCACCTTGCGATCACAAGTATGATGTGACAGGTTCTCTCTGCGAGAATAATGATAAATTTGCCATTGACCGTATGCTTCCAAAGATTGACATGGGAGATTACCTGTTTATTCATGATGCAGGTGCCCACGGCTTTGCAATGGGATACAATTACAATGGACGTCTTCGTTCCTCAGAGCTTCTTCTGCAGGAGGACGGCAGCGTGAAGATGATCCGTCGTGCAGAGACTCCGGCAGATTATTTTGCCACCTTTGATTTCTGTGATATCCTGAAATAGCGAAGGGAAATCATAAGATAGAGGCATTCATTCTATCAATAAAATAGCGTAAAGTTAAATTTTAACACCTTTTTGTAAAAGAAGGTGTTAAATTTTTTGCAAATATTTCCGATACACATATAGAGAAAATGAAAATGCAGAATATTTAGGTGGTGATTATTATGAGAATTGATGCATACAATCAGATCAGTCAGTTATATCAGGCAAGCAAGCCAAAGAAGATCACAAAGAAAAGTGAAGCCACTGTAAAAGAGCAGTACACAGTATCAAGCAAGGGTCAGGATTATCAGACGGCGAAGAAAGCACTTGCAGCAGTGCCGGATATCCGTGAGGAAAAGGTTGCAGCACTGAAGGAACAGATCGCAACCGGCAGCTATAATGTATCTGCACAGGAAATTGCAGATTCCGTTGTAAGCAAGTTTTTTGATTCCAGTATCTGATAAGGAAATGAGGTAGTCCATTGGCCAGTTTGATGGAAGAGTTGATCACGGTTCTTGGCAGAGAGAAGGAGATTTATGAAAAGTTGATCCCAATCTCTGAGAGGAAAACCGTTGTGCTGATCCGGGAAGATCTTCAGGAGCTTCAGAAGGTTACCGATGAGGAGCAGCAGCTTTTGGATGCTGCATATGCAGCAGATAAGAAAAGAGAAAAGATCATTGAAAATATCGGGATCGTTTTAAACCGGGATCCGAAGGAACTTGATCTTACTACATTGGCGAGACTTATGGCAAGGCAGCCGGCGGAGAAAAAGCAGCTCAGTGAGCTTCATGATTCGTTGAAGCTTGTGATGGACAGACTTGTCAATGTAAATCAAAAAAATAAAGAATTGATTGAAAATTCCCTAGAAATGATTGAATTCAATATGAATTTTATTCAAAGTACACGGATGTCACCGGGGAGCAATAATTACAATCGCAATGCATCCAGCAGCTACGGCGTTGATATGGGGCCGGGAGCTTTTGATGCAAAGCAGTGATTATTTGAGACAGGTTGCGTGACCGGCTTTGGCTGGTCATGAGGCTGATTTTGCCGACGATTCGGCACCCCTGAGGACATTCGCTTTTTCAATTTATTGAAAAGAGACAGACGACATATATAGAAAGGCATAGGTAGTTAGGCATGGGAAGCTTATTTACAAGTTTTAATTCCGGTGTATCCGGACTTCATGCAGCACAGTCCGGATTAAATACCACATCCCACAACCTTGCAAACGTAAAGACAAAGGGATATACCAGACAACAGAATATACAGGTGGATTCCTATTATCAGAATGTAAAGGTAGCGGTAGACGGTTCCCTGATCCAGACAGGCATGGGCACGAAGGTGTCTGCAGTGCGGCAGATCAGGGATATGTTTCTGGACAAGGAGTTTCGTCTGGAGACAGGACGTCAGTCTTTTTATGAAAAATTGTCCGAGACGGCCGGAGAGATCGAGGATATCTTTGGAGAGACGGAAGGAATGGAATTTCGTGAGAATCTGCAGGCTCTGTGGAATGTGATGCAGGAAATGGCAAACAATCCGGAGGATATCACTAAGAGACAGCTTTTTATCTCCACGGCAGAGTCCTTTCTGGAGACTTCCCAGAATGTATATAGTCAGATCAACACCTATCAGGTCAGTCTGAATACAGAGATCAGCGATCAGGTAGACAAGATCAATGAAATAGGAGAGAAGATTGCCTATTACAATCAGCAGATCGTCAAGATCGAGGCAGCCGGCGTAGAAAATGCCAATGACTACCGGGATGCGAGAAATCAGCTTCTGGATGAATTAAGCACCTATGTAAATTTTACCTTCCAGGAGGATGAAAAGGGTGGCATGCAGGTGTATATCGAGCAGGCTCTTTTTGTGGATGGCGGGTTAAATTACCATCTGGGATGTGAGACCATGCCGGGAACGGGATTTTACAAGGTCCGGTGGCTTGATAACGGTTATGGTGATGCTTTTGATACTTCGGAGGCATATTCCAACGAGAAGAAGACGGATGTGGGTTCTCTGCGGGGTGTTTTAACAGCGAGGGGGTTGAAGATCGCTGATTATTCTGATATGCCGAAGCAGCCGGTGAAGGATGATTATATCAATGATGCCGGTGTATTTGATGAAACCGCCTACAAGGTGGCCATGAATGATTATAATGCGCAGGTAAAACACTACAACAATACGACAGGAAATTCTATTATTACCCAGATTCAGGCGCAGTTTGATCAATTGGTACATAATGTCGTGAAGCAGATCAATGATGCGTTTGCTCCGAATATTGAGATATCCGGAGATAAGGTGGATCTGAATGGTGCCACGGCCGGAACGACAGAAAATGGAGATGCGTTTGATCTGACGAAGCTTACCAATGGCGCCTATAAGATATTGGATGTACGGAATTGTCCGGTGGGTACCGATGACAATGCGACTATTGGCACGGAAGTATTCTCCAGAGGTCAGGTGGACCGCTATCAGAAGATCACTCTGGACAGCCAGATCTATACTACGGATGCTGATGGTAACCAGATCGGTCTGGCACAGAAAACAATGGATGCGGATGGAAATGAGACATATACTCTTTACTTATATAATGAGGAAAATGAGAATGATATTGACTGGATGTACACCTTAAACAGTCTGGTGATCAACAAGGATCTGCTGGCGGATTATTCCCTGCTGGAGGTCAAGGCGAATCCGGAGCAGGGGCTGGAGGGAGCGTACGCCTTTGGAGGCAATCTGTTTCAGGATCTTTTGAATTCCTGGGATAAGGAGCTGGGAGTGCTTGATCCGAATTCTCTGGCGGCATATGATTTTGATGATTATTATACCAATATGATCGGCGGTCTCGGTGTCCGGGGAAATGGATGGAACAGCATGGTGGACTACCAGAAGTCGCAGGTAGAAAGCATTGAGGATAAACGGCAGCAGGTAAACGGAGTATCATCCGATGAGGAACTGGTCAATATGATGCTGTATCAGCATGCATATAATGCAGCATCCAGATATATCAATACCATTGATAGTATGCTGCAGTATCTGATCGAGAGACTGGGATAGGAGGAAGCATATGCCATCTACATTTTTTGGACTGAATATTGCTACATCAGGCATGAATACATATAATGCCGGGTTAAACACCACGGCGCATAATATTTCGAACCGTAATACCAAGGGGTATACCAGACAGACGGTGGAACAGCAGGCGAAGATTCCATTAAGTCTCGGAACATCCTATGGTATGCTGGGAACCGGTGTTACAGTGACGGATATTGTGAGCAGCAGAGATGTTTATTACGATTATAAGTACCGCAAGAGCAATGCGGTTTATGGCAGATACGATACCATGAATCATTATCTGGCAAATATACAGAGTTATCTGTACTCTAAGGATTCTGAGTCCGGTGGTATTACCAATGCATTGGATGAGTTTTTTAAGACCATTTCCCAACAGACAACGGATGCTTCGGATACCACCATGCGCCGTCAGGTATCCGGAGCAGCAGATACCCTGATGAGTTTTGTGCGGGAGACGGCCGATAATCTGCAGACCGCTCAGAAGGAGATCAATACTCAGATCAAAAGCACGATTGATAAGATCAATACCTATGCCAAGCAGATCACAGCATTGAACAAGCAGATCAATACCCTGGAGGTAAATGGTGGCACGGCCAACGATCTTCGTGACCAGAGAGCGAAGGCAGTGGATGAGCTTTCGGCATTGGTGGATGTGGAAGTGGTTACCGATTCTCCCAAGGATGGCAATGGTGTAGAAGAGTTCCTGGTATTTATCGGAGACGGAGTTCTTGTGGATACTTATATGACCAATCAGCTTCAGATTGAGGCGAGTACCACGAAGGCAAACCAGACTGACAATGAAGGTCTTTACAATATCAAGTGGAGCAATGGCCAGGATTTTAATATCCGCAGCGGCATTCTCGGTGGAGAGCTTCAGGCACTGCTGGAACTGCGGGATGGCAATAATGCGGAGAACTTTGCAGCGACACTGACCGGATATGACGCAGGAGGAACTGGTACGGCAGGAACCATTAAGATGAAGGCATCTCAGGGAGATTCCTCATGCAGTGCTAATGCGTGGGATCTGTCTAAGCTGAATATTCCCGAGAGCGATGGCAAGATCAAGATATATAATTATGAGTTTCAGTATGATTCCTTCGAGGTGTCTGTATGCGCCGATGGAAGCTATGAATACACTTTCACTCTGAAGGATGCTATTAAGGATGGAGAGCAGAAGCATCTGGATGTGGCAATGGCAAAAGGAGAGACGACTTCCACCGTGGGAGACAGCGTAGACTTCCGTGGTATACCATATTATATGTCCCAGTTAAATGAGTTTGTCCGCACCTTTTCCGCAAACTTCAATCAGGTTCAGAACAGTGGTTATGATCTCTATCAGGAAAAGGGCTGCGATCTTTTTGTAGCAGCACCGTTAGCAAATGGTGGACAGTTCGATATGACAGAGCTTTTATATAATAAGACAGATGGATGTTATTATCTGAATGGTGTGGCACAAAAGGGACTCAGTGGGGCGGATGTGGTTTATACGTTCTCCTCCAAGGCGGAGAAAGGTAAGTCATTATCTTATTATAATATGACAGCATTGAGTGTCCAGGTGTCCGATGAGATATTAAATGATGGAAAGAAGCTGGCATTTTCGACAGAGGCCAATGCCGGTGTGGCTTCCCGTGAGAATCTCACCAAGATGTCTGCCCTGCGGGAGGACAACAGCATGTTCAAGCAGGGTATCCCGTCCAATTTCCTTGCGGTTATGACAGCCACTGTGGGTGTGGATGGAGCCAAGATCGATGACTGTGCTACCAATTCCAAGAATATTCTGGATGCTGTGGAGAATCGCCGGCTTTCCAAATCCGGTGTGGATGAGGATGAAGAAGGAAAGAACATGATCGAATATCAGAACCTGCTGAAATACCAGTATCAGGTGATATCGATCATGAATGAAGTCTTAGACAAACTGATCAACGGCACCGGTGTATAAGACCAGAAAGAGAGTGTGAAATCATGAGAGTAACCAATTCGATGATATCCAATAGTGCGCAGTCACATATTGGCAATGCAAAAAGCAGTCTGCTCAAGTATGAGGAGCAGTTTACATCAGAAAAAAAGATCCAGAGACCTTCCGATGATCCTACCGTAGCCGTACGTGCACTGAAATACCGAAGTACCGTATCGCAGATCACACAGTATGTGGAAAAGAATGTCAAGGATGCCATGTCATGGATGGACACCACAGAGTCCGCACTGAAAAATATCAACTCTGTACTGGTGGATATGAAAGGCTATCTGAACCAGGGAGCCAATGATTATCTGGCACAGGATGAGAGAAATTCTGTCTTGTCTGTATTAAAGCAGTATGTGTCTTCTATTTTTGAGGATGAGGCAAACTCGGATTATTCCGGCAGATATGTTTTTACCGGTTACCGGACAGATACTTCCCTGTTATTTAGCGAGGCAACCAAAAATCTTACGTATGATATTAAGGAAAACTTCAAATATACAGATATCAGTACGGTAAATGTGGTTACAGGAAATGTTACTTATCAGGATGGTAATAGTGCGCAGGATTATGCGGATCAGATGACAAAGATCAAAAAGCAGTCCTTCTATAAGATTCAGCTGGCATACAAGAACTGTTCCAAGGCATCCTATGCTTCCGTGAAGGGTGGCACCAATACACAGGAAAATTATGTTACTTTGACCAGCTCTTATAAGAATGCAGCGGGACAGAGTGTCACCAAAACCTACAACACTGTCACAAGAGCTTCCAGCGATGCGAATGCTTATGATGTCGGGGATGACGAGGTGGTTTATCTTTATGACACCGGTGAAGTGCTTGTGGGCAAGAATATCTATACGGAGCTTCAGGAAAATCAGGCGGAGTTTCAGGTGAATTACTGTAAATCTGAGTTCGATAAGAGCGATATCCGGCCGGAGATGTATTTTGAGTGTCAGAGTTACAATCAGGTATCCAAGAAGGAGATCACCTATTCTGATCCGGCGGAACAGACCATTCAGTATGAGGTAAACTTCAGTCAGAATATGACCGTCAATACACAGGGGATGGATGCCATTGACACAGATATTTATCGTACAATTGATTATCTTGCAAATGTCATCAACGATGTGGATGATGTGGAAAAGCGTATCTCCGATGCAGAAAAAATGATCGCAAACTGCAAGGATCCGGCAGAAAAGAAGGATCTGGAGGCATATAAAGAATCTCTGGAAACAGAGCGTTCTCTGCGTGTCACTGTTATGACGGAAGCTTTTGGCAAAGGTCTTACGATGGTAGATAAGGCACAAGAGAAGCTCAATGTGGCAGTGGCGGATCTGGGAACCAGATATTCCCGTGTGAAGCTGACCTATGATAAGCTGTCCGATCAGAAGGTGGATGTGGAGGAGCAGTTGTCCAACAACGAGGATGTAGATATCTCTGATGCCTATATTAATATGACACAGGCAGATAATCTGTATCAGTATGCATTGACAGCGACGTCCAAGATACTGGGAAATACTTTGCTGGATTATATTTAATGTGAAAAAGGTATTTGCAATTATTTTGCTTAGAAATGAGGGAAAGCTATGAAGATTAAGACAAGATACTTTGGGGAGATCGATATGGACGACAGCAAGATCGTTCATTTTGAGAATGGTCTGTTTGGTTTTGAGGAATATAAAGATTATACGATCCTGTATGATTCCGAAGGAGAGGAAGAGCCGTTTTTCTCATGGCTGCAGTGTACTACCGAGCAGAGTCTGGCATTTCCGGTGGTAAATCCACAGAAGGTGCGGGAGGATTATGATCCTGTAGTTGAGGATGAACTGCTGCGAAGTCTGGGCGAGTTTGGTGAGGATGACCTGGTGGTCCTTGTGCTGGCTACGATCCCGAAGGAGGTAGAGAAAACCTCGGTGAATCTGAAGGCTCCGCTGATCATTAATGCAGGCACCCGGAAGGGAGTGCAGCTTGTGGCAGAGAATCAGGATTATGAGATCAAACACTTCATCATGAAAACGGATAAGGAGGTGTAAATATGCTGGCATTAGCAAGAAAAGTCAATGAGTCCATTATGCTGGGCAATGACATCGAGATCACCCTGTTGGAGATCAAGGGAGATCAGGTAAAGATCGGCATTAGTGCACCGAAGTCCGTTCCGATTTACCGCAAGGAGATCTATCTGCAGATCCAGGAGGAGAATAAACAGGCTGCCGGACAGGAGATCGATGTGGAGGCATTGAAAAATGCATTTGGTGGAAAGAATAACAAATAAACTGTTTATACGTCTGATGGGCAGCAGGAAAGGCGGAATATTTGAAATTTGACAAGTTTTCGGAGGGAGATGTAATATTTTCCCTCCGTTTTGCCGATATAACATTCAGAAAAAGACAACAAGGCGATTCATAAGCACACGGAGGTGTTAAGGATGAAAATTGAAGCAATAGCGGGTGTCGCGTCCAACACGGAGGGAGACTTTGACACAGCGAAACAGGCAGGTACGACAGGGAAGAGCAGCAGTTATTCGCCAATCTCAGCACCGATCGTAACAAAGGTGCAGACCGGCGACAGCAGTACGGCTGACCAGAATCAGGACAGTGGAGCAGAAGGGCAGAATCCGGGAGCAAAGGATCCGACGAAAACGACCATTGATGCGATGATGTCCGAGGCCAATCAGAAACTCAGCAAAACACGTTGTGAGTATTCCTACGATGAACCCACCAGACGTGTTTCGATCAAAGTGTATGACAAGGATACCGACAAGTTGATCCGTGAGGTGCCGCCGGAGAAATCTCTGGAAGCATTACAGAAGATTTGGGAGCTTGCGGGGATCATTGTGGATGAGAAACGATAAACAAAAGCAAGTGAGACATAAAATAAAGCGTAAGATTGTCCGGAAATCTGTGGAGAGCTTTGGGCAGTCTGAGACAGCAGTTTTTATAGAATAGAAAGGCAGGATTATTATGGCGATCAGAATGACAGGTCTTACTTCCGGTCTTGATACAGAGTCTATCGTAGCGGCTCTGATGGAGGCACAGAAGAGCAAAAAGACCAAGGTAGAAAATAAGAAAACCAAGTTGGAGTGGACACAGACCATCTGGTCCGGACTGAACAAGAAGCTCTACAGCTTTTATACCGATTATGCCGGTAAGATGCGTTTCCAGTCCAGCTATCTTACCAAGAAGGCTGCATCTTCGGATTCCTCTGTGCTTACTGCGACGGCCAAGTCTTCCGCAGCCAATGGTTCCTACAGTGTTAAGGTAAGCCAGCTGGCAGCAGCACAGTATGTCACCAGTGCAAAGCTTGGCACCTATAAGACGACGGATGAGAACGGTAAGCAGATTGATACGGCTGTTACCTCTACGACAAAGCTGGCTGACCTGGGATTTGATACCTCCGGCAGTTCTGCCATTGAGATTACATCAGGAGATACCAAGGTCAATCTCTATGTGGATCAGGACACTACCGTAGGAGATTTTGTACAGAAGTTAAAGGATGCCGGGTTAAATGCTTCCTTTGATGAGAAACAGTCCCGTTTCTTTATCAGTGCAAAGAACAGCGGCGTAGACAGTAAGTTCACGATCACACAGACATCTTTGGCGGCAGACCAGACAGCGGCGAAAGATGCTCTGCTCCAGACCATGGACTACAGCAGCCTTTCTTCTACAGATCAGAGTACGGTCAAGCAGGTACTCAGTGATCTGCAGAATGCGCAGACTACAGAAGCCAAGACTAAGGCGTACAAGAGCCTGCAGGACATTGCAGATGCGGCAGCCAAAACAAAGGTAACTGATTATTATACGAAGCAGTTGACGGATAAGTATACCGCTGAGTACATCACTACAGAGACCACGACAGATGCGGATGGCAATCAGACTACCGTTGAAAAGCTGACAGATGCAGGTCTCCAGGCATTGAAGGATGCCGGCATGGACAATGATACATATGCAGACTCCGATCGTCTGGCAGTGGTCAAGGATAAGCTGATCGGTCAGAAGGTCAAGGAGGATTTGGCATCAGACGGCTATCAGAAGCAGATTGAAGATGCTTTGGAAAATGGTTCTGTGGATGCAGACATCAAGAGCAAAGCAGACAGAGATTCTGATATTATTGTGGCAGTAGATGGTTTTGCTGACAAGATCAGCAGCGGTGCCGGTGCTGCATCATCTTCTGACCTGACAAAGCTTGGCATGGATAACATTGATGGTTCCGCAGTCAAGGAGAATGCATCCGGATCAGGAATGGCTGTCATTGCCGCAGCGGATTCTGTTGTACAGGTCAATGGTGCTACGCTTACCAGCAGCAACACTACATTGGACGTTAACGGACTGACACTGGATCTGATATCTGCCTCCGATAAGGAAGTAAAGATTACGGTATCCAATGACAACAGTGCAGTATATGATTCTATTAAGGATTTTGTAGAGCAGTATAACAGTATCTTGTCAGAGATGAATAAGTATTATTATGCATCCTCTGCAAAGGGGTATGATCCGTTGACGGATGATCAGAAGAAAGAGATGTCTGATGATGAAGTGGAGAAATGGGAGAACAAGATCAAGGATTCCCTGCTTCGCCGTGACAGCACTTTGGAAGGTATTATGCAGACCATGCGTACTACCATGACGAGCACAACAGTCACTGCTTCCAATGGCAAGACATATTCTCTGGCAAATCTGGGTATTACCACAGGTAAGGATTATAAAGAATATGGGCTCCTGCATATCAAGGGAGACGAGGACGACGAGGATTATGCGGACTCAACCAATACTCTGGAGAATCTGATCAATGAAGATCCGGATGTAGTACAGGAAGTAATGTCAAAAATTGTTACGGATCTGTATAATAACCTGAATAAAAAGATGGCGGCGACGACCATGAGCAGTGCCTTGACCTTCTATAATGACAAAGAGATGACAAAGCAGGTAACCCAGTATGAGAAGGATATTAAGTCATGGGAAACGAAACTGTCAGACATGGAGGATCGCTATTATAAACAGTTTACGGCAATGGAAAAATCATTGGCTAGTCTGCAGTCACAGCAGAGCTCTCTGGCCAGTTATCTGGGTGGCTGATGATCTGTTATGACAGGATACGGATGATACAAACACAAACGTGCTTAATGGATTTAGCATGTAATTATAAAGAGTATAAATAAAACAGGGATATTTCTGTTAGAAAATGGAGTGGAGTTATGGCAGTATACAATAAAGCAGCACAGTTATATCAGAAAAATTCAATCGAAACAGCATCACCGGCCAAATTGACCTTAATGCTGTATGATGGAGCAATTAAGTTTTCGCATATCGCCATTGAAGCGATTGACGAGGGCGATATTGAAAAAGCACATAAGAATATCGTAAAGGTACAGAATATTATCGTGGAGTTCCGTTCTACCCTTGATATGAAGTATCCGGTGGCAAAGGATTTTGATAACGTTTATGACTATATTTACCGCCGTCTGGTGGAGGCCAATATGAAAAAGGATAAGGCAGTTATGGAGGAAGCGTTAGAGCATATCAAGACCATGCGGGACACCTGGAAGGAAGTAATGAAGTTAAACCATGTATCCTGATGGAAACTCATGACATAAAATGGAGCAATTCGTGGCAACCGCCGGAGCAGAATATTTGCTGCCCCGGTATCATAAAATTAGCGGGGATGGAGCATGGATGATAATACTGGAGTATACATATCAGCGTTACAGGAGTCGCTGCAAAAAAAGCTGGAAGTATTAAACAGCTTGTTGAAATTAACGAATGAGCAGGGCAGAATATTATCTGCACAGGAGCCGGATATGGATCGTTTCGATTCCATTATCGACCAAAAGGATAGCCTGCTTCAGACAATGGAAACTCTGAACCGGGGATTTGAGTCGCTGTTTGCCAGAATTGGCACGACGATTAAGGACAATAAATATCAGTATCAGCAGCAGATCACTGAAATGCAGAATCTGATCCGGAGCATTACCGATACGGGACTGCAGATCGAGGGACAGGAACATCGGAATAAGACGGCATTTCAGAATTATCTCACAGGTGCCAGACAGGAAATTCGTGAATTTACTGCAAATAACCAGATGGCAAATGCCTATTATCATAATATGGCAAACCAGCATCAGGCATGGCAGTCCTATTTTGTGGATCAGAAAAAATAAAAAATTACCAAAAAATTAAAAAAATGTGTTAAGTATTTCGGAATCATTCCGATATATAATATAAGTAAATTTTTACTTACTGTTTCGAACAGGATGTTGTCCAGGAGGACGTAATCCCAGGGAGCAGGGAAACAATTTCATATCACATCATTGGCATGGATGCCAATGTATATTCAAGGAGGAATTACTATGATAGTACAACACAACATGACAGCGTTAAACGCTAACAGACAGCTTGGAATCACAAACACAAACCTTTCAAAGAGCACAGAGAAGCTTTCTTCCGGTTACAGAGTAAACCGTGCAGCAGATGATGCAGCAGGTCTTTCTATTTCTGAGAAGATGCGTGGTCAGATCCGTGGTCTGAATCAGGCTTCTACAAACGCTCAGGATGGTACATCACTCATCCAGACAGCAGAGGGTGCTCTCTCAGAGATGCATTCAGTACTTCAGAGAATGCGTGAGTTAACTGTACAGGCATCAAACGATACCTATGTAACAGCTGACCGTGCAGCTATCGCTCTTGAGGTTCGTGCTCTGACATCTGAGATCGATCGTATCTCTTCTCAGACAGAGTTCAACACCATGAAGCTTCTTTCTGGTGGATTCACAGGCAAGGTTCTTCAGGTTGGTGCTAATAATGGTCAGTTGATCACATTTAGTATTTCAGCTATGAGCTCAGCAGCACTGAGTGTTGGTGACACAAAGGTAGCAGCAATTATTTCCAAGACATCAACTGGTGCTGGAATTACATCTGTTATCTCTATTGTAAATACTGCATTGACTAAGGTATCTCTTCAGAGATCTACCCTTGGTGCTATCCAGAACAGACTGGAGCATACAATTTCTAATGCAGATAATACATCTGAGAACCTGCAGTCTGCAGAGAGCCGTATCCGTGATCTTGATATGGCAAAAGAGATGGTATCTTACTCAAAGAGTTCCATCCTTCAGCAGGCAGGTCAGTCTATGTTGGCTCAGGCAAATCAGGCAACACAGGGTGTGCTGTCACTTCTTCAGTAATTATTTACTGGTTGGATTATCAAAACGATATGGGGTCTGCTATGTGGCAGACCCTGTATTTTTAAATATGGAAATTTCCAATAGCATATTTGGGCGGAATAACCATTATCATGGAGGATAAATAGTGAAAGATTTAAAAAAAGACATTGAAACAGTCATAAATGAGTTAGAATCTATTGTAGAAATGTTCTATCAGCAAAAGGTGCAGGAAGCTTATTCAGAATTAAATACAGCATTGGGAAAAATAATGGAAATAACCGAAGTGGTTCAAAATTATACGGCACAGAATCCTGATAAAGAAATTTATATGGACGATTTATTGAATGCTTTAAAGGAAACTCTGTCGGCGATGGAAGAGAGAGATGTCGTTTTAGTGGCAGATGTTTTGAAGTACGAAGTTATTGAAAAGTTAAATGATGTTGCTGAACAAATCTGATATAGAAAATTAAGGACAGAATTAATTATGGAAATATATCAAAATAATATTGAAACATTAAAAAAATATCGACCGGATTTTTTGAGATTATATGAGCAAACAATATCAAAAAAAGAAAAATACCCATGTGATGAAATTAAAACTCAAGAGGCAAAAGACGGGTCTGTCATTTTAATGGTTCAACGTGAGGGAAAGAATGTACGCTTAAACAGTCCGTATCGCCCGAAAGCAGAGGCAGAAAAATGGGCTGAACAATTTGACTGTGACAATTTAAATGTCAATGCAATTCTTTTTGGGTTTGGAAATGGAATGTTTGTGCAGGCATTGTTGAATCGCTTGAAGGAGGATGCAAAATTATTTATTTGTGAACCAAATTTGCAAATTTTCAGTCAAATTATGCATTGTATTGATTTGACAAGTATATTTGTAGATGAAAGGGTATTTCTTTGTTTTGAAGATATTAATCCGGATGATTTTTATGATCTGTTAAGTGGCTATACTCATTGGACAAATTTAGAAACACAAATTTATGGTTATCATACGGGATATGATAAATTATTTCCGGAAGCTTACAGGGATTTTTTGGTTTCCATCCAAAAAGCAGATCATTTGGTGCAAGTGAATAAGGATACGCAGGAATATTTTGCACAAAAGATGGTTCCTAACATGCTGAGTAATTTGAAGTATATCAAGGAAAGCAGATTGATTACGGATTATATTCCCAATATACCTCATGATATTCCGGCCATTATTGTTGCAGCAGGACCATCATTGGATAAGAACATCGAGGAATTGAAACGTGCAAAAGGAAAGGCATTTATTTTGGCTGTTGATACGGCGATGCGTCATCTGGTCAAACATAATATTATGCCGGATGCGATGGTGACAATGGATCCGGCGAAACCGTTTCAATATATGAATGATCCGGTAATTCAGGACATTCCTCTGTTTTGTATTTTGGAAGCCAATCATGAGATACTGGAATTTCATCATGGAATAAAAATTTGGATTCGAGGCGGCAGCCTGATTGGGAAAATATTTGCAAAATATCATAAAGATTTTGGTCCGTATAATCCGGGAGGTTCAGTGGCAACGGCTGCATTTTCTGTGTGTGTTGCATTGCAATTTAATAGAGTAATTTTAGTGGGACAGGATCTGGCATATGAGGGAAATATTACACACGCAGGCGGACAAGTGTCTGGGGTGAGAAATGAGGCAGATGGTATTAAATATATTGAAGGGATAAATGGAAAACAGGTAAAATCCCGTCATGACTGGCTGATATATCTGGATTGGTTTGAACAGTCGATTAAAAGTGTAAAAGATAGAATGGAAGTTATTGATGCAACGGAAGGCGGTGCCATGATACATGGGACACGAATTATGAAGCTGCATGACGTTATCGACCAATATTGTGGACAGGAGGTGAATTTTGGAAAAATTCTCAGGGAACAGCCAACGGTTTTTGATGAGGAAGAATATCAGAAAGTACGGGAAGATATTCAATCGTTTGTTGTAGAACTGCATGAGATAATTGAAAAGGCAGAAAATGCAGCAAAATACTGTGATAAGTCATTGAAATTGTTAAAAAAGGATCCGGAGAATCCCAAAATGAATCAGCTGCAACAGGAAATATTGCAGGATATGGAGGAAATTGGCAAATACACGATATATGATATTGTAGATATTTATATGTCAGAAACAGCAGATAAATATTTAGCAGGAATTTTTGTCGTGAGTGAAGATAGTCATAAGGATGAGATCAATATGTATCTGAGTGCAAAGATGATTTTTAAAGATCTTACAAAAAGTGCCAATAAATTACTGCCTCTTTTTGAAAAAGCAGTAGCAGAGGTCTAGCATGGATGCAGCCCCTGATTTGAATCAAAGGAGTGAATAATGAGAATACTTTATGTGATCGGAAAATCTCAGTACGATTCCACGTCTGTATTTATGACACAGATGGCCGATCGAATGGCAGCTTGCGGTTGGCAGGTAACAATTTTAGATGGAAGAAAGGAGAAAGAGTATACAGAACAAAGAAACGCTGTGATTAAGGCGGAGTATGATGTTATATTTTCGATTAATGGGATGCTTTTAGAGGAAGATTCTGTTTTGGGGAAGATTCTTTTACAAAAAAAAGATGTACTATATTGTACTTATCTGATGGATCATCCATTAATACATTATGAAAGATTAAAAAATCAGTATCCAAAGATTTTTGTTTTATCGCCGGATCGAAATCATGTGGAATTTATGGATCGTTATATGAAGAATATATATGCGGAGGCTTTTTTACCTCACGGAGGCTGCAGAAGCAGTAAATGTATTCCATATGTACAGAGGAAATATAACATTACATTTATGGGATCTTATTCTGATCCTGGGACTAATATGGATCGTATTGACAGGTATCCGTTACAAATGGCAGAGATGATGAAAAAGGCTGTCGGAAGAATGATAGATGATCCGGAAATGATCATAGAGGAAGCATTATTAAAGTGTCTTGACTTTCAAAATATCAATGTAAAAGATCATGAATTTGCACAGATACTTTCAGAATTCAGGGAAGTAGATCGCTATGTGAGAAGTTATTTCAGAGATAAAGTGATCCGGGTATTGGTAGAAAACGGAATTGTTGTTGATGTGTTTGGGGATGGATGGGATAAGTTTGTTACAGCACACACAGAATGTCTGAGAATCCATCCGGCAGTTGGATATGAAGAATCTTTGGAACTGGTTGGTGATTCTAAGATATCATTAAATGTAATGCCATGGTTTAAGGATGGAGCCCACGACAGAATTTTTAGTGCTATGATGTGTGGAACCGTATGCCTGACTGACAGTAGCAAATATCTTTCGGAACAGTTTCGGGAGCAGGAAAATATCTATTTCTATTCTTTAAAGGGACTTAAATATCTGCCGTCAAAGGTGCATCAGATTCTACTAAATACAGATAAAAGTGCGGAGGTTGCCGCAAATGGAAAAAAACTGGCAATGCAGGAGCACACATGGGAAGCTCGTTCGGATGAAGTGATGGACTATCTCCAACAGGTTGTAAATGGCATAACCGATTCGCAGCAAGAGGAAACTGTGGATTTTAGAAAGAAGATTATTGTACAACAAAGTATTTTGATTAAAAATATAGATACAACAGTTTTACATCTGCATCGTCAGGAGTATTTGTACGCAATGCGTATAATGCAGTTGATATTAGATGATATTGGAAAATTACTTTCGATTTATGAAGAACTGGAAGAGAGTATGCCTGATCAGAAGGTATTAATGGAAATTCTGAATAATCTTGTAGAAGTACAGGAGACAAGGGACTATGTGCTTCTAGCAGATATTTTACAGCTTCAGTTAATGTCATTTTTAACACAGCTTCAGGAGAATTTTGCATTAGATGCTCCGAAAGAGATAAAAACTTTGGGTGGCTATCGGATAGAACCTACTTCTGCAGGAGGTTATACTCTTGCAATGAAGGGAAAAGAGCATTGGATGTATCTGCATAGTAATGGAAATCCATACAGGGAAGCTGCAGAAATAGCATCTGCGTGGTTTGACAGAGAGCATTATGAATATGTTGTTTATGGATTGGGTCTGGGGTATCATATCCAGGCTCTGCTGGATATTGATGAGTCGATTACCGTTACGGTTTTGGAGCCGGATGAGAATGTGATCTGTTTAGCAAAAGAATATGGTGTGATTGACCAGGATGATTGGAATCAGAGGGTTCGTATTATTTCAGATACGGATTTTCACTATTTAACGATGCTGTCTGATTCCTTGAGCAAAGAACAACAATTTGTTGTATATTATCCCTCTATGTGTGTGATGAAAAATGAATATTATAAACAACAGTTAGAGGAGTATTTTATTGGATATAGCTCTGCAAAGACGCAGGAAACGCGATTGGTGGGAAATTTTGTAAAAAATCAGTCATTGTTTTCAAAGGAAGTAACGGAGCTTTCAGACAGGTTTTGTGGAAGAACCGTATACATTATTGCGGCAGGTCCTTCCTTGGATGGAAATATGATGGAATTAAAGAAAGTGAAGGATGGGGACATTATCCTGTCTACAGGGACCGTGTTAAAAAAGCTTTTAAAGGCGGGTATTATACCGAATTATGTAATTATTACAGATGGGGGGAAGTATACATATCCACAGACGGCAGAGCTGACAGAAAAAAATATTCCATTATTATATTTATCCACTGTTTATTATCGAATATTGCAGGAATATCCGGGGGATACTTATTTGATTTGCCAGGAAGGCTTTCGAAAAAGTGAAGAGTATGCAACAGGCAGGCAGTATCCTGTATATGGAACCGGAGGTTCTGTGACGACGACGGCACTGGAGATATGTATTCGAATGAGATGCAGAAGAATTGTATTTGTGGGGCTTGATCTGGCATATACCAATATGCAGAATCATGCTTCCGGAACCTCTGACGTGAGAAATAACGCAAAAGGAAATATGATTGTCAAGGATATATATGGATGTGATATTCCTACCGCTAAAAATCTGCATTTATATCAGAAATGGATTGAACGCCGAATTCAAAAAGAGGATGCGGCAGGGATAGAATTCATTGATGCAACACAGGGTGGAGCAAGAATTGAGGGAACGGAAATAAAAGATTTAGATAAAGTGATCTCACCATGAAAAATGTGAGGATGGAGACAATGTGATGGCGAAAGAATATGAAGTGCAGATTAATGGTCAGCCCACTTGGTATAGTGATCAGGTAAGACGGTTTAAAATGTATTTTGCAGAGCCGGAAAATCAAGTGAACCGTGACACTGGAATTTTATTATTGATCGCAGGTTATGGAGGAAATGCAAATTCTCATGTATATCAGAAGATGCGGCGAAAATTTGCTGATATGTATAATTTCGTTACTTTGCAATGTGATTATCTTGGATGGCAGTTTATGCAGGATGACCAGCATCTTACAATTACAGAGCAAATGCTTCGACAGGAATTGACTCCGAGGGAGTTTCGGAGTCTGGAAAAGGATTATGCAGGGAATCAGCAAATCCTGCATGGAAAGACTTTTTCCGGAAAAATTGATTTAAGGGAAAATGCGCAGGAATTTAATGAAATGGGAATGAATCAGGCAATGGATCATTTGATGGCGTTACAGATACTGCAGGATATTATGAAGGAAAATGGTTTGGATTATTGCCGGGACAGGGTATATATTTATGGACAGTCTCATGGGGCATATCTGGCATATTTATGTAATCGGCTGGCACCGGATTTGTTTTGTGGAATTATAGATAATAGTGCATATTTGTTCCCATATTATCTGGAACATGACAGACAGGTCACCAAAATAGGGGAAATCTTTTCCTTGCAGAAGATATATCATTATATGATGGCAGATCAGGAAATTGACAGGGAAGGTTATGATCTGGAATATTTATATCGGGGTTTTGAGAATCATGCAAGGATTATATGCTATCATGGTATTGATGACGAGATGATTCCGTTAGAGGAGAAAAGGTCATTTTTGGAATGTGTTAATGGGGCGTTATTGCATATGATTTCGAATCAGGAAGTGGATGGAAAGACTTTTAAATCCACAGGACATTCGTTAGGAGCTGATATGCTTAAGGTTTTTGGCATGGCTCTGGCGGAGTTGGAAACAGAAAAAAAAGAAAAACAAGTTACAAATACTTTTCAGGAGACAAAGATCATTACTTCAAAATATATTTATTGGATTGACAGAATACAGGGAGTACCAATTTTATATCGTGAAAAATATGAAAATAAATAGATTGAAACGGAAAGGGGTAATTAAATGATTGAATTTGCAGAGGACTTTAATAATTATCTTAGAAAATACGAAAATGTAGAGATTCCTGATCTCAATGAATTTAATAAGGAATTATTAGTTTGGCAGGAGAAGCTCAAAGAGATATATCCCTGTGATAAAGAGGAAAAAGAAAAATTTTGTGAGTATATGATAACTCACCGGAAAAATTTTCATGAAATATTGCAAATAAGTATTTTGTCTATTTTGGCATATTTATTTAATGGGGGCGGATATGCCGGAGATATTATTGATTTATCACGCAAAAGCCCATATATGATGGTGGAAAATAAATATTTTATTTACCTTCAAATGAATAGTTATAGTTTTCGTTACAATAATTTCCTGACGAAAGATGATAAGTGGCAGTCGAGAATGCTGTATCGGGAAATATACCAGGAGTGTAAAGCAAAACTGGGAATTGAGAAAAACATCGTACCGATTAAGGAGAGAAATCCGAAAAAAGTCGTTTTTCTAATAGGACAATTTCTAAATGAAAATCATGGCCCGACAAAAACAATATTGGATCGTTGTGAGATTATGTCCGAAAAAATGAATTGCCAGTCCATTATTATAAATACAAATGAATTACGGGGAATTAATGGATATATTCCATATTGTTGGTTCTTTTGGGGAAATATGCGTTCAGATGGGGCAAATTATGATGCGATTCAGTATCATGAAAAGAATTATCCATATTATGAATGCAGTGGAACTATGCTTAATCTGCCGGAAATAGAGGCTGTTGTCAATTTAGTCCGGACGATCAATCCGTATTGTATATTTATGGTAGGGGATTCAAGCATTTGTGCAGATTTATGTAGTAACTATTATCCTCTGATTGATGTGGCAACGGTGCCATCCGGAATTATGACGACAGAGGGGCAGTTTTTGCTGAAAGGCAAACCAATTACCTTGCAGGATAAAGAATACATATATCAGTTGGGCAAGAACGATGATTATTTGCAGTATTGTTTGTTTACCTCGTCGATTATGCCTCAGAAAACCCAAAAGAGCAGGCAGCAGTTAAATATTCCGGAAAAAGCATTTACCGCACTGGTAGTAGGAGCTCGGCTGGATTATGAAGTGGATGATACATTTATACAGGAAATAATGCTTCCATTGATAGAAAAAGGTGTGTTTTTTGTGTTTATGGGGGCCTTTGAGAATTATGTAAATATTGTAGAAGAGTATCCATTACTGAAAGTGAATTCTGTATTTTTGGGATTTGTTCGTGATGTGTTGGCTGTGAACGAACTATGCGATGTTTATATTAACCCCAAAAGGAATGGAGGGGGAACTTCTGTGATTGAGGCTATGGTGAAGGGCCTGCCTCCGGTAGCTTTGAATGAGGGAGATGTTTCGTTGGGAGCAGGCACGGATTTTTGCCTGGACAATTATCAGGAAATGGTGCAAAGGACTTTAGCCTTGAAGGAAGATGCAGCATATTATCAAAATATGAGTCGGAAAGCACAGGAACGAGCAAAGGTTATGCTGGACGGGACTACTGCATTTTGGAAGGCATTCCAAAAAATAAGGGAGCTTCCGGATTTTCAATAAGCTGCTTATTTCGTAAATGGGAGAGAATGAGATGAAAAAAATAAGTGTAATTGTTCCATGTTACAATGTGGAAAGGGAAATAGACCGCTGTGTACAGTCATTAGTTGCTCAGAGCCTTTCCATATCAAATATGGAACTGATTTTTGTAGATGATGCCTCAGAGGATTCCACCGCACAGAAGCTTTCGGTTTGGGAAGCTAGATATCCGGACAGCATTATTGTAATTCGTTGTACGGAAAATGGAAAACAGGGAACTGCCAGAAATATTGGAATGCAATATGCAACAGGAGAGTATATCGGGTTTGTAGATTCTGATGATTATGTGGAACCTGCAATGTATCGGGAAATGTGCCGGATTGCGGATGATGAGAGGGTAGATATGGTGACCTGCTTATTCGTTAGAGAAGAAGAAGACGGCATGATTGCCATAAATGCGGAAAAGAGAGCAGATGCAGGAAAGAGCATATGGATCAGAACAGAGGAGGAAAGAAAAAAATACATGACAAATGGCTCCGGTGGAGGAGTATGGAGTTCGATTTATCGTAGAGAATTTATTATTAAAAATCAGCTATGGTTCCCGGAAGGGGTTCGTTATGAAGATAATTACTGGGGAGCATTTCTTGCACAGGCGTTGTCTGGATATTATATTATAAATAAACCGTTTTATCATTATGTGATTCATAATAATTCCACAATTATGCAGACGAATGCGGTACATCATCTGGATCGACTAGTGGTAGAACTTATGAAAGTGGAGGAATATGAAAGACGTGGTCTTTTAGAAAAATATCACGATGAAATAGAATTTAATTTTTTGAAAATGTATTTCATAAATACTATCAGAATCCTATTCGTGAGGTTTCGAGAAATTCCATATGACATAATATATATAATGCAGCAAAATGTAAAAGAACTGTTTCCTGATTATCGTCAAAATCCATACCTGAAGGAGCTTCCGCAATTACAGTGGGAACTGCTTAAAATGGTTGAAATTCCGTTGAATAAAGAAAAAATAGATATACTGGCAGATGGTTATCGGAAGGTTCTGCGGGAATGGCAGAATCAACAAAAAGGGTGGAATTCATAGAAGCCGGTTAATATTTATTACATAATGTCGATATATAATACAAGAGATTCATGAGGAATCAGAATGGTGCATGGAGGCATAAATATATCGATTAAAGTATGTTGCCGCTCGGACTATTTGGGTTCGGGCGGTTTTTTATGAAGAATCCCTGCACTGATAGAGAATATCAGGAGGAAAATTCATGTTGAACGGAAAATCTATTTTAGTTACTGGAGGAACAGGATCATTTGGTCATCAGTTTGTAAGTTATGTGTTAGACCATTATGAACCGAAGAAAATAATCATTTATTCAAGGGATGAGTATAAACAGTTTGTTATGCAGAATGAATATAAAAATCATGCACAAGCTGATAAGCTTCGTTTTTTTATTGGTGATGTAAGGGATCGGGAAAGACTTTACAGAGCCTTTGACGGTGTAGATTATGTTATTCATGCTGCTGCATTAAAGCAGGTTCCTTCCTGTGAATATAATCCAATGGAGGCTGTTAAGACAAATATTAATGGAGCTATGAATATTATAGATGCTGCATTGGATCGTGGAGTGAAAAGAGTGGTAGCTCTTTCAACAGACAAGGCAGTGAATCCGATCAATTTATATGGTGGTACGAAGCTTGTATCGGACAAATTGTTTATAGCTGCAAATGCGTATGCAGGAGAAAAAGATGTTAATTTTTCTATTGTTCGTTATGGAAATGTGGCAGGAAGCCGCGGTTCTGTTATTCCTTTTTTTAGAAATATTGTAGAAAATGGTGGAACATCTTTGCCGATCACTGATTACAGAATGACAAGATTCTGGATCAGCCTTGAGCAGGGGGTAGAGCTTGTTATTAAGGCGTTGTCAGAAGCAAGAGGTGGAGAAACCTTTATTTCGAAGATACCATCATTTAAAGTTACAGATTTAGCACAAGCACTTCTGCCTGGATGTGAAATGCCGGAGATCGGTATCCGCGAGGGAGAAAAGCTTCATGAGGTAATGGTCACAAAAGAAGACTCTATGTTGACATATGAATATGATAAACATTTTATCGTATATCCGCATTTTGACTGGTGGGATACCAATAAAATTCAGTCGGGTGGAAAGAAAGTAGAGAAGGGATTTGAGTACAATTCCGGAGCTAATACGGAATGGTTGTCGATAGAACAGATCAGAGAATTATTAAAAACTGTGGAACAACACTAAATTAAGTATGCTGAGGATATATGATCATATGAATAAAGAAATTAAAATAGGCAGTCATGTGATTGCAAATGATATGCCCACATATATTATTGCTGAAATGTCAGGAAATCATAATATGGAGTTTGAACGGGCAAAGAAGATTATAGGCGCTGCAGCAAAAGCTGGGGCAGATGCTATAAAAATACAGACGTATACGCCTGACACAATAACAATTGACTGTAGTGACGATATTTTTAAAACACAGAGTAAAATATGGGAGGGCATGACCTTATATCAGTTATATCAAAAGGCGTACACTCCTTGGGAATGGCAGGAAGAATTAAGAGATTACGCATTAAATCTGGGAATGGATTTCTTTTCATCACCGTTTGATCTGACGGCAGTCGATTTTCTCGAAAAAATGTGTGTGCCTGCCTATAAAGTTGCATCATTTGAAATAAATGATATTCCTTTAATAAGAAAAATTGCAGAAACCGGAAAGCCGATTATTATATCTACCGGGATCGCTTATCTGGAGGATATTGATCTGGCGGTAAGGACTTGCAGAGAGGCAGGAAACGATAATGTGATATTGCTGAAATGTGTATCTGCATATCCTGCACCATATGAAGAGATGAATCTTAAGGTTATTCCGAACATGGCGCAGACGTTTGAATGCATTACAGGTTTGTCGGACCATTCGCTTGGCTCAGAAACTGCCATTGCAAGTGTCGCGTTGGGAGGAAAAGTCATTGAAAAGCACTTGACACTCAAGAGAAGTGATGGCGGTCCGGATGCATCTTTTTCTATGGAACCGGAAGAATTTCAGGCTATGGTGAAACAGATTAGAAATGTAGAAAAAGCACTTGGGACAGCCACTTATGATTTAAACGAAAAGCAGATTGAAAACCGTGATGGCGCAAGATCATTATTTGTGGTTCAGGACATCAAAAAGGGTGAAACATTTACCGCTGAAAATGTTAGATCCATCAGACCCAATGTTGGTTTGCATACAAAATATTTTGAACAGGTTCTTGGTCAAAAAGCAAATAGTGATTTAAAAAAAGGAACGCCAATGGACTGGAAATATATAGAATTTGAGGGAGATTGACATGGATAATGCGATTGCGATAATAACTGCTCGTGGTGGAAGTAAGAGAATTCCTAAAAAAAATATAAAAATGTTTTGTGGAAAACCGATTATTGCATATTCAATCGAAGCTGCATTAAAAAGTGGAATATTTTCGGAGGTTATGGTTTCTACAGATAGTGAGGAGATTGCAGAAATCGCTATAAAATATGGTGCAAATGTTCCATTTATGAGAAGCGAGGCAACATCGGGAGATTTTGCCACAACCTCAGATGTGTTATTAGAAGTATTAGATCAATATGAAAAATTGGGACAAACATATAGATATATGTGCTGCATTTACCCGACGGCTCCCTTTGTAACAGGGGAAAAATTAAAAGAAGGGTTAGATCTCTTAAAAAAGCATAATGCATTGGAGGCAATGCCTGTGGTTCAATTTTCCTATCCGCCGCAGCGGGCATTTGTAATTAACAGTGATAATCAAATGGAGTATAAAGAAAAACAATATATAACGGTCAGATCCCAGGATTTAAGAAAGGAATATCACGATGCCGGTCAGTTTTATTTTTACAATATATCTCAATACTTAAAAATAAACGGAAAGATTGAAACGGGAATTGTTCCAATTATTGTATCAGAGATGGAGGTACAGGATATAGATAATGAGGATGATTGGAAACTGGCAGAATTAAAATACAGTTTATTAAAAAGAAAAGAGTGAGAATGATGAAAAAAGGAATTGTGATTGGTGCGGGCAGAGATGCTATACATACAATAAAAAAAGCGAGAGAACAGGGAATATATGTGGTAGCATTGGATGGAAATCCGGAGGCGGAGGGACTTAAGTATGCAGATGAAGGCATTGTAGTAGATATTTCAAATCTTGAGAGAGTAAGGGAAGAAGTTAAAAAAATTCAACCGGATTTTACGATACCGATACCGATTGGAAGATATTTATCAACGATGGGGTATATCAACGATACCTTTCATTTTACCGGTGCAAGTTATCAGGCTACAAAAGTGAGTACGGACAAATATACTTTTCATGAAATTTTAAACAGGGAGGGTTTGCGCAACATTCAGGCGTATCTGGTTAATGAAAAGGCAAACGTACAGGATATGTCCATCCCGTATCCTGCTATTTTAAAACCAAGATATGGTTCCGGAAGCAGAGATGTCTTCTTTTTAAATTCAAAAGATGAGTTGATAAAAGCGTTTCATGTGGTGAAGGAGTTAAAGGAAGATTTTATTCTGGAACAGGCTGCAGAAGGAGAAGAGTATAGCATTGATGGGGCAGTGTTTGATGGAAAGCTGCAGATTACATTATTAAGAAAAAAAATAATCACCCCATTGCCGGTACGTCAGCCGATTGCAAGCTTTGCAGAAAAAGATCCCGGATTATATGACAGGGTTAATGAATTTATGCAGAGGGTAGTGGAGGCACTTCAATATAACAACTGTCTGATCAATGCTGATCTGATCATTAATAAAGAGGAGATTTTTGTTATAGAGGCAGCTCCGAGACCATCAGGCCATAATCTGCATAATGTATTTGTTCCACTGGCAACTAACGTGGATATTGCGGAAGAATATATTAAGTTTTTATGTGGTAAGCCGTTTGATTTTTTTGCGCAGAAAATAGAAGATATAGAAATTAGATTTTTTGATTTTGAAAATGTTGTTGCAAAACATGTGCCTGCGTGTGATGAAATTACAGAAGGACTGGGAGATAATTTGGTTGTATGGAATTGTAACATTAAAGAAGGGGAGTATTTAGGAAAGGTTGTTAACGGCCATTCTATTATGGGAAGAGGATTTTTTATTGTAAAGGGAGATTCAGAACAGGATCTGATTCAGAAAAGCAATTGGGTGCTTTCTAAATTTAATATGGAGCAGAAAGGTGTGGAAGCATAATGGCAGTAGAGTTGGGAACGAAAGAAAGAATAGATTTTTTAAAGAAATTTGATCCGGAAATAGCGGAACTATTGGAGAGTGAAGCTGAAAAACAGAAAAGAACCATAGGATTAATTGCGTCTGAGAATGTGGCTTCTCCATTGTCAACATGTCTGGAGGGGAGCATATTTACCAATAAAAATACAGAGGGATATCCGGGAAAAAGATATGTGGGAGGAACAGAGAACGAAGATAAAGTAGAATTATTAGCGATTGAACGATTGAAGAAATTATTTGGATGTGACCATGCAAATGTTCAAAGTGGTAATGCAACGATTGCGAACTCTGCAGTATTTATGGGATTGTTGAAACCAGGGGATACAGTACTGTCTATGGCACTAAATGATGGAGGGCACCTGAGTCATGGCGCAAAATTCCACTTTAGTGGCAAGTTTTATAATATTGTTCAATATGGTGTATCCAAGGAAAATGAACAGATTGATATGGATGAAGTAAGAGAGCTTGCCCGGAAATATCATCCGAAGATGATTGTATGTGGAGGTTCTGCTTATCCGCGTTTAATAGATTATGTGGAATTTAGAAAAATAGCCGATGAGATTGGAGCATATTTGTGGGTAGATGCAGCACATATCATAGGACTGATTGCTGGAAAGGTGATACCTTCTCCGGTGCCATATGCGGATGTGGTTACATTTTCAACGCAAAAGACGCTCCGGGGTCCCAGAGGATGTGGAGTTATATTATGTAAAGAGGAATGGAAGGATAAAATAGACAGAGGAGTATTTCCGGGAATGCAGGGCGGTCCCAAAGCAGATATGATAGCTGCAAGGGCGGTGTTGTTTAAAGAATGTATGACACCTCAATATATGGAATACCAGAAGCAGGTGCTGAAGAATTCAAAGGCATTGGCGGAAGGATGTATGGAGGAAGGATTAAAGTTAGTGACAAATGGAACAGATAATCATTTGTCATTAGTAAAAGTAACTGATCTTGTTGCGTCAGGAAGAGAAGCAGAGTTGTTGTTGGAGTCTGTGGGTATTGTGACTAACAAGAATGTGATACCGTTTGATACGCTAAATTCCAATCTGACCAGTGGTATAAGAATAGGAAGTCCATTAATGACCACTAGGGGCGCAAAGGAAGAAGAAATGAAGCATATAGGTCATTTGATAGGCATAACACTTAAGAGCAAAAATAATGATAAGAGATTAGAAAAAATCAGGAAGGAGGTTCATGATATGACAGGAAAGTATTCTATGTTTTCCAGTGAATGGATTTAAGTCGTTTAATTAATAGTGATGGAATATCTTGTTGTGGAAGTTTGGTCGATATTTAGTGTACGGCAGATAGGATGCTTGTTACATATAGAGTGTTCATTATCACAGCGGATCAGGGTGGGATAGCCTTTATAAAGCAAAGGAAAAGGATGGTTTGTTAACTAACCTTATTTACCAGCCGTTCGGCAAAAAATACTACGATATACATCACTGATGAGTTTTGTTATGAAATAAATAAAAGCGTCAAAGATAGTGAAATCAATAGATGGTGTATTGATAGAATAGGAAATTATAATTTGATGCATGACAGGAACAGTAAAACTTAATTAATATTTGTAGAGAAAACATGTCTTTATAAATAGGACTATTTATTTGGAAAGGAAAAGTGTATGAAACAAACTTATGTGCGTTATGATAAAGCTGTTGGAAAGATGTATGAAAATTTAAATATCATGATAAAAAATGAAAGATTTTTTAATCGGGAAATATATATGTTTGGGACAAGTAAAATTGCGAACATGATTATTGGATATCTGCAGGAAAAACATATTGTAATAAGTGGAGTTATTGATAATGATAAGAGAAAACAAGGATATGAAATTAATGGAGTTACAGTATATAATCCGGATATATTAAAAAAAAGAGATGTTGATCAAGTTATTGTTTTGATTGCTTCATCATATCAAGAAGAAATGATTGATCAATTGGAAAAAATGGGATATGTAAATAATAAGAATATTCTAAAAGTAATTGATCTTCCTTTACTAATGAATGATTATACATTTGTTAATAGAGATGGATATAAAATGATGTCTGGTAAAGAAATTAGAAACAGACAAATCGAAATTATGAAATATGTAAAGGAAATATGTAATGAGAATAGTATAAACTATTATTTGGCATATGGAACATTGTTAGGGGCTGCTAGACACGGAGGATTTATACCATGGGATGATGATGTAGATATTTATGTGGATGGAAAAGATATTAATAGATTAGCAGAGCTGGTCAATAATAGTTCAAGATATCAAATGATTACGTGTAGGAATAATTCACATTATTTGGATCAATTGCCCATTATTGTGGATAATAATTCAGTTTTAGACATTAATATGTTTCCGCTTCAATCATCAATAGGAGTGTGGATTGATGTGTTTCCTTTGTATGGAATCCCAACAGGTGCACAGAATGTAAAAGAATATGCAAACAGAATTAAAACAATGGAAATGGATAAATGGAAGTATTTATATGATGAAAAAAAGTGTCATCAATATGCATTAGATTTGGATGATTTTATAAGTTCTTATGATTTTGATAAATTTGAGCATACAGGATTTTTTTTGACATCGGAATTTACCGCAGACTATTTGAAAACAGAATATTTTAGAAATAAAGATTATTTGATGTTTGAAGACGAGGAATTTTGTGTTCCAGCTTGTTATAGAGAGATACTTAGTGATTTATATGGTGATTATATGAAATTTCCGCCTAAGGAAAAACGAAAGGCAAGCCACTATTATAAAGCATATTATATTCATAAAGATTATACGGCTAGAGACGTGAATGTTAAGTATTGGGATGACTATTATAGAAATTTAGATTGCATAAAAAGTTCGCCATCTGATTTTGCTCGATATATAACAATGATGTTATCAGAGGATACATTATTAGTTGATTTAGGATGTGGGACTGGGGGAGATAGTATTTATTTTGCAAATATTGGGATTGATGTTATTGCTCTTGACTATTCACGCGAGATAATTGATAGATTGAAGGGAAAATGTAATAATGATAATTTACAATTCCGCAATGAAAATTTTATAGAATATATTGGAACGGAATATATTAATCCGGATTATTTTTATTGTCGATTTAGTTTAAATGACATTACTGAAGAAGAACAAAGTGAATTGATAGGAATGGTATATAATCAATTAAAAAAAGATGGATATTTCTTTATTGAAGCAAGAAGTATTCTAGACAATATATATGGTTATGGTGATGAAATAGATAAAAATATGTACAAATATAATAAACGTATTATACGTTTTATTGAAATGGGAGAAATAAAAAATGAGCTAATAGAGAATGGATTTCATATTGAATATTGTGAACAAGAGAGGAATCTTGCAATTGCAGACAATCAAAATTCAATAATAATAAGAATTATTGCCAAAAAATAAGCCGCCTGTTTTGCGGAAAAATTAACTGGAAGATTTTTTTGTACATAAAGAGCGCTTTAGACAATTGAGCATATGGAAGCATTTTAGGAGACGGATCAGTTTATCTGGCTGGATATTTCGAATCCGCATGACGTGGCAGATATGTGGAATACGCCATTGTTTGTGCAGACATCGTGTCAGGTTCAGGTGAATGAGATTGATTTTACAGGAAGATATCTGAGACCTTATACATATACCAAGTCCAAACCGGAGGAGAGGTGTATTTAAAGAAAATGGAATATATTGACTGTCAGGTGGGCGTTCTGTAACGTTATATTAAGGAGTATTATAGCAGAGACGAAGTGGTTGTTATATTATTTTCGGATTATGGCTGTCCGACGGCACACTGTGGTTGGTGCTAACCGCATTTTATTTTTGGTGTATCCACAGACACGATTGTGCGGTATTGGGACTTACCGCAGGCTCTAAGCGGCGTGACCGTACATTGTCTTATTTCAGGGGCAGGATACTTGCTTTTGAAATAAGAGGCTGTCGCATTGTAAGCCTTTATTCGTACATAAATTTTCCTTGACATCCACTTTGCGTTCATATATATTGTAATTAGATGGAAAAATGAACAAAAAAGGGGCGAATTATGTTAAATAGGGATGAATTCAATATTTTATATAATATTAAAAAAAATGCCAACATTACGCAAAGATCTTTGGCAAAACAATGTGGTGTGTCGCTTGGCAAAATTAATTCTGGTGTGTCGTTATTAAAAGGAAAAGGATATCTATCTAAGGAGGGAAGAATTACACAATATGGATTAGATGCTTTAAAACCATATAAAGTAAAAAATGCCATTATTCTTGCTGCTGGTTTTTCTTCAAGATGTAGACCTTTATCATATGAGAAACCCAAAGGACTTTTCAAAGTGAAGGACGAGATATTGATTGAACGACAGATAAAGCAATTATTTGAAAAAAATATTTGTGATATATATGTTGTCGTTGGATATAAAAAAGAGCTTTTTTTCTATCTTGAAAGAAAATATGGTGTTCATATTATAGTGAATTCTGAATATGCAGAGAGAAATAATACGTCCTCTGTATTTGCAGCAAAAGAAATCTTTGGTAATAGTTATATATGCTATTCAGATAATTATATTAATTTAAATGGATATGAAAGTTATGTTTATCAATCCTATTTTGCAGTTATGTATTCAAACAAATATACAGATGAATATGTTGTAAAATTTAATAAAAATGGTTTAATAACTAATTATTATCAGGGAGATATTAATTGTTGGTATCAAATGGGAGAAATGTATTTTGATAATGAAACAGCGCAAACATTTTTAAATTTATTAAAAATTGAGTATAATTATCCTAGTATTTATGATATGAAAATAGATGATTTTTATATAAGACATATGTCAAATTTTGATATATATATAAAACAATATCCGGAAAATGCTATTTTAGAATTTGATACTATTTCAGATATTAAATCTTTTGATGAAAAATTTATTCAAAATATGGGAGATAACATACTTACAAATATTTGCAATACATTAAAATGCAAAGATAATGATATAAGTAATATTGTTCAGATACATAAAGGGTTAACTAATATGATATTTAGTTTTGAATGTAATGGTAATAAATACATTTACCGTCAACCGGGTATTGGTACTGATAAAATCATTGACAGAGAGAAGGAATTTTTAGCACAGCAGATTGCTAAAGATAGGGGGCTTGATTCATCGTTAATTGCTTGCAATCCTCAAAAGGGATGGAAGATTTGCAAATTTCTTGAAAATATTGAATTTAGTTACGAAGATAAAAATGATATAAAAAAGGGAATTGCATTGATAAAAAAAATGCATTCAAAGAATAACTATACACTAGGATGGGAATTTAATATGCTAGAGCAAGCAGAAAAAATTCAAAATCAGATTTCTTCAGAATATTATGATTCTCATAAAAATTTTGTAGAGTTGCAACAAAAAATAACAGAATTATATTATTTGATAAAAAAAGACAACATAGATATTGAAATGTGCCATAATGATATTTGTCCTAATAATATATTAATAGGAAAAAATGAAACATATTTAATAGATTGGGAATATGCTGGAGATAATGACCCTGCAGCTGATATTTGCTCATTTATAATAAATTATAATTTTTCAGATCAGCAATGTGATGAGATTCTTAATGAATATCTTGGTCACATTATGACTTTACAAGAAAAAAGGCATTACTATGGTTATATAGCTGTTACTGCGTATTTTTATTTTTCTTGGGCAATTTATATGGAAAGTAAAGGAAATAATATTGGTAATTTTACATATATCTGGTTTAATTATGCTACAAAGTATGGAGATGAGGCGATGGCATTATATAAAATCAAAAATAATAAGTAATAATTAATAGTATCTATATCCTCCCATTTGAAATGGGGGGGCGAGGCAAAGCCGGAGTGTTATCTAGAGTACTATAAAGCTCTTATGCTATAATGATATTGGTTTCGCAGTCCATATCAAAAGCATAGGAGGTATCCAAGATGGATAATCAAAGTATAACACATACATGAGGGATCTGTACATATCATATTGTTTTATTCCGAAGTTTCAAAGAAAAATTATGTATGGAGAAACGAAGAAAGATTTAGTGGAGAATATAAAAAATTGTGTGAAATGAAGCAGATGCAACTTATCGATGGAAAGGTGTGTGTAGACAATGTACATATGTATGTGGTTATTCCACCCAAAATGTGTGTTTCGGAGTTTATGTCATATCTTAAAGGGAAAAGTACATTAATGTTGTTTGACAGACATCCAGAGTATCGGACAAAATGGACAGACAGGCATTTTTTTGCAAAAGGATACTTTGTTTCTACAGTAGGTAATGTGAATGAAGAAACAGTAAGAAAATATATTCGAGAACAAGAAGAAAATGATTAGTTAGAGGATGGAAGAAAGTAGCATGCCTGATTTAGCGGGCTACCAGTAATAATGGTGCTACGAGACCCCGCCTCTGGCGGAACCAGTAGTAACCCCTGGGTTGTTAATTTGACTTTGGATTAAAATATTATGTGACGATCTCAATGTCATTATGTGGTTGCTTTGTATGTTGTATGGGGTTGGCAATATGTTATAATATGATTATTTTTGGGAAAATACAAAATGAGCGAAGCGAAAGAAAGAGATGTTATTATGTTGAATTTCATAACTTTTGTGGAGCGGAAAGGTAAAAAATATGGATCTTCAAACAACAAAATTAAAAAGGACTTTAGGTTTTTTCCCCGCATTTGGAGCCGCTGTTGGTTTAGTTGTTTCAGGAACAGCAATGTTTTCGGTTGGTACGGTTGCAGGTACAACTGGTTATGCAACAGTTATCTCTGCTTTTTTAGCCTTAATTCCTATGATGATGGTTGCTTTTGCATTTGGTGAACTTACAGCAATGATTCCAGGGGGCGGTATGATTTCGGATTATACATTACCTGCATTAGGACGATTTTGGGCAGTGTTCTCTCTTCTTAGCGGATATATGGTGTTAATAGCCACTGACGGAGGAGCACAACTTGTAATGGGAGGATTGGCAATTGAATCATTAACCAATATTCCTCAAATTATTCCTACGTTAATTATTCTTTTTTTAGTTGTTATCATTAATATAACAAATGTTAACATTTACGGTAAAATTGAGTCTGCAATAACAATTTTCATGATGGTTTTATTTATGCTTTTATCTTTTATGGGAAATTTGCATTTAGGAGAAATGCTTCATATATCTGCACCAGTTAAAATGAACATACAATTTTTACCTGATGGTGGATGGAAAACAGTTTTTAATACAACGGGTTCAGCAATTTGGTTTTTTATAGGATTTGAATTTGCATGTCCTATGGCGGAAGAAAATAAAAAACCCTATAAAAATATTCCTTATGCATTAATTTTTGGTTTAATAGCCATATTTTTAGTTGATTCATTGTTTGCGATTGCTGCTGTAAGATATACAAATTTGGATACATTACGCTACTCGAAAACTCCGCATATTGAAGCTGCAAAATCAATGTTAGGAAGTGCAGGATATGTTATAATGACAAGTTTAACTTTGCTTGCTTCATTTACTACGGCCAATGCATATATTGCGGCTTTGCCTAGAATGTTATATGGTTTGGCTCGAGAAGGGCTTGTTCCAAGTTGTTTTGGCAGAATTAATAAAAAATTTAGAACTCCTGTATACGGAATTATCTTTACCTCATGTGTTATTTTAATAACAATTAGTTATATTACTTTTCATAAAGCTGATACGTTTATTGTTCAAAAACTAATTAATACGGCATGTATCACATGGATGGTTTCGTATCTTATTGCAATGATTGACGTTTTGGTACTTAGAAAGAAATATCCTGATTTTCCAAGATTGTGGAAAACTCCATTCGCTAACATTACGATGCCTATCGGCATTGTTGGAGTTCTTTTTGCTATTTTTACACTAAAAATGTATCTCATGCAAGCTTTTATTTGTATGCTAATCATTGCTGTTTATTGTTTGATTTGGGGAAAATTAAACAATATAAAATTAACAAAAATTCCTTGTATTAAAGAAACTGTTAATTCAATTAGAGAAACATCAGAGCCTATAGATGTGTGGGATCAGGCAATTGATGAATGGTGTAGAAAATATGAAAATAAATATTAGTAATTTAAAAAAAATAGAAGGCATGTTTAAAGATATTAATTGCCTTGATGATGTATCAGTCATAAATTATGATTGCTTATCATGTACTTTGAAAATTGTCAGTCATTATCCACTTGATATAATAAACATCCGTTATGAAGCGGAAAATAGGTTTTGGGCATATAATTATAACATAGTATTTGTAAACAGTTTTAAAATTAACACGGTTCTTTATGGTGATATTTTTTTACAATTTAAGAAAGGTGATATTTTTTTTAAATCTTATAGAATTAAAAATAAAGTATATATCAAAAAGTTGAATGAAAATCAACTTTTAAAAAAGCTATTGAACTCAATAGATATCATTAGTCTTGAAATAAAAGTAGTAAATCAAGGTGAGGTGACAGTATCAATGTCTACTTATCCGGGATCGATAACAAGATTATTATTACCACCGATATCAAAATTCATACCTATATCATCTTCAGAAATTATTAGTTGTTTACATATTTTACAAATAATACAAATTATAATTTCTGCTAAGTTTTCGGTAAATTAAATACTATAATGGCTTAGTTGTCAAGATAAAAAATTAATATTTTTATAATGAACTAATATGTTGACTATGTTATATGGGAGTGTGTGGTGTTGCAGAATACCCGGAAAGTCAGAAGACGATCGATGTGTCAGCCGGGGCGAAGGGTGTGCGGCTGGATGTTTATGTGGAGGATGACCGGAATACGGTATTTGATTTGGAGATGCAGATTCATATGAAACGGAATCTGGCTAAGAGGATGCGCTATTATCAGGGGATGATAGATTTCAATATTCTGGAAAAGGGTGGCGATTACAATAAATTAAAGAAAAGTTATGTTATTTTTATCTGCACTTTTGATCCTTATGGTCAGGGTCGTCATTTATATACATTTGAATATTTGTGTAAACAGGATCCATCATTGACATTTGGGGATGAGACCGTTAAAATCATCTTAAATAGTGTCTGCTGATTAACTTGAAAAAAACTAAATTTGCTGACTTTTCACCCGTTATCTGTTATAATATCTGCAAGGGATTCAGTAAAATGAAAGCATTTTCTTTGCAGATCATCGAAGAATTTTACAAGTAAAGGTGTGTTATAGACATGTACAAAAAAGATTATCTGGCATTTGCCAAAAGCAAAAAACACAGTGCAAAGAAAATACGGAAAGCCCTGCGAAAACAACTTGGCTATGTTGCAAGGGACATTCGGTATCTGGAAGAGTTCATGAGTAACGGATATGCAGCAACAGAAAAAGAAGCAGGTCTGTATCTGACGATCACTGCATTGTATGAGCAGCAAAAATATATGTACGACAACAAGTTCCATAGTGTAGAACACCGGATCGTAAGCATTACGCAGCCGTGGCTGCGTCCTATCGTCCGAGGAAAAGTCAAAGCACTGGTGGAATTTGGTGCAAAATTCGATCTGAGCCTTGATAGCGAAGGGTACGGAAGAATCGAAAAAATATCTTTCGAAGCGTATAACGAGAGCACCTGTCTGACAGAGGCCGTGGAACGGTTCAAGGAAAGAACCGGTTATTATCCAAACCGGGTACTGGCAGATCAGATATATCGGACAAGAGCGAACCGGAATTATTGCAAAGAACATGGCATCCGTTTGTCAGGTCCAAAACTTGGGCGACCGGGAGTGAATATAAAAGTGGATAAAAAACAGGAATATCAGGATAATACCGACAGGATCGAAGTGGAACGTACATTTAGCTTAAGCAAATGTTGTTACGGCATGAGCTGTATTACCACCAAGCTGGAGAAAACCCAGCTTACATCCATCGCATTATCCGTATTCGTCACGAATCTGTTTAAGATGCAGAGACGAATACTTTTTGCCTTTTACATCTGTACCGGATTTGGGATAGATGTGGGATTGTAAATCTGTGTCTTTCTGTTTGATCAGCAGACACTAATTAATTTGTTGAAGGAAGGATTCTACGGGATTTATTTCGGTAAATCACCTGAAGTGAAAGCAATGTTTGATTTAAACCAAAAATTTGATGAAATTATAAAAAAATATTTGCCAAATAAATATGAATCTGGTAATAACGATTTAGTATATAGCAAAGTATATTCAATTTTACGGAGAAATTGTTTAAATAAAAATGTTGCTATGTGGGGAGTGGGAGATATTAATAATATATCTCAGACATATGTGGCAAAATTTTTAGAGGTATTTGCTGATTCATTGCAAAATACAAAATGTGTGATAGATGCTAGAAAAGAATTAGAAGGGAAAAAAATATTAGGATTACCGATCATTACATCATCTGAAATTACTAAATATGACATTGATATAATATTAATAACCTCTTATAGAAGTAGAAAATTTATTGCAAAAGAAATAAAGCTGCACCATCCGGATATTACGTATCTTGATGTATATGAAGAACTGGAAAAAACAGGTTTACCATCAGATGTGGATATTTTTTTGGATAATGACAAATATATTGATTTATATGATCAAAGGATGAAGTATAATAACGCAGTCACTATAGAAGATAAAAAAGAACAATTTGATAAATTGTTATTAATGTATGCGGATATTAAAGACATATATTACATGTGTAAGATGATTGATGAATGCGAGATTACTGATTTAATATATAGAGATAAATTGGATCGTTTAAAGAAAGAGTTATTAAATTTACTGGAAACAATTAGGAATAATATATATAACAGAAAAGACATCATAGTTTGGTTTCAGGACGCTTTTAGAAATATTGACTGGTATGATTCTGAAAAGAAGCAATTTAAAATGTTAAATAACCTGTCTGAAAAAAGTGTTTGTTTTGTAAATAGTTTTTCGACGGCACCGGTAACATATGAGAGTGTATATTCAATTATAACAGGTAAATTACCTTTTGAAGGTGATGTATATGATTCTGATTTTAAATTTGATGTTGAACAGTTTGAATTTTTAAATATGGCAGTTCAGCACGGCTATAATATAGAATTTTATACAGATGAATCATTTGATATATTTAATCCAAATAAAAAATTGAGTACGCATTATAAAAAATATGTATCAGAAATAATTTGGGCCATATTAAATAAAATGTGTGATCAGCATGATAAAAGTGCACTTCATTTTGCATATGCACTGAAAGAATTGCATGTTCCGTTTATGTGTGGTTATTTCTCTGACAAACCGGTTAAAACTATTTTTTCAAAAATGGGATTAGAGGATGATCAGACTAATTGGAAGGACATAAAAAGACAATTTAATGATTGTTTAAATTATGTGAATGAAGAATTGGAAAGTTTCTTCGGATTGCTGGGTGAGGAATCAAGCATTATTGTATTTAGCGATCATGCCCATATTGTTTATGATCAATACGAAAATAAACCATTTTATCTATATTACGATAATGTAGAAAAAAGTGTAAAGAATGTTTTCATGATCTATAATAAAAAATGGAAACCAGAAATACATAACGAATTGGTAAGTATGATCGATTTTAATGAAATAGCATGTCAAATATATGAAAAAGACTCATTTGAGTTGCCAAACAGGAAAGAAGTATATTGGCAATATTATCCTGTATACAATAAAACCATTAGAGAAAATGCAGCTTTTTTCAATGGTGAAGATTATATTGATGGAATTGAATGTTGTTATGATGGAGATGTTGTTAAAGTAAGTACTCCGCACAGTATAAAACAAATAAAAAAGGTGTGAATTAAAATTGTGTATATCTGACAGTATTTTAATTTTTATATGTAAAACATTGAATATTCGACGAAGTGATATAACCTATTTAGCGGAACAAAAAATAGGAATGACAAATCAATCCTTTCTTGTTTTTGTTCATGATAAAAAATATATTATACGTATTCCGGGAAAAGGGACGGATCAACTAATTGACAGAAAACAAGAAGCGGATGTATATAGTAAAATATTGGATAAACATATATGTGACAATATCATATATTTTAATCCGGAAAATGGCTATAAAATTGCAGAGTATATAGAAGATTCAAGAACATGTGATTTAAACAATTTAGATGATCTTAAAATGTGTATGAAAACACTTCATCGATTTCATGATTTGAGACTTCATGTTGCTCATACATTTGATCTGTTTGAAAAAATAGAGTTTTATGAAGGTCTCTTTTACGGAGGAAAATCTATTTATAGTGACTATCATAAGACGAAAGAAAATGTATTTTCACTTAAAACATACATAGATTTACAAAAAAAAGATTATTGTTTAACACACATTGATGCAGTTCCGGATAATTTCCTTTTAATAAAAGGGGGAGAGGTGCGTTTGATCGATTGGGAATATGCCGGAATGCAGGATCCACATGTGGACATTGCAATGTTTTGTATCTATGCTATGTATGACAAACAACAAGTTGATCAGCTAATTGATATCTATTTTGAAGAAAAATGTGACATTTCAACAAGAATAAAAATATATTGTTATATTGCTGCTGGTGGCCTTTTATGGAGCAATTGGTGTGAATATAAATGTAGTCTGGGTGAAAAGTTTGGAGAATATTCTCCAAGACAATATCAATATGCTAAAGAGTATTATAATATTGTAATGGAGGCGATAAATATTAATGAATAGGGTGGAAAGAGCGATTATTATGGCAGCAGGCAAAGGTACCAGAATGCTTCCGATTACGTTAAAAACGCCGAAACCATTAGTGAAAATAAATGGTATTCGAATGATTGATACAGTTATTCAGGCATTGCATCACAATGGAATTTTTGAAATTTATATTGTATCAGGTTATTTGAAGGAACAATTTAGGGTTCTGGAAAATGAGTATAATGTAAAAATACTTGAAAATCCGTTTTACGATTTGTGCAATAATATTTCCTCATTATATATAGCAAGGGAATACATTGAAAATTCAATTATATTAGATGGAGATCAGATTATTTATAATGATCAAATTTTATCCCCTGAGTTTGAAAAGTCAGGATATAATGCTGTATGGAGAGAAGAATATACAGATGAATGGATGATGCAGGTTAATAATAGAAAAGTGATTTCCTGTTCCAGAGAGGGTGGGGAGAGAGGATGGCAGTTGTATTCTATATCAAGATGGAATAAAGAGGATGGCCGGAAATTGAGAAAATATTTAGAAATAGAATTTGAAGAAAAAAATAATCGACAGATATATTGGGATGATGTAGTAATGTTTTGTTATTTTGAGGATTTCGATCTGGAAATAAGACCTATGCAAAAAAATGATGTTATAGAGATTGATAATTTGTGTGAACTGGCAACGCTTGATGCCACGTATAAAAAATATATAGAGGATCTGAAGAATGAGTAAAAAGAAAATTGATTGGATGGTAACCTTAATTCCGTTTATGATCATTGTTGGAATTGCAGCTGTGCTATTTGTATTTCCAAAGCAGGCGAATATGGTGATTAGTCAGGTGAGATTTTTTTTTGGAGATACTTTGGGGATTTATTATTTGATTCTTGGTATGACAGTGTTGATAATTTCTATATATTTAGCGTTTTCAAAATATGGAAACATAGTCCTTGGAAAGGCAGATGAAAAGCCCAAATATTCTTTCTTTGAGTGGGGAAGTATGATGTTTACCTGTGGACTTGCTGCAGATATTTTGTTTTATTCTTTTTCTGAATGGGTAGTGTATGCGACAAATCCGCATATTGAGGATTTAGGTCCGGTCTCAGAGTGGGCGGGGGTTTTTCCTCTGTTTCACTGGAGTTTTATTCCGTGGGCTTTTTATTTAGTATTAGCAGTTGCATTTGGATTTATGCTTCATGTTAGAAGAAGGACGCGTCAGAGATATTCGGAGGCATGTAGACCTGTTATTGGAAAGCATGCAGATGGAATTTTAGGTCGAATAATTGACATGTTTGCGTTATTTGCATTATTAGCAGGAACGGCAACGACATTTAGCGTGGCGACTCCTTTATTAGCGAGTATAGCTATTCAGGTATTTCATATTAACCTAAGTCGTACTGTGGTTACAATTATTATTCTATTGATCACCTGTGCAGTTTATACATACGCTGTACTTCATGGATTCAAAGGAATTAGTATTATGGCAAAGGTGTGTATATATCTTTTCTTTGGACTTCTGATATTTGTTTTATTGGTAGGTGGTCAGGGAAGGTTTATCATAGAAAATGGATTTCAGAGTCTCGGTAAAATGACACAGAATTTTATTGAATTAGCAACATATACTGATCCAGCCAGAACCAACAACTTCCCTCAGGATTGGACAATTTATTATTGGGCATATTGGATGGTATGGTGTATCGCAGCTCCCTTTTTTATTGGAAATATTTCAAAGGGAAGGACAATTAAGCAGACTATACTTGGTGGATATGTTTTTGGCGTTGGTTCAACAATTGTGAGTTTTATTGTTCTCGGTAATTATTCTTTAGGATTACAATTAAAGGAAACAGCAGATTTTATAGCACAATATGAGACCAGTGGTGATTTATATGATCTGATCATTAGTATGATTAATACAATACCATGTGCAAACTTTGTTTTGATATTAACAATGATATGTATGATTACATTTTACGCAACGTCTTTTGATTCTATTGCTTATACTGCTGCTTGTTACAGCTATAAAGAGTTAAAAGAAGATGAAAAACCGCATAATTTAGTGTCTTTATTATGGTGTTTGTTGTTAATCGTGCTTCCTATTGCTCTGGTATTTTCGGAAAGTTCGATGAGAAATATACAGTCTATCAGTATTATATCTGCTTTTCCAATAGGCTTGATAATGATTGCCATGATTTTGGGATTATTTAGAGATATGAAAAAATATTTAAAAGAGAGGGAAGTCTCGGATCGGTAAAAAAATGGTAGAATATCGACGGTCAGGAAGCAGCCGATGACTTCACGAGAGAATTGGAGGAGGCGGTGCAGTCGGTCCGCCGGAACGAGAACTGGAGGTTGGATTATATGACGTTGGAGCAGGAATATCGGGAGAGATATAATGAAGGATTGGAAGAGGAACAGGTGCAGGATATTGTAAAAAATTGAAAGAGAACAGCAGGAATGTAATGAAGGTGTGACAATAGATGATGAATATTCTTTTATATGACTGGCAGAGCCAGTCACAACATGATCTGCAGGAAACATTGGAAAGAAAGCCGGATGTTTGCGTGATCCCTTTTGCGGTTAAAATGGTTGATTATAATGAGGATCCGGAATTTGAACAGATACTTTTTCAAACATTAAAAAGTAAGGAATGTAACATATGCATGTCTTTTAATTTTTTTCCGGTGATATCAAAGGTATGTCAGGAAGCAGATATTCTTTATGTTTCATGGATATATGATTCACCCCATATTACATTATATTCGCCCTGGGTTCGCAATTCCTGTAATTTGATATTTTCCTTTGATAAAGTACAATGTCAGGAACTGAAACAGCTGGGCGTGACGAATGTATTTCATTTACTGTTAGCGGTGAATGTGCCGAGGCTTGATCAGTTGCGTCAGACAAAGAAAGTCATTGGGTTGAAGCAGAAAAAATATGATATTTCATTTGTGGGGAGCCTGTATGAAAACAATTATTATGAGCAGATTACGTATCTTCCGGCTCATCTGAAGGGATATTTAGATGGTATCTGCAGAGCTCAGATGCAATTGTCTGGAGTGGATATACTGCCGGAATTATTACGTGAGGATATATTAACGGAGTTAAACGAATATGTAAAATTAGATATGGACCAGACATATCTGGTTACCTATGGCAGATTATTTAGTGACCTGTTCTTGAAAAAATATATTTCGTCGATGGAGAGGAAAGAGCGTTTAGAATTATTAGGAAAGATAAGCAGGGTTGCTTTGTTTTCTGGCAGCCGCTGGATGGGAGAAGGAATTGACTATTATGGGACAGTGGATTATATGAATGAAATGCCACTTGTTTTTTCCTTATCGAAGATAAATTTGAATATAACAATTCGAAGTATTACGTCAGGTATTCCGCTGCGTTGTATGGATATTCTGGGGGCAGGAGGTTTGTTGTTTAGCAATTATCAGCCGGAGCTAGAAGAGTATTTTGTGCCGGAAAGAGAATGGATATCATTTCAGGAGGAGGAAGAGATGTTAGATAAGGCAGCATTCTATTTACAGCATGATGAGCTTCGGAACAGGATCGCAGAGAATGGTTATCAAAAAGTAAAGAGAGAGTTTACTTATGACAAAGCATTGGAAAAAATGCTAGGGATTGTAAGAAAATTGATGTGAGTTGCAATACTTACACACACAGATTTCGCATATATTCTTGTGCAATTTTTGAAACATGCCAAGTATCAAAGTAATGCATAGCAGTCTCCTGTTCCTTTTGGGGAAGCTGATATTCCAGACGCCAGAGATGCCGGCAGATCTGGGCATAGTGAGCTGGAAGCCATGTATCGATCGATAAATCTTTCGTTTCCAATGGTACAAATATTTCAAAAAGACCTGCTTGCTTTTCAAGCTGGTATATCTGCAGAAAAATCGTCAGGATACAGAATAATTCATTTTCCTGATTTTGGGCAAGATTGTCCTGTGCGAATCGAAGTGCCTGATCATAGTTATGATTTTTTAAAAGCTCCAGGAGAATAACGGATGCTTGCGTTTTAAGTGCCTGGGTAGAATCTGTGGATGTAATATAGTTTCTGCAGGCATCAATTTCTTTCCGGTTTTCAGGACAATATTCTTTAAGAAAAACTTTGCGGTAACGGTGGTAATTCTTTAAATTCATAAAACCGGTGTCATGAAGTACCCATGGGGATGACTGATATGGTACTGCGATCAGATATCCTGCACGGGAGAATTCCTTTGATTGTGAGATGTCGTAAAAATCCCAGCCTGTAAACAGGTCAGAACGCCACGGGATATCCTGACTGGTGGCCATAAGTAATCCATCAATTGCCTCCACAGGAGAATACATTCTGGTTGGTGAAACAGGAATATTAAAATAATCGTCAACTGTTGAAATACAGTGAGAGCGGACGGCACCGGTTCTCATGGTATTTGACCACATACAGCCATTGCTGTGCAGATGTTTGGTACCAACCATGCCGATCAGTCCGATTTTATTGTTTTTTTGAAAAACAGTTAGTAGATCTGTAATAAAATTTTTATTGAGGATCAGAACATCCTGATGGAGGTATACTTTATATTTTGCATCGGATGCGTTCATACCCTGATCATATCCCTGTGCCATAGATGCAGCATTTCGAATTGGAATAATATCAACAGAAAATCCCTCCGGAATGGCAAGCTGCTTAATATAAAGGGTACATTCATACAGAGCCGCCTCATCATTTGTACATACAATAAAGCTTACTTTGTTGGTGTCCATAAATCCTTATCCTTTCTGAATGATATCCAGTATTTCCTGAAAACGCTGTTCATAGGTATGCTCGGAATATACCCGTTGCTGACCGGACCGGGCTATCTCGTCTCGTTTGGCAGGATTTGCAAGATAGTAATCAATTTTTTCAATCATGTCATCAAGATTTTCGTAATAAACGTAATCCTTACCGGCCGTAAAATGACGATCGAAGTCTCTTTGATAATTGGTCAAAAGAAAACCACCGGCTCCCATAACATCCATAGCTCGTAAAGGAATACCGCTCTGAATGCTCCGAAGGGAAATATTTAGATTGATCCGTGAGCACTGAAAAACAAAAGGCATTTCCTTTTCGTAGTGAACGGTTCCCATATTTTGAATGGCAGTAAACTGGGGCGTTGGATTGGGCGTATACAGCTTTACAACAAGATCCTTTCGTGCGTCCAAACGCTTCATACATTGGGAGCGTTCTGTTTGTGTGATCTTACGGCATAAAAAGTAATTTGCGTAAAGGTAGCGGAGTGTTTCGTGACCGTCTTTGGATGGCTCCAGAGGAATATGCTTTTGAAGTTCTTCCAAAATATCGGGAGTCAGACAATCTTCTAAGAAAAGCTGTCCATAAATTTGTTGCTGAGCGGCCATGATGCCCTCTAGATAACCCTTTGTATATGCAGGAAGATCAGAAAAACGGTCGTATAAATTATGCTTTTCATTGTATAATGAACCAACGAAGGAGACATCTGCATCCAAAAGCTTCCTATGCTCCGGAGAAACGGTTTGTTGGGATAAGCGTTTTGGATTCACTGCCATAGGCAGATAGTATACCTGTTTTACGCCTAATGCTTTGAGGTCTGTTACCATTTGACTGTCAAAAATAAAAATGTAATTACAGTTATGAAAAATGGTGTCTGAGTATGTCAGAACCAGAGGGCTGTCATAACACCAGCTAACATATGGTATTTTAATGTCATTGCATACATTAGAGAGGATTGGGTAGTAGTTGGAGGAAAAAATTAGATCGATATGTTCCTCTTTTATATAATTGCGTAATTCGGAACGAAATCGGGGATCCTGCCGGTAATTTCGTGGTTCTTTTTGATAGAAAATGACTTCGTTTCCAAGATTTACGAGTGTTTCCCGGATATCATCCCTTCCAAAGCTTTTCCAGTCAGGAATTAATATTTTCATGGTGATCCTCCCAATGTGATGAATTTAATGTTCAAACAATATTTTATATTATAACAGTTTCGGTCATTCGAGAAAAGGGGGAAAGGGAACGATATATCAAACATAGAAACTGCAGAATTATTGATGTTCTAAAAATTCTGCAATTCTCTGTACGCCCTGGCCATCGACCAATGCATTCATACGGGCAGCATATTCCTTTCGCAGATCATCATTTGTGAGGTATACATCCAATGCCTGGAGAATGTTTGATACAACGGGATCGAAACGGGCATCTCCGGCATGGAGCATAATATGCTGGCTGCCCATTTGCTTAACGCCTGCTAATTGATTGTCTGCAAAGGAAAAGCAGACCGTGGGCGTACTGCAGGCACAGAGTTCATCAAGAGTTGTGCCGCCAGCTGACACAGCGAGTTGATTTCGCCGCATGTAGTAGCTCATATTGTTGACATTTTTATGAAGCCGGATCTGTGGAAAACGGGCAGCCATAGCGTGCAGCTGTGGCTCATCCTGATTCATACTTCCTACAATTACGTCAAAGGAAAAGCCATTTAGAGAGTCAGGGACGGCAATCGTTTGTTTGTCATGGTCTAAACAGGCTGAGAGGATCTGCAGAGACACATGGTAAGGATCGGTGCCGCCGGTTGTGATCAGAATACTTTTTTCACGGATAACAGGAGCTGAGGGTGCCTGGAATTCCTCGCGGAGAGGAGAATATTTTGTGCCGGCCAGCACTTTTGTATCCGTATTGAGATACCGCTTAAAATAGGCATCATAATCAGAGCGGAGACCATAGTGCAGCACGGCAGAGACGGGATATGTATCGGTCTCCATGTCATCGAGATATAAAAGAGGAATCTGTTGATTTAATGTGGCAAGATAAGAGGTTGTGATCTGATAAGAGTCAACAACCAGCCATTTCAGAGGATATTTCTTCAGAAGTGGAAGGAAAATATCGTATTCTGATTCCATATGTCTCCAGTCAGTATGAAGTATTACATAAGGAATACCGACAGCCTCCAGACGTGCCGTTTCTTTTTCTTCCGCAAGGAAGAAGATACACTTTTTTCCTCTTTTGATAAGCTCTGTGGCAATAGAAATACAGCGGACAAGATGTCCGGTAGCAATTTGTTCATTTGCGTCAACGCGAAATCCGATCATGACGATAGCCTGCCTTTCCATGGTACATATTCCAATATTAGAATAATCTAAATGAAGTATACCACAAATCAGCTGTTTTTTCTCTGAAATGTTGAGGTGGAATGGTTGGTTTTTTCCTTGTGATTCCGGTGAAATCGTGTTACACTTACAACAAGCAGATCAGTGAAAAGGAAAGGTGACATTATGTATATTCCATATGGAAGACAATCAATAGATGACGCAGATATTGAGGCGGTTGTGCAGGTATTGAAGTCGGATTATCTGACAACAGGACCGGCGGTGGCAGCTTTTGAAAAGAAAGTGGCAGATTATGTGGGGGCGAAGTACGCTGTGGCAGTGAGTAATGGAACGGCGGCTCTTCATGTGGCGTGTCTGGCAGCAGGAATTGGTGAGGGGGATGAGGTGATCACGACGCCGATTACCTTTGCGGCATCTGCTAACTGTGTGCTTTATTGTGGCGGAACGCCGGTATTTGCAGACATTGATCCGGATACATACAATATTTCGCCGGAGGAGCTGGAGAGCAAGATTACGCCTCAGACAAAAGCCATTATTCCGGTCCATTATACCGGGCAGCCATGTGACATGGATACAATCCTGGAAATTGCACGTAAGCATGATCTTCTGGTTATTGAGGATGGAGCGCATGCGCTGGGGGCATCCTATAAAGGAAAGAAAATTGGAAGTATTGCTGACATGACCTGTTTTAGCTTTCATCCGGTGAAACCTGTGACAACAGGAGAAGGTGGCATGATCGTTACAGATAATGAAGAGCTATACCGCAAGCTGGTTTTGTACAGAAGTCATGGAATTACCAGAGATAACGATATGATGCAGCAGTATGAGGATCAGCTTCAGCAGTCTTCAGATCAGGTATTGCAGGAGGCTGCAGATATGCTTCGTGGAGACGTTATGGACCCGGGAGGCTGGTATTATCAGCAGCTGGAGCTGGGATACAATTACCGGATTACAGATATTTCCTGTGCCTTAGGTGCCAGCCAGATGGACAAACTGGATCATTTTCTGGAGCGTCGGAGACAGATTGCAAAGAAATATGATGAGGCATTTGCGGATATACCGCAGATCAAGACACCATGGCAGCAGGAGGGATGTCAGAGCGGCTGGCATTTATATATGATACAGACGATGGAACGCAGCAGGAGAGAAGTTTTTGATGGGCTGCGTCAGGCGGGGATTGGTGTAAATGTGCATTACATACCGGTTTACAGACATCCTTATTACCAGAGAAACGGTTATGCAGGAGTACATTGTCTGAATGCGGAGGCATTTTATGAGAGAGCAGTCAGTCTGCCGATCTTTCCGGGATTAACAGGATCGCAGCAGGATTATGTGATCGAACATGTGATCAAGGAATGCACAGCACATTAGATGGATTTCATAAATTGATTATTGATGCTGGTAATGTGAAAAAAGGAGTGTTTATTAATTCCAATCTTCTGGCGATGGCAAGGGGCGGGATCACCATTGAGGATGGAGCGCAGATTGCTGCGAATGTGCAGCTGATATCTAATAATCATGATTCTTATGATCTGGCAGTATTGACCTGCAAGCCGGTACTGATCAAAAAAGCGGCATGGATTGGAGCGGGAGCAACGATTCTTCCGGGAGTGAGTGTTGGAAAGCACGCAGTCGTTGGGGCAGCTTCGGTGGTAACGAAGGATGTTCCTGATTATGCCGTAGCGGTAGGAAATCCGGCAAAGGTGATTAAATATTTGGATCCGGATCAGTTTGAGGATTGATCAGGGGGAGGATTACATGCCGGCTAATTTTACAGAGAAACAGCGGCAGGAAATATAGGAAAAGCTGTGGGAGAATAGTACGAAATTGTACCAATAATAATAGTACAATTTTGTACTGTTTTTTTAGATATTTTTACAAAGTAAGAAATTGAAGAATGGAAGATTGTGTGATATTCTTGCTTGAAAAAGGAGAAAATCATGAAGAAACAATTAGAATTAATCGAAGAGTATTTGTATTATGGGAGAAAACAGCGTAAATTAGATGAAAAAACAATCTGTGCATATCGGATTGATCTGAAACAATTTTCAGATTTTAATGGGCAGGAAGAGGTGGTTCTGTCGAAAGAGATAATCCGGCAATATATTTTGCATTTGCATGAACTTTACAAGCAAAAGACAGTAAAGCGGAAAATCGCAAGCCTAAAGGCATTTTACTCCTATTTGGAGGAAGAGGAAATAATAGAAGATAGCCCCATGCGAAAAATTCGAACGGAATTTCGGGAGGAAAAGGTTTTACCTCGTACAATTCCATATTCTACTTTAGAGACTCTTTTAAGCTATATGTATTCCTTAAAATTACAAGAAAAAAATACGGAACGCAGGCTGAAACTGTTGAATCGTGATATTGCAGTGGTTGAAACGCTTTTTGCAACAGGTGTACGTATTTCAGAATTGTGCAATTTATCGCAGAAGAATATTGATCTGGAACAGGGGATTTTTTGCATCAAAGGAAAGGGGCATAAGGAACGATATCTTCAGATAGGGACGGCTCAGGTATTAGAGCAATTACAAGAATACAAACGGCAATGGGAGGCGGAGTTAAATCAAACAGAATTTTTTTTTCTTAATCGCTTTGGAGAGCGATATTCGGAGCAATCAGCCCGGCGTATGGTGAAGAGATATACCGAGTTGGCGATGATCGATCTTCATGTTACACCGCATATGTTTCGACACGCTTTTGCAACGTTACTCTTGGAGGAGGAAGTAGATATACGTTTTATCCAGAAAATGTTAGGGCATGCGTCGATCACAACAACGCAGATATATGCGGAGGTGGCGTCGAAAAAGCAGATGGAAATATTAAGAATGAAGCATCCGAGGAATTATATGAAAATATAGTAGTGATTAAATGAATGCTGAAAAATAGTAAATAATGTAAAAGATTATTGAAAAAACAAAAAGAAGGTGGTATAATAAAAATGTAATGATAATTGAATATTATCGCGCGGAGAGAAGTGTCGTGATGGGTGATTTTTAGTTATCCGTCACTTACAGATTGAAA
>CAKRHP010000002.1 GCA_934339135.1 uncultured Lachnospiraceae bacterium | reverse complement strand
ATATTCATCTTTCGACATTCTTATATTCCTCCATGGTATCTTGTATCGTAGTATTCGATTCACTTGCCTTCACAAATCCCGATTGAACAAAATCGCTGCGCGATGGCCTGCCAAGGCTGTGGCGCAGTTTTATTTTTATTAAAAAAGCAGTGGCATTACTTTTCATAATCCGTTATTGTTAAGTTACCACACGAAACAACTGAACTAAGAAAGCTCCACTGCCTATGATAAGAATAACATTTTCCAGTCTCTTCCGCAATCGGAATTATGACGCTAATGCACCTCCGAATAGGTAGATGTAATTATTAACACTACTTATTCTGGAGGTTTTATTATGTATAAAGATATTTTTGAATCCATCCGCAATGAAGCGGAAAAACGTAACCTGCGTGAAAGAACTATTCAACTGTATTGCTCTGATGTCAGTTACTTCCTTCGTTGGATTGGAAAAAATGTTTCTGATCTTACACTTGAAGATGCGGAAAGTTTTCTTACCGCCAAACGTCTGGAAGGCAGGTCGCCTGAAACTCACAATCACTATCGGTCTGCAATCAAGTTCTTCCTGTGGTGGTAAGATTATTCCTCTGCCTACAGAACAACATTTTATAAAACCAAAACCACATATGCTCTGTTAACGTATCATAACTGTATATTTTTTTAGCTTCCTTAGGGAGGCTTATTTCTGGTGTCATAATACAGGACTGAATTAAAAATCCTATGTGTTTCTATCTGTACATGCTATACTATCATAGGTAGAGTGTCAGAATTAAAAGTCCATATAGAGTTGACGCACTTTGTTCAACCAGGAAAAATCGAAATTGATGCAAACGAAAGGACAGTTAATGAAAATCTCAAGACTGTTTTTTCGTTTGCACCATATTCGATTCTTTCCTTAACGATTTATACATATTCTATCACACATTCATCTTTCCCACAATCACTTATTTTTCACCCATCCACTGAGGAAACTAATCTTCAGGCACTATATCTTGTCATTCCCACTCTCTTACTATACATCATCTGGTATAACACAGATTACTTTCCTCAATGCACCCTCAAAATCTCCCTATAAACAGATGCAATCTCTCACCAGAAACAACCATATCACAAGTAACCACTTACCACTACTTCTGTTCACCCCATCAAAAGATATATTCATTCGTATATTTTCCATTGCAGCTCTGTTTTCCCGTCCAGCAGAACCACATCTCTGTGCAACCTTGCATCAAAGATACAAGGTTCGCGGGCGCGCTCAGATGCTTACGAGCAAACTCGACGCATCCTCACTTTGCTTTCGCGCAAAAGATTGAAAGAGCAGCCAAATCAGCCACTCTTCCTTATGCTTTCTATATCTTTGAAGTTTTAATTTTCTCATTTGTGGTATGGTTCCCCGTGTATGATCCGGTACCCCCGGTAAATCTGCTCCAGCAGCACCACCCGCATCAACTGGTGCGGAAATGTCATCTGCGAAAAGCTCAACAGTTCATCCGCATTTTGCAAGATATCCGGATCAAGTCCGATAGAGCCGCCAATAATAAAAATGATATGACTTTTCCCTTCGATACCCAGTCGATCCAGCTTTTTGGCAAACGCTTCGGAGGGCATTTGTTTTCCCTCGATTGCCAGAGCGATCACATAGGCATCCTCCCTGATATACTTCGCCAGCCGCTCTCCTTCTTTCCGGCGGATCAGCTCTTCTTCCCGTTCACTTGCATGATCCGGTGTTTTTTCATCAGCAACCTCTATGATCTCCAGCTTGCAATACCGGCTCAGACGTTTGCTGTACTCCTGAATGGCCCCGGTAAAATATTTCTCTTTTACTTTTCCTACGGTTAAAATTGTTATCTTCAATGTTTTCCTCGCTTCATACTATTCCAGCGCCAGACTGATCGAGATGGCATAGTCCACCCGTTTCAGGATGGCTTCATCCAGATGACACACCTTCTCCTTGAGACGCGATTTATCAATGGTACGGATCTGTTCCAGAAGGATTACAGAATCCTTCATTAAATGATATTTCTTTGCATCCAGTGCAATATGCGTTGGAAGCTTTGCCTTGTTCATTCTTGATGTAATCGCCGCACAGATCACTGTGGGACTATGACAGTTTCCCATATCGTTCTGTATGATCAGAACCGGCCGGACGCCTCCCTGTTCCGAGCCGACTACCGGTCTGAGATCTGCAAAATAAATATCTCCGCGCTTAATATTCAAACCATTCCACTCTCCATTCTGAAAAATTCATATCCCATACGGGCTTTGAAGCCTGTGTCTTTTCAATACCGTACCGTTATCATTTTCAGTATGAAAATAATTACCTCCCACAGCAATTTGCCCTTGTGATCATTTCATACTATGTAACCTGGCAGGTTCGTTGTGCCCTAAACCCGCATGGAATTGTTATTTCCAGTATTACCCACAAATGGAATGATTATACATTTCTATCTCTGACGCTTTTGTAATATATTAAAAATTCCGGCAATCAAATTTCAAACTCCGGATAATAATCCTTCACCGCTACCTTCTGTCCATGACGATAATAAACCCTTGGTACACGTTTTCCTACATCACAGACAAATTCATAATTGAAGGAATATGCCATATCTGCCACTTCCTCAATGGAAATATAGCCATTTCCATCGTGTCCCACTAATGTCACATCATCTCCCTGTACCACATCAGGAATATCTGTGACATCCACCATAAACTGATCCATACATACCCGGCCGAGGATTGGTGCAGACTGTCCGTGAATCAGGACACGTCCCTTTCCGGACAATGCCCGCGGATACCCATCGGCATATCCCACCGGTATCGTGGCAACCTTCGTGTCTCTGGTGGTTGTATAAGTTCCTCCATAACTGATCTGCACTCCCGGCTCCAATGTCTTGACATAAGAAACATATGCCTTTAATTCCATGGCCGGACGAAGTGCGATCCTTGTCTTGTCAACCTCTTCGGATGGATACATTCCATAAACGGCAATGCCATCACGGACCATATCCAGATTCACCTCGGGCATTTCAATAATGCCTGCACTGTTGGATACATGCTTGACAGGAAATGCCACTCCCGCATCCTCCAGACGTTTTACGAAGCTCTCATAACGCTGAAACTGCTTTCTAGCCCAGGTTTTGTCCGTCTCATCCATACGGGCAAAATGAGTAAAGCAGCCCTCAATGGACAGATTTTCCAGCTTTGCAATGCGGCAGATGGTTTCAAAGCTTTCCTCATCCTGCCGGAACCCAATTCGGCTCATACCGGTATCAAGCTTAATATGAACTTTCGCCTTTTTGCCAAGCTTTACTGCTTCATCGGAAATTTCCTTTGCCATCTCCCAGGTAAAAACAGCCGTCGCAATATCATATTGGATCATTGCCGGATACAACGGCTTCGGGGTGTATCCCAAAATCAGGACAGGCTTTTGAATGCCTGCCTGCCGCAGCTCAATTCCCTCTTCTAAAATTGCCACACCGTAGGCATCCGCCACATCATCCAAGGTTTTTGCTACTTCCACAGCTCCATGACCATACGCGTCCGCTTTAATGATCGCCATCAGCTTAGTGCCGGGCTTTGTCAGCTTCTTTGCATTGACCACATTTTCATGAATGGCATCCAGATCAATATTTGCATATACTCTATAATAATCTCTCATTTTACTCGTATTCTCCATTTTTATCGTAATCTTTGGTTGACTTTCCATTTTTCCAAATTCCGCAGGCTGTCTTGTTTATTTGGGTAATATTTCCTGCAGCATATCCAGCAGATCACCTGCCAGCATGCTGTAACGCCCACCCTTCCTGCGTACATACTCCTCTGCCGCAATACCATGAAGACAGACTCCAAGTACAGCAGCCTTCGTCGGGCGCATCCCCTGTGCCAGCAGACCGGCGATCATACCGCTTAAAACATCACCGGTGCCTCCTGTGGACAGCGCATTATTTCCGGTAGTATTAATATACACCTCGCCACCGTCTGTGACAACCGTTCTCGCATCCTTTAATACCAAGGTCTGACAATTTGCACTTTCCAGAGACAGAAGTGCCTGTTCCACGATCTTTGCACGGATCGCCGGCAGCTCAAACCGTGTTAATCTGGTCATCTCCTGCAGATGCGGTGTCAGGACTACATTTTCCGGCAGGCAGATTTTTCTTGTGCCGTCCTCTCTCTTTACAAAATATGTTTCCTTTTTGGCCAAAACATTCAGTCCGTCAGCATCTATGACAATGGCTTTATTTTTCTCTTTTAACACTTCATCCAGCATAATTCCTGCAGGCTCCGCTGTCCCGATTCCGGGACCGATCACGATACAGGTGGCCCATTTGATCTCCTCCTGCAGACTTTTTGTGATGTCAAAGCGGTTTAGGGACTGGGTATAGTCCAGCTCGCTGTCATATGTCTTTACCAGTGCTTCCGGTAAAAGATTCTTGATCACGGGACCGTTCTCCGCTGCCGTAAATACCTTGACCAGTCCGCAGCCCATACGATATGCCGCCGCCGCACTGAGATAGCAGGCACCACTGATCTCCGGCGATCCGGCAATGATCAGTACCTTTCCATAACTTCCTTTGTTGGAACGAAGGATACGTGGTGGCATCATCTCCATAGCATCCTCTCTCGTCAGGGTATAGGTTCTTGGCGATACTTTTTCGATTACTTTTTTCGGAAAACCGATATCTGCAACCACGACATTTCCGGCATAATTACACCCCGGAAACAGAACGATCCCCCGTTTATTTGTTCCAAAAGTGATCGTAAAGTCTGCCACGACCGCCATCGCAAGGATCTCTCCCGTAGATGCATTGACTCCGGAGGGAACGTCCACGGCAAACCGCAGAGCATCCTGCTCATTGATCCAGTTAATAGCATCCGCAAACTCCCCGGTCACCTCTCTGGAAAGTCCAATTCCAAAAAGTGCATCCAGTATAACATCATATTCGCCGGAGGGAAGTCCCGTGCATATATGAATTCCCAGATTTCTGGCAATCGCAAGCTGACGTTTCATTTCCTCACTGGCGTGCTCCTCGTTACCGATCAGACTGATTGTTACCGGATATCCTTCCTCCCACAGCATTCTCGCCGCGGCAACACCGTCACCACCATTATTTCCCATTCCGCAGACTGCCAGCACACGGCTTTCCTGTGCGGCATTGCTCTTCACACAGCCTGCCACAGCAAGCGCCGCTTTTTCCATCAGAACCATAGACGGAATCCCGATTTCTTGTATCGTCATGCGGTCAATTTCCTTTGCTTCCCGAACATCTGTAATATACTGCATCTGCAACTCTCCTTTCAATCCATTCTCTTAGTACTTAAAATTTACTATTATCATTTATTCTTGTTATACCTGAAACCTTTTGTTTCCATGTACAGCCCCTTTTCCTTCTGCTACAACATATGCGATTGCAACAGAGGAGGTATCACTCAATGAAACATGAATCTTCTCAATGCCACACTCGCCGGCATAGGCTTTGGTCTCTCCATATAATGTCACGCAGGGCTCTCCGGCTTCCCCACGGAGAATTTCAATTTCTTTTAATCGAACCTTTGCACAGATTCCTGTCTTTAATGCCTTGGCAACCGCTTCCTTTCCGGCAAAATTAATTGCGGCACAGGCAGTTCCCCTCGATCCTCTCTGCCGGATCATTTCCTGCTCCTGCTCTGTATAATATTTCATCAAAAACCGGTCAGTTCTTTCACAGGCTTTTTTTATTCTTGCAATTTCCACAATATCAGTACCAATCCCATAAATCATAAGAACAAATCAATCCCCTTTTAAATATGTTGTCAGCCTTGTGTGTCCCCACAGTAAAGCATGCTTTCATCAATCCTCTAACTGGTTTTCTTCCATATTGCCCTTCCAGACCTGATGCTTCCGGTCAAAAATCTCAACCACCTCAGCTCCGAGAAGATTATGCATATATTTATACATCTGGGTATTTCTCATTTCCATATCCTGTTTTTTAAGAATTTCATTCTTTAAGCGTTCTCTTGTTTCCTCTACCCACTGGTCAATCTCTTCGATCGCATATGTATTGTCCATCAGCTCCTGATAGCAGACCTTCATACATTCCACCAGAAGCTCTCTGTTTGCAGCCTCAATCTGTCCCGGTATCTCCCGTTTTACCTGCTCTGCCTGTTCCTTTTTCTCCCGAAGATCCGCTAAAAGCTTCTGATTACGATCCTGTTTCATTGAACGGATCGGACTGTCAATTTCATGACCGTCTGTCATGTTATTAACTATATTTTTCATCAGCACTTTCTTTGCCTTTTCATATTCCTTGAGGTCATTGTTGGTCTGTCCCTGTTTCCGGATCAGCTTATTTAATCGTTTTTCCAGCACCCTGATCTCTCGTGTCTTCCGAAAATCCGGGAAAAGCTCATGCCATCTGGCATCCAGTGGCAGCAAAGGAATCTCTTTATCTTCTAAAGCGTCTATAAAATATTCTGTCATCATCTCATTTTCCTGTCGTTTTTTTCGATTGCTCATGAGTTTCCTCCTTTCCTGCTGGTTTTTTTATCTTATCACAAATTCACAATGCTCCGGCAAAAGGTTCGAAAAAACTTTACTTTTGCCTCCGCACACATTATATCACATCCTATAAATTTTGAACAACATTTGATTATTTATGATTTTTTTTGTATACTAATGATTATTATACTAAATACGTTATTTTTTTAAATTACATTATATTGCTCTGTCCTGTGGCAGACGCAGAGAAAGGATATTTTATGACATTGGAAAACGCAAAAGAAAAGTTAAACACTTTTGGTCAGGAGCATGTCCTCCAATATTTTGATACTCTGTCCGACACAGAAAAGGAAGCACTGTTGCAGCAGATTGATGAGACAGACTTTTCTGTTACAAAACAAATCGCGGCTGGCAATGAGGAGCAGACCCGTGGTGTGATCACACCGATCGATGCCCTGACTCTCCCAGAGATTCAGGCAAACGCAGAAGCCTTTACCGAAAGTGGTCTGGAGGCGATCCGTGCCGGCAAGGTTGCCGCTGTTTTGCTGGCCGGCGGTATGGGTACCCGTCTTGGATCCGATGATCCAAAGGGAATGTATGACATTGGACTCACGAAACCGGTTTACATTTTTGAACGTATCATCCGCAATCTTTTTGATGTGGTAGACCAGTCCGGAACCTGGATCCATCTTTTCATTATGACCAGCGACAAGAACCATGAAGCAACCACAGCTTTCTTTGAAAAGCAGGATTATTTCGGATACAATCCTGAATATATCCATTTCTTCCGACAGGAAATGGCTCCGGCGGCTACGTATGAAGGAAAAGTATATATGGAGTCCAAAAGCCGGATCGCAACTTCTCCAAACGGAAACGGCGGCTGGTTTGCCTCTCTGAAACAAGCCGGTCTTCTCTCCCTGATCCATGAAGCCGGCATTGAATGGCTCAATGTATTTGCTGTAGATAATGTTCTGCAGCGTATTGCAGACCCTTGCTTTATCGGTGCTACTTTATCAAAGAACTGCAAAGTGGGAGCCAAAGTGGTACGCAAGGCAGATCCGGATGAAAAGGTTGGCGTCATGTGTCTCGAAGATGGCAGACCATCGATCGTAGAATATTATGAGCAGACCGAACAGCTCCGCAATACGAAAAATGCAGACGGAGAACCGGCTTACAATTTTGGTGTGATCTTAAATTATCTGTTCCATGAAAAGTCTCTGGAAGAGATCTGTGATACCACACTTCCTCTCCATATTGTAGAGAAAAAAATACCTTATATGGATGAAAACGGTACATTCATCAAACCGGAGGAGCCAAACGGATACAAATTTGAATCTCTGATCCTTGATATGATCCATCTCCTGGACACCTGCCTGCCTTATGAGGTGGTTCGTGAAAAGGAATTTGCTCCGGTCAAAAATAAAACAGGCGTAGATTCCGTGGAAAGTGCCAGAGTACTTTTGCAGCAGAACGGATATACACTGTAGGAGAAAACAATATTTTACGATACTTCCGGATCTTTTTATTAACCGGATGCATTGCATAATAAAAACATGGGGCATATCGTTATCAGATATACTCCATGTTTTTCTGTTTTTTGTCCAATATCGTCCGGTTCCCAATAGGGATTATCGGAATATCCATTATACTTTATATCTCTTTCAATCACTCAGCAGAAAATCCGCCAAAATGCTGTTACTTACATCAATCCCCTTTTCTGTCAGTGTCACTTGACCAGTATCTTTTCTGCAGATCAGATCCATTTTCTGATATTTCTTTATGACATCTCCGTATACGTCCATCATGGAACTACCAAACCTCCGGAAAAACTCCTCTTCCGACACTCCTGCCATCATTCGAAGTCCCAGAAACATAAACTCCTCCATCTGCTCCTTTTGATCAATGATCTCCAGCTCATCCATCTCCTGAATGGCATTTTGCAGGTCCGCAGATTCATTACCCGCCAGCTGGCAAATGCGATCCACATAAGATCGGTACGATTTTTGGGACACAGGTACACGAAAACGGTATCCATTCAGATAAGAGGACGCATTTACTCCCAGTCCAAGGTACTCTCCTCCGGTCCAGTAGACACAGTTATGCTTACATTCCATACCGCTCCGGCAGTAATTGGAAATTTCATAACGATGATACCCCATTTGCTGCAAATATTTCCCAGTCCATTCATACATCTGCCGGTCGGTGTCCTCATCCACACGTTTCAGTGTCCCATTTTTCTCCCAGTCCCAAAATACGGTCTCTGGTTCTACGATGAGACTATAGGAAGAAATATGCTCCGGATTTAACGAGACAATCTTTTCCAACGTATCCTGATAGCTTTCTAAGGTCTGCTCAGGAATCGCTGCCATCACATCAATATTGATCTGATCCATTCCACTTTGACGTATCATCTGATATGTTGTCAAAAACTCTTCATAGGAATGAATCCTTCCCAGCATCTGCAGCTCCCTGTTTTGCGCTGACTGTAACCCCAGACTGACCCGGTTAATCCCCATCTGCTGCCATACAGCAAGATGCTCTGGTGTAACCGTCCCGGGATTTGCCTCCGTCGTAAATTCTGTCAATGCATCACAGTCAAAGCTTTCTCTGACTTCTTCCCCGATTTTTTCAAGGCAGTCCGGTGTCAGGCAGGTTGGAGTTCCTCCGCCCATAAAAATAGTATATACAGAATACTGCTCCCGAAGCATCCTCCCCCATGACCGGATCTCCCGGCACAAAAGCTCTGTATACTGAAGCTTTTCCTGTGCTGAGGCTGCTGCCGAATAAAAATCGCAATAACGGCATTTCTGCACACAAAATGGAATGTGAATATATAAGGATAGTCGTTTTTTATTCTTCATCCAGCTTTAAGACAGACATAAATGCCTGCTGCGGAATCTCGACATTGCCAAACTGACGCATCCGCTTCTTTCCTTCCTTCTGCTTTTCCAAAAGCTTTCTTTTACGGGAAATATCACCACCATAGCACTTGGCAAGCACGTCCTTACGCATCGCCTTAACCGTTTCTCTGGCAATGATCTTGCTGCCGATAGCTGCCTGGATCGGAATTTCAAAGAGCTGTCTCGGAATCTCCTTCTTGAGCTTTTCACACATTTTGCGGCCACGCTCATAAGCGGTATCTGCATGGAGAATAAATGACAGTGCATCAATCTCCTCTTTATTGATCAGGATGTCCATTTTAACAAGCTGTGACGGTACATAGCCCTTCATCTCATAATCCAGGGAGGCATAACCTCTGGAACGGGATTTCAGTGCGTCAAAGAAATCATAAATGATCTCATTGAGCGGAAGATCATACTTCAATACCGCACGGGTTTCCTCCAGATATTCCATCCCATTATAAACACCTCTGCGTTCCTGGCAAAGATTCATAATAGCACCTACAAACTCCGTAGTTACCATAATCTCTGCAGAAACCACAGGCTCCTCCATATGCTCAATCTCGGATGGATCCGGTAGATTGGATGGATTGGTTACTTCCACAACCTCTCCGTTTGTCTTATATACCTTATAAATAACGCCCGGTGCTGTAGTTACCAGATCAAGATTATATTCTCTTTCCAGACGTTCCTGTATGATCTCCAGATGAAGAAGTCCCAAGAAACCACATCGGAATCCAAAGCCCAGAGCAACCGATGTCTCTGCCTCAAACTGAAGGGAAGCATCATTTAACTGCAGCTTCTCCAGCGCATCTCTGAGATCCCCGTACTTGGCACCGTCTGCCGGATATAATCCGCAGTATACCATTGGCTGAACCTTTTTGTAGCCCGGAAGTGCCTCCTCGCATGGATTCTCCGTCAATGTCACGGTATCGCCCACGCGGGTATCACCGACATTTTTCAGACTTGCGGTAATATAGCCTACCATGCCCGCAGACAGCTCCTCGGCCGGAATAAACTGGCCGGCTCCGAAAATACCGACCTCCACAACCTCTGCCTTGGCTCCGGTTGCCATCATAGTGATCTCCTGTCCTTTTCTGACAGATCCATCAAAGATACGACAGAATATGATCACTCCCTTATAGGCATCATATAAAGAATCAAAGATCAGTGCCTGTAACGGTTTCTGAATATCTCCGGACGGCGCCGGGATCTTCGTGATGATCTGTTCCAGCACCTCCTCGATATTGGTTCCCATCTTGGCTGAGATCAGTGGTGCATCGGAAGCATCCAGTCCGATAATGTCCTCGATCTCCTCCTTGACACGCTCCGGCTCTGCACTTGGCAGATCGATTTTGTTGATGACCGGCATAATTTCCAGATCATGATCCAGTGCCAGATAACAGTTTGCCAAAGTCTGTGCCTCAATTCCCTGTGCCGCATCTACAATAAGGATCGCTCCCTCACAGGCTGCAAGACTCCGGGATACCTCATAATTAAAATCGACATGTCCCGGCGTGTCGATCAGATTAAATACATACTCCTCGCCATTCTTTGCCTTATATACAATACGCACGGTCTGTGCCTTAATGGTAATGCCTCGCTCCCTCTCCAGATCCATATTGTCCAGAACCTGCGCCTGCATCTCGCGGCTGGTCAGAAGTCCTGTTTTCTCGATAATACGGTCTGCCAGAGTGGATTTACCATGGTCAATATGCGCTACAATACAAAAATTTCTGATATGTGATTGATCAATTCGTTCCATAATTTATGTTACCTCCGCGCACATTGTAACATAAAACTAATCCTCCGACAACACCTGATTGAGTACCTTTGCCAATGGTTCCATGACATTTTTGGCCTCCTGCAGGGTATTATTCTCATTTCCCAGCTCGATCAGCAGAGAGCGTTTCCTCATATGAAGGTTGTAACGATAACTTTTCAGGTAAACCGGTTTGGCCAGATTCGGATAAAGTTCCATACATTTCAGCTTCATCTGCAGACTAAAGGACAGATTTGCCTGCAGATTATCATTTTTCAGATATTTGATCTCTCCCTTCCGGTTTCTTGACAAGCCATTAAAAAACATAAGCTGTGCCGTTCGTTTTCCGTTGATCGTTGTAAGCCTGTGCACCTTATTTCCTACCCCGTCCCGGTGCAGATCGATCACCACCTGGATAGACGGATATTTTTTTAATGTATTTTTCAATCCCTTTGCTGCCTTGTTATATGCTTTATTCCGGTCAATCTTTCCATTGATCCGGTCATACTCTGTCTCGTCATGGATTACCTGATAGCCATATTTCTTTTCCAGTATCTCTGTCAGATATGTACCAACGCCCACCACTGACTCCGATTTATCCCCCGGCTTGCTATCGATAAAATGCTCCGATGCCCCGTGGGTATGGAATATATATATCTGCGGCTCACTGCTTTTTTTCATGGCGAGCTCTGTATTTAATAATGTCTCCACATCAAATATTTTTTTATTGATCGAGGTCGAGGAATCCACAATATAAAAATTGCGCAGCAGATAATTCCGGCTTTTAGTTCTCCTTAAATATTGTATTTTCTTGTAATTATCGCCACTCCGGGACATTACGAGTTCCTCATTCGCTTCTTCGGCAGACCTGTCGTCTGTACTTTTTTCCCGGTAAGATTTATTCTCCTGTAATGCCGCATCCAGAACTGCAGCGTCTGCATCATATTCCAAAGAGGTTTCCAATGCCTCCGAGTCCTCTTCCCCGGAATCTGCCAGCACACTGTCATCCTGACTCTGCCGGATAAGCTCCGTCTCCTCCAGAAATCTTGTTCCACGGCTCCAATGACCGGCCGCACCGCTCCAAACACCATTCTCACACTTTTTCCCGGGATATATCATGGCAAATTCACTCATACTTTTGTCTTCCCGAAGTACCAGTTCTTCCTGGTTTCCTGACAGATAGGACAATATTGGTACAGCCTTTAATGCCCAGCTTTCCCTTACATCCAGGTCGTTTTTCTGCAGGTATGCAAGAGTATCCGATCCATCTGCCCCCATTTCCACCAGCCATTTTATACTTTGGCGATTCATCCGATCCAGAATGGTATTTTGCTTCCACAATAGCGCCAGGAGACAACCTGTCCCCAAAAGAAAGAAAAAAAGAAAGCTCACTTTTCTTTTTTGCATCATAAATAATCCCATATGATCTCACATATCCTTCCCAAAAGATGTCTCTTACGCCTGTAGCCGTATAGTGAATATTACAGATTAGATAACTGCTTTCTATTTTAAAAATTCACTGTACTGATTACACTGTATGCCTCTCTCTTTCGATTTATACCTTTTCTTTACTCCGTAAGCTTATTACAGACAGCGGATACCCGGATGCTGTCTCAGATTTTTTATTGCCCCTTTATAAAAAGATTAATTCCTTCTGATACTAATTTTCCAATATTCCTGATCTGTTCATCGATATCTTTGGGAGTAACAAACAATTCTCCCATGGATTCATTTGCAAAACTTTGAAGAAACAGTTCAATCTGTTCTGAAGTATACCCCTCATGGAGCAGACTGTTCTCCATACATTCCGAAACAATTGTATAAGCATCCACTACCGTAGGGACACCAATGGCAATAACCGGCACTTTAAGTTCTTTTTGGTTTAATGCATTTCTGTTATTGCCAATTCCTGCTCCGGGACATATGCCGGTATCCGTAATCTGAATAGTGGAACAGAGACGATTGATGCTTCTTGAGGCAAGAGAATCTACCACCAGAAGGCAACAGGGATTGACAGATTCAATCACACCACTGAGGATTTCTTTTGTTTCCATTCCGGTCTGTCCCATCACTCCGGGAGACACGGCACATAATGTTCTTTTATCCTTCTGGCACAGATCATGAAAATGTTTTTTTATATGACGATTCACCACCACATCATCCAAAACAAAAGGACCCAGCGCATCCGGCGTTGCAAAGCGGTTTCCAAGACCTGCTGCCAGATATACCTCTCCATTCTCCGGAGCCAGCTTTTCAATGACCTGTGCGATCATTGTCGCCGCCGTTTTTCTGGTCTTTTCTCTTTCCTCCGGATCATCGTATTTTCCTTTGTCCGTAAACTCCAGCGTAATATAATTTCCAATGGGTTTATGCATCTGCCTCTGCCCACGTTCATTTTTTATCTCCACGGTGCTCTTCCGGATCCGTCCATCCAGATAAGTTTCTTCTTCCAAAACAACACCCGATACTTCTATATCATCCTCCGGAAAGCTTTCCCGAACCTCAAGAGCCAGATCTGTTCTCTTTTCCATATATCAGTTCTCCCTTCTGCTTATTTAATTGTATTTTTTGTAAAAAAATGAAAAATATGTATTGACAAGCGAAAGAGAATCCCCTATTATATATGAGTATGTTTACATCATAGTGACCGTGTCCACAGATTGATGGAACAGTAGATTTCACGATTGGGAGGTGTAAAGAGAATGGCTAACATTAAATCAGCAAAGAAAAGAATTTTAGTTGATCGCAGAAATGCAGAGAGAAATAAAGCAATCAAGTCCAGCGTTAAGACTGCTATTAAAAAGGTTGACGCTGCTATCGCAGCTAAGGATAAGATCGCAGCTGACAGTGCACTGGTTGCAGCAATTTCAGAAATCGATAAGGCAGCCAGCAAGGGTGTTTATCACAAAAAGACTGCTTCCAGAAAGATTTCCCGTCTGACACTTGCTGTCAATAAGATTGCATAATGAAATCAATTTTTATACAAAAAAGAACTGCTTAGGTGTGGGCAGTTCTTTTTTGTATGTTTCTCTCCTCTCTTCCGATTTTGAAAACATCTATTTATTTGATAGCTTTGAAATTTTCTTATAGCGCACTTTTCTACCTCATCGTTGCATTTTTCTTTAAAATATACCGTCTGGTCATTTGTCCACAACCCCTGCTAAACTTTAATTTAAGCCCCTTACTGCATCCTTTCCATGCTCCTGACTGAATATTTGATATGCCCGATGTCTGAAATGTGATCTGACGTAATTTTCGACTGTTACGAAATACATTCTTTCCAATCTTTTTAATATTTTTCCCTACAACAACCTTTTGAAGCTTCTTTTTATTTGCAAAGGCACCTTTTTTGATCTGGGTTACCTGATAGCTGTAACCGCGAAGCTGTATCTGTGCCGGAATCTTAACCGTTTTTTTCTCTTTACTTAATCCTTCCACACAAAGCGTTCTGTTTTTGACACCGGTTTTGGTCACTCGATAGATCAGTCCTTTTTTCTTTACAACCTGTCCTTTTTTCAAAAATGCTTCTCTTGCATTTGCCGCCAGCTTTGACGCAATTTCATCTTTGTCTGCCCCTGCCCAGGTTGAGATCACACTCATCCCATCCTTTGAAATCTCCGATGGTTGCTCTGTTTCCTTGGGACTTTCGGATATCGATGCGGATGGTTCCTGCGTTTTAGTGATCACAGGTGTTTGCGTTGCCTTCGCAGATGGTTCCGGTGTTTTACGGATCACAGGTATTTGCGTTGCCTTCGCAGATGGTTCCGGTGTTTTACGGATTACAGGGGTTTGTGTTACCTTTGCAGATGGTTCCGGTGTTTTGGCTGCCGATGGATCTGGCATACTCGTGCGTTCTCCCATTGGTTCCTCTGTTTCACCAAATCCCGGCAATGGATGAAAGGAAGGCTTGCCAGATGGAATATTGCCTTGATAAATAAGAAATTTGCGACTTGCTGTAACAGTTATTTTATCTCCTGCTTTATAAACCTCTCCCTGCTCATCACTATATGCCTTGATTCCCGTAATTTCATTTATTTCATATGGCATTATAAAGCTTTGTCCATACAACACTTTTTCTTTTGCGATAATCTTTGTTCCATTTTCTGACTTAAGAACAAATGTAAAATCAAAGGAGTCTCTTTGCAGATATACTTCAACACATGTATTTCCATACGCTGAAATTACGGTCGAAGTTAGTACATTTTCTTCCAGAAGGCGATACCCTTCTCCGAAGATCTCGCGAATGATCTGATCACTCTGCAATGTTCCATACTGCCTTATCAAGTCTTCCTGAACCGTTAATGCGGTAGTTCCTTTCAATTCTACTGCAGCTCCCCGTGTATATCCAATTCCGTTGATGTTTTCATAAAATGGAATAATTTTATAGGATGTATCATTTCTCGGAATCCAGTGCGCATACAAAATCTGATCATGATTTGGCATCCGATAGTCCTGTCCCGGATTGGCAACAATCTCTTCCCCGTCCGAACTTGTTGCCCAGCCTCCAAAATCATAACCTGTTCTTTGCAGTTTTGTCCCAGGCAATGTGAGTGTTTCCTCAAATACACCGGTCCTCGGCTCCATATCTTTGTTATCCGACATAAGTTTTCCACCATTTGCATCAAAAGCAACCGTATACTTTCCACGACGGAAATATGCACTTAAGATCAAGGAACCGTCTGCCTTCACAATTCCTTTCAACCGGGAAGAATCTTCATCTAAAATGAATCCTGGAAAAAGCTCCTTGATATTCCCGGCATTTACCTCTGTGTCAGTTATTCCTAACAAATCATAACTTGATGCCAATTCATACCTCTGATCTGCCCTTTGCTTATAATATTCGATATGATATGTTGTTGGTACCGCTTTCCATATTGCATATAAGTCAAAATCCCTATCTGCTTTAAATTGTTTTTTTCCTGTCTCCGCCAAAGGATCCTCGGACCAGCCTGCAAATTTGTATCCTTGTCGTATCGGTTGAACATTCAAGGTCACTTCCCGGTCACTCCAAACAGCATATAACTGAATTGTTTCTTCATTTTTGGTAATTCCATTTATCGTACATCCATCCGAATACGATACACTACCGCCGGTGGCCACAGTGGCCCAGCCTAGAAAATCGGAATATACAACCTGGTTTGATGTGTCACATACAGCATTTGTTCCATTGGGATGCAGCATGATGTTTTTTCGATTAATGAAACAATTTTTTGTAAGTTTGTAATCGTGGCCATAATATAGATTTCTAAGACTTGACATTTCTCCTGCTGATCCACAACAGGAAACAAATTCAATATTGTACATAATAGGAGTAAAATAACGATACACTGTACAACCGTTCTCCCCAACCTGTTTCATACTACAATACATATATCGATATCCTTCATAGTATGCACCGGTACTTCTGTCAGAGCCGATCACACTGCCACTCGTTGTAGTGCTGTATTCACTCCTCCAGATATGATTGCCTAACTGTTGTCCCGTATCCGGTCCCACCTGCACCATATCTATGCACATAACGTCAATCATGGCATTTTGAAAATAACGATATACCATATTATCCTGCTCCGATACAACGGTCTCCGAGCATCCTACAAATTCCCGGCCCGGATAATAAATACCAGCACCTGAGGTGCAGCCGGCATAAGCACCACTGACTATATCACCATATTCTGCCTGCCAGGTACTTGAGCCCAGTTTTTCCTCACCATCAGATGTTTTTAATATATCCACACATGTTACATTGCACTTTTTAGCAACTGCTTTCCAATGAGGATATAACTTCATCCCTTTCTCTACCAGATCACCCTCTGATATTTTTACACCTGCTTCCGGTTCTGTATACCATCCTTCAAAATAATAAACATTTTTATCCCGTTTTTTTATCGCAACAGGAAGTTTACGTACGGCATATTTCCCCTGAGAGTCATAATATGCCTCTCCTTTTCCGATCACATCCGCCTCCCCTGCTTCCAAAGAAATTTCTTCTCCGGGTGCTATAAAAATGCCGGACTTAATACTATAACGATACGATATCTGATCTGCTGATCCTTCCCCTACTACATAATCTTTTCCCGTGTTAATTGCATACATTAATGAATATCGGGAATCAAGCCATTCCGCCCGTCCATCTGTGCTATACTCACCTTCTGTACTTAGAAGCTTTCCTTTTTGATATCTCATTGTTTCAATAAAATAACACGCATCATCTTTCACCCGACGGGCCGCTTTATTTCCATGTAGCAAAAATCGCCCCCTCCAGTCCTTATAGGATAACACCTCAATAATATGATCATTCGTAAGCTTAAAAGCCTCTCTGTTGTCCTGACGCAAACCATTTAGATCTACATATTGAAACATCCATCCTTTGGTTTTACTATAAGACCACACATCATACGAATACATCACCAAACCATCATCTTTCGTAATCCGTATTCCTGATACCGACGGTGAATTTTCTTCTGTAGAATAGGCAACACCAATATCCTTGGAAAAAACCCAGTCATATGGTCTCTCTATGGAAGTAACTTTGACAGCTGCTTGCGCCTTTCCACCCTGAAATACCAGAATAAATAGAAATAACCAGAACAGTCCTAAACATTTTAACGATAGTGGAAACATTCTTTTTCTTTCCATGATAATCCTCCCATTCTGCCTCACTTGCAGATTCCTGTTGGTAAATATAATTCCCTGTCTAACATCGGCCATACTCTCCCAAATTCATACAACTGATATCGGAAGTTAATTGTGTATCATGGAATAAACTCTCTGTTTTTATGAAGGCCATTATAGCAATCCATTGTTCCAATGACAATAGGTCATATTCTCTAAATTTTATTGTAAAAAAACGTCAAAATAACAAAAAGAATATACATTTAAAAATATATACTCTTTCCGAAAATCATATACTTCTATGTTTTGCACAAAATTATATTAAAAATAATTGTTAATTTTTATACTGATTATCCAACAGCTCATTCCATATATCGGTTCGCAATCTCTCCCATTTGTCAGGATGTTTTACATAATACAAGGGACACAGCTTTCCCGTGACATCATAATGACGAATGATATCTGTCTTGTCAGCAATCTCATATTGACTGCAAAGCCAGGCACAAAGCTTCACCAGGGAATGATATGTCTTTTTGTTAAATCTGCCATTTTTTCTGGGATGACAGCATTCAATAGAGATCGTATCCTTATTTCTGTCATTGGATGCATATGCAATCTCATTCAACGGAATACACTGTATGATCTCTCCGTCCAGCCCTATGACAAAATGACTGCTGACCTTATTGGCCGTGGCATCCTCCTGATCCTTCCGGCTCTCAAAATAATCCCGGTTTGCCTTTGCCCCCGTCCCCGGATTGGCAGTATAATGGATCACGATCCCATTTACCTTTTTTAGCCTGCTCCCTGGTCTGGAGTTTCCATTGACCGTCAGAAAGTCATCTGTGATCTCCGGCTGATCAACACGTATCTTATCATAGGCGATCACAGGTTCTTTTGTAAAATATCGATTGTATATATAGCCCGTTATAGATAAGATCATTCCTAATGCTGCTGCCGCAATAATACCAGCTGCGATTATTAAAACAACGGTTCGTCGTATTTGCTGTTTTTTCCGCTTCGTTATCCTTTTCATTAAAACACCTATTCATTTCCTATACCCTAAAAAAGAGCAAAACCAGCGCTTTGTCCTCAGTTTTTGCTGCGTTACAAACATTTAAAAAGGGGGTACCATACAGTACCCCTTCCTATCCTGTTTATGCTTCCGTCAGCAAATTACTCCTCAATACTATAGTTCGGAGCCTCTTTGGTGATATGAATATCATGTGGATGACTTTCCTTCAAAGATGCTGCTGTAATCTTGACAAATTTAGCCTTTTCCTGTAATGCCGGAATATTCTCTGCTCCACAGTATCCCATACCGGAACGGATACCACCGATCAACTGGAATACCGTATCCTCAACGGTTCCCTTATAGGCAACTCGTCCTTCAACACCCTCCGGAACAAGCTTCTTGGCATTGCTCTGGAAATAACGATCTTTGCTGCCGTTCTCCATTGCAGCGATAGATCCCATACCACGGTATACTTTATACTTACGTCCCTTGAACAGTTCGAATGTTCCCGGACTCTCATCACATCCTGCGAAGATACTTCCCATCATGCAGACACTTGCTCCGGCTGCCAGAGCCTTTGTCATATCTCCGGAATACTTGATACCACCATCGGCAATGATCGGCACATCATATTCCTTAGCAACCTCATAAGCATCCATGATCGCTGTGATCTGAGGTACACCAATACCTGCAACCACTCGGGTCGTACAGATGGACCCCGGTCCGATACCAATCTTAACACAGTCTGCACCGGCCTCGATCAAATCCCTGGTTCCCTCTCCGGTTGCTACATTTCCGGCAATGATCTGCATATCCGGAAACTCTTTACGGATCATCTTGACACAATTTAATACATTCTTACTCTGTCCATGTGCAGAATCCAATACGATACAGTCTACATGCTTCTCCGCAAGGGCAGCCACACGATCCAGCACATTTGCCGTAATACCAACTGCAGCACCACACAAGAGACGTCCCTGTGCATCCTTGGCTGCCAGTGGATATTTGATCTGCTTCTCAATATCCTTAATCGTAATAAGGCCCGTCAGATTGCCCTCATCATCGACCAATGGAAGTTTCTCCTTACGGGAAGCAGAAAGAATCTTCTTAGCCTCCTCAAGAGTGATTCCCTGCTTTGCTGTGATCAGTCCGCGGGAAGTCATGGACTCGGAGATCTTCTTGGAGAAGTCTGTCTCAAACTTCAGATCACGGTTTGTGATAATACCGACCAGCTTTGTTCCCTCCGTGATCGGTACACCGGAAATACGGAACTTTGCCATTAACGCATTGGCATCCTCGAGAGTATGCTCTGGTGACAAATAAAACGGATCTGTGATTACTCCATTCTCGGAACGCTTAACCTTATCTACCTCATCAGCCTGTGCCTCGATCGACATATTCTTATGAATAATACCGATTCCACCCTGTCTCGCCATGGCGATCGCCATACGGTTCTCTGTAACCGTGTCCATTCCGGCACTCATCATAGGAATGTTTAACTTGATAGATTTTGTCAGATGTGTCTCCAAAGACACCTGATTCGGAATTACCTCAGAATACTGTGGTACCAAAAGCACATCATCGAAGGTGATTCCCTCAGCAATAATCTTACCCATTTTATTGTCCTCCTTATCATTTTGTGTATTAGTAAACACGCAGGGGGTATTCCTGCGTGTCAAAAACATGAATATAAATATTTGAAAAATTATACACCTTTTTTATGGTAATTGTCAACAACAAAACGGCTGAATATTGATCAATCTGACCAAAATTCAACCGTTCTTCATTGTCTGTTTACACTTTATTCATCTTTTATTTTACTCCGTGACTTTGTTTTCATCTGATCCAGCAACCGTTCATCCGGCGTAAACCGAATCTTAATGTTTCCTTTTTCTGCCTTCGCCACTATAATATACTGTCTGTCCTCCTCGTTCCGGGAGGAATAATCCTGTATCGGCAGATTCTGAAAGCCATCCAGATAATGAGACCCCTCCGGAGCCACTACTTCTGTTTTCTCCAGATCTGTCCGGCACATATTCTTTCTCGCATTCTCCGCAATGATCCGGTCAAAATCAATCTGACCGTCCACAAAGACATACTCAAAATCAATATGAGGATTCGGCAGAAAATAGATCATAACAATGTCTGCGATTACTGCCACCAACAGACCTAAAATCTTTAATGCTCCCGGTATAACCACCAACGCAAGAATCGGTAAAATAACGCAGGCGGCCAACATAAGCCGCCTACGCATTAATTCCTGCTGTGTCAACCGGGAATGTACATATGTGTCTGAATACAATCCCTCGTTATACATAACTATCCTTTCACCTTATCCAGGTTTTATCTGATCATATATATAATTTTTTTTGAGGAAGTTTCGAAGAAACTTCTAATGCGAAACCGAAGGTTTCGCTATTTACACCATAAACCTTCGGTTTATGATTCCGTTGCGCTCTCACATGCAAGCATGCTCGATCCGCTTATCGCTACATCATTCCCATTCCCGGAGCGCCGCCTGCCGGCATTGCAGGAGCATCTTCCTTGATATTAGAAACAACAGACTCTGTGGTAAGAAGTGTGGAAGCAACACTTGTTGCATTTTGCAGGGCACTTCTTGTAACCTTTGCAGGATCCACGATACCGGCCTGAACCATATCAACATACTCCTCGGTCAGTGCATTAAAACCAACGCCCGGCTGAGACTCGCGAACCTTATTAATGATCACAGCACCCTCAAGACCTGCATTATATGCGATTGTGAATAATGGAGCCTCCAAAGCCTTTAAGATAATGTTGGCACCTGTCTTCTCATCACCCTCAAGCTGTGCTGCCATCTCAGCAACCTTCTTGGATGCGTGAATGTAAGCAGATCCACCACCGGAAATGATCCCCTCTTCTACTGCAGCTCTTGTTGCAGCCAGAGCGTCCTCCATACGAAGCTTTGCTTCCTGCATCTCTGTCTCTGTAGCAGCACCGACACGAACAACAGCAACACCACCGGCAAGCTTAGCAAGTCTTTCCTGAAGCTTCTCACGGTCGAAATCAGATGTTGTCTCCTCGATCTGAGCCTTGATCTGTGAAATACGTGCAGCGATCGCATCCTGATCACCGGCACCGTCTACGATAACAGTATTTTCTTTCTGAACCTTTACGGATTTCGCACGGCCAAGCTGATCAAGTGTTGTCTCTTTGAGATCAAGACCAACCTCGTCGGAGATTACAGTTCCACCGGTAAGGATTGCGATATCCTCCAGCATCGCTTTTCTTCTGTCACCATAGCCAGGAGCCTTAACAGCTACTACATTGAAGGTACCTCTCAGACGGTTGATAACCAGTGTTGTCAGAGCCTCGCCCTCAACATCCTCAGCAATGATCAGAAGCTTTGCACCGCTCTGAACGATCTCTTCCAACAATGGAAGAATTTCCTGAATGTTAGAAATCTTCTTATCGGTGATCAAAATGTATGGATTGTCAAGGTTTGCTTCCATCTTATCCATATCGGTACACATATAAGCAGATACATAACCACGGTCAAACTGCATACCTTCTACAAGATCAAGCTCTGTATGCATGGTCTTGGACTCCTCGATCGTGATAACACCATCGTTGGAAACCTTCTCCATTGCATCTGCAACCATCTCACCAACCGCATCGTCTCCTGCTGAAATAGCAGCAACACGAGCGATCTGATCTTTACCTGTAACCTTTGAACTCATTTCTGCGATAGAATCTACGGCACAGTCACATGCCTTTTTCATACCCTTACGGAGAATGATAGGATTTGCACCTGCAGCCAGGTTCTTCATTCCCTCATTTACCATTGCCTGAGCAAGTACGGTAGCTGTAGTAGTACCGTCACCGGCTACATCATTTGTCTTGGTTGCTACCTCTTTGACAAGCTGGGCACCCATATTCTCAAAGCCATCCTCCAGCTCGATATCCTTTGCGATCGTAACACCATCATTTGTAATAAGTGGAGCACCAAATGATTTGTCAAGAACGACATTTCTTCCTTTTGGTCCCAATGTTACTTTAACGGTATCTGCAAGTTTATCCACACCTGCTTCCAAAGCAGCTCTGGCATCTGCGCCAAATTTAATTTCCTTTGCCATGTTAATGAATCCTCCAATCTTTTTAACTACTGCTGTTCATTATCAGATAAAGCAGCAATGATCAATTATTCGCTGTCTTATTAGCCCTCAACTTTGGCTACAATATCATTCTGACGAACAATAATGTACTCTTCATCCTCAAGCTTTACATTTGTTCCTGCATATTTTGAGTAGATTACTTTATCGCCGATCGCAACTTCCATCTTTACTTCATTTCCATCAACAACTCCGCCCGGTCCAACGGCAATTACCTCTGCCTGCTGTGGCTTCTCCTGCGCATTTCCCGGAAGAACAATGCCGGATTTTGTGGTCTCTTCTGCTTCTAACTGTTTTAATACAACTCTGTCACCCAATGGTACTAATTTCATGAAAATGACCTCCTTATTGACTATTTTTCTATTAGCACTCACTCTATCCGAGTGCTAACCATAAACATAATATATTGCATTTCGTTTTTTTGTGCAAGTTTTCCAAGTAAGTAAATCTTTCTTTTTTGTAATTAATTCATTGGTTTCTATCTTTTTCTGTTTTATTCTCTTTTAATCTCTTTTTTTTATTTTTTCTATATTCATAACATCTTTTTACAAAGACCCTGCCCCGGGAAAGCTATTTCAAGTTTACGAACACAGCCAAATACGTTATAATTATGATAGTTATTCTATTATGGAAACGATATTGTTATTACAAACAACTTTGCGTAAAGGAGAATTAAAATGAAAGAACAGCTTTATACTATTCCGGTAAATGATGCATTTGCCGTTGACTGTGAATGTCCTGTCTGCTCCATGTACGACTCACTGGAGCGCGATGCCATTGAATTTACCATGGGACCAAGCTACATGGAAGATGATATCCGTATGGAAACAAACAAGATCGGCTTCTGCAGTCATCATGTCAAGCAGCTTTATAAGCATCAGAACCGTCTTGGTCTTGCTCTGATCCTCCACACACATATGCAGCGTACCAACCGGGATCTGGAGGAGCTTCTCTCCTCTGATAAGCCTGTCAAAAAGGGGCTGTTTTCCAAAAAGACGGAGAATGTCTCTCCAGTAACAGAATACATCGAAAATCTGAATCATTCCTGTTATATCTGTAACCGGATCGACCGGATCTTTTCCAGATATCTTGCCACAATCTACCACTGCTATGAGCATGACGAGGAATTCCGCCAGAAATTTGCTTCCTCTAAAGGATTTTGTACAAAGCATTTCGGCATGCTTTATGATGGGGCACCATCTGCTTTGTCAGGAAAACGTCTACCGGAGTTCATCCAGACTCTGAATCAGGTATATTTAACAAACATGAAACGCGTAACAGACGATCTGGAATGGTTTACAGACAAGTTTGATTACCGCAACGAGGATAAACCATGGAAAAACTCCAAGGATGCCCTTCCCCGCAGCATGAATAAAACAAACAGCATCCTTCCACAATAATATTTTTATTTCTATGACATGAAAAATCCCAACTGTCTGCAAATAGCAGTTGGGATTTTTATATGGTAAAAAAACTACGCTCTATTCATATCTTTATTTAACAGTTCTTTAATTTCCCGTGCTCTGTTCTTGATACGATCATTGGCCTCTCTGGAGATCAGCACTCTGGAGATCCAGCGGCTGGATTCCTCATAACGTCCAATACGTCTGGCAAGTTCTGCCAGCAAATAACTAACGGTAATCTCATCCATACCACACATTGGAAAAGACTCCTTAGAAAAAGCGGTCTCAAAACCGGTATAAGCATTTTCTAAAAGCTCTTTTTCCTGACTTTGAAGATCCTGAATCTGTTCTTTCCGGTTTGGCATATCCTCCGGAAGGGATTCTGCCTTTCCCCGGCAGATCCACGCCATCTTAAGACAAGTGTATGCTTTTTCACTTTCTTTGGCTTTCTTGATGACAGTATTTAATAATGCAAGTTGATGTCTCTCAAGTGCATCATCATAAGTATAAATGTTTTCCGTAGCAGGCAGTCCTTTGAAATTAGCCGAAATATTCTCCCGGATCATTCTTGCCTGTGCCGGCATCATAAATTTGAAGAACCGGTCAAGTGCAGCATAACCACAGTGTGGACAAACAACAGCGTCATATTTCAGACAGTCTACATACTGATACTTAGGACGCAGATCTGTATCCGCCGCCAACAGCTTTACCTTGCCGGTACGAATCTTTTTAGAGTGAAATTCCTGATCACACACCGGACATACATATGTCTTTTCAAAAAGAAAGTCTGCCTCGGTAACTGCCGCTGCTTTTCTTTTTCCTTCTTTTGTATCTTCTTCTTTTTTAGAAGTATCCTCAAATACCTCCACCTTCTCCAATTTTCCCAGACCAAGCTTTTCAAGACCTGAAAAAATACCCTTCATGTTAACCCCTCCATTCTGCCGATTATAGATCATTTATTCGGACGGTAAGAACTTTTCAATGATACAATACGGTTAAACACCAAATGATCCTTGGAAGAATCCTTCGAATCCACACAAAAATAACCATGACGAACAAACTGGAAACTTTCTGCCTTCTCCGCCTCTGCCAAAGCAGGCTCCACATAACAATGGTCCATAATGGTCAGAGAATTTGGATTTAAATTTAAGCTTCCATCCTCGTTGTAAACACCCTTTTCTTCATCAATAATGTTCTCATACAAACGAACCTCTGCCTGCTGTGCTGTATCAGCACAGACCCAATGAATCGTTCCCTTTACCTTTCGGGCATGGAACCCGGAACCACTCTTTGTCTCCGGATCATACGTACAATGAACCTCCGTTACATTGCCTTCCTCATCTGTCACATAATCTGTACAAGTTACAAAGTATGCATTCATCAGACGAACCTCATTTCCCGGATAAAGACGGAAATATTTTCTCGGTGGCTCGATCATAAAGTCCTCCCGATCAATATACAGCTCTCTGCCAAATGGAACCTTTCTGGTCCCCATTTCCTCATTTTCCTGATTATTGGAAACATCCAGATATTCAATCTCATTCTCCGGATAGTTTGTGATCACAAGTTTGATTGGATCAAGCACTGCCATCATACGAGGACGCTTCAGCTTCAGATCCTCACGGATACAGTATTCTAACATTGCATAGTCCACCGAACTCTGGGATTTTGATACACCACAAAGCTCCATAAACTTGCAGATAGACTCCGGCGTAAATCCACGACGGCGCAGTGCAGCAATGGATACAAGACGCGGATCATCCCAGCCGTCAACAATATTTTCCTCTACCAGCTTTTTGATATAACGCTTTCCTGTCACAACATTAGTCAGATACAGCTTAGAAAACTCAATCTGCTTTGGTGGATTTTCAAACTCCAGCTCTCGGACTACCCAGTCATACAGCGGACGATGATCCTCAAACTCCAGTGTACAGATGGAATGACTGATTCCCTCAATGGCATCCTCGATCGGATGTGCAAAATCATACATTGGATAGATGCACCACTTGTTTCCTGTATTATGGTGATCCATATGAGCCACACGGTAAATGATCGGATCACGCATATTAATATTGGGTGATGCCATATCGATCTTGGCTCTCAGTACCTTTTCGCCATCCTGAAATTCATCGTTTTTCATTCTCTCAAACAAATCCAGGTTCTCCTCTACAGAACGTTCTCTGTACGGACTGTCCTTTCCCGGCTCCGTCAATGTTCCACGATACTCTCTGATCTCATCTGCTGTCAGATCACAGACATAAGCCTTACCTTTTTTGATCAGCTTAATGGCACATTCATACATCTGATCAAAATAATCAGAAGCATAATATATCTGTGCCGGATCCAGATCTCCGCAGATCCATTTTACATCCTCCATAATGGAATCAACAAATTCTGTCTTTTCCTTCATTGGATTGGTATCGTCAAATCGAAGATGAAATGTTCCATTATACTCCTCAGCCAGACCGGAATTTAACAAAATCGACTTGGCATGTCCGATATGCAGATAGCCGTTCGGCTCCGGTGGAAATCTTGTAACCACCTTTTTGCAATGCCCCTCTTCGATGTCCTGATCAATGATATTCTCGATAAAATTGCGGGAAACCACCTCTGTCTCCTCTGTTGCATTCTCTAATTCTTTACTCACTGTGTCTCCTCCTTTGGTGACAAAATACTCCTTACATCATACCACATTAAATGATTTTCGCAAAGATATTTTTTATGAACACATCCTTTACAAATGAATTCATCAAAAAAGGGGGATTCCTTCCGGAAATCCCCCTGTCTATTTGCAAGTATTATTTAAAACGATGTCCTCCCAGACGGAAACGTGCTCCGGAAAGATATACACTAAAAAAGTGAAAACTATCAAAGTTCTTTTTATTTCCATGATACATAATATAATCCTGACCTGATAGGACATTCTTAGCCGCTTTAATACAAGCCTTCCACTGGCTGTTCTTTGTTTTGCCGGCATCGTACTGTGCAAGACGCTTCTTTAACGCACCATTGCGAACCGGTGAGAACTGTCCCTTCTGATAAACCACTTTACGAATGGTATTTGGAAATGAATTGGATGATACACGATTCATAATAACAATTCCAACTGCGACCTTTCCCTGGTAACTCTCAGCTCCAGCCTCGCAGTTTATAATGGACGCCATAAGACGAAGATCGGATTTTTTATATGATTTCTTTGCAGACTTCTTAACTTTTGTATTTACCGCAGACTTTGTAGCTGTGGCACTTACCTGTGCAGCAACTGATACCGTATTTTTTGAAAAACCTAAAATTAACATTGCAAATAGTAAAAGTGTTGCATATTTTTTAAACTTCATGATAACCTCCTGAATGAAAGTGACGTATATTTATATAACAGGAAAACAGCCTGTTGTACAACAGCTGTCACTTAACATTTATGTAACAATTATATCACATTATTTTAAAAAATCAACCCAATTTGCAATAATTAAAACTTTTCACAAAACCAAAACCTCTTTTTATCATTAATTTTCACTAAAAAGCGACAGAAAAATCGATGTATTTTTGTAAAAAACATCAAATTATCTGTCGAAATTTAAAATGAATATTTGTTTCATGTAATATTTGTAACAAATTACACCACAATCTTTGTTACAATCTCTCAACAAACCAATAAAACCAGCGAAAGATCCCCTGTTTATCGGTATTTCAGCATATCCTGATAAGCTAATTTTCCACCAAATAGATCCAGTGCGCTACCGATGGTAAAGTCCAGTTTCCCTGCCCCACAACTTTCTATGTAGAAAAGATCTCCCCGATCATGAATTCCTCCGGCATAGGTGATAGGACAAGAAACATTCTGCCCCAAAAATGTCAATAGCTCCTTTTCTACCCCACTCTGTTTACCCTCCACGTCGACAGCATGGATTAGAAATTCATCACAGTAGCCCTGCAGTTCTTCCATGGTCTCCTTCGTTAAGCAGACATCTGTTTTTTTCTGCCAGCGGTCTGTCATAATGTAATATCCATCCTCATATCTGCGACAGCTCAGATCTAACACAAGATGCTCTTTTCCGATAAGGTCTGACAACTTTTGCAGACGGTTGAAATCCACATTTCCATTTTTGAAAACATACGATGTCACGATCACATGACTTGCTCCCATATCCAGAAACTGCTCTGCATTATCCGAACACACACCTCCACCAATCTGCATTCCACCAGGATATGCCTTTAGAGCTCCCTCTGCCTGCTCCAGATCCTTCTCATACCACTCACTTTCTGCCGGATTGAGCAGGATGATGTGCCCTCCACGAAATCCGTCTTTTCGATACATATTGGCATAATATGCTCCATCATACCGGGAAACATAATTGTTCCGGGCCTGATCACCATTATCTCGCAGACTGCCACCCACGATCTGTTTTACTGCTCCGTTATGAATATCAATACATGGTCGAAATTTCATTTTGATGTAATCTCCTTTGCAATCTGGTCAAAATCAGCACCTTTGGTAATACTGTAATTCCCGGCTTTGATCTTACTGCTGTACCCGTGCTTATCCATATATGCATCAAATGCCTTTGCGTCGGAGATCACATCCATATCCTCCAGTTTACGGCTCACCTCAGCAGACCAGTCTCCTGCCTGGATCTGCAGTTCTTTTGTTGATTTTTCAAAGTCATCTTTTATCTTCTTTTTCTCCTGATCGAATTCTTTTTGATCGGTCTGTTTTTTCTGGATCGTTTTATCCGGATTTTTTGTCTCCTTCGGTTTTACGGTCGCCTGAGACTTATGATCTGATGAAGCCGGTGTCGATAACGGTGCTGGCGATTTCTCAGTTACACTTGCTTCCGGTGATGATGTCTGAAACAACGTTTCTTCCCCTGCTTCATATGTCATTCCAAGCTGTTTTGCCTTTTTGATCACAGCGGCATCTGACGTCCTCATAAGACATGATATACCGAGGATCACCGTTGCAAAAAGCACACCTGTTCCAAATCCGCGTATAAAGGATCTTTTATCCATGTTTTCCTCCACTTCTGTCCTAACGGTTTTCATAAAGATCGATCACAAATTTCACCTCTCCCTGACCGAGAGAAAGCATTTTGGATATTTTCAAAACAGAATATCCTTCCTTATAAAGATGAATGATCTCCGTATTATGATTTTCGTTATCTGCCTCCGGCATTGCCCCTGCCGAAGACAGTTCCTTCTTTTGAGGCTCTGTTTTGTTCCGCTGCTCCTTCTGTTCCAGGTTGGATGCCAGCTTCTCTGCCTGTGTACTTTTTAAATGTCCTTCCTCCATGAAAATACTTTCCTGTTGAGGTTCTTCTTTTTCTGTCACACCATCTTCTATGGCAATCCTGCTTTCTTGCAGCAACTTCAAGGCATCCATCATTTTTTGATATTCCTTTGCTGTCTCGTCATGGATCATCGCTTTGACAGAGTCCACATGATGAACCAGATCCTTGATATCCTCTTCCTTTTCTTTGAGCATATCATATAAAAATACAACCTCCTCATGGTTTTTCGCCATACGGTTCAATACTTCCTCTGAATATTCATTCATTCCCATGAGCTTGTCATTCGACAATCTGCTAAGCTCCTCTTCGGCAGAAGACACTACATCTTCTTTGTAATGTTCCAGTTCTTCTTCCACCTTTTTGACCTCTGCAGACGAATCCAGAAATGCCTGCTCTCCGTCCGGAATATTTTCTGTGTGATCCTTCTTCTGATCGGTGATCCGGTAACTCATAACCACGGCTCCCAGACCGATCACAATCATTACTATTTCCAAAATAACCATTGCTGTCGTTTCCTTATCTTTTATTTGGATATTATCTGGCAGTACTGTTTTCTTATACCTTCATATCAAAAAAGCTTCCTCCGGCTCTCGGATCCTTCTCCATCTCCTGCGGATGCTTTTCCGAATGATTTCTGCCTTTTCCTCCGGAACCCTTTTTGTCTTTTCTCTTCTCTTCTTCCTTCAGATAATCCTTATTCTCTGCCTTGGTACGCCGAATTGTCTGATGGGAATTCTGATGTACCTGCTGCTGCACCTGCGAAGCAACTTCCTGCTGGGAATGTTCGTATCGTACCTGATCTCCATGCTGTATCTGTGATACCTCTTGGGATTTGGGCGGCATTGTAATATAATCAATTGATAATGACATCTGTATTCCTCTCTTCCTTGCACAATATCTGCAAACTCTACGAATATGACCACAATGCTGCTGTATTTTACATACAACTTTCTTAAATGGCTCTGATCCGGATATCTGCTCCATCTCTCACAAAGGCACTATGCTGTACTTCTGATTTGATGGTATTGCTGACATTGGATATGGTCATTTTAACCCCCGGATAAACAATGTTTTCTGCAATAATACGACCGTTATCTTTCTTGGTTAATTCCACTTCTAAAACTTCTCTTTCGACAGCATTTTCTTCCAGACGTGCATCAATCTCCTGAATTCTCTTTCCAGCCTTCTTCAGAGAAGCCATTTTTTCATCGTCCAGCTTTCCTTTTGCATCCATTCTTTTCTTTAATAAAAGAACATTCTGCATCAATCCTTCCCGTTCAGAAGTCAGCTGCTCTACTTCTTTCTCCAAAAGACGATGCTGTTCCACTAGTTTTGGATCAATTCCCACCTGTAGCTCTGTAAGAGTTCCCATGGTAGAACCTATCGTCTTTGCATCGATTTTAGTTTTTGTCTTTAAAGAACCTCCGGCAATCATACCACGTTTCCCCTTGACAACAATATCATCCTCCGCAGTCACGTTACTGTGCATGATGGCCTCTGTCATGATCTTTCCACCGCAAGTCACATTAGCACTTTCAATAAAATTGCTGATGACATCACCACCAGCCTGCAAGGTTGCCTCACCCTTGCCTTGAATGCCCCGCTTCAGTACAATCTTTCCATCAGTAATAAGACTTGCTCCTTCCACCACACCATTCACCGTAATATCTCCTGTCGCCTTGATGGCATATCCCGTCAGAACATTGCCCTTTACAACAACACTACCATCATATTCAATATCACCGGTAGATGGACCTACATCCGCAGGCACTTCATACTGGTCTGACACAAATACTGTATCATCCACCAGAGTAACATTTCCGGAAACATCCGAATACATCTCACATCCATCCTCGGACAGATGGATATTTTTTCCATGTTTTAAGAAAAGCTGTTTGACTTTTTTGGGCTTTAACTCCCCTCCGGTCACATCGGTTCCCGGTGTACCAAGATTGGCCGGCTGCAATGTTGCCAGAATCTGACCCGCACCGACATTTTCTATCATGTCAAGCTGATGAAAGTCTACATTTCCAGACTCATCCATTGCCGGTTTACATGTCTTATCCACATCAAAATGATAGGTGATCACCGCATCACTGCCCTGTATTGGCGGCTCTGCCCTTGCAATCAACACATCCGTACAATATAATCTTCCTTTCAACATAAGCTTGATGTTTTCCGGAATAATCCCAAATTTAATTCCCAACTGCCCCATACGCTCCGTGATCTCATCACTGGAAATCCGCATGCCGCCATTTGATGGCGGATACAGACGGAGCTTGGCAAATTTACGTTCCGGATCCATAGTGATCAGCGGAAATTCCTTTTCCGGCAGACGTTTTTCCGATAAAATCTTTTTTTCTGCATTTTTCTGCTGTGCTGCTTCCTCCACAAAGGAAGCAATATCTCCCAGCTGAACATCCATAATTTTCTTTTGTTCCAGATACAGCATAATATCTTCCATAGAAAGAGTTGCTCCCCCCTGCAGTGCAGGATAGGACTTCAAATACACCCCGTCTTCTTTTTGTACAAGTTGAAAAAAGGCATTTCTTTTCATCCCAATCTCCCTCCTTGACACATAATAATATCAAAGGCTGCCACAGCTGTGCGGCAGCCTATATGTTCCAAATTCCAAGAACCCCCATATTCTGGGATCCAAATTTTTCCTTCATTTTACGAAGAGACTTTGTATGAAGCTGCGATACTCTGGACTCGGAAACCTCCAGAATATTGCTGATCTCCTTTAATGTCAGCTCCTCATAATAATAAAGTGCTATGACTTTTTGTTCCTTTTCTGTCAGGGAATTGATCGCCTCTGCTAAAAGTCGTTTAAGATCCTGGCGTTCCATCACCTGCTCCGGCTGCAAAAAGGCAGATTTGTTTCCAGCCTCTACACGTACCTCACTGCCTTGCTCCAGATATTCATCCAAAGACACCAAATTTGCCACCTGAGTCTGATTCACCAGAGCATCCAGCTCTTCCTGCGTCATTTCCAGTGCTTTCGCAAGTTCTTCGTTTGTCGGTGTTCTTCCCAGTTCAGTTTCCAACTGTCCCATGGTGGTTTCCAGCTTTTTCTGCTTCTGGCGCAGCGTTCTCGGAATCCAGTCCATTTTTCGGATCTGATCCAAAATTGCACCGCGAATCCTTAAACTGGCATATGTCTCAAATTTAACTCCCTTCGTCAGCTCAAATTTGTCAATGGCATCGATCAAACCAAAGATTCCATATCCGGTAAGATCATCATACTCCACAGTATATCCCAGATACATTCCCATTCTTCCGGCAACTACCTTTACCAACGGAACATATTCAACAATCAACTGTTCTCTGAGCTTTGGACTGCGTGTTTTCACATATTCTTCCCATAAGGCAGCTCTTTCTTTCTCGTTCATAAATTCCCCTCATCCCCTTTATGATCATGAGTTTGTTTGCTCTAATTCTCCTGAGACTGCGCATCCTCCTCCCCGCCGTCTACATCCTCTATCTCTTCTGAATCCTCCTGAGCCTTCTCCGTCTCATCCATGACTTCTTTGATGAAACGATTGCTCGTCATAACTTTCTCGATAATATGCCTTGCCATACAGCCTATTAAGTAAAAAACAATAAGAGCTGCCAGCAGGATTTCCAAGCTGTATGTGGTATCCATATGCCTGACAATAGACACAATACACACAACAGCCCCTGCAAGCAGTGTGATCACCTTAGGAATATACTCTGTTTTCATGCTGTCTCCCTTCAAGAACGTCTATGCCCCTGATCAAATTATCTTCTGATCTCTTCCTACAGATTTGATCAGAAAATCACCGGTTTCCGGATAAAACTCCACAGTCCGTCCATAGTTTTCTCCTGTCTCCTCTGCAAGAATACGAATACTCAATTCTTTTAGTTTGGCCTTTACAGCCTCCACATTGCGCTGCCCTACCCGTAGCATATCGTTATTGCTACCAAAGGCAAACATCTGGGCACCACCGGCGATCTTCGCCGTTAGCAGGGAACGATTTGCTCCCTCCTTCCGCATCATATCGATCAGCATGTCAATTCCGGTGTCTGCAAATTTGGCTTTATTCTGATTCTGTCGCACCTTCGTACTATCTGGAAGCATGACATGCACAAGGCCGGCAATCTTTGTCGTTTTATCATATAGCGCAACTCCCACACAGGATCCAAGACCAAGCGTAGTGATTGCATCCGGTGAATGACAAATATTTGCGTCTGCCATTCCGACTTTGATCATTGTTCCATCCATTTTTCCACCTACATTCCCAATGACTTCAAAATACGTGTGTATGACTCCAATGTAGGTATTAAAATGAAATACCCGCAAACATCAATTTCATCATCCTCAAACTGGGATTCTATCAAAAGTGCTTTGTCCCCAAGCTTGCCAAACTCGATCGCCGGTACGCTTAAAATTGCACCGGCCATATCAATAGCAAGACTTGGAACCGTTTGTATAATATTTAAATTTGTCAGCTGTGATATCGCTGTCAGATATGCCCCTGATATGATATTACCAATCTCCACCAGAGCAGACTGTTCCATTTCCGTAAAACAATCCTCCAATGTGCTTCCATCACTTCCCATCAGCTTATGTACCAAATGATGCGCCGCTTTGTTTTCCAGAACAAACAGCATAGAACCCTCAATATCTCCTTCCAGGCTCAGTAAAATACCAGCCACAAGCTCCTCTGCTCCTCCCAGAATTTCTGCCAGATCCTTAAATGCAAGCATTTCTACTTTCGGTACATGCATATCGACCCGGCCATCGATCAATTTTGCCAATGCTGTTGTTGCATTCCCGGCACCAATGTTTCCTATCTCTGTAAGAATATCAAACTCCATGTCATCCATGTTTTCTTCATCCATCTGCATCGACATCACCTCATGTTATTTATGATACTGTCCCTTTATCGTTGATTACATTTGATATGTTAAGCAGAGAGATCAAACCGCTCTCCTGCTTCCCCACGCCACTCAGATACTGTATTCTGGAATCTCCTGAACTATCTGCACTGGTCGGCTTATCTATGGCATCCTCAGACAGGGTCACAACCTCTTTTACCTCATCTACAATAATACCGATTGCAGAATGCTGTTCCAGCTTTATAATGATAATTCTTGTAGCATTGGTATATTCATCGGGCTCCAAATCAAACTTCAATCGAAGACTCATCACCGGAATCACCTCTCCACGAAGGTTGATCACACCCTTAAAATAATGCTGTGCCTTTGGAACCCTTGTAATTCTCTGTTTGCGGACAATATTATCCACATATTGTATATCAATACCATACTGCTCGGAACCAAGTCTTACCACAATATACTGTTTCTCATTTCCAACAGTGTCCAGATTCTGTACATTATTACTATCCATACTAATCTCACCATGCCTTTCCCTTTTATACCAGAGTATTTACTTCCAGGATCAAAGCAATCTCTCCATCTCCCAGAATGGTTGCTCCACTGATGATCTTGCTGCAGTTGATATAGCTTCCGATCGACTTGATAACGACCTCCTGCTGACCGATCAGGTTATCGACAACGAGACCTGCCTGCTTATCTCCCTTCTTCACAATAACAACCGTAAGGCTCTCCGGATCCTCCAAAGAACTCTCAACATCAAGAATCTGGTCCAGTCTGATCAGCGGAATAACGGTACCTCGAAGATTGATCACTTCCTTGGTCTGAACATATTTAATATCAGAAACAGCAACATCTTCTATGGTCTGAATGCTGCCCAGAGGAATTGCATACTTCTCGTTTCCAAGTTCAACCATCAATGCCTGAATAATGGCAAGAGTCAGTGGCAGATGAATAATAAAGCTGCTTCCCTCTCCCACAACAGAACGACACTCAATATTACCTCCCAGGCCTTCAATCTTTGTCTTTACAACGTCAAGACCAACACCTCGTCCGGAAACATCTGTAATCTTTTCCGCCGTAGAAAAACTTGGTTGGAATAAAAGATCAATAATCTCCTTATCTGTCATTACCTCTGCCTGCTCCGGTGTAATCGTTCCCTTTTCCAAAGCTTTATTTTTTACCTTTTCAATATTGATCCCGGCACCATCATCCCGAACCTCAATATTGACGTTATTACCATCCTGATATGCATTGAGCCAGATATTTCCAACCTCTGACTTTCCCAAAGCCAGACGCTCCTCATTGCTCTCCAGACCATGATCTGCGGAATTTCGGAGTAAATGCTGCAATGGATCACCAATCTCGTCAATTACCGTTCTGTCAAGTTCAGTATCCTCACCTGACATATGCAGCTCCATCTTTTTATCCAGTTTTTTGCTCAGATCACGGATCATACGCGGAAAACGATTTACGACACTCTCAATTGGCACCATTCGTACCTTCATGACCGATTCGTGAAGATTGGTAGTTACGCTTTCCAGATACTCGATCTGCTCATTGAAGCTATTGTTATTTCTAGTATTCTGTGCACTGGAGCTTATGGAAACAAGACCATTTTTTGCAATGATCAGCTCACTCACAAGATTCATTAAAACATCCAGCTTTTCAATATCTACACGGACCGTTCTGCCCACTGCCGGCTTTGCATTTTTCTTTTCTGTTTTCTTGGCTGTATCCTTTTTGGGTTCGCTCTTTACGGCCGTTGCACTGGCCTGTTTTGCCGGTTTCTCTTCTTTCTTTTCTTCCTCCCGCGCTGCCTTTTCCTCTGCCTTCTCGGCACCATTCTCCGGAAGTTTGAACTCGCCGACAACCGCCTCTTTAATCTCTGATACATTTTCGATGGCTGCTTTGATCTTCTCCGGACTTTCCTTGGTAAAATATACCAGACTGAAATTCATATCGAATTTCTCATCTTCAATATCCTGAACATCCGGCACCGCCTTCATAACCTCGCCAAGCTCCTCCAAGGCTTTAAATACCAAGAATGCTCTCGCCGCCTTTAAAAGACAGGACTCCTCCAGATATACCGTAATTCCAAGGATATTCAGATTCTGCTCTTTTGCCTTTTCAAAGGTATGGATCTCGTAATCGGATATGGTAATCGACTCAAACAAAGCTCCTCCGGCAGCAGCTGCTGTTTCCTCCTGCTTCGGAGCTTCCTGTGCAGCTACCTCCGGTGTCTGGCTTGCCTTTCCGGTTCCCTTTTCCACAATTTCGTTTAATGTATTGATAATATCCTGATTTTCCTCTGTTCCTTCATCTGCAGATTCCAGAATATTGGCAAGATATCCTTCCAATGCATCCAGACCACGGAAAAGTACATCCACTAATTCCGGCTGAACTTTCATATTACCGCTTCGGATCTCCTGAAATACATTTTCCATATCATGGGTCAAACGCTGCATCCGCTTGTACCCCATAGTTCCCGCCATTCCCTTCAAAGAATGGGCAGCACGGAAGATCTCATTGATCGTGTCCATGTTTTCCGGTTCCTGCTCCAGGATCATCAGTTGATCGCTTAGTGTCTGCAAATGTTCCTTTGTCTCATCAATAAAAATTTCAAGATACTGACTAACATCCATATTATCGCACCCCCACATGCTTAATGATAGCTCCAGCGATCAGATCCAGATTCTGTACTTCATCAGTAACACCGCTTTCCGCTATGGCTTTCGGCATTCCGTATACAATACTGCTCTCTGCATCCTGTGCTATTACGTAGATTTTGTTGGTTTCTTTCAGTTGCAATATTCCTTTGGTACCATCTGCTCCCATCCCCGTCATAACGACACAGGTAATCTCCTCAAATGAGCTCTCCCTCAACGACTCATACAGGATATCTGCACATGGCTTTAACCCATTCCGGGCACCCTCTTCCCTGACAGACAGCACAAATTCATGCCTGTTTTTCTCTATTACACGCATTTGGGAACCTCCCTTGGCAATATATACCGTTCCCTTTTGAAGAACTTCTCCATCCTGCGCCTCCTTCACCCGGATCTCACTCATTTCATCAAGTCTGGTACTTAAGGAAGCGGTAAATCCCACCGGCATGTGCTGCACCAGCACTACTGCTGCATCCAGATTTTTTGGAAGCTTCGGGATCACATGCTGCAATGCCTTGGGACCACCGGTAGAACATGCAAGAGCCACAAGCCTTCCGGATGCATTGACATTCACAATAGAAGCACGTGGCAGTCTTTTCTCTGATTTGCTTTCCGGCTTCTCCGGAGGATCGGAGTGTTGTCCTTCTGTCTTATCCGACTGCCTCATCTTACGAAATACCAGCTCGGATGCCTCCGGTTGTTCGGATATGATATCCTTCCATTCCATTCCCATTGCGAGATAGAGTCTTCCAAGCACTTTGGCCGCAAACTCTCCCGACTTAGCTTCCCGCAGATTTCCCGGCTTTGTCACAAAATCAAATGCTCCCAGTTCGAGAGCTTCAATAGTTTCCCCTGCTCCCCTTCTGGCAATCGTGCTGACAATGATGATTTTGGAAGTATACCCTCTTTTATTGACTTCCTTCAGAAAATCAATTCCGTTCATCCGAGGCATAATGATATCTAACACAATGACATCGAAATTATTCTGCTCCAACAACTTCAAGGCTTCCAGTCCATCCTTTGCACTGTGTTCCGTATGAAATTCTTCATCTTTATTAATTATATCAGATAGAACTCTTCTCATAAGTGCAGAATCATCTACAACCAAAACTTTTTTCATATTATTTATTTCTCCCCTGTTTCACACTGAATTTTCAACCTTCTATTTTGATGATCGGAACTGGTGCTTAAAAATCTTGGTAAACAGTCCTGCCAGTCCATGTGCCGTATCCATCGGTGAAATTTCCCTTTTTTCATCCTCCAGAACCATGGCCAGCTCCAACAGTGCTCTTGCCGAGGGTGCATCCGGATAAGCGAGAGAAACTGGCTGCTGCTGCATAACGGCCCTTGGAAGACATTCGTCATAGGGAATAGCCCCCAGATATTCCATGTCCATCCCCAGGAACTTATTTACCACAGTATTGAGCTTAAGATACAATTCCTTCCCCTCTTCATAACTTTGGATCCTGTTTCCGATCATTTTAATGGAAGCGCTTTCCGCATCAAACCCATCATGGCGATGAAGCGTCTTCAGAAGTGCATAGGCATCCGTGATCGAAGTCGGTTCCGGTGTTGCCACCAAAAGGATCTCTGAGCTGGATGCCACCAATTCGATCACCGTATCTGAAATTCCCGCACCGGTATCAATGATCACCACATCCGCATAATGATCCAGCTCATACATGGTACGGACCAGACTCAGGATCTGATCCTTGTTGAGGTTTGTCATTTCACGCAGCCCGGAACCACCGGAAATAAATCCAATCCCTTCCGGCCCGGTGCAGATAATATCCTTCACATCTTTGCCACGGAACATCATATCCGCCAGATTATACTGAGGACGCATTCCCAGCATCACCTCAATATTTGCAAGGCCAAAATCAGCATCCAATATGACAGCTCTTTTTCCTAAACGGCTCATCTGGATCGCCAGATTTACAGAGACATTTGACTTTCCCACGCCGCCTTTTCCGCTGGTCACCGTAATCACCCGTGCAGACCGCTGCTTTTTATTTTGTTGTTTTACAATATTTCTTAGCTGTTCTGCCTGATCCATCAGCTGTTCCCTCCCAGAAGCTGTTTTGCCATCTTCTGCGCATCTACTTTTCCGATGTCATCCGGTACATTCTGCCCCCATGTCATATAAGACAGCGGAGCCCCCGTCAGCATACGGATATTAAATACGTTTCCAATCGCATCTGTTTCATCAAGTTTAGTAAATATCAAACTGTATTTCGTAATCTCTGAATAGGACTGAGAAATCTTTACAAGATCCCTGTATTTGGTAGTAGCACTCATAACAAGAAATACTTCCCGCTGTTCCTCCGGTACTGTTTCTAACAAACGGTGGATATCCTCCTTCTGCTCCTTATTGTTATGAGAACGTCCTGCCGTGTCGATCAGTACGAGATCATACTCTTCCAACTCTTTCATGGTATTTATCATTTCATCTGCCGAATATACTACTTTAAGAGGTACTCCAAGAATATTGGCATATGTTTTTAACTGCTCTACTGCAGCAATACGATAGGTATCCGAGGTTACCAGCGCCACCTTGACTTTTCCTGACAACTTCAGCATAGAAGCGATCTTTGCTATGGTTGTTGTTTTTCCCACACCGGTCGGACCAATAAAAAATACATACTTTTTCTTTTTGGCATGAAGATCGATCAGACGGGGCCGTCCAATCTTTAATACGATTTTCTGATAAACTCCGGAAAGAATATTGTCCAGAGAGGTATCCTTTTTCAGACTTCCCTCGATTTCCTCCAGAATCTGCTCAATATACGTCTCCTCCACCTCATTGTTTTCCATTTGGGAACGGATCAGACGAATATAGGCTTTATTTTTATCCGTCAGCTTTTCCTCTTCTTTTTCTTCTTTCTTCCCCTGCTCTGTCATAACCTGTTTTTCCAGCAGTTTCTGCAGATCACTCAGCTTCTGCTCAATGGCGTTATTTTCTGAAGTTTCCTCCTCTTCCGGTTCCTCCTCAAGAATCACCTGATTTTTCTCTGCCAGAGCAGCTCTTGCGGCCTCTGCCTTTGCCGCCTTGGAATCCGGCGCAGGCTTTGCCTCTCCCTGCATAGCTTCCTGCAGCTTCGAAAAATCCGGTATTTCCTTCGGTGTACTTTCCGGAACTACCTCATCTACTGCAGCCGTCACCTCTACACTTTCCTTTCGAAAAAGCTTTGCAATGCCCTTGGGAATGTTCTTTTTAACATTCATGATCACGACATCTTTTCCAAGCTCTTCCCTGGCAAGCACTGTGGCCGCCTCTTCTGTCTTTGCAATATATTTTTTAATAACCACTATACTGTCACCATCCCAATTGATTGTAATTCTACGTCATTTTCTATCTCATTGTAAGAAACAACGATCAAATCCTTAAACTGCTCTTCCGTAATCTTCTTGAAGTACATCCGCACGATCGGCGAGGTAATAATGATCGGATTTTTGCCAAGCTCTTCCATTTTCTCCACCTCATCTCCCACAGACGCCAGTATTCCCTTTGTCCTGTCCGGATCAAGATTAATATACGCTCCCTGCTCTGTCTGTTTCACAGAACTCATGATCTCCTGCTCGATCTTCGGATCAAGAGTCACCACACTGGTCATCTCATTTGCAGGGAAATATTTATTGGAAATCGCCCGTTTCAGGCTCTGTCTGACGTATTCCGTCAACACATCCGTGTCCCGTGTAGTCGCCGCATTATCTGCCAAAGTCTCAAAGATCGTTACAAGATCGCGGATCGATATGCCTTCTCTCAGAAGATTCTGTAATACCTTCTGTATCTCACCAACTCCCAGAAGCTTTGGCACAAGTTCTGAGATCAATGTCGTATTCTGTTCCTGAATATTATTGATCAAATTCTGTACATCCTGACGGGTCAAAAGTTCATCCAGATGATTGCGGATAACCTCTGTCAGATGGGTAGCAATAATCGAAGGTGGATCCACTACGGTATATCCCAGTGATTCCGCGCGCTCTCGCTGCCCCTCCGTGATCCAGATAGCCGGCAGATGGAAAGATGGCTCAAAGGTCGGGATTCCGGTAATTTCTTCCTCCACGTACCCTGGATTCATCGCCATATAATGATCAAATAAGATTTCCCCTTCACTCACCGGTACACCTTTGATCTTGATCACATACTGGTTCGGATTTAACTGGATATTATCTCTTAAACGGATCATCGGAACAACACACCCTAACTCCAGTGCGATCTGACGCCGGATCATTACTACACGGTCAAGAAGATCTCCTCCCTGATTCACATCCGCCAAAGGAATAATACCATAGCCAAATTCCAGTTCGATCGGATCTACCTGCAACAGAGAAACCACATTTTCCGGACGCCGGATTTCCTCTGCGGTTTCTTCCTCTGCACTTACTTCTTCCTCAATATCCTGTACCTCCATAGAGGATTCCATCACACGTCCTACCACGATAAACAATACCGCATAGATCAGACAGATCCAGGTCTGTAACGGTGTCGCAAGTCCAAGGAATGCCATGGTCCCACCGACAATATACAATACCTTTGGTATGGAGAAAAGCTGACGCATCAGCACGCCACCAAGATCGGACTCCTTGGAAACCTTTGTAACAAGAATACCGGTAGACAACGATATGATCAAAGAGGGTATCTGGGATACCAGTCCATCACCAATGGTCAGGATCGTATAACGCTGCAAGGCCTCATTGATATCAAGTCCCTGCATCATCACTCCAAGCACAAGACCACCCACGAAGTTGATCGCCGTAATTACAAGACCTGCCGTAGCATCTCCCTTTACATACTTGGAAGCACCATCCATGGAACCAAAAAATGCTGACTCATCCTGAATCTTCTGTCGTCTTTCCTTTGCCTGCTCATCGGTGATTGCTCCCGTGTTCAGATCGGCATCGATCGCCATCTGCTTTCCGGGCATTGCATCCAGTGTAAAACGTGCCGTTACCTCAGACACACGCTCGGAGCCCTTGTTGATAACGATCATCTGTATCAGGATCAATACAGCGAAGATGATCACACCCACCACAAGGTTACCTCCACCTACGAAGTTACCAAAAGTAGCAACAACATTTCCGGCATAACCATTCAGCAGGATATTTCTCGTAGAACCCACATTTAATGACAGGCGAAATAACGTGGTCATCAAAAGAAGTGTCGGAAACGCCGACATCTGCAAGGCCTCTTTTGAAAACAGCGCCGTAAATAAAATGATCAATGCCAGACTTATATTTAACAGAATTAAAAAATCCAACAAAAGCGTCGGAATCGGTATGATCAAAAAGATAACCGGAACAAGTATGTACAGTCCCAGCAATAAATCTGATCTCTGCATAATACACTTTCTCCTTTTCTATGTCTAATTCACTCTGCCCTGCAGACTATATACATACGCAAGAACCTCTGCGACCATCTGATACAGCTCCGGAGGGATCTCCGCTCCGATCTCAACATTATGATACAACATTCTTGCCAGAGGCTTATTTTCTACAATCTCAACCGCATTGTCCCTTGCCACATCCTTGATCTTCTGTGCAAGATAATCAGCGCCCTTTGCAACCACAACCGGTGCTTCATGGGATTCCTTATCATACCGGATTGCAACTGCCAGATGTGTCGGGTTCGTAATAACAACGTCTGCATTAGGAAGATCCTGCATCATTCTTCGTTGTGATGCCTGCTGCATTCTCTGTCTCTGCTGGCTCTTCACCTTAGGATCTCCCTCAGAATTTTTATATTCATCCTTTACTTCCTGCTTGCTCATCATCATATCCTGATGAAACTTCCATTTTTGATAAAACAGATCAAAAACCGCGATCACAGCAAAAAATACACTGATCCGGATACCAACACTGATCACAGTATCTCCGATCACCGCTATTGCCTGCGGAAGTGTGTATGAGTACATCTTAAAGATCAGAGGCCACTGATCTTTAAGATATGAATAAACTACATCTGCAAGTATGATCACCTTTGCCGTGGCCTTTAACAGCTCCATGATCTTATCCTTTGAAAACAGTCTCTTCATCCCTGATATAGGATTGAATTTGTCAAATTTAGGCTTGAGAGGCTCTGTCGTCACCTTCCACTTTACCTGAAATAAAATAGACACGATCGTCACAACAAAACCGGCGATCATAATAGGAAACGCTGCTACCACAATATCCCACAGGGAACTGCGAATGATCGTTCTGGCCATATTGACATTAAATGGCTCACTGGTATAGTCTCCAATACTTCCAAGAGTCTTATGAAAACTACCAATAAAACGATTTCCAATAAATCCAACAAACACCTTAAGCATCAGAAAAAACACCAGAAGTGTTGCAGCCGTCACCACTTCTGTGCTTCGCATAACCTGCCCCTTTTTTCGGGCATCCTCCAACTTTTTGGCAGTAGGCTCTTCGGTTTTTTCACCATCCTGTCCTTCCTTTGCAAACAGCTGCAGATCATAGGACAGATAATAATGCTTTACTCTACCTCTCTGCATATCCAACTCCATTCAAAACGGCATATTCCAAACCAAATCTAATATATACTATAACTCATTTCACATCAAATAGCAATGATATCTCCTGCCTTTTACAAAGATTCACGACATCTGCTCCATAAACAATTTTGTAAGCTTCTGCATTTCCACAAACATAAAATCCACGATATTGGGAAGATATCCCATAAGCAAAAACAGCAAAAACAAACCAATAAATACCTTTAACTGCATACCGATAACAAACATATTCATCTGAGGCGCCACCCTTGCCAAAATACCAAGCACCACATTAACAATCAAAATACAGGAAAAAATCGGGAGAATGATCCGAAAACCTATAACGAAATAATCCGTTATATACGTCGCCATCACAGACAAAAAATCTCCCTTTAGATTTGCCCCGCCAATGGGGATCAATTTATAAGAATCATAGATTGCATCAATCACAAAATAATGCATGTCTGAAACAACAAACAATGCCAGAAACAGCTGACTGAACAGACCGGATGTGATGGTTGACTGTACATTGGTCGCCGGATCAAACTCCATGGCCATAGAAAAACCAATCTCCATATCAAACATATTACCGGAGAAATTCAGAATATATAAGCAAAAACCGGACGCAAGTCCTATAATTGCCCCGGTAATGCCCTCCTGCAGGACAAGGGAGGCATACCCCACCACACCCTGATAACTCAGGGAAGTAAAATCAAGCATATTTACCGCAACCAGAGAAAAAAAGAAGCTGAGTCCCATTTTTGTCATTCTCGGAAAATTGCTGGAATTAAAAAAAGGAGCTGTCACCATCATAGATGCAATCCGGATAAAGACCAGAAGAATAAATTCTAAATACTCTATCGTAAACTGCACCGGACACCTCCTCCTTTCCAATTAAAATTTATTTTATATATTGTGGTATGCTCTTCACAAGATCAACAAAAAGAGAAGACATGCTATTTAACATCCATCCTCCGGCCAATATCAGAACCGCCATAACTGCGATAAACTTGGGTACAAATGTCAGTGTCTGCTCCTGAATGGATGTGATCGTCTGAAAAATACTGATGATCAGTCCCACAACAAGAGATACGATCAACAAGGGCGCGGAGGTTTTTACGATCACCCACACTACCTCTCTTGCAATATCTATTACTACATCAGCTGTCATACACTACACCTCCTCTTCTATCTCTCCGTTCATCATTATTGAAATGATCGAACCAACTGGTCTACGATCAGATTCCACCCATCTGCCAACACAAATAATAATATCTTAAACGGCAGTGATATGGTTGTCGGAGGAAGCATCATCATTCCCATAGACATCAGAGTGGATGCCACCACCATATCAATCACAATAAATGGAAGATATATGATAAATCCTATTATAAATGCCGTTCGAAGCTCACTGATAATAAAAGCCGGAATAATGGTAGTAATGGAAAGATCATCATAATCCTTAATCTTATCGGATGAAGTCTTGTTGATCTCCATAAAAAGCTTCAGGTCCTTATCTCTCGTCTGTCCCAGCATAAACTTCCGTAAAGGTGCAAGTCCTGCATCCAAAGCATCTTTTTCCGTCACCTGTCCCTGTGTATATGGCTTTACACCATCATCATATACCTGAGTAAAAACCGGGGTCATAATGGCAATCGTCATAAAAAGAGCCAATCCCACCAGTACCTGATTCGGTGGCGTTGTCTGGGTACCCAGCGCCGTCCTCAGAAAATGAAATACGACAATAATACGGGTAAACGACGTCAGCATGATCAATATAGACGGTGCCAACGCAAGAATGGTCAGCATGATCAATATCTGCAACGTCGATTCCAGGCGGGTACTGCCCAGATTTGATGTAATATTCAGATCAAAGGTATCATCATCTCCGTCTGCCTGACCCGCAATCTCATCCTGCGTAGTCTGATCCACACGCTTCGCTGCCGTCGTATATGCCGGTACAGAAACAGAAAAAACCAGTACAAATACAGCAATTGTAAAAAAGCCCTTCCATATTGACTTGTGAGATATTATTTTTTTTAACTGATTCATAATTCAAACCTTTTCTATTTTTCTTTCTTTTTGCCGGATGGGAACTGCTGCGTCATCATGTCCCGAAATACATCCTTAAACGGTATTCCATCCCCCTGAGGCTTCTGCACTGTTAATTCCAGCTGTTCCTCCGGAATCTCTGTCAAATAACGGATCTGATCCTTGCAGACAGATACTGCGATATATTTCTGACCAATCCGTACAATACAGATCTGTCGGTTCGGTCCCATAGAAAATGTATCTACAATCTCCATATTGTTTGTCTGCTTCTTAATAAAGCCTGATTTAGCATACCATTTAGTCACATAATAAGAGGCCACCAAGATCAATATAAAAGCGATCAAAAGCATCAATAATTTCAAAAAGCTGGCAAGTGCAGACTGACCCACTATAAATACAGACATATCTACACCTCCAGCTTCATTTTCTTTTATTTTGTAATTTCTGTGATACGAATACCAAAATTCTCTTCGATCACAACTACCTCGCCCTTGGCTACAAACTTTCCATTGACAAGAACATCTACTGGTTCTCCGGCCAGCTTATTTAACTCAATGATCGTTCCCGGAGAGAAATCAAGGATTTCCTTGATCGACTTATTGCAACGACCCAGCTCTACAGTCACCTCTAAAGGTACATCCATGATCAGATCAATGTTCTCCTGCTGCATCAACGGGCTGACTCCCGCATTAAAAGGCTGAAATTGTGCAGGCTGTACATTCACATTTGGCACCGGCATCATATAAGGCTGCTGCATCGTCTGCTGTGCCATATCCGGCTGCATCTGCGGCTGTTGCGGCATTGCCTGTGCAGTAGAATTCATATTCATAGAGGCCATCGGATCTACCGCACTCTGCATTTGTGCTGCCGGGGCAGGAGTCGGTTCTGCTTTTCCTTCCTCTTTGTCAAGCCCTGTATCACCGATAAATTTCTGATACAGATCTCTTGCAAAATCAAAAGGATATAACTGCATGATCTGACTATCCACAAGATCTCCAATCTTCATTGTGAACGACACCTGTACCAGTTCATCGGATAAAAAATTGGATACAGTCACATCATCAATACTGTCATTGAGATCCACTACACTTGCTGTAGGCGGACTGATATCAACCTTCTTGTCCAGCATAGAAGAAAGGGATGTTGCTGCAGATCCCATCATCTGATTCATTGCCTCACTGATCGCACTCAAATGAAGCTCTGTCAATGCACCATCTGTATTGGAGCCGTCTCCTCCCATCATGAGATCGGTAATCACCTTTACATCATGCTCTTTTAATATAAGAACATTATTTCCTGAAATTCCATCAATATAGGAAATATGAATAAAAACACATGGCTTATCATACTGTGCTGATATTTCATTGATCGTAACATACGATACTTTTGGTGTCGTAATGGTTACTTTATTATTCAGGAGAGTAGATAATGTTGTTGCTGCGGTTCCCATGTTAATATTGGCAATCTCTCCGACCGCATCTCTCTCTGCGTCTGTCAGCGTCATCGTTGTTGGTGCTGTCGTTGTTGCAGTTCCCGCGGCCCCTGTCAACGCATCAATTTCTTCCTGTGATAACATACCATCCATATATTTATTGCTCCTCCCTTATTACTGACGTCACCCGGACAGCATAAGAATCCGAAATGGCACCAGGCAGTGCTCTGAATTTCATAATATTTCCAACATACACATCTAATTCATCATCAACCTTGGAATCCAGCTTAATAATATCTCCTATCTGTATATTCATAAAATCATTCACAGATATGGTGCTCTTTCCTAACAAGGCACGAATTGGTATCTTGGCACGACTGATAATCCCTTCAATCGCTTCCTCGTAATGGTCTCCATCTCTCTCCCGCATGGTAGAATACCAATACTTTGTATTTAATTTATCAATAACCGATTCCACACATGAATATGGAATACAGATATTCATCAATCCCTCTACCGTACCTACCTTGACATTCATGGTAACGATTGCCGTCATTTCACTTGGGGAAATGAACTGCGCAAACTGGGAATTCGTCTCAATCCGTTCCAGTCTCGGCTGAAGCTCCGTTACGCTCTGCCATGGATCAACCAAAAGCCCGGTACAAACTTCCATGATCCGCTCTAATATGATCAACTCTATTTCTGTAAACTCCCTGGACTTCTCCAGAGGATTCCCTCCTCCACCAAGCATGCGGTCTACAATTGCAAAACCCAGATTGGAAGCCAGTTCCATCAAGATACTTCCATTAAGAGGAGCAAAATCTACAACTCCTAACAGTACCGGATTAGACAATGCATTGGAAAACTCGGAATATGTATTCGCCTCTGCATTCATCACCTCAACCTGCACCGATTTTCGCAAATACGCCGGTAGATTCGTAGAAAGAAGTCTGCCATAATTTTCAAAAATAATCTCTAAGGTCCGCAAATGATCCTTGGAAAACTTTGACGGTCTGGCAAAATCATAATCTTTCACCGCTACCTTCGGGGTATCATCAATCTCATCAGGATTAATCTCACCACTATTTAATGCACTGAGCAAGCTGTCAATCTCATCCTGCGATAAGACATCTCCCATTATCTTCACCTCACACCCGAGCTTCCCTGATCCTTATCCGAAGCTCAGCCAAAATTAGTCACTTCATATAAACCCATTCATAATAATATCACATTTCATACAAAAAGCAAATGTCTAATTATACATGAGATTTGTCAGTGAAATTTCTACAACAGCCTTAGAATCCAAAAGACTTTGAATCTTCTCCAATGCTTCTTTCTTTACAACATCTTCGGAAATATCATTTACCGTATGTGACTGAATCACACCACGGATCACATCCGTAAGCTTTGCTTCATTTGCTTTTAATGTTTCGTTTACATCTTTGTAATCTTTCGCTTTTTTGTTTAAGGAAAGTGTATAGCCATCCAGCATTGCGTAATGCATCTTGCCGTCGTCACCCGATTTCAGGTTTAATGTCTGCTGCGATTCAAAAGCAACTGAATACTGCTCCAGATCCTTTAATGTGTAGTTTTGTGCTCCTTCAGAATCTTCCTGATCTAGTTCCAGGTTCAATACAGATGCGACCTGAGTGATCAGATTATTTGTCTTTTGGAAAGTTGGCAGCATGACAAAAAACATGATTGCTGTCAGTATAACATTGATCACGGTTAATGCTGCAATGATTACACTAAAAATATTTTTTTTCATAAAACTCCTTACCTTTCTATATGATTTCTTATCAAATATAGACGATCAGTCAATATCACTGTATATCTTGATCTCTACACGCCGGTTTTTCGCTCTTCCCGCCGCAGTGGAATTATCCGCTACCGGATCTACATCTCCTCGTCCGGAAGCCTCCATATGTTTCTCACTCAATCCCTTTTCTTCCACGAAATACTCAAGAACCTTTGTTGCTCTTGCCGTTGACAGCCATCGGTTACTCGGGTACTCCCTGGTATGGATCGGATTGCTGTCGGTATGTCCCTCGATCTTAATCTGCCGGTTTTTATAATTTTTTAATATGTAGGAAACTCTGCTAAGGATCGTCTTTGCCCCGGAACGTATCTCTGCACTTCCTGAATCAAACAGTACCCCACCGCTTAGAGAGATCATCACATATTGGTAATTTTCATCCATGGTAACACTGACAGAATCCTCGATGCGGTTCTTTTCGGTACCGTTCACCACATCGCTGTAAAGCTTTCTAGTATCCTTTTGCTGCTTCTTTTTTTCCTCAGCCATAGGATCATCTGCATCGGTATCCTCCGCTGCTTTACCCATATCGGAATAATACTCGTCCAGATTATTTAACTGTGTGGCTCCGCTGGAGATAAGCTGTCCTTCTCCGATTGCCTGTGCCCCACCGCTGAATATGCTGAAGCTGTTGGACATAGAAGCCACCAATTCCGAATACTTCACTTCATCCACAGAGGACATGGAGTATAAAAGCACGAAAAAACACAGGAGCAGATTCATCAGATCCGAGAATGTATCCTTCCACAGGTCGGTTTTGATTTCTTCCTCTTCTTTTTTTCTTGCCATTATGCCTCACCACCTTCAGCGGCTCCTCCGTCACCATCTCCCATGTTCTCACGAATCTGCGGTGAAAGGAAAGATTTGAGCTTCTCCTCGATCACACGAGGATTCTCACCTGCCTGGATGGACAAAAGCCCCTCCACCATGATTTCTTTCATCGTGATCTCCAGAGCATTATTCTGTTTCAACTTGAATGAAACCGGCACACAAAGCCAGTTTGCCAGAATAGATCCATAGAATGTCGTAATAATGGCAACACCCATGTTTGGTCCAAGCTTGCTCATGTCGTCCATGTTAAACAACATGTTTACAAGTCCCATAAGAGTACCGATCATACCCCAGGCAGGACCCATACTGCCCAGATTTGCCCAAAATTGTATCTTTTCCTGATGACGACCGTCAATGGCTCCCAGCTCTGTCTCCATAATACTGCGAACCAGCTCCGGATCAGTACCATCTACGATCAGCATGATCCCCTTCTTTAAAAACTCATCATCCACATCATTCGCTGCTTCCTCCAATGCCAGAAGGCCTTCCTTACGGGCAATATTGGATAAACGGATGATATTTTCAATGACATTTACCTCATCGGCTTTTGGTACCTTAAATGCCAGAGAGATTGTCTTTGCACATTTTCCCAGCTCCGGGATACTTTTCGCCTGTGTAAGCATACAGCCAAATGCACCACCGAACGTTACAATAGCTGAAGCAGGATCCACAAAGTGACCAAACGCTGTAACTCCACCGGATGAAATAATACCGATGATACAACATGCGATACCTATGACAAGTCCTACTATTGTAGCTATATCCATTTTTTCCACCACCTTATGTATGATTAGTCAATCCGAAACGAATTGCACTCACTCCTATATGATTTTACTAGATTTTTTACTTCTTGTCTACTTTCTTTTACAATTATTTTTTTGCCGGTAGTCAAAGTGATAATTGTATCGGGAGTTTCTTCCACAGTCTCGATCAGATCTGCATTTATGGTGATACTTCCACCATTCATTTTTGTTACATCGATCATATTACTTCCTCATTTCTGAGCATTTTATGACAAAAAACCATTTTATGACAAAAAACATATAAATTTTTATCATCATTTTTTGCTATATCATAGCCATATGCCCATGCTCCCAGACAAATTGGCCATTTCTAAGTCAAATATATCGATAGAACAGGCGGTACAGCATTTCGCATACTATACCGCCCATCATTCACTCTTACGTGAAAATTACAGATTATCTCTTAAGGTTTACCAACTCTTCCAACATAGTATCGGATGTTGTGATAATCCTTGAGTTTGCCTGAAAACCACGCTGTGTTGTGATCATATTGGTAAACTCTGATGCCAGATCCACATTAGACATCTCCAGCGCACCGACCGTAAGGCTTCCGCTCTTGGAAACTTCCTCGCCGATACCATCGAACAGACCAGAGTTCAAGGAAGCACGAAACAAACTCTCTCCCTGCGCCTCCAGACCAGAAGGATTGGAGAATGTCGCAACACAGATCTGCGCCAGACATCTCGTTTCGCCATTCGTATACTTTCCATAAATCTTTCCTTCCTCATCAATAGAAATACCTGACATGGTTCCTGCATAATTACCGGCATACTTTCCATCCTGATCTCCACGCTTATAAGTCACCTCACTGGTACCACCTTTGGAGAACTGTGTCAGAGATGAAAAATCAATCTCTATACCACCATTGTCGTTTGTAGCATCATACTGCGGGAAAGTACTGTCATTACCTACATGCTCTGCATCCTCCCCCTGATAAACAGCGAAGTTGACACAATTGCCGGCATACTGTTGATTGCTTCGGTTTGCTGTAATAGAGCCGTCAGTTCCCACCGTCGCATCAACTGCTGCAAAGTTTCCTGACTGGCTGTTAAAAAGAAGCGGGATCGTACTGGAGCTTAAGGTAAACTCACCGGTATTGACATTGACACCGTTTTCAATTCCACTTGCCGGATCATTCACAGAAGTATCAATTCCAAATTTTGCACCCTTATTTCCAAAGGAAATCTGTGCACCACTGCCGGAATATTTCACAGAACCATCCGCCTGTTCTGTCTTCTTTACAAAAATAGACTCTCCTTCCGAATTATATACATCAGCCACTCTTGCTGTGTACGGTACAACAGAACTTGTGGTGGTGGCATTCGGATCGGCCGGATCCTTCGTGATCATGAGCTTTACAGTATAAAGCTCACCCAGCTTATCATAAAAACTGTATGTTACCGGTACACCACCGCCTGTAATATTTCCATTGGCATCCACGGTCGGAGTCAGATTCTTATCGTTCGGATCAATATTGCCCTGCAGGGTTGCCACTGTCGTTGCAGTTGGTGCTGCTGAAGTCTGCTGTGCTGTCATGATCTTAAGATCAGTCGCAATATCTTTAACGATATTGCCATCGTCATCAGCCATCCATCCCTGAACGATACCACCGTTTGTAGTACAATACAGATTTCCGGAAGGATCTACATTTAAAGCACCTGACTTGGTAAAGAGCTGCTCCCCATTTACATTTACTACCAGAAAAGACTCTCCGTTGACCGCCACATCTAGAGCACGGTTTGTCGTTGTTGTTCCACCATTTTCTGTTATATTTGTCGTAATGGATGCAACCAGACCACCAAGACCGATCTGCTTTGCATTGGTTCCGGCAGTATTTGTCGTGCTGTTCGGACCCGTAGCCGGCGAAAGTGTCTGATAAAAAGTATCAGAAAAATTAACACTGCTTGATTTAAAACCTACCGTATTAACATTTGCAATATTGTTACCAATTACATCCATTTTTGTCTGGTGTATTTTTAATCCTGCCACACCAGAGTAAAGTGATCTCATCATAATAAAACCCTCATTTCTGCACACATTATGTAATCATATTTTCCGCCAGGTGTGCCCTGCCCGAAAATGCACAATCTCATAGAAGACTGCATTTGTTGCAGGAATGTCACTAAGATCCATCTGTCAGTCAGGATCTCATGCCCCCGAAAAGGTCCGGCATCTGACATTTCCTTAAAATTGAATTACCCAATCACAGCGCCATCAATATTTGTAAATACGGAATCTGAGCTGTCTCCCAGTGCTGTTACCACCGTATTATTCTTTACATTAACGATAAACGCCAAATTGTCTACCATGACCAAAGACTCCTGAATTCCCTTTTCCCGTGCCTTCGTTGTACCACTTTCCAAACGCTCCATCTGTGTCTCCGACAGATTAATGTTGCGTCGTGCAAGCCGTTCGTTTGCATGTTTTGAAAACTTCAGTCTGCTGGCATCCTGTTTTTGTTCTGCCGTGTCTAAAATCTTCTGAAAGGATACCTCTGTCTGTGAGGAATTCTCTCTGCCTGTGGCTGTTTTTCGCTGTAACAGCTGCCCTGCCATCATATCAATGGAGGTATAATTTTCATTCAGCTTATGCATAAACATCCACTCCCTCTGCTTTAAGCCTGCTCCGTCTCTTTGCCGACATTCTCTGTTTTGTCTGCGTTCTCAGCATCCTTGTCGGTATTTTCAGTATCCTTATCTACCGTATCCGGCTTTTTCTCAACATTTCCCTTGATCGTAAGTGTAACGCTTGCGTAATCCACCGTCTTATTGATATCGTCAAAACCGATTCCAGCAACATACTTTCCTGCCGGAAGCGAGGCAAACGCACTCTTGTCAATGGTTAATACACCATTCTTATAACTCATCTTGTCAGCATCAATCTTCGTGGTCGTTCCATCCTCTGCCATCAATGCAACTGCCAGACCGGTTGCCTCATATCCGTTGGATCCCATACTAATGCCTGTAATCTTAACATCCTGTGGATCGTGGTGCAGATAAGTAATCTCCTGCTGTTTTACCGATGGAATATACTGAGAAATCAAATAATTATCGTCAATCACTTCTACGATATCATCATAGGAATACATTTCTCCATTAACTGATACATATGGCTTTCCATTTTCCATCTTGACATACTCCACCATGCCCTGAACTTCTCTATCGGCGCCTGTGTCCGAGGTCTCCCGGATGCGTACCTGTTTGCCAACTAATGTGTATGCCGAAGTATTTGTCGCGGTGCTGTTCAGATTCTGCATCTGTTCCAGAGATGAGAACTGTGCAAGCTGCGCTACATACTCTGTATTGGACTCCGGCTCCAGCGGATCCTGATATTTCATCTGTGTTACCAGAAGCATGAGAAAATCGTCCTTGTCCAATGCAGATCCGGTTTTCTTTTCGGTTTCCTGGGAAGTCTCTGAAATATTCACCTGGCCATTATCTACCGGTGCTACTAAACTCATATAATCTCCTTTCCTGCAGTAAACTTAAACTGCATTTTATGCTGTGAAGTCTACGCTGGATCCCTGATCCATCATAACACTCCTTCGAACCTGTTCCTCTGCCTCCTGACTGTTTTCAACTTCCTCATCCTCGGAGTTATATTGGAATCGTGCTCTCTTTCCATTGCCCTGCTGGTAGTTTTTCTGGTCGCCGGCATCTGCCTGACCGCTCTGTGAAAAAGCAAAATCAGAAACCGAAACCTCTACCGCTTCTACCTTCAGGTTCTTCTGCTCCAGATTCTCACGGAGAGTGATCATCTGACTTTCCAATGCTGCTTTTGCCTCGGTGTTCTGCACGGTAATGCTTGCAGTCATCACACCATCTCTGCTATTGACGGTAAGAAGCATTTTCCCAAGTCGTTCCGGATTTAACTGCATTTCCAGCGTCGTTGTCTCATCCTGTAATGAGGAATGAACACGTTCCACAACCTGATTGACAATATCAATCATCTGCTGCAGATTGACCGGTTCCTTCACCTGCTCCACATTGGAAGCCTGCACCATGTTTTCTACAAAGTTCATGATCGTCTGGGATTCTGTCGCAGTAACTGGCGTATCCTCATAATAGAGCACCTGGTTTTCTGACTGACCAGCCGTCTCCTCTCCATCCTGGAATTCATTCTGCGGTAAGTCATCTGTACCTGCATTGGAAACATTTTCATCAGAACCATTGGACATCAGGATAACATCTTCGTTAGAAACTTGAACCTTTTCCGACGAAGTTTTCTCTGATGGAACAGTATTTTCTGCCACTATCGGTGTGTTGACGTTTTCCACGTCATCTGCTGATACAACCGGAACGTCTTCCTGTTCCGCTGATGTTACTTCCGGAGCGTCATCTGTTGCCAAAATAGACTCTTCAGCCTGTGAAATCTTTGGATCTCCAATCAATTCTTCTACAACCGGAGCGTCCTCAGCTGCAATTCCTGCCTCGACAGTACCACTGTTTAACTGATCCGTCAAAATCTGTAAAAATTCACTGTCATCAAAGGATTCTGCTGTCAACTGGCTAAACTGCTGTCCCGTAAGACCTGTCATCGTTTTCCAGTCCGTCTCCAGCAAGCTGTCTGACAAAGCCGAAAACTGCTGCATCATTTTCTCGCTGGTCAGAAGATCCGTTGCATCGGTTCCACCATTTACCCGGACTACAAATTGCTGTAATACTTTTGGGTCAAGAAGCTGTATCGCTGTAATTCCCATAGAAGCAAGTGCCTGCTGAAACGCATTCTCATCCATTTCCAGTACGTCCTTCACGACAGATTTCACTTCATTTTCCACCTGTAAAAAGTCGTTTTTAGTAAAACGATTCGTTTCTCCTGTACTAAACTTTTGAGAAACCTGCTGTACATTATCATTCATGCTGTCATAAACACCAGACTGATTTACAGAAGCATTTTTCTTTTGAATTGCGGTATTACCCTGATTCACAGAATTTTTTCTGTTTTCGGTTCTTTTCATATTGGTAATGAACTTTTGAAAATCCCCCGAAGTCTTCCCTGGATTCGCAGTACCAGCTGACGGTGCGGCCAGGTTTCCATCCGACATGATCGCACTCAATCTCTGCATCATTTCACCTCCTTTTTCTTGAAATAATCTATGTCAACGGAATACTCCGCAGACAACAAACTAATCTACCGCAGATATCTTTTTCGTAATCTGAGCCGCATAAGCACTATCCATCTGCTCCAAGATTGCTGCAGCCTTCTTTTCCTGCATATTCTGCAGAATGTCACATACCAGATCCAGATCCTCTGTCATTTCAGACAGTCTTACTGCCGCTGCCGCCGCATCCATATTGGCATAATATGTACCAAGTGTTTCCGCCTTCTTGGAATACTGCTGTTTCTTCAATACCTGTCGGTAAATCTTTTCTGCATTGTCCGGCTGGATCTGCTCATAATAACTCTGATATTCTGAAATATCCGGTGCCTTGTCATTAAAGACAACCTTTTCATCGAACTCCTTCACACGCTTGTTAAACGCATCCTCAGAGTCTTTATACTTCTGAAGCTTTTTTACCTGTGCTTCCAGATCTGCTATATAATCGGCATTGGCTGTCGTAGTCCCGTTTTCAGAATCCAGTTGGCTCTCCAGCTCCTTAATTCTTGCATTGGCAGACTTTAATGTCGTATACTCATAATTTCCCTCTTTCGCCTGATCCTCCTCGGACGGTGTCGGCAGGATCCGGTTCACCACCGGTACATCCTTCAATACCGGATACAAAACATTGCTTCCGATGCCTCCCACATCAAACTTGATCAGGCAGGCAAAGATAACCAGCCATATGGCAATGATCGCAAGAGCGATCAATATCGTTACAATCCGGCTTCCACCTTTTTCTCTGTCTAACATATTATCGTCATTTTTTGCCATTATACTTACCCCTCTCTGCCTGCTTCCCTGCCAAAACGAAAGCTGACTAATTCATTTATTTCTTTTTGTTCTTCGGCATTCAATTCTTTTTTGAATTCCTCAAACGCATTTTCCTTCAATTTCTCGTATGTTTTTCGCTCTTTCATGGCTTCGTTCAGTTTTCCCCGGGCCTGTGTCACCTGTTTCTGCTGATTGAACACTACAATTTTCTGTAAATTAATATTATACTTGATGTTTTCTATACCATCCTCCAACTGCCGTATCATAAAAAGATCAAGCACTGCACAGATCTGCTGTCGAAGCTGCTCCTGTACTTCCTCTTTATGCTTCTGAAGTGCTTCCAATTTTTCCTGCTCCCTCTGAAGCTGTGCCATCTGCACTGCATATTCCGCTTTTGCCTGATCTTCCAGCTTCCATTTGATCTGCAAAATACTCTCCAAAGAAAAAATAAATCTGGCCATCTATTATGAATCCTCCTCCGGAAAAAGCTCTTCTAACCGCTGGATGCTCTCTTCAAAGCTAATTTTTTCATAGACATCCTGCTGTAAAAACTGATTCACTGCATCGATTTTGGACAATGCGTAATCAATGGATGGATTCGAACCCGCTTTATAAGCACCAATATTCACCAGGTCCTCTGCCTCTGCGTAGGTTGCCAGTACGTTTTTTAGCTGACCGGCCGCCTTTTTGTGCTGCGAATCCACAATACTGCTCATAACACGGGAAATACTTTGGAGCACATCAATCGCCGGATAATGATTCTTTTGCGCGATCTTACGATCCAGCACAATATGACCATCCAGAATGCTTCGTGCGGTATCTGCAATCGGCTCATTGAAATCGTCACCGTCAACCAATACGGTATACAGCCCTGTAATAGAGCCTTTATCCGAACGTCCTGCCCTCTCCAGAAGCTGTGGCATCTCCCCATAAACACTTGGCGGATATCCTCTGGATACCGGTGGTTCTCCCGAGGCAAGCCCGATTTCTCTCTGTGCCATAGAAAAACGTGTCAGGGAATCCATCATCAAAAGTACGTCTCTTCCCTGATCTCTGAAATACTCCGCTACCGCAGTTGCCGTCATCGCCGCCTTTTTACGGATCAACGCCGGTTTATCAGAGGTTGCTACTACCACGACAGACCGCTTCATTCCTTCCGGTCCCAGATCTCTCTCAATAAACTCCCGTACCTCACGGCCTCGCTCACCGATCAGCGCGATCACATTGATGTCCGCCTTTGTATTTCTGGCAAACATTCCCATCAGGGTACTTTTACCTACACCACTTCCGGCAAAAATACCAATCCTCTGTCCCTTGCCCACAGTGATCAGACCATCTACCGCCTTTACTCCCAGTGGAAGCACCGTATCGATCAACTCTCTGGTCAAAGGGTCCGGCGGCTGCGCCTGTACAGAATAACCAGAGGAGCAGTGAAGCTCCGAGCCATCGATAGGATTACCCAAACCATCTAAAACCTTACCTAGAAGTTCATCCCCAACCATAACCTTTAACGGAGCCCCCGTATTTTCCACACGGCTGCCAAGTCCCACTCCGGCTGTCTGATCATATGGCATCAACAACACCCGGTCATCTCGGAATCCAACTACCTCCGCATTGATCACTTGATCTTTATCCTGTGTGATAATATGACACAGATCATTTAACTTAGCGGCAGGACCAATGGACTCCACCGTAAGTCCCACAACCTTTGCCACTTTACCAAGCTTTTTTTCATAGGATTGGTTTAACAATATTTTATATTTTGACAGGTCAATATCAACCATCCTTTTTCCTCCCCAGGCATCTACATGATCGTCAGCATTTTAATCTGATCTCTTAAATTCTGAAGCTGTACATCCAGACTGCAGTCAATGATCCTTTGATCCGTCTCAATTATGCACTGGTTTTCTTTCAAGCTGTCATCCTCGGTAATATCAAATTCAACACCTTCCGAAACACATTTTTTCAATTCTTCTTTGTTTGCAGAGACCCTTAAAATATCTGCTTTTGAAACTCTTAAGTTTACCGCTCTTGTCTTTTCTAATTGATTCAGCGCCTGATGGATCAGATACACAATCACATCCTTTTTATCAGAACAAAGAACTCCGGTGATCTTTTCAATCAAGGCAGCCATAATCTCTGCATATTTCGGCTCCAGTGCCTTCTCCTGCTCTTTAAGCTCCTGTCGTTCTTTCTCCATCTGCTTCTGTAATTTTAATGCAGCCTCCTGCAAGCGTTCCTGAGCCTGTGCCTGTCCCTGTTCAAAGCCCTCATTCCGGCCTTCCTCCTGTGCCTGCTCCCGAATCTGTGACGCTTCCTCCTGTGCTCTCTGCACGATTTCCTGCGCCTCTCTGTGAGCCTGAGCCAGAAGCTCCTCTCTCTCCTGAGAGGTCTCCTCCTGCATCTTTTCCCGTTCTTCCCGACGGACATCATCCAAATTTAGGACATTCATTCCACCCTGAAAGCCTTCCTCTTGACTTTCCGGATCCGCTTCCGAAGAAACCGTTTCTGTCTGTAGCAACTGCGGTACAAACTGTACCATCTGATGATCAGAATCGATCACTCTGGTATCATCCTGATCCATCTGAAAATATACGGATTTTATCAAATTAGACAACGATCTCGTCACCTCCACCTCTGGAAATGATGATCTCCGCAGAATCCTCCAGCTTTCTGATAATGTTTACAATCTTTTGCTGTGCTTCCTCAACATCCTTCATACGAACAGGACCCATAAATTCCATATCCTCTTTGATCATTGTAGCCAGACGTTTTGAAAGGTTGTTGAAAATAAGATTCTGAACCTCTTCATTGGATCCCTTCAATGCCACAGCAAGTTCATTGTTATCTACCTCACGAAGCACACGCTGTACGGAGCGATCGTCCAAAGAAAGAATATCCTCGAATACAAACATCTTCTTGCGGATCTCGTCTGCAAGCTCCGGATCCTCAATTTCCATGCTCTCCATAATATGCTTCTCTGTTCCTCGATCTACAGTATTCAAAATATCTACGATCGCATCGACACCACCCACAATGGTGTAATCCTGATTAACAAGAGACGCAAGTTTCTGCTCCAGCACCTTCTCCACTTCCTTGATCACATCCGGTGAAGTCCGGTCCATCTGGGCAATACGCTTTGCCACATCCGTCTGCTTATCCGGCGATAATGCCGATATAATGACCGATGCCTGTGCGGAAGACAGGTATGATAAGATCAATGCAATGGTCTGAGGGTGCTCGTCCTGAATAAAATTCAGAAGCTGGCTGGCATCTGTCTTGCGGACAAACTCGAAAGGACGGACTTGCAGAGAAGCCGTCAGCTTTCCGATCACATCTCTTGCCCTTTCCGCACCAAGAGCCTTTTCCAAAAGATCCTTGGCATATCCGATACCACCTTCTGCAATATATTGTTGAGCCAGACACACCTCATAAAACTCATCCATCACTTTATCCTTTACCGAAGGAGATACACTCCTGGTATTGGCAATCTCCAGCGTGATCTGCTCAATTTCGTCCTCCTTCAAATGCTTAAATACAGACGAAGACTTGTCCGGTCCTAATGCGATCAAAAGGATTGCCGCTTTCTGGATCCCTGATATTTCCTCTGACTTTGCCATTTTCATCCTCCATTTCTGCCTCAGATCTGTGGCATCATTATCTTCCAATTATAGCGGATAAAGGAATTGCACACTGCAATTCCTTTATAATATTCATACAATTATTCCCAGTCGTCTGAGATCCAGTTACGAAGCAGCTGGGCAACCGCCTCCGGATTTTCATCGACAAATTTTTCTATCATCTTTCTCGTCTCAGACTTATCACTAAACTCAATATCCTCTAAGGACTGATTTTCCTTTGTAGTCGCCAGAAGCTGTTCTACTGAAAGCTCCGGCTCTTCGTCAGCAACAGCAACCGGTGCTGTTCCACGTACTACCACAAAGATCAGCAGTGCAATGATCAGTACCGCCAGTATGATCATCAGATAATCTGAGATACTACGACTCTTGGTTGTTTTCTGTACGAACTTCGGAACTTCATATCCCACAACGGTAATAGAACCAGCAGCAACACCAGATGCACTGGAAAGAAGCTGTATCTCTGTGTTTGGCACTGTAAATGTCGTTGTCTGATTGTTCTGGGCCATAAACTCATCAAAGGTCATGTTATCAAGAGTGCCATCCTTTTCCAGCTGTGCCTCATCATATACCTTATATCTGGTCACAACAATCCCAAGAGAGGACTGATCCAGCTGTATCGCCGGCTTCTCCTGTTTGATATTTTCAATAGTCTCATCCGTCAGAAGACCGGTAAGCTTTTCATATTCCTGAGAAGAACTGTTGGAATTACCATCATTAATGACATAATCCGTCTCGTCATTGTCATTAGAATCTGTGCCCGGAACACCACTGACCGTACCGGAAGATCCCTCATTTTTAGAATGAACATAATTGGTGGGATATCCATAATCCCGACCATCTGCGACACTATATTTTTTGGTCAGAGTCTCAATCTTGTTCATATTGAACTGGATTCCCTGCGTTCCGACCTGTACATCATCATAACCACAGCGCACCAAAAGATCTACCAGATTGGATGCGATGGTATTTCTTAATCGCTCACAATACTCCGTCGAACCACCTGTAAGATCTCCTCCAAGTCCATCACTGGTAAAACCATTATATAAACATTTTCCATTATAATCATTGATAATGACATGATCCACATCCGTACCAACTGCATTCGCCAGCCAGTATGCCAGATTCTGTGCCACATCCGAGGTCAGCTGCTTTTCGTTTTTCTGGTTTACATCAACCATTGCTGTCACAGAGGTGACATTTTCCTCGTCCAAAATGCTGTATGTACTTTCCGGCACATCTATAAAGACCTTGGCATCATCAATAAAGGAATACTGCACCATACTTGCTTTTAATTCACTCTGCAGAGCGAGCACCCGTTTTTGGTTCTTCTCACTCTCTGTGGTAGAAATGCTGTTATTAAACGCATCATCCCAGGTATATCCTTTATCCGTGAGATTATTATCACTCATGCAGTAAAAGGCCTTTGTCATATCCTGATCGTGGACATATAACGTCAGACCATCCTTTGAGCTTTTATTGGCAATCCCTTCATCATCCAATGCCTTTACCATGCTGGATGCATCGTCCAGATTGCTGAATTGCTGAAACCTTGTCCATGTAGGACGTGAGACAAGATATGCCATCACACCGATCAATACCAGTACAACACATATGACCGATATAATTATGGTTTTCTGTCTGCTTGTATATCTATTCCAGAATTCCACTACCTTTGCTGGAATTTCCTGTACTCTTTCCTTCATAATACAACTCTCCTAACATTTGTCTATGCCATCCAAATTGATGATCCTTCTCTGCTTTTCATATTATGATACATTAAAACTGCAGGTTCATCAATTCTTTGTAGCCTGACATAAAGGAGTCTCTCACTGCCACAACATACTGCAACGAAATATTTGCCTTCTGCTGTGCAATCTGAAGATCATGAATGCTCTCTGTCTCTCCCATTGAGTACTTCATTTCCTCCACCTCAGCCGCATTACTGTAATCATTGGCATCACTGATCATATTAGCCGCTGAATCAAACAATGCCTTAAAGGCTCCGTTTCCCTGTACTGTCCCCGTACTGCTGTCATCCATCGATGATGATATCTGTGGGACCTTAAAAGCATTGATCAAATCCACATTTGATAGTGCTGATAATTCCATATATACTCTCCATTCTTTGACCAATCCGTTATTTGCTCCGCAACGGATGATCATTTTCTATATAGCGTCTTTCCCCTCCCTGGTCTACGCTGGTATATCAATATATTATTTGCCAACTTCTAATGCCTTCAGGGCCATATTTTTGGCCGCATTAAATGCTGTAACATTTGCCTCATAAGAACGACTGGCATCGATCATATTTGTCATTTCTGTCACTGTATTAACATTTGGGTATGTAACATAACCATTCTCGTCCGCATCAGGATTGGATGGGTCATAAACCATTCTTCCCTCCGTATCGGTGTCCTCCGTGATCTGACGTATCTTTACACCATTTCCAACCTTTCCATACATACCGGTTGCTGACGTCAATGCATCATCAAAGGAATAATACGCCTTTTCCTGAAATACAACTGTTTTACGTTTATAAACATTGCCGTCGGCATCTCTGGTAGAATTCACATTAGCAATATTCTGGGAAATCACATCCAAACGCGTCCTCTGCGCCGTCATGCCACTGGCACTTACATCAAATGCAGAAAATACACCCATTTATCTCTCCATCCTTTCCGAAACCAACTATCAGTCAACGATGTGTGTCATCATGAACCGTTTCCGCTCTTGCACACGCTGCGCAGTCTGGAAAATTCCTGCGATATGGAATCCAATACGGTATAATACTTAATCTGGTTTTGTGCCATATAAGAATTTTCTGTATCAATATCTACATTATTGCCATCCAGACGATAACTTACGGTGCTGTAATCTGTGTATACATTGCCGTTGAGCAGATCCAGTTCTGCATCTGCCACTTCATCATCCAGAGACACGCCTCCGCTCAACTGTTCCTCCAGATAACTTTGAAAATTAACATCCTTCCGCTTATAGGTCGGTGTATCCGCATTGGCAATATTATTGGAAATAACAGAATGCCGCAGCCAGCTTGCGTCTGCGGTTTTTTCCAACACATTGATATAATCAAATGCTCCTGATGAAATCATGGAAAACCTCCTCATCTATGTAACATGCATCTCTACTACAGATCTCGTCTTACTGTAAACACAATTATACTACATATAATTATAAAGAAAATCATAAAAAAAACAAGACCTATTTGTAGATTTTACTCTCCCATACAGTTTCGGATCATCTCCGGGGTAAATAATTCATTTAATAACCGAATACTTGTCCCCTTCATCCCGGCAGAACGTGTACTGATAATACCTGCACTCTCACATTTTTTCAGTCCGTTTACGATCACCGACCTGGTAATGCCAACCTGATCCGCGAGACGGCTTGTGACCAACATATCCGTATCCGACTCCTCCAGCTCGTCTAACACACAAAGCATCGCTTTCGCTTCCAACCGGGACAACGTCCTGATGGCCGCACGAACGTCATTTTCCTTATGCTGCTCCTCGGAAAGTTCTTCACTCTCCGCCCTCTGCATGGCAAGACCGATCACGGTCATTCCATACTCCATCAAAATAATATCGTCAATAGAAAACGCTCCTGTCTGACGATATACAAAAAGTGTCCCCAGCCTCTTTCCTGCCATATTCACAGGAGAAACCATCGCCTGATAATCCCAGACCCTCTCAAAATTAAATCCCAGCGTCAGCAGATTCACATTTTCTTTGGTCGATAATATATTCAGGATCCGTTCATGAATGTCCTTCTCCAGATATTCCCCATAATTGATATCCTGCATCTGGGGTATTGCCGGTATTTCCTTGCGAAGCCTCATTCCCAGTATCTTCCCCTTGCGGCTGAGAAGAAGCACGTTCACTTCCATTTCCTGAGACAACAACCGACAGAAATCATTAAAATCTATTTTGTCTGATTCCTGTCGATTTAACAGACGATATATCTTGCGTGTTTTATCTAACAGCTCTAAGCTCATGGTACCCCCTCCATACCCCGGGGCTTCTCCAGTCATCCCCTGGGCACATTATACTATATCGGGAAACTTTATTTCTCCTTTGGTTTTGCCTCTACATAACCGCACTGCTCATCCATACATACCAGCTTGCTTCCCTTTTCCAGCATTAATCCTCCACACTTCGGGCATTTCTTTGCGGATGGCTTCTGCCACGTCATAAAGTCGCATTCCGGGAAATTCATGCAGCCAAAATATCGTCTTCCCTTGCGACTCATTTTCATTACAAGATCCCCTCCGCATTTGGGACAATCGACACCAATTTTTTCAAAAAACGGCTTTGTATTGCGGCAGTCCGGGAATCCCGGACAAGCCAGAAATTTTCCATGAGGGCCATATTTTACTACCATATTTCTGCCACATTCCTCACAAACTACATCTGTGACCTCATCCTCTATCGTCACCTCTTCCAGCTCCTTTTGGGCAATGTCAACTGCCTCTTTCAGATCCGGATAAAAGTTTTCAATAACCGTCTTCCATTTAACGGTTCCATCCTCCACGCAATCTAAAAGTCCCTCCATCGCGGCTGTAAAGTTTACATCAACAATACTCGGAAAGGATTTCTTCATAATGCTGTTTACAACCTCTCCCAATTCTGTCACATATAACTGCTTCTGCTCCTTTGCTACATAATGACGGTTAATGATCGTTGAGATTGTCGGCGCATAGGTACTTGGACGGCCAATCCCCAGTTCCTCCAGCGTCTTTACCAGAGAAGCCTCAGTAAAATGTGCCGGTGGCTGTGTAAAATGCTGTTTCTTCTCCAGATTTTCCGCCTTCATAGCAGCACCCTTTGTAATATTTTTTGACAGGGTTTTCTTTTCGACTTTATCTTCCTCCGTCTGATATACATTCAGATAACCCGGAAAAGCAACCTTGGAAGATGCTGCTGTGAAACGATATTTATCTGTATCGATCTTGACAGAAGTAGTTTCATATTTTGCTGCTGACATCTGGCTTGCCATAAAGCGCTTCCAGATCAGCTGATACAATCGGAACTGGTCTCTGTTCAGAGATTCCTTTACCTGCGCCGGTGTCAGATCAATATAAGATGGACGGATCGCCTCATGGGCATCCTGAATCTTTTTACCGGACTTTTTCTCCGTCACACCCTCTGCCAGATATTCCTGTCCATAATTTTCTGTAATGTAATCCTTGGCCGCTGCCTTTGCCTCTTCGCTGATACGAGTCGAATCGGTACGAAGATATGTGATCAGACCAATACTTCCTCTACCCTTTACCGTCACACCTTCATAAAGCCCCTGCGCCAGACGCATGGTCTTCTGTGTGGAAAAGTTCAGCGTCTTAGCTGCCTCCTGCTGCAGAGTACTTGTCGTAAATGGCTGTGGTGCCTTTTTGGTTCTCTGAGACTTTTTGACATCTTCCACATGAAAGTCAGACTTTTTCAAAGATGCAATGATCTCATCCATCTCCTGCTCTGATTCAATGGTCATTTTCTTGGAATGGGTACCATAAAACTCCGCATTTAGCGGCTTCTTCTCTCCATCCATATAAAAATCTGCATTTAAGGTCCAGTATTCCTTAGAAATAAAAGCATTGATCTCAGCATCTCTGTCAGAAATAATACGTAAAGCGACAGACTGTACACGTCCTGCACTTAAACCTCTTTTCACCTTCGCCCACAATACCGGACTGATCTTGTAACCTACCAGGCGGTCCAGAACACGTCTTGCCTGCTGGGCATCCACCAAATCGGTGTCAATCGGTCTTGCCTGTTTAATTGCCTGTTTTACTGCATTTTTGGTGATCTCGTTAAACGTGATACGGCTTGTATTTTTGTTTTCCAGTTTCAATGCCGTCATCAAATGCCATGAAATAGCCTCTCCCTCACGGTCCGGATCCGTTGCAAGATATATTTTATCTGCCTTCTTTACTTCCTTACGAAGTTTGGCAAGTAACTCTCCTTTTCCTCGAATGGTAATATATTTCGGCTCAAAATCGTTATCCACATCAATTCCAAGCTGACTTTTTGGCAAATCTCTGACATGTCCATTCGACGCAATGACCTCATATGAACTTCCGAGAAATTTTTTAATAGTCGTCGCCTTTGATGGTGACTCGACAATCACAAGATTTTTTGCCATTTCCTACATACCATCCTTTCACACTGCGGCATCCTCTCTCCGGATTCCTACAGTACTATTGCATAATACTGGTTTCCAACCTGCCGGACAATCCCTTTCAGTTCCAACGACAACAGCAGATCCATTGCCTTCTGTACCGATAAACCAGATATCCTGACAAGCTCCGATATATGAATCGGCTCTAAACCTAAATAAGAATACACTATTTTTTCAGACGTTTCAAGCATAACCTCACATTTTTTCTTCCGGACCGACGCATCTTCGTCCATAAATATCCCTAATCCGTCAAGAATATCTCTCGTTTTTGTGACAAGTGCCGCTCCACTTTGGATCAGTTGGTTGCTACCCATATAACAGGGGTTATAAATGTCTCCCGGCACCACAAATACTTCTTTCCCCTGATCCAGACCAAGCTCTGCCGTGATCAGGGAACCACTTTTCTTTCCCGCCTCAATGACCAGGATTCCATCCGACAATCCACTGATGATCCGGTTCCTCATAGGAAAATTTGCAGGATAGGGCGGCATCCCGGGACAAAACTCCGAAATCACTCCTCCGTTTTTCTGCATGAGCATATAGCTTTCGATATGATTCTCCGGATAGCAGCGGTCGATGCCGCATCCAAGAATGCCGTATGTTCTGCCTCCCGCCACGGTCAGGACACCATTCTGCGCAGTAATATCGACACCTCTTGCCAGACCGCTCACCACGGCGATCCCATTTTCCGCAAGTTCTCTTCCAAACTGCCGGGCTGTTTCCAGCCCCGCATGACCGGCATTACGCGCACCCACCACTGCAACGGACATGATATCTTCCGATGGAAGGCTCCCTTTATAAAATAAAGAAAATGGTGGATCCGGTATGTGTCTTAATTTCTCCGGATAATCAGAATGGGACAGGCTCGTAAAAAAAATTTCTTTTTTGCAGAGTTCTTCCCAATTTTTCTGAATTTGATCAGGATTGCGGGATGCTGCCAGCGCTTCCATGTCCTTTGCCCGCAAAGATGGGATTTTCCGCAGTTGTTCTTTTTTGATCCGAAAAATATCCTTCGGCGTTCCAAACTGCTCCAATAATACCTTGATCTTTCGACAGCCAATCCCCGGAATAGAAGAAAGCCAGAATTCATATAACTCTTCCTTCATGACCGTCCCCCCTCTCCCCAGTATCTTCTGTCAATGGAGCGGTAAAAAACAGCCTCGGAAATATGTTCTTTTTCAATCCGGTCACTGCCGTCAATATCTGCAACAGTTCGTCCAACCTTTAAAATCTTATGATAAGCTCTGGCGCTAAATTCCATTTTTTGAAAGATAAACTTCAGAAAATCCGATGCTTCCTGAGACATCCTGCAATATATTTTTATTTTTTGCGGTGTCAGATCAGAGTTATGACAGAATGCTTCCTCCGCATATCTATCCCATTGCAGCTTCTGCGCTTTTTCGACCCTTTGACGGATAACCGCAGAGGAATCCGGCTCTCCACACGCCTTTTCCTCCAGATGATGATATTCCAGAGGCATTGTTTCTGTGCAGATGTCAATCCGATCCAACAGGGGACGGCTGATCCTTCCCAGATATCTCCGCACCTGCCCCGGCGTGCAGTTGCATTTTTTGCGGTCCGGATACCATCCACAACGGCATGGATTCATCGCTGCCATCAAAAGCGTATGTGCCGGATACCTGCAGCTTCCCCGAAGCCTTGACACATGTACCCATCCGTCCTCCAATGGCTGCCGGAGCACCTCCAGAGTATTTCTCTCAAACTCCGGAAGCTCATCCAGAAACAGAACGCCTCCCGACGCAAGACTGATCTCTCCCGGTCTTGGATAGGTTCCCCCTCCGATCAAAGCCCTCTGTGTCGCCGTATGATGCGGAGAACGAAACGGTCGATTCGTAACCAGGGGGGTCTCGCCGGACAAAAGCCCGGCCACACTGTAAATCTGCGATATTTCCATCTGCTCCTCAAATGTCATTGCCGGCAAAATGCCGCTCATCCTCCCGGCAATCATGGATTTTCCTGACCCCGGCGGACCGATCAGCAGCAGGTTATGCATTCCGGCTGCAGCAACCTCTGCTGCCCTTCTGGCCGTTTCCTGTCCCAATACCTCTTTAAAATCCAGACTTGTCCGTTCTTTATCTGCCGTTTTAATCCGTCCGGAAGGATGGTACACGGCCCCATCCAAATCTCCCTCCAACAGATCCACTACCTGTCTGAGATTTCGAACACCAATGACCTTCATCTCCCGTACCACCGATGCTTCCTCCTGATTGTCCTGAGAGAGAATGCAGTATTTCACGCCCTGCGCCAGAGCCGCATATACCATAGGCAGGACCCCATTCACAGAACATACTTCTCCCTCCAGACTCAATTCCCCAATAAACAATATGTCATTAAAATCAGATTTGGAAATATAACCATACGCAGATAATACCGCCACAGCGATCGCCAGGTCATAGCCTGTGCCATCCTTCCGGATATCTGCCGGTGAAAGATTGACCGTCACCCTGCGTGGCGGAAAACGAAAACCCGTATTCTGCAATGCAACCCGAACACGTTCTTTGGCCTCCTTCGTCTCGCAGGACAGATCCCCTACCAAAGAAAATACAGGCAGTCCATCGGATATGTCTGCCTCAATCTGAACCATGTGACCTTCTATTCCCTGAATGGCCACACAAAATGTTTTACTATACATATTGACTCCTTTCGCCTACAGCAAAAGAAGCTTCCCCTCAATATATACTTTCGAAAAGAAAAAGACAGGCTTCACGACATATCAGTCGAAAACCTGCCTGTCATTTTCAGCATTATAACACTGCTGTGATCAAAAAACAATCCCCACTATTTATTGAGCATTTTTTTAATCTCATCCATAAAGATACTGACATCCTTAAACTCACGATATACGGAAGCAAATCTCACATATGCAACCGGATCCAGCTTTTCCAGATGATCCATAACAAGCTCACCAATATAGCTGCTGGGAATCTCTCTCTTTTCCTGATTAAAGATCTCGGCCTCCACCTGGTCAACCAGCGCATTCATCTGATCGATGGATACGGCACGCTTATGGCAGGAACGAAATACACCACTCTCTATCTTTGTCCTGTCATAGCTTTCCCGGCTCTGATCCTTTTTGATAACAACCAAAGGAATCGCCTCAACCTTTTCATATGTTGTAAAACGCTTTCCGCATTTATCACATTGTCTCCTGCGGCGGATGGATGAATTATCATCTGCCGGTCTGGAATCGATCACTCTTGTATCGTCCTCCCCACAATACGGACATTTCATGCCTTTTACCTCCATCTTTTGTTCTTAAAAACATTATCGTTCAAACAAACAAAAAATGCAAGCAGATATTTTTATTCATCCCACTGGCATTTTTTAAGACACTTTTCCCGTTCTGCCTCCACAAGGATCACATCTGTCCCAATCCGCTGGATCTGTTCATAAGGAATAATATATTCCTGGTCTCTTCCAAGTATCCCTAGCACTTTACAGGGACCGGGGATGATCAGATTGCAGATTCGCCCTGTTTTCATCTCAAAATCCACATCACAGACATTACCAAGTCTTTCCCCATCACAGATATTGATCACTTCCTTTTCCCGCAGCTCCGACATCCGCATATAACCACTCCTTTTTCTCTGTGGATCACTTTAAGCATATGCAGGATTTCCAACTCTATGCAAGATAATTTTTCATCGAACGAAGGGCTTTTTTTTCCAAACGGCTTACCTGTGCCTGTGAAATCTGTATTTCCTGTGCCACCTCCATCTGGGTTTTCCCCTCAAAATATCTCAGTTCAATGATCCGGTGTTCTCTTTGGCTTAAGCGGTCAATCGCTGTTTTTAATGAGATCTGCTCAACCCATTTCTCTTCCTTATTCTTTTTATCACTGATCTGATCCATAATATAAAGATTATCCCCACTCTCTGCATAAACCGGCTCGTAAAGGGATACCGGACTTTGAATGGCATCCAATGCAAATACAATATCCTGTGCCGGAATTTCCAGCTTTTGGGCCAGCTCCTCTACGGTAGGCTCTTTATCGGAATCCTTCATCATGGATTCTTTCATATAAATCGCTTTATATGCTGTATCCCGGATGGATCTGCTGACGCGAATGCTGTTGTTATCCCGAAGATACCTTCTCACCTCACCAATGATCATCGGTACTGCATAGGTGCTAAATTTCACGTTAAGAGTGGTGTCAAAATTATCAATCGCCTTCATCAGCCCGATACATCCGATCTGAAACAGATCATCCACATTTTCATTGGAACCGGAAAATCTCTGGATAATACTTAATACCAGCCGTAGATTCCCCTTGATAAATTTCTCTCTCGCCTCTTTGTCTCCCTGTTGTATCTTCTCAAATAATTTCGTCTTTTCCTCATTTGTCAACAATGGTAACTGGGATGTATTTACCCCGCAAATCTCTACTTTATACATTGCCATGAGCGTTCTCCATTCTGCGAAAGAATTTTCCGTGCAGCCAGAGCTGCCGTGAGCCACCGGTTATGATTTACCGGCTATGTAAGTAGGATTTGCGATTCCTATTTTTTTATACCTGTTCCAGGCGCATGATCTCTTTTTTCAGTCTTTTAATAATCTTCTTTTCCAATCGGGATATATAAGATTGAGAAATTCCCAGCAGATCTGCCACCTCCTTCTGCGTTCTTTCCACCCCGTCCTTTGTGTTCAATCCAAAACGAAGCTCAATGATCATCCTTTCCCTTTCTCCCAGTTTATCCAATGCCATCCGAAGGAGCTTCCGGTCAACCTCCTCCTCCAGATTTTTGGAAATAATGTTTTCATCGGTTCCCAGAATATCGGAAAGCAGAAGCTCATTTCCATCCCAATCCACGTTGAGCGGTTCGTCAATGGATACTTCCATTTTGACCTTATTATTTCTTCGGAGATACATTAATATTTCGTTTTCAATACATCGGGATGCATACGTCGCAAGCTTGATGTTTTTCAGAGGGTTAAATGTATTGATGGCCTTGATCAGACCAATCGTTCCAATGGAGATCAGATCCTCCACTCCTATCCCGGTATTATCAAATTTTTTGGCAATATACACAACCAGTCTGAGATTATGTTCGATCAGACGGCTTCGGGCATTTTGATCCTCTTTCGTTCCCAAAAGTCCAAGTATCTTTTTTTCCTCTTCCCGGCTAAATGGAGCCGGAAGAATTTCCGCTCCCCCGATATAATGAATCTCTCCTCCCTTTTTCGGTAGGAACCATCCACGCAGCTCCGGCATGATGCGAAGCTGAAATTTATTTGGCATGCTTATTTTAATCATTTTTTCATCCTTTCTATCTTATTTTCTGCCGTACATAATTAACTGCACTGCAGAATCTTCTGACAATTTGGGACTAACGGCCGCAAGAAAATTCAGAATCTCCGAGCCATCCTGCAAAGAAAGCCTTGGAATCCGGTACGCTGACAACAATCCATCTCCTCCAATGGATTGAAATGGAATCAAAAGTGGGGAACGATTTTTCGTAATTTCCAACTGATGTGCCAGTGTCTCTCCAATGATCATAACCCGTTCTCCACTATAAGGACTGACAAGACAATTACCGGTATCCAACATAACCCGCAAAGGATAACGTTTTCCATTTTCCATAATGATCACACCATCCATAGTGTTGGCCCTTTTCTCTCCCTGGCGCAGATAACGTTCCATAATAAAAAGAATCAGCCATATTCCTGCCGTCCCGGCAAACAACGACCATATTCCAATAGTATGTTGCTTTCCCAACCATTCCCGGCATAACAGCAATGCTCCTCCCGTCAAAACACTTACCTGCAGGAAAGAAAGCAGATCCTTTAATAATTCACGAAACTGTTTCTCCCAAAAACAAAGTTGGAGCATTTCCATCCCCAAAATGATTTCCAACAGAATAAGCCCTCCAGGTACCCCATTCTGCCAGAAAAAAACTTCATAACAGCTTTTATGGCTCTTTGCCAGTTGCAGCCACCATAAAACCACCGCTGTCATCTGACCGCTTTCCAAAAGGGATACCAACACAAGACGCCATTTTTTGAGATACTTTCGTCTCATAAGGGCTGTCATCCCCAGTAAAAACAGGTTCATGATGAAGTTCAAAAGCCAGAAGATATCCCAATAAAACCTCAATGTCATTTGATCATCCTGTCATCTCCTTTCCATTTACTAAAAACAATTATATGCAAGCTCCCTTGAGAAAAATGTCAAACAGAGGCGAAAATAAAAAAAGTCGTGTCTGTCATCTCGACAAAACACGACTTTTCCAGTCAATTATAACAAGAGAAGATCTATTTTCCCTTAAGCGATGCCTTCTACTGCATCCATTTCTCATTTATCAGACAGAGAAGTATTTTTCCAGCGCAGATTATTGCTGTAGCTCAGTTTTACACCGTCACCATTCTGAACCTCAACCACAAAGGAGTTCGGTATCTCATCCGGTTCATAACTCTTCGTTTTGTCCCTCTTGCGGTCCGAACGCTCCGGCACCTCCTTCAGTTTCAGATGATGCTCATCAACCCACTTGGACTCCAGCTCTTTCCCATCGAAATATACCCTGCAGTAAGGGGTAAAATTGTCTCCCCGGACAATATATTCCCCATCCTTTTGATATACATCTGCAAGCTTCAGCGGAGTAGTTCCCATTTGCAGATCTGTTGCTGTAAACGGTGATTCTCTATCGTATATATAATTCTCTCCATAAAGAAGATCATACTCCAGTGCCTTCAGATCTGTCTGATAGGAATCACTGCTGCGATCCGCCTGCTGATGATACTGCGTGATCATTCCTGTATGAATCCCAATCTGATCAAGAACCTCCGGATATAGCTCATATGCCTTCAGATCCTGATCTTTCTCCTTTAATCCGTAATTATTCCAGATAATATACTGGGTCTCATACAGACTGCCATCCTCTAAATCTTCATTAGAAAGGTCAAGACTAGGCAGATGATCTCCATAAAGTACAAGCACTGTTGGTTTTTCTCTCTTTCCAAGAGTATATACCAGCTTGCCGATCATCTGATCGACTTCATTGATCTCATTGACATAATACTCATAAGACTCCTCCTTGCCCTCCGGAGCATTATATACCTTTACAGGATCCTTAGAATCCGTCTTTACATCATTGTACTTTCCATGACTCTGCACAGTAATTCCAAAAGTAAAATCTGACTTGTTTTTTTTGTCATCCAGCGTCTTTAAAATCTCTTCTACCATCACATTGTCCTTCGCCCAGCCATTCGGATTTAACGTGATGTTATTCATATACTCCACGGATGTAAAACTGTCAAATCCCAGATTGGAAAAGACTTTATTACGTCCATAGAATGTAGCAGTATTATTGTGTACCGCATGACTGCTATAACCAAGCTGCGCCAGATCATTACAGATACTTTCGGAAGTCTTGCTTTTTAATACCGTTTTGTATGGATACTCACTGACACCAAAATCATGCTGACTCATACCGGTAAGCACTTCAAACTCTGTATTTACCGTACCGGCTCCTACTGTAGGCACTGTCAGCTGACCATTGGAATATTTCTTTTGAAGACCATGAAAGTTTGGCAGTGGATCTCTTGAAAAACTGATATCCTTCACATCACAGATATCGAAAAACGACTCCAACTGGATCATCACGATATCCGGCTTCACCTCCGGCTCATCAGCACTGTTATCCTTAATGGAATCTCTGATCCGCACCATGGACTCCTCTGAATAATCTTCCGGTTTCTTAATGCCGGTATCAATAATACTGTTAGTGAAGCAATAGACAAATCCATAGTTCTCATATGCCTCAGATATATTGGTATAATTCTCTGCCAGTGCCTGAACCGAGGTGCTGGACTTATGCATTACCACAATCCCGGCTGCTAGTGTCAGAATTACCATTGTTGAAAGCATATATGCCTTTTTGGTGGTATTTTTCTGAAAGCAAGGTGTCCTTTTAAACAGACAGATCATAGAGATCACCAGGATCGCGATTGCAAAAAAGATCATCACTACATTAAACGCAGTAAGGTAATGACCGGATACACTAATGGCACTGCTGATCAGTGTAAAATCAACGGCAGAAAACGGTGTAACGCGAAAATGCAGGATCACAAAATTAATCACACCGAATAAAAGCCATACCACGGACATCAATGTCAAGACAAATATCTCTCTTTTGAAATACATGGCTACTGACAGGGTCAGCATAATGATCAACACATTAAATATAAATAAAAATGGTTTATCAAACATATACGAAAATGCCGAGAATACTGACTTTCTGTTTAAGCTCTCAATGACAATATCCAGAATCACCGGCAAAAAAACATAAAAAGTTAAAAATTTCTTTACCCGCAGTAATTTTTCTCCCATATCAAACCTTCCTTTATCTCAAGCTCATTTCATAAAAATAATTCTCAGAAAACTGCTTCTCTATGTGAAACAAGCAGCTTCCCATATATAAATATACTACCGGCAGGCAGATGAAGCACCTGCTCACGCCGATAGTATATCACTTTCCATTTCTAATTGCACGGACTTTTTATCATGTGTTTCTTAAATTTTTATGAAGTCATTCTCCTTCACTCTAAATCCCATAAAACACTTTTCTTTACTGTACTGCCGCTCCCGTTGCCGGCTGCGCTGCGGATACGGTAAGATGGATCGTAACCCTCGTTTTATTACCCGCCTGATCCTGAACCTCATAAACCACCTGATAACTTCCATCTGCCTGCTTGGTGATCTTCACATGGACATCCGATGGCTTTAGTGCAGAAACATTATCGGATACACCGATCAGAGATCTTGCATACTTCTCATTCACATGAACAGATGCATCTACCGGATATGTACCTCCATCGGTAACCCCTGTGATCTCCGGTGCCTGGCTGTCTACATATGCCTTCACGGAAACCTCCGTAAGTTCACTTGCATTCTGCGCTTTATAAATAACTTTATAAACACCCTTTTTCTGCTTCTTAAAGATTACTTTAATATACTTGCGGGCAAGTGCTTTCCCCTTCTGGGTAATCGTTACATTCTTTAATGCTCTTCCCTTGGTAAGCTGATCTGCGGACTTCACATAAAGATCCTTTGCATTGCTGATCTTTGGTGCCGGAAGACTGGAACTTACCTTAATCTTAACAATCTTTTGTACCTTGCGTCCAATCTCATCTTTTAGCTTATAGATTACCTTATAAACCCCCGGCTTTCTGGTATTCACTTTTTTTACTGTCTCTCCGTGATAACGAACAGAGACCCTCACCCGGGATGTCACATCGTACCCTGTGGTATTTTTTGCTGTAATCCCTTTCTTTGCGGAATATGTACCATTATACGGCACCGTCTGACTCTTGGCACCGGAAATACTTGGCTTTTTCTTATTCCATGGATTGCCACTGCTCCATTTATCCGTTGGATCCCATGTGCTGGAAGAAGGAAGCTTGATCGCAGACGGCTTGCCAAGCGGTCCAGGATTGGATGAATTATAAACCGTAACGGGAGAACCGGAAGGTACATTATCATAGATCCATTTCGCATCAGCCACAGTCAGGCGAACACATCCGTGGGAGGCTGTCACACCAAGTTTATTATATGCAGATGAGGATAACGAAGAAGGGGTCTGCTTATAATACCACACAGAATGAAATAATACACCTCCATGAATTCTGGTGCAATACTGACCATAACAAGGTCCCATCAACGTATGCCAGCGCATCTTTTCTCCCAAAGGAAATGTTCCAACAGGGGTAGCATAACCGGTGGAACATACCATCGCTTTCACCGGCTTATACTTACCGTTGTTACCTAATTTGTAAATCGTTACACAGTTCTGCTGCTTATTAATCTTGATCTGATATGTAGATGCCGCACTGACCCTGGAAAAATTTTCAAACAAAGTCATACAGACAGCCACAGTAAGAACCAGCACGAACAATCTTTTACCTATACTGTTATTTCTTTTCATCGGTCTCCTCCTATTATTTTGATAAACCGCTGCCACAGCAATAAAAGCCGTGGCCACACCGAAATCGGTTTTATTCTGTCATATTCTTATAAATTCTCGCCACCTTGTCAACCGGTCCCTTTGCCACCAGATGACCACCATCCAGAATGATCGCACGATCACAGATTCTCTGCACCTGCTCCAGAGAATGGGAAACAAAAAGCACGGTTACACCCTTGTCAAACATGTCCATGATCTTCTTCTCGCTTTTACGCCGAAACTTCTTATCTCCTACGGATAATACCTCATCCAGGATCAGAATTTCCGGTTCCACAACCGTCGCAATGGAAAATCCCAAACGGGATTTCATACCGGAAGAATAATTCTTAATAGGAACATCAATGAACTCTCCCAATTCCGAAAAGTCCACGATCTCGTCAAACTTTTCATCCAGAAATTCCTTGGAGTATCCCAGAACCGCGCCGTACAGATAGATATTTTCTCTGCCGGTATATTCCTGACTGAAACCGGCTCCCAGTTCCAGAAGAGGTGCCAGCTTTCCCTTCGTCTGCACATAACCTGTCGTAGGTTTTAATACACCGGAAACAATCTTTAAAAGAGTACTTTTACCGGAACCGTTTAATCCCAGCACTCCCAGACGTTCTCCTTTTTTTACCTCAAAATTTATCTCTCGTAAAGCCCAGAATTCATTAAAATGCAGATCCCTCTTCAAAAAACGGATCATATACTCCTTCAGGTTATCCACTCGATCCTGACTTAGATTAAAACGCATCCCCACGTTTTTGACCTTAATAGCAACATTATTTTTCATTGAACTCTCCATTTCTGCAATAATGCAACTCCACCGGACTATCCCGGTATTCTTTTTATGATATCGGATTACAGATACAAAATGAAATCATCCTGTTTCTTATAGAAAAGTACCATTCCTATCACTAAAAGTAAAACGGCAATTCCCGCTGACAATACACAATAATGCATATTCATTGGTACACCATATAACACAGAATTTCGGAAATTGGCGATACACATGTATACCGGATTGATGTTAAACACCCAGCCCTTACCACTTTTAATGATCTTTTGCACCGGATAGAAAATAGCAGATGCATACATTACAAGCATACAGGCAACTCCCCAGATATATTCCACATCCCGGAAAAATACACTTAAGGTTGCTAAGATCAGGCTGGTACCTAATGACATCACAAACAAAATGATCAACGGGATCCATGCCTGTGTCAGATAGATCGTCGGCTCCACCTTTAGCACAACAGCCACTCCAACCAGAACTACCAAGGAGATCAAAAAGATCAAAAAGTTTGAAATTACCGATGAAACCACATATATATACTTCGGTACATAAACCTTTTTGATCATCGAGGCATTTCCACTGACAGATTTCAAACCAGCCTTTGTTGCTGACTGGAAAAAGGTAAATAACAGACGTCCTGTCAGTACATATACAGGGAACTGCTTGGTTCCCTTATTAAAAAACGTACCAAATACAACGGTCAGAACGATCATAGTCAGCAACGGCTCGATCAGAGTCCAGAGAATACCCAGATAAGACCGGCGGTACTTTAACTTGATATTCTTCTTGACCAGCTCATACATTAAATTATTATACTTTGTAAAATTCTTAATGATCTGTTTGACTTTTCCCATAGATTTCCTCATTTCTGCCACACGTAAACCGTACGACAACTCATTTTCAATTATCGTTTCTCCTGTCCTGCGATGACAGGACACTCGGTGCTAATTATAACATAAGATAGCAAAAAGTCAATTTATAGATTACGGGAGAAGAAAATTCGCACAAATGTTATACAGATTTTAAAAAATTAATGCAAGCATAAAATAAAGCATGGATCAAACCTGATTCTCAAAGTATAAATAAAAATGTTGTCAAAAGACATCGATCATCTTTCACCGAAAGGTACCACACTTCCTTAAACTCTATTGACCCCACCGCCGCTATGTGATAAAGTACAAGCATAGGAAGGGACGCTTTCAGACAGCATCCCGGTATCCCATTGGAAAGGAAGTCTTTTCTATGATACAGTTCAATCGTGAAGCCGGTATTTCCAAGAAATATGACGGTACATTAGATTACGGTATTGAGATGTACGATAATCTGCCCTACCAGAGAAACAGTGATGTATGCAACAGCAGTACCGTTGCTTTATATAGTGGTCATATTATTAAATATTATTTGTGTAATAATGAGGAGGATGCATATCCCATCAATAACCGGGATGACGAGATCCAGGCTATTCTTCGCCATGCCCGCGAGGAGGCCGAGAAACGTCAGACGGAGGATACCGAACCCGAGGTGATTGGAGATCCTTCGGAGATTACCGATGAGCAGATCCAGGCACTGACTACCGATCAGTCCTCCGACAATGACGGTGCAGGAGCCGAACCGGCCGACACACAGGAAGTTGTCAATCTCGATGATATTGAGGACTGGTAATTCAGGCGAAAATGAAATCACGACGATAGAAAGCCCGCCCACATTCAGATGGAATGTGGGCGGGCTTATATAGCATAAAGTCAGTTTAAACCAGGTATTCTCTAAATTTTTCTGTAGATATATTCATTTTCCTGGCCGCTACCTCCACAGAGATTTCTCCTGATCTGCACAAAGAAATTAAGATTCCTATTTTTCCTTCTTTACGGTCTCTTTCTTCCCCCTCCCGGATTCCTGCCTTTTTATGATCATCCCACGCTTTACACATATTTGTCTCTCTTTCCGTTTCGTCTACTGATAATCCTAAATTTACAAATTGATTTATGACTCAAACTCCTGCGAAAGCTTCAATCCTTTCCGTGTACCTTTTTCCGGACAAAATAAAAACAGATCACCTGCATTATGATGGTTAAGATCCATGACACCGGATAGGAAATAAACAGAAAATCCAATGCCCGGTGCTGCGGAAATACCCAGTAGATCCATACAATTCTCGTTCCAACCGTTCCGATCACAGAGAGGATCATGGGCACCGCCGAATGTCCCATCCCCCGGAGTGCTCCGGGAAACAGATCCATGATCCCGCACAAGAAATATGTCACTGTGGTGTACAGCATGATATCCGTACCACATGCCACCACATCTGCACTCTTTGTATAAATATGCATCAGCTCCGAGCCGAACAGATACGAGCCGCCTCCGAGAACCAACGCAACAACCATGGTAAGACCCAGACATTCCATCAATATCTTATCCATTCTCTTAAACTTGCGTACTCCGTAATTCTGGCTGGTAAAGCTCATGCATGCCTGTGTAATGGAATTGACGGACACATATAAAAATCCAAGAATATTATTGGCCGCCGTATATCCAGCCATGGCAACGGACCCAAAGGAATTCACCGAGGACTGCAGCAATACATTGGAAAAGTTAATGATGGTACTCTGAATCCCAGCCGGCACACCCACCTGAAAGATCTGCTTTACATAGCGTGCCTTCATGCCAAGCTTTGAAAACCGAAGCTGATAGCTGCCCTCCGAATAATATAGGCATCGAAGCACCAGCACACAGGATATCCCCTGCGAGATCACGGTTGCGATCGCAACTCCGGCTACACCCATATGAAACCAGATCACCAGGATCAGATTTAATACTACATTCATAGCTCCGGACACGATCAGAAACATCAGAGGACGTTTTGTATCTCCTACCGCCCGCAGGATCGCGGCTCCGTAATTATACAACATAAAAAACGGCATCCCCACAAAGTAAATACGCATATATAACGTCGAAAGATTCAGTACATTATCCGGAGTGTCCATCAACTGCAAAGCTCCCTTCGCAGACACCACTCCCACGATTCCCATGACAACGCCGCTGATCAGAGCCAACGTGATCGCCGTATGTACTGTCTCCGACATCTCCTGATCTTTCCCTGCCGCATAAAACCTCGCCGCCAGCACATTCGATCCCAGAGAGATCCCGATAAAAAAATTAACAAATACGTTGATCAGTGCTGTTGTTGATCCCACTGCCGCTAACGCTTCGCTTCCGGTAAACCGTCCCACCACGATAATGTCCACTGCATTAAATAACAGCTGCAAAATCCCCGACAGCATTAATGGAATCGAAAATGATATCAGCTTGTCCAGTATGGAACCGTTGCACATGTCAATCTCATATTTGCTTTTCTTTTGTTGTGTACTCATTGTTACGCCTCACTTCAATTACACTAAATAAGGGAGCCGAAAGCTCCCTTGAGTTTAAAATCTTCCACTTTATGGCAGGAACTCTCCCGAAAATAGTCACCTATCTACTGGTAGTATAACAGGATTCCGGGAAATTACAACCCCTATTTATATTGTACAATTTTATCCCACGAAGTGTTTATTCCCTCTACCAGATCTCCTCCTCGATCCGCAGCAGCCTGTTATATTTTGCTACACGGTCGGTCCGGCTTGGAGCACCGGTTTTGATCTGCCCGGCATTGACCGCCACAGCAAGATCCGCAATCGTGGTATCCTCCGTCTCCCCGGAACGATGCGATATGATGGCACGCCATCCGTTTTCCTTGGTCATACGGATCGCATCCAGAGTCTCTGTCAGCGTACCGATCTGGTTTACCTTGATCAGCACGGCATTGGCAGCATTTTGCCGGATTCCTTTACGTATACGCTCTGTATTGGTCACAAAAAGATCATCCCCCACAAGCTGCACACGGCCTCCCAGCGTACGGTTCAACTGCTCCCAGTGCATCCAGTCCTCCTCTGCCAGGCCATCCTCAATGGAATAAATCGGATAACGGTCACAAAGCTCCTTAAGGTAAGCGATCATCTCCTCCGGTGTCTTATAAATTCCGGATTTCCAGAAATAATACATGCCATCCTTTCCTTCCCGGAGTGCCGCATCATACATTTCTGTTGCCGCCACGTCAAGGGCGATCCGAAAATGTCTGCCCGGCTGGTAGCCTGCCTCCTCAATGGCACGGATCAAAAAGTCCAGTGCCTGCTCATCCCGTTCAAATGCCGGAGCAAAACCGCCCTCATCTCCTACGGAAGTGGTATAATGCTCTGCCATCAAGATTCGTTTGAGAGTATGAAATACCCTTGTTCCGGCTTCCAGTCTCTCATGAAAGCTCAAAAAGCCTACCGGCATGATCATAAATTCCTGAATATTCATGGAGGAATCCGCATGACGGCCTCCGTTAATGACATTCATCATAGGAACCGGAAGCTCTCTGGCACCACAGCCTCCCAGATAACGGTAAAGAGGAAGTTTCATTCCGGCCGCCGCTGCTTTTGCCACCGCCAGAGATACTGCCAGAATAGCATTGGCTCCCAGATGGGATTTATTGGCTGTGGCATCCTCCGCGATCATCCACTGGTCGATCTCCCTCTGTCGGGAGGCTTCCATCCCCTTTAGTCCCGGCGCAATGATCTGACGTACTGCCTTCACAGCTCCTCTTACACCCATTCCCATATAACGGCTCTCTCCGTCCCGAAGCTCCACCGCTTCAAATGCTCCCGTAGACGCTCCGGAGGGAACACTCGCCACACCCCTTGCTCCACATTTCAGGATCACCTCTGCTTCCACCGTAGGATTTCCACGGGAGTCAAGAATCTCCCTTGCCAGAATATCCCGGATCTTCATTCCTTTGTCACAGATGTTTTTTATTTCAGACATGCTATTTCCCCTTTCCATCACAGTTTTAATGCTGGTATAACGAATAATTAATAATTGACGGTTCATGTATCAAAGATTTAATTTTCGTTGTATTAGTATCTGCAATGATGCAAAAAAAGATTCCAATATATTGCGGGAAAAATTCAAAAAAATAGCTCCACACTGATTTCCTTCCAGCATGAAGCTATCACTATTCATAAAAAATTTTATACAGATCAACGCACCAAAGTCTTCCTCCCTTGAGCTGGCCCCGGATGTTTTTGCAAGGTGCTTGCCACCGCCGGCATTTATGCCCTGTTTTTAAGGGCATTATGTGCCGCTGCGTGTGGCATTGCAGCGAGAGCGTGCCTGCAAAAATAACCGGGGTCAACCAAGGGATTTCAGCCTTTTAGTGTGTCTTATTTATTTTTTCTTCTTCCCGAAACGCCCTTTTTTCTTCTCGGCAGGTTCGCCGTTTTCTTCCTTCGTCTCCGGCTTTCCATACATTGCCTCGTCGAACTTCTTCAGAAGTTCCTTCTGCTCTCCGTTCATCTTCGTTGGCACCTGTACTACCAATGTAACATACTGGTCACCCCGGATGGACTTATTGCGCAGAGACGGAACGCCCTTGCCACGGAGACGGATACGGGTATCTGTCTGTGTGCCCGGCTTTACGGTATATTCTACCTCTCCGTCCACCGTCTTGATGCGCACATCACCGCCCAGCGCAGCCTGTGCGAATGTGATCGGTGCAGAGGAATAGATATCGATGCCCTGTCTCTGGAAGATTGGATGGCGGCTCACAGCAACCTCCACCAGAAGATCGCCTCTTGGTCCTCCGTTTACACCCGGATCGCCCTTTTCACGGATGCGGATGCTCTGGCCGTTATCAATACCTGCAGGCACTGTAACGGAAATCTTACGCTTTCTGGTAATATAACCGGAGCCATGACAGTCAGGACATTTATCCCGGATGATCTTGCCGGTACCACGACAGTCAGGACATGTCTGTACATTTCTGACCATACCAAATAAGGACTGCTGTGTATAAACAACCTGCCCCTTACCGCCACACTTGGAACAGGTTTCCGGCGTGGTTCCTGCCTTCGCACCGGTACCGTGACAGCTTGCACATTCATCCTGCAGCGGCAGCTCTAACTCCTTCTCCGTACCAAAGCAAGCCTCCTCAAAGGTAATGCGAATCGTATGATGCAGATTCTGTCCCTTCATCGGACCATTATTCTGTGCTCTGGAACGACCGCCTCCGAAGAAATCCCCAAAGATATCTCCAAAAATGTCTCCCATATCCATACCGTTAAAGTCAAAGCCGCCGGCTCCTCCGCCTGCTCCTCCTTCAAAGGCTGCGTGACCGAACTGGTCATACTGACGCCGCTTGTCAGGATCACTTAATACGCTGTATGCCTCCGAAGCCTCTTTAAACTTTGCCTCGGCTTCCTTATCCCCCGGATTCATATCCGGATGATACTTTTTGGCCAGCTTACGATATGCGGATTTTAATTCGGAATCAGATGCACTTTTGCTGACACCGAGCACTTCATAATAATCTCTCTTCTCTGCCATAACTCTCTCCATCTCTCATACTGTTCTTTTATAGCTAGACAGACCATTAACCGGTACGTCTGCCTGCGGCATTCGCGCAATCAATGGTCTATCCCATAAATGATGCCGGGGAAAAGGTATCCCCCTGTATCATATTTATTTAATTAGATCTCGCGGTAGTCACCATCTACGACATCGTCAGAAGCATTTCCTGCTCCGGCACCTGCTGCACCACCCATGTTGCCCATGTCAGGACCTGCACCTGCTGCACCGCCGTTTGCCTGAGCCTGCTGCTCATACATCTTTGTAAATACAGCCTGCGCTGCTTCCATCAGCTTCTCCTTACCGGCCTTCAATGCATCAACATCTGCATCGGAAAGCTCCTCAGGATTTGTCTTCTCAACTAACTCCTTGAGGCTGTCAAGCTCTGCCTGAACCTTTGCCTTCTCGGAAGCATCAACCTTATCGCCGACCTCATCCAGAGCCTTCTGTGTCTGGAATACCATAGAATCAGCCTCGTTGCGGGCATCAATGCCGTCCTTACGTTTCTTATCCTGTGCCTCAAACTCAGCCGCTTCCTTGACTGCCTTATCAATATCCTCATCGGACATATTGGAGCCTGCGGTGATCGTGATATGCTGCTCTTTGCCTGTTCCCAGATCCTTTGCAGATACGTTTACAATACCATTGGCATCAATATCAAAGGTAACCTCGATCTGTGGCATACCACGACGTGCCGGAGGGATACCATCCAGACGGAACTGTCCAAGAGACTTGTTGTCCTTGGCAAACTGACGCTCACCCTGCAGAACATTGATATCTACTGCACTCTGATTATCGGCTGCTGTAGAGAAGATCTGGCTCTTCTTGGTAGGGATCGTTGTATTTCTCTCGATCAGCTTGGTTGCGATACCACCCATGGTCTCGATAGACAGAGACAGTGGCGTAACATCCAGAAGAAGGATGTCACCGGCACCGGCATCTCCGGCAAGCTTACCACCCTGTACGGAAGCACCGAGAGCAACACACTCATCCGGGTTCAGGGACTTGCTTGGCTCGTGGCCGGTCATCTGCTGTACCTTATCCTGTACAGCAGGGATACGTGTAGAACCACCAACCAGAAGTACTTTACCGAGCTCAGAAGCTGTGATACCTGCATCACGAAGTGCATTGGTAACAGGTGTTGCTGTTCTCTCTACCAGATCATGTGTCAGCTCGTCAAATTTTGCTCTGGACAGGTTCATATCGAAATGAAGTGGTCCATTCTCATTCATGCTGATGAATGGAAGGTTGATATTTGTTGTAGTCGCGGAAGAAAGCTCTTTCTTTGCCTTCTCTGCTGCTTCTTTTAATCTCTGCAGTGCCATCTTATCCGCAGACAGATCCACACCGTTTTCTTTCTTAAACTCAGCGATCATATAATCTGTGATCTTCTGATCGAAGTCATCACCACCAAGGTGGTTATCACCGGATGTTGCAAGAACCTCGATAACACCATCACCGATCTCGATAATAGATACATCAAATGTACCACCACCAAGGTCATAAACCATGATCTTCTGCTCTTTCTCGTTGTCCAGACCATAAGCAAGTGCTGCTGCGGTTGGCTCATTGATGATACGCTTTACATCAAGACCTGCGATCTTACCGGCATCCTTTGTTGCCTGACGCTGTGCATCATTGAAGTAAGCAGGAACTGTGATAACAGCCTCTGTAACCTTCTCGCCGAGATAATTCTCTGCATCCGCTTTCAGCTTCTGAAGGATCATTGCGGAAATCTCCTGTGGAGAATACTTCTTGTCATCAATGGCAACACGGTAATCGGTTCCCATATGTCTCTTAATAGAAGAGATCGTCTTGTCAGCGTTTGTTACTGCCTGACGCTTTGCCGGCTCACCCACAAGTCTCTCACCGGATTTTGAAAATGCGACAACAGATGGTGTTGTACGTGCACCCTCTGTATTTGTTACGACAACAGGCTTTCCACCTTCCATAACAGCCACACATGAGTTTGTTGTTCCTAAGTCAATACCAATAATCTTTCCCATAGTTTTGTCCTCTCTTTCTCTATAATCATTCTTTTCTTTGCTCTATTATCATTAACTAACTACCTTTACCATACTATGGCGAACGACAGAATCCTGATACATATATCCCTTCTGCAGCTCCTCCGCCACCGTTCCGCTTTCCAACTCGTCAGACTCAACAGTCATCACAGCATTATGGAAGTTGGGATCAAACTCCTGTCCCACTGCCTCGATCGGCTTCACACCAATCTCATCCAGTGCTCCAAGCATCTGCTTATAAACAAGCTCTACACCATCGGCAAACGGTGTTCCCTTTTCCTCCTCCGGCATAGATGCCAGACCTCTCTCAAAGTTGTCGATCACCGGAAGAATCTTTTCTACCACTGACTTTGCACCAACCTCAAACATCTGGCTCTTTTCCTTTTCGGAACGCTTCCGGAAGTTTTCAAACTCTGCAAGCTGACGCATTCTTGCATCCTCCAGCTCTGCGATCTTTTCCTCCAGCTTGGATTTCTTTTTGCCAAAGATGGATTTCTTTTCGTCTTTATCTTCCGTAGAGACAGCCTCCTGCTCCGTTGTCTCCTCAGAAGCTTCCTCTGTCACCTCGCTGTCCTTCACAGTCTCTTCTGTGTTTTCTGTCATGCTTTCTTCTGTCATTTCCTGATTTGTTTCTTTCTCCTGACTCACCTTCTACCACCTCTCTAAGCCTCTGACTGACGGCTTATTTATTATCTTTAAATATGTCATCTAACTGCTCCATCATGGATTGCAGTGTAGCAACTACCTTGTCGTAATCCATTCGCTTTGGTCCCACGATACCGACCTTTCCGTAAACACCATCATCGATCCGGTAGGTCGCTGTCACCAGAGAACAATCCTTCATGGATTCCACCTGTGTCTCTCCACCAATGTATACCTGAATGGCATGGTTGTCATCATTCTGACTCACAGGCTCCTGCTCGATCCATTGGTTTAGATCCTTCTTTTCCTCAAAAGCACTTAAGATCTGTGCTGCATTTGACTTATCCGCAAGCTCCGGATACTTCAGAATATTTGTGGCACCGCTGGTATAGATCTCCAGATCCTCATCCTCTGTCAATGCATTTCCGATGATCTCCAGCACCGAATCGATCACACTGTTGTGCGCTCCCATCTGCTCCTTGATCTTCTGGATCACTGCCAGATTCATATCCATGACATCAAGACCGTTTAAGGTAGTGTTCATAATGAAGTTTAACCGGAGAACGGTTTCCTGATCCATGGATTCCTCCATGTGGATCATTTTGTTTTTGACCACATTGTTGTCAAGCACGATCACTGCCAGAAGACTACTGTCATCCACCAGCGTCAACTGAATAAACTTGACCTTTTTGGATGCATACCGTGGTCCCGAAACCATCGTGGCGTAGTTGGTATTGACCGCCAGCAGCTTCGCAACACTCTTTAGCAGGTCATCAATCTTTCCTGCCTTTTCCTCCAGCTCCGCTTTCATGTCATGCACTTCCTGTGCCTTGTCATCTAACATCGTGTCAACATAGAGACGATAACCTTTGTCGGAAGGAATACGTCCCGCCGATGTGTGGGGCTGTAAAATGTATCCCATCTCCTCCAGATCAGACATCTCATTTCGGATGGTAGCGGAACTGAGATTCAGATCAGAGTACTTGGAAATCGTTCTGGATCCCACCGGCTCACCCGTCTCTAAATACGTCCGGATGATCGCCTGAAGTATTTTAAGTTTTCTCTCATCCAGCTCCAAACTATCACTCCCTTGTTTTTATTTGTTAGCACTCTTTAAAGTGGAGTGCTAACATCTAATTAGTAAGATATCACTATCATTTTTTATTGTCAAGATATTTTTGCTAATTTTTTCGGTTTTTTTTATGTTTCCCGCAAATATGCCGACATATATAATATGATGTACGAGTCAAAAGCAGATAGCAATGTATGTTTACATACAAATTGAAATAAAGTCACAGAAATGAGGAACATTATGGCAGATCCGATCATCACATCGACAAATACAGGAAACCGAAGAAATAATATGACTATGAACAGCCAGCAGGCTGCAGCCCGCAATAATCCCGGACAGATTAACCGCTCCGTAGGACAGATGAGCAGCTATGGCGTTGCCAGAAGTGGCATGAACCAGATCCGTCAGGGGGATGTGATCCGCGGAGAGATTTCTGACCTTCGCAACAACGAGATCACCATTACATTAGAAAATAATACTCTGATCAAGGGACAGATTGCAGACAGCTCCTCCCTTTCCATTGGACAGACTGCTGCCTTCCGCCTCTCTTCCATTTCTCCCTCCGGGATTCTTCTGGATGCCATTCCAAACAGCTATACAGAGACAGAATTAACGCTGATCAATAAAGCACTGGAGGAGGCCTCTCTGCCTGCTACGCAGCGTAACCAGTCTGCTGTCAAGGCGTTGATGGATAATCTGATGCCGATCAATAAGCAGTCGATCCAGCAGCTTATGCAACAGGCATATGATCTGGGTACCGATGATATGGAGACTCTCTGCCTGATGAACCGCAAGCAGTATCCGGTAACGGCAGACAGTGTGGCACAGTTTGGTGCATACCGGAATGGCGCCCATTCGCTTCTTTCCAGAGCGGAAACATTTGCCACGCAGATCCCGCAGCTTTTGGAAACCTTATCCGAAAACGGTCCATCCAATATCGTGGCAATGTTTGGAGAGAAGCTTTTGGCAATCGCCCTGCCGGAAAAAGTCTCACCGGATCGCTTTGCACAGGCTCAGGGCAGTCCTCTGCTCAACAATGCCGGCTTTGCAGCCTCTTCCACTGCCCTGTCAGATATTCCTACAATCGCAGACCTGTCTGTACAGGAATTTACTGCCTTAAAGGAGCTTCTTTCCGAAACACCGATGACAGAGGAACAATTACAGCAATTCCAGACCGGTACCATGTCTCAAAAGGATGTTGCCCTTCTGATCCAGAAAGCGATTACTGACAACACTATCACTCTGCCGGAAAGCTGTCCGGATGCAGAGCTGCAGGCAAAATCTCAGGAAATCTTACAGCTTTTGCAGCCCCAGACAGGCGCAGCCGGTAACACAGCCGACGGTTCTGCCGCTCTGGGAACGCTCGCTTCAGAAGCCGGAGCTTCCGCCGATAATGTGGTCAATCCGGATGACTCTGCTGCCGCTGATGCCGGTCTGGACACCGATACCGCCGATATCTCAGGAAAGGATGCAGAGGCACTGTTATCCGGAGCTGCCGGTGAGACTGAAAATGCAGAGGCAAATGCTTCTGTCCGCTCCTTCGCCGGCCGTTTCTTCCATAACCTGTCAGATGCCGCCAAAACCTCCTTTCAGAACATCAATGAAATGTTAGCAGCTCCTCACGAAAGTTCCGCCAGTGTAACACACACTCCTGCCGTCATCGATACCCTGTTAAACAATATTACCTCTTACGGCAGAGAACAGAATCAGTTGTTTACCATATTCAATCCGCAGGAACGCACAGAGCTTGCCAGACACCTGCAGAATATGTCTGTTGACCGTGAAACCATCTCTCAGGTTCTTTCCGGAGATGCCACCGCCGAGGAGATTCTGACAGTTATTAAAGACGCAATCTCTCATTCTGACAGTGCTGCCGTCCAGAAGCTCTTTCAGACGGAAGCTTTCCAGAAGCTTTTCCACAATGTTCTCATGGAAAACTTTACGATCACCCCGCATAAGCTTGCCAAAAACGGAGAAATGGATTCCTTCTATGATTCTATGGAGCAGAAAATGAACTCCTTTGAGACATTGATCAACAGCACCCTTTCCGGGGACGATTCCGGCCATCTTTCCGGACAGGCTCACGATATGCAGAGTAATATTGACTTTATGAAATCCTTAAACGAAGCCTTTGCCTACATGCAGCTTCCTCTCAAGCTGCAGAATCAGAATGCCCACGGAGATCTCTATGTCTACACCAAAAAAGATAAATTAAAGCAGGACCCTCAGAAACTGAGCCTGATGCTTCATCTGGAAATGGATCACCTGGGTACCGTGAATGTCCGGCTGGAAAAGGATCACCAAAATATCAAGGCAGATTTTCATCTGGATCAGGAGACATCTCTTCACCTGATCGAGCGCAATACCCATCTGCTGCAGGACTCTCTTGCCGAAAAAGGCTATACCTGCCAGATACAGGTACAGCCTCTTACCCAGAATGAAACACCGGTTCAGGATTATCTTAATGCAAAGGTGACGCCGTCTGCTTCCCACGAAATGAAACGGTTCTCCTTTGATATCCGGGCGTGATTTTATGTTGTTGCGATCAATCCGTATTTTTCCCTGACTGACGCCCGGGTATCATAGCATTTTTTTCCATTCCATCAACTCCATATAATATCCTCTGTTTTGTCCAATCTACAATCCCTGTCAAATTTATCCAAAATTTCATAATATGCTTCAAACAAATCTTTAATATAAAGAATTAAATTTTGTTTTTTTACTTCCTCTAACTCATTTTTTATATTAATCCTCGTTCCTAGCATATCCATTAAGTATCCGGCTTCTTTATTATAAAAAAAGATATTTTCCTCCTCATCCTTTATCCTAAGCCTTCACTACCAGCTTTTCAAAGGACTCCGCAAACCGCTTGTCATCCTCTGCCGTTCTTTTTCCGGGTCCTTTCATATGATTCCTTTTAGAGCTTCTTCGTGCTTTTTTATTCAGATGACGTTCCATCAGCATCTGATCAATATTCTCATCGGTGTACCATTTACCGGACGGATGGATACCGTATGCACCTTTTCCCAGTGCCATTGCTGCTACCCCGTAGTCCTGTGACACTACAATGTCTCCCTTATGGCACAGACCGATCAGCTTATAATCTACCGCATCTGCTCCGGCACCAACAACGATCACTTCACTGTAATCCGACTGCAGCACATGATTGGTATCACAAAGCAGCGTAACCGGAAGCTTAAATTTCTGTGCGATCCTTTCCACGATATCTGTCACCGGGCAGGCATCCGCATCTACATATATGTGCATTGTATTTTCCTCTTTCACTTCACCATTCCCGAATTGCTTCTGTATTCTTCATTTAACTGCCGCAGTTCTTTCTCTCCATTGATATATGGCTCATAAAAGGAATCTACCGCACCTCCCCCAAGATTATCACAGCCATTGCAAAAATCGCAGGCTCCTCCGCACTGACTGAGACCTTCCTGTACGATCCGGATCCGTTCCTCTTTGGTTGTGTCTTTAATTAAAATACTTTTTATTTCCATAGCGTTCCCTTCCTCCCGAGAATTAAATTAATTGCTGAATCATTCATTCCTGTCATCCTCTCGAATCTTTTCTATTACCGCTTTAACGCTTAATGTGTGCAATACATCAAACTCATCCAACACCTTACAATATTCCTGTTCAATATTTATTCATTATAGTCTGAATTCATATTATTTTCAACTTTCCCACCTTTGATACCACTTCTCTTCAACCTTCTCCTCATCCTTCGACTGATATCTGCCAAAAAATAAAAAAGAATTCTCCAAACATATTTATTTAGAGAATTCTTTTAATCAATTTATCATTCAAGATATAAATATCAAACCACTGCTTTATTCCGCTATTGTCCCGTGCGTCTACACCTCAGCATTCGCCTCTGCCTCAGTCTTCCTATATTCCTCCTCCATCTCCTCGAAGATATAGTCAAAGACAGCCGGCATACCGGTAAAGGTACAGCCATAATGGTACAGACCGTCCTCGCTCTTACTCTGACGGATGATCTGGACTACGCAGTTAATAGCGTTATTTCTGCTTTTAAACTCCAGACGGGAGTTAAAATAAAATCCGATCGGCAGTACACTTGTGGTAACAAAGCCAATGCCGTCACGGCAAATGTCCGTGACTTTGATCGGTGCATTGATATTGCTAACTTTTACATTATCCTGTTTAAAGATATCGGAAACCTCCAGATTCATCTTCACCGGGATCCGGATATTTCTTCTCTGTTCTTCCATACCAACCTCACAATCTGCCACGCATTCCCGGTGGCATTTTTTGCATCAGCCCAAAATTTCCATAAGGATCTTGTTGACCATTCCAGGATCTGCCTTGCCCTGCATTGCCTTCATGGTCTGTCCCACCAGGAATCCAATAGCTTTCTTCTTGCCGCTGTTATAATCCTCTACAGACTTTGGATTGTCTGCGACAACTTTCTCGATCACTTCACGAAGGGCACCGTCATCGGATACGGTCTTTAAGCCCTTCTCCTCGACATACTTCTCCGGATCGATATTGTTCTTGAAGATCTCCTCGAATACTTCCTTGGCTACAGAGCTGTTGACCTCTCCGGCATCTGCCATCTCGATCAGCTTTGCGAGATTTTCCGGAGCGAAGGAAATATCCTCTGCCTCCATCTCATTTTCCTTCAACAGGCGCATGGTCTCAACCATCAGCCAGTTGGAAACCTTCTTCGGCTTATTGCAGATTGCGGTGGTTGCCTCAAAGATATCCGCCATCTTCTTGGTTCCCGTGATGATCTCTGCATCGTACTCCGGAATGTCATATTCCTTTTTGTAACGCTCCAGCTTCTCGGAACGAAGTTCCGGCTGTCTGTCTTTGACAGCCTGCAGCCACTCATCGCTGATCATGATCGGCACCAGATCCGGCTCCGGGAAGTAACGGTAATCCTGCGCATCCTCCTTGGAACGCATCGCATAAGAGGACTCCTTATTATCATCCCATCTTCTGGTCTCCTGAATAACCTGACGTCCTTCCTCCAGAAGCTCGATCTGACGTGCTCTCTCGCCCTCAATGGCATGAGAGATCGCCTTAAAGGAGTTTAAGTTCTTCATCTCGGTACGGGTACCAAACTCGGCAGCTCCTACTTCTCTGACGGAGAGGTTGACGTCGGCACGCATAGAACCCTCCTGAAGCTTACAGTCAGAAGCACCCAGATACTGAATGATCATACGCAGCTTCTCCAGATAAGCAATCACCTCATCTGCAGAACGCATATCCGGCTCAGATACGATCTCGATCAGAGGCACACCGGAACGGTTGTAATCTACCATAGAGCTTCCGGTCCAGTCATCATGAACAAGCTTTCCGGCATCCTCCTCCATATGGATCTCATGGATACCAACGGTCTTTTTACCGGCTGCCGTCTCAATCTCAATACCGCCGTTGCGGCAGATTGGCAGGTATAACTGGGAAATCTGATAGTTCTGTGGATTATCCGGATAGAAATAATTCTTACGGTCAAACTTGCAGTACTGGGTAATGCTGCAGTTAGTTGCAAGACCTACGGCAATGGCATATTCTACTACCTGCTTATTGAGTACCGGCAGAGAACCCGGCATACCGGTGCAAACCGGACATGTATGTGTATTCGGTGCCCCACCAAATGCGGTGGAACATCCGCAGAAAATCTTTGTCTTTGTGGCAAGCTCCACATGGACCTCAAGTCCTATCACAGTCTCGTATTGTTTCATCTTTCCGGTCTCCTTTCTACTCTGCCAGAAGCGGGCTGAATGCCGGCTCTCTTGTCTGCTCATATGCGTATGCTGCCTGAATGATCTTCTTTTCCTGGAAGCAGTCACCGATCAGCTGTAAGCCGATCGGAAGTCCCTTGGAATCTACGCCGCAAGGAACCGAAATACCAGGCAGGCCGGCAAGGTTGACAGAAATCGTATAAATATCTCCGAGATACATCTTGATCGGATCACTGAGACTCTGTCCCAATTTTGGTGCAGTCGTCGGAGCAGCCGGTCCAAGGATCATATCGTATTTTTCAAATGCTTTATCGAAGGCTTTTTTGATCAACGCTTTGGTTCGAAGTGCCTTCAGATAATATGCATCATAATAACCGGAGCTTAATACAAAGGAACCAAGCATGATACGGCGTTTTACCTCTGCGCCGAAGCCCTCGGAACGTGTCTTTTTGTACATGTTGTGAAGTCCCTCGTACTCCTTGGTGCGATAACCGTACTTCACACCGTCGAAACGCTCCAGATTAGAGCTTGCCTCAGCACAAGCGATAACATAATATGCCGGGATCGCATATTCTACCAGACTGAGCTCGAACTCCTCCACAATGGCACCCTTCTCCTCCAGTTTCTTCGCTGCAGCAAGAACCGCATCCTTAACCTCCGGATCAAGACCTTCTCCAAAATAATCCTTTGGAATACCAATCTTCATCCCCTTCACATCATCTACCAGTGCAGAGGTAAAATCTGTGTCATCACGTTCTACAGATGTAGAGTCCTTGATATCGTGAGAAGCGATTGTCTCCAGGATTGTTGCACAATCAGTAACATCCTTTGCAACCGGTCCGATCTGATCCAGAGAAGAACCATATGCGATCAGTCCGTAACGGGAAACCGTACCATAGGTCGGCTTAATACCTGTCACGCCACAGAAGGAGCTTGGCTGACGGATGGATCCACCGGTATCAGACCCCAGTGCATAGAAACACTCACCTGCAGCAACTGCCGCACAGGATCCACCGGAAGAGCCTCCCGGTACATGCTCTGTATTCCATGGGTTTTTCGTCTCTCCAAAAGCAGATGTCTCCGTGGTACTTCCCATGGCAAACTCGTCCATGTTGGTCTTTCCGAGAATGACTGCACCGGCCTTTTGCAGATTCAGCACTGCCTCTGACGTAAATGTCGGCACAAAGTTACCAAGGATCTTAGAACTGCAGGTGGTCAGGAGCCCCTCCGTACACATATTATCCTTAATGGCAACCGGTACACCTGCTAAAGGTGATGTAAGCTCCCCTGCATCAATCTTTTTCTGTACTTCCTCTGCCTGCTTCAGCGCACCCTCCCGATCCACTGTCACAAAACTGTTGATTTTTTCTTCCTTTGCCTCAATGGCATTAAGAGCAGCCTCTGTCGCCTCAACCACAGAAACCTCTCCCGCTTTTATCTTTTTGCCCAGCTCTACAGCCGTAAGCTGCATCAATGACATCAAATCACCAATCCTTTCTTGTTGATTTCTACTGTTTTACTTTTCACACTATACCGTTTTCGGAACTAAGAATGCATTTTCCTTTACTTCCGGTGCATTTGCAAGTGTTGCCTCATGTCCGTCTCCGTTCGTCACCACGTCCTCACGAAATACATTATTTACCGGGAATACATGGGACATCGGCTCTACACCGCTGGTATCCAGCTCATTCAGCTTGTCAATATAATCCAACATCTCACCCATATCCTTCTTGGCCTGCTCCTGCTCTTCCTTATTCAGCTCCAGCTTTGCCAGAATACCGACATACTCAATCGTCTCATCTGAAATTACATTTGCCATATTTATATCCTGCCTTTCCTCCATCTGCCTGTTCGCAGACATCATATTCAATCTAAATCATTTCCGGGTTCAGACTAAAAAGCCTGTCCGTTTCACTGTCTATCTTCTCCTACGGCTCCAGACGGCTCAGATCTCTTGGGAACAATGTAGTCTCACGGACATTCTCCTCACCGAGAAGCTGCATGGTGAGACGCTCCATACCGATACCCAGTCCACCATGTGGCGGCATACCATGCTTAAAGGAACTGAGATACTGCTCCATGCCTTCCTCTGTCATGCCGCGTTTCTCCATCTTGGCCAGAAGCTCCGGATAGCTGTGGATACGCTGACCGCCCGTGGTGATCTCCAGACCATGATACAGAAGGTCAAAGCTTAAGGTATATGTCTCATCCTCCGGATCATCCATTGCATAGAACGGACGCTTCTTGGATGGATAATGTGTCACAAATACGAAATCCGCATCACATTCCTCTTTGTAATACTGACCGATCAAAGCCTCTTCCTCCGGCTCCAGATCATATGGGTTACGGATCTCACGGTTATATTTCTCTGCAACCTGCTTCTTTGCCACGTCAAAACGGACACAAGGGATCTTGTCCGTATTTGGAAGGGTTACTCCGAGGATCTTTAATTCTCTGCTGTACTCCTTCTGCAAAAGAGCCATGGTATACTGCAAAAATCCGGTCTCCATTGCCATAATATCCTCAAAACCATCAATATATCCCATCTCGAAATCCAGGGAAGTGTACTCATTCAGATGACGCTTTGTGTTGTGCTTCTCTGCACGAAATACCGGTGCCGTCTCAAATACACGGTCAAATACGCCAACCATCATCTGCTTATAAAACTGAGGACTCTGCTGCAGGATCGCCGGTCTGTGGAAATACTCCAGCTTAAACAGGTTTGCTCCACCCTCGGCACTCTTTGCACCAAGCTTTGGTGTATGAATCTCAGTAAAGCCCTGCTCATACAGGAAATCACGGAAACCTCTTACAATGCCCTCCTGAATACGGAATTTGGCACGCTCACGCACATTACGGAGGGATACCGGACGATAATTTAACTTTGCTTCCAAAGATGTTTTTAATTTCCATTTAGAAATCTGCAGAGGCATCTGCTCTGTCGGCTCAGACAGAATACGGATCGTATTCAGGCGAAGCTCCACACCATTCGGTGCACGGTCCTCTTTTGCCAGAACACCCTCTACCTCTACGGTAGCTGCTTCCTTTAAGGTCTTGAGATCAAACTTGGTGACACCTTCCTCATACACACACTGCAATAATCCCTCTCTCTTACGAAGGACAACAAATGCCACATCACCCATATCACGGATGGTATGCACTGCGCCATTGACCTTGATCGTCTTTCCTTCATAATCTCCTGCGAGAATCTCACTGATCTCCAGCGTATCCTTCTTCGCTACTCCAGTTATAAATTCCATAATAAAACCATGCCTTTCCGTATCACTTCCGGATACTGTTTTATAATATAAAAAAGGGCAAAACCAGCGTTTTGCCCTCCAAGAATTGCTTCGCAATTCTCGATGGCATCACACCACGTTTCGAGCACTTTCCTAATGCATTAAAAAGTCCCCGGAAATGATATGACATCATATCACTTCCGGGGACGGATCTTCTTCCGCGGTACCACCCACAATTCACAGACCATCTGTTATATATCATCATGATCTGTATCTCTTCACATAACGCCGTGTCCGCGCACAAACCTACTCGTTGATGCCTGTTCAGTCTGCGAACTCCGGAGTGTTCTCCATTCTGTCCTCTGCCGGTCATGTGCTCTCAGTCGGTGGCAGCATGTTCCTGTCCAAAAGCATGGTTTCAGAACTTTGTCTCCTTCATTGTCTGTCTCATAATTCAATTAAACAACCATATATCTAAGCATACCACATACATTTTGGGATTGCAAGGGGTTCCTAGAAATTGCTGCCGTTCCAGCCCCAGTCATTGATTCCCTGATAGGTCACATAAACCGCATTGCCCGGAATTCCAAGCTCCTCCTGCAGAATATCGCAGATTTTGGCTGTCATACTGTCGCAGGCACCGGACTGCAGATTACCAAATACCTTCACCGAAACAAATGCTCCCTTGTCCAGCTTGCTGCCTCCCATGTACAGATCATATTCATCCTCAAATCCTACCATCAGAAAGCTCTCGGTCTTTCCCAACAGACCAATGGCCTGACCAAGCTTCGCCTTGATCTGCTCCTTTTTGTCCTCACTCATTTTTACTGTTACCTTTGAATCAATAAATGGCATAATCTCATTCTCCCTTCAATAAATCTGTTTTCAGTGTCCATGATGTATTTGATCCATATGTTCCGGAAAGGATAAGGTCTCCGTGACGCTGTCCCTTCTGGCGGTATGGAAGCTTTTCCTGTGGCTGCTGCGGAACAAGCTGCAGATAGATCATCTCCCCCGCCTTTACCGTAAGATCTTCGGAAATCTTCTTCCATTTGACACCATCTGTGCTGTACTTTTCTGCAGTCAACGGCATCTCCTGAAGGTTATCATCGTTTTTGCACTGATAGCTGTAAGTGAACGAGGAAAGCTGCTCTTTTGAAAGCTTCCATGTTTTATTGTCACTGTAACGGCTTAATAAGCCGATCCGGAATGTGGAACTTTGCCCCTTTGTGACCGCCTCTGTCCACACCCGGAACCCTCCGTCTGCTGACAGATCCTCCATAGCAGCCTTCTGTCCCTTAACATCCAGCTTCATCCGGTGCTTTCCTTCGTTATATTTTGCCTGAAAGGAAATCTCCTCTGCGGACAGATTTGCAGAAGACAGTAGCTTTTCATCTGCATCTGCCGGTGATAATTCCAGATAAACTGTCTTTTGCGGATCCAGTACAATGTCCCCGGTCACAGACTGGAAATATCTGCCATCCATGCTGTAACGGTCAGCCTTCAGCCTCATTGCCTGATATGGCGGCTTCTTCGCCTGCTTCTGATCAGATGACCGGGTAACTGTTGAAACCGGAACCGCAGAGCCCGCCATCGCCTGCTGTGCATAATAATCCGCAGACATCCGGTACATCATGTTAACCTTCTGTGTCAGTATATCCGACGACAATGTAAGGACACCATTTTCCTTCTTGGTGCTGGTCAGAGCCACGATAATATTAGACCGGTAACTGTCCGGCTCTCTCACCAGACGAAGGCTGTAAACACCCTCCGGCTCTGCCGCCTGTACCTTTATGGCATCCGAACGTTTTCCATAAACGCGTTTTCCGTCAAGCAGAGCATACGCCCGGATCTGATAGAAATAGCTTCTCCCCTGTTCCACTTTGCTATCCACATAGTTGGTTCCAAAATCAAACTCCTCGGTGGAAATATCCTTTACCAGACCTCTCTCTAAAAGCTTCATACTGCCTGCGGAGGTTCCACGGTAAATCTCCACTCCCTCCGGCTCTACGGCTTCCTTTCCCTCTCCGCCGAAGGAATATGATAAAAGGATCTGTCCAATCTTTTGCTGCTTCGCCTTCATTGCCTTCTGATTCCAGAATGCACCACCTACACCGGTGTAAATCTCGCATTCTGCATGAAGCTTTTGTGGCATCTGTTCCTTGCTGTAGGCAAAGAGGTCGGTTCGGCTGTACTCACATGCCGCCTCCACCTTGTAATGATAATCCATTCCCATGGCTGACGTCTCGTCCACATAAGAAGTCTGATCCGATGTCAGTTTCTTTAGCTGCTTCCAGTCTGTGTTTCCTTTGTCACTGCGGTACACCACATAGGACACAGCCCGGCTTACCTTATCCCAACTGATCCTGATCTGTGAACTATCATCCAGCTTTGCGGATACCTTCATCTCGTCGATCGGGCGCACATCCGCCGCCATAGATGCCGTAAATGCATCCGAGGACACCTCTCCCTGACCGGCCGGTCTGCAGCTCACAAGCATTGTCCCGCATACCAGACACAAAAGTCCGGATATCACTGTTTTTCTGCGCATCATAATAATCCTCATTTCCTGTATGTTACGATTTCACTTTCCACTGTTTCGCGATGATTCCACAGCTCACCACCTACGGAGCTGCAAATCGTAACTTTTATCCAAACAATCCGCTAAAGAAATCTTTGACTGCATTAAAGATATTGGAAAAGAAGCCTCCCACCTTCTCAGTCAGCCCTTCCGTATCCACCTTGCTGAAATCAATACCGGAATCCTTCAGTTTATTATAAATATCCTTTGCCTGATCCTTGATAGCATCCACGTCCACATCTACCTTGGAAACCTTCTCCATCATATCTGTGATCTTGTTCACATCATCCTCAGACAGCTTCAGATCCAACGCATTGGCAGAGGCGTTAATAGCATCCTTAATATCATCTCTGGTTGTTAGATTGTCGGAAAATACCTTCTGCTTCACCGCTGCAACCAGCTGCTCTACCTTTTCGGAATCGCCAATGGTATCCGCCAGCTCTGCCGTGGTCACAAGCTCATCCGTTGCTGCATCCATGGTTGACTCGGAAATATCCTTTCCGGTCATAACCGAATATGCCTTCATGGCTCCCACCAGAGCAGATGTACCGGAAATGCCAAACGGTCCCACAACCGTTACCTGTGCATCCTCCAGACCTGCCGTCACAAGAGCATTGCAGTACATACCGGAAGTACAATAGGTAATGTTCTTTGTCTCCACCTGAATCCCGCTTCCCGCCTCTGTCTTAACGATCATAACGGAGGAAAGAGCACGGCTGCCGATCACCTTGGAGTCAATATAATCTCCCAGATAATCATGCTCCTCCTGATTGGTGATCTCAATCGTCTTATAATTGGACAGATCCGACTCACTGATTCCAAACTCCTGCAGCACCTTCTGCTTCTCACTTGCCTTTAGATCCTGACCAAAGGCAATATAACGGTCATAGCTGGTATCCTCCCCGCTGACCACCGCATCTGCTGAAGCAGATTTTCCCGGCACACATAAAAGTCCTGCACATAAAAGTACACCAAATAATATCTTCATTGTCTGTTTCATCCTTGTTTCCATCCTTTCCGGAATAATCCCCTTTTATCCCATTGCAGCCAATCCGTCTGCAAAAGTTATCCCACACCTTCGAGGACAGTTTACCACAAAAGCCCCCCACAGAAAAGTGGGGAGCTTCTCATTTCAGAAAAATATAATGAATTTACCCGAAAGCCTGCACGGCAATTCTTAGATTGCCTTTCCTGCCTGAATTCTTTCCATGGCACGCTTTGTATTTTCCAGACTTCCGAAGGCGGTCAGCCGGAAATATCCTTCTCCGCTCGGTCCAAATCCGGAACCAGGAGTACCTACAATATTAAGGTTCTCCAGAAGATAATCAAAGAACTCCCAGGATGTCATCTTATCCGGAGTCTTAAGCCAGATATACGGAGCATCCGTGCCGCCATAAACCTCATAGCCCGCACCGGTAAGACCCTCGCGGATCAACTTTGCGTTGTTCATGTAATAAGCGATCTGCTCATTTGTCTGCTTTCTTCCCTCATCTGTATATACAGCAGCACCTGCAGCCTGAATAATATAAGGAGCACCGTTAAACTTTGTACCGTGACGGCGTGCCCACAGACTGTGAAGTGTTACATCTCCGGATTTGAGTTCCTTCGGAACTACCGTAAATCCAAGACGTGTACCTGTAAATCCGGCATTCTTGGAGAAGCTTCGGAGCTCAATCGCACAAGCGGTTGCTCCCTTACACTCATAAATACTGTGTGGTACATTTTCAGAAGAAATATATGCCTCATAAGCGGCATCGTAGATGATCACTGCTCCTACCTTTAATGCATAGTCAACCCAAACCTGAAGCTGATCCTTTGTGATCGTAGTACCTGTCGGGTTGTTTGGGAAACAAAGATAGATAATATCCGGTGTCTCCTTGGGAAGCTCCGGTACAAAGTTGTTCTCCTTTGTACATGGCATATAAATGACATCAGACCATTTCTCTGTCGCCGGATCATATGTACCGGTACGTCCTGCCATAGCGTTAGTATCTACATATACCGGATAAACAGGATCACAGACAGCGATCTTATTGTCCTGGCTGAAAATATCTCCGATATTACCGGAATCACTCTTTGCTCCGTCACTGACAAAGATCTCATCTGCTGCAATATCGCAACCTCTGTCCTTATAATCCTTCTGTGCGATCACGTCACGCAGAAACGCATAACCAAGATCCGGTGCATATCCTTTAAAGGTCTCTTTCTTTGACATCTCGTCAACCGCACTGTGAAGTCTGTCGATCACAGCCGGAGCCAGTGGCAATGTTACATCACCAATACCAAGACGGATAATATCCTTGTCCGGATTTTCCTCACTGTATGCTGCTACCTTCTTGGCAATGGTAGAAAAAAGATAACTGCCCGGTAATTTTAAATAATTGTCATTAATCTTAAACATGATACTGCTCCTTTCTATATTCATCTATCCAGTTTATTGGATTTGTATCAATTATCATCTTATTCATCACGACCAAGCACACGTTTAACAACATGCTTTGCCCAATGAACCTTTCCCTTAACAGGTGCTTTTATATCTTCAATTTCTTTGTTCTTTTCATCAATGATCTGCTGCTGCTGAACGATCACATCTCCGAGAATCTGTACAAGCTCTTTTGAAGTATATGTTACCGGCTTACCGTCCCCTGACAAAATAATCTCATCACGGAAAAGAATACCATCTTCTCTCCCCATATACTCTCTGGCAACCCTGCTGTTTCCTTCCTCATACTTCTTTAAAAAAGCTTCATGTTCTTCATTCGAAAAATACTTAGCAGTAGAATAACCTGTCTCTCCCATTTTTTTCTGCTGCACACTTGTAAGCATTGGCACAACAAAATTCATTTTTGTTGTATAAAGTTTATTGTAATTCAGCAAACGCTTCACCTCTAAGCAAGCTCCATCAAGACTTACATTAATTGCCTGTTTCGGAAGCACAAACTCATCGGTTAATTCAATACCGAAAATATGAAGAAAATCAGAAAGAATCGTTCCGCCATAATACTGCTGCTTCTCATAAGCGCGCACAATAATATTCTCTTTTCCCACAGCTTCTGCAATCTCATCCAGACGTTTTGCATAATCAAGCTTAAAATACTGTGCCTTTTTTGATTTAATATACTCACTGAAAGAAACTGTCATATTCTCCTTTACCTGCTGAGCCCAATACGACTGAATCAACAAATCCTGCCGGCGAAAATATACAATGATTTTCAAATCTGCTCCTGCTTTTGCCAGTCTTTCTTTAAAATACACAAGACGTTCCTTATCAATATCTTTATTGTTCCACATTTGCTCGTCAGAAAATATCAGATTCTGAACGTCCTTCAAACGCTTTTCAATTTTTTCAAATGCCAGTTCAACAATCTCTTTTTCTTTATCCTTCTGACGTTTTTTATTGCTATCATAAATAAACGGATTTAGACAATGAGCATTTCTGTTTGAGTTTATCCCCGGAAAATCAAACCCTAAATCTGGATAATCATACCCCTGCTGCTTTAACAATTTGCGGTTTTTCTTTTTTTGCATAAACACCTGAATTGCTGAGGTACCCGTCTTCGGTGTACCTATATGAATATATACAGTAGACATTTTTTCCTCCTAAACGAATTTGTCTTTTGACAAACTTGTTGTCTTTTGGTATTTGTTTTCTAAAAAGCATCATTGAATCTATATCAGATCATAATAATATAATAAATCAAAAAACCCCCGAAAGCAAATAGCTTCCGAGGTGCCCCTGCCAAGGATTCATCCACATCACACACTCAATCCCTGCGCAATCGAGGTGACAGGATTTGAACCTGCGACCTCTGCGTCCCGAACGCAGCGCTATACCAAACTTAGCCACACCTCGAATTTGGTTGTAATCCCTGTATATAAGCTTTATGGCATGCATACAATATATAGCTGCCGTAAAACCACGTTCTATATATTAGCACACTTGTTTTTTCTTTGCAAGTCTTTTTCTAAAATCTTATCCAACATTTTTAATGCCCTCTTATTTTTCTCCACATCGTGGACCCTTACAAAATCCCAGCCGGCCATACCTGCCAGAATCGATGTCACCATGGTGCCTTCCTCTCTCTCTGTCACCGGCAAATCCAGTGTCAGTCCGATCACGGATTTCCTGGAAGCTGCTAACAAAAGAGGCAGGTCAAACCGGTCAAACAGCTTCAGATTTGCCAGAATCTCCAGATTCTGCTCATAATCCTTTGCAAAACCAACCCCCGGATCAAGGATCATTCTGTCCCTGCTGATCCCTGCCTGTTCCCCAATGGATATACTGTCCTCCAGATCAGCCAGCACATCCTGCAGGAAGTTGTGATATACTGCCTGATCCCTGTTGTGCATCACGCAGACAGGCACGTCATATTTTGCAATGATCTGTGCCATAGTGCCGCAGTCCCAGACAGAAGTCTGTCCCTCCGGAGCATAAAACTTATCGTAACGAAGTCCCCAGATATCATTAGCAAGGTCTGCCCCCGCTGCCAGTGCCGCATCCATCACCGGTGCCTTATAAGTGTCAATGGATACAGGAATATCAAACCGTTTCTTTACGGCCTCAATGATCCCTGTGACACGTTCAATTTCCTCCGGCACCGTGATCTTCTGATATCCCGGCCTTGTAGACTCTCCGCCCACATCAATAATGTCCGCTCCCTGCTGTACCATTTCCTGTACATGAAAAAGTGCTGCATCTTTATCATTAAATTTGCCACCGTCCGAAAAAGAATCCGGCGTGACATTTAAAATACCCATAATATAGACATGACCCTGTCCGTAAGTAAATTCTTTATTTCCTATTTTCATAGTCTGTTTCTCCTTTTACCTATCCCCTTATCTGGACAACAGTTTCAGAAAACGATCCTGTTTCTCCGTATCCTCCATCTCTCCCCGGACAGCATATGTCACGGTCTGGGTTCCCGGTTTTTTGATGCCTCTCATGGTCATGCACATATGCTCTGCCTCGATCATGACCATTACACCCTTTGGTTGCAGATATGCCATAATATCATCGGCGATCTGTGCTGTCATCTGTTCCTGTATCTGCGGCCTGCGGGCATATACCTCCACTGTTCTTGCCAGTTTGCTCAACCCAACAACCCTGCCATCCGGAACATATCCAATGTGTACCTTGCCATAAAACGGCAGTAAATGATGCTCACAAAGAGAATAAAAGGTGATATCCTTTTCAATGACCATTTCGTTATTCTGTGCCGTGAAGGTACGCTCAAGATGTTCTCTGGCATTCTGTCCCATCCCGGCAAAAATCTCCTCGCACATGGCACTGATCCTGGCTGGAGTTTCCTGTATGCCCTCCCGGCTGATATCATCACCGATTCCTTCCAAAAACAGTGTTACCGCCTGTTCTATTTTTTCTTTATCCATGTTTACTCCAATCCACTATGCTCCTGTCACAGTTTCTTTCTAAAATCTGAACATCATTCTATCAAATATACCGACTGGTGTCAAAAAAGCGGTACACTTCGTGTAGAAACGACAGGCTTCCAAAAATAATGGTCTTGGTATTATGTCCGTCTTTTTCCATCTTTTGAAGAGCCTTTGCCACCGTCTCGCAGCTCTCTACCGCAATCTTCCTGTCATATTTCCGGCATTTGCGCTCTACAATTTCCGCAAGTGCCTTCGGATCCATTCCCCTCTCTCCAGCTGCTTTTACAGTATATACAGAGGTTGCTAACGGCAGCATCTCATCCAGGATCTTCTGATAATCCTTATCACGGAACACTCCAAAGATATATCGGAATCTCTGTGCCGGAAAATAAATTTCCAGAGATTTCTTTAAAACTGCGGCACCGTCCGGATTATGGGCACCATCCAATATTAAAAACGGATCCTTGGAGATCAGTTCAAAACGGCCTGTCCACTTTGTTACCCGAAATGCGGTCTGTACAGAGCTGATATTGATCTTATGAAATCCCGTCTGTGCCATGAGCTTTAATGCCTCAAATGCGGTCACTGCATTTTCCGGCTGGTAATAGCCCAGCTGGCGGATCTCCAGAGGATATCCCTGATACCGGAATGCTGTTTTTTCCAGAGAAAAATCTTTCTGACGGATCTGTTCCGGCTCTGCTACCCGCAGCTTTAAGCCCCGGTGCTGACATATCTCTTTGAGCATTTCCATGACCGCATTGTCCTGTCTCACGGAAACAACCGGACAGCCTGCCTTGATGATGCCAAACTTCTGATAGGCAATTTCCTCTATAGTATCCCCTAAAAATGCTGTATGATCTCTACTGATCTTTGTAAAAACGGTCAGGAACGGTTTCTCAACGATATTGGTTGCATCATTTCTGCCACCCATTCCCACTTCGATCACGGCTACGTCCACATGCCAGCAGACCATCTGACAATATGCCATCACTGTCTCAATCTCAAATGCGGTGGGACAGTCCATACCGGCCGCTTTCATTTTATCCACTGCCGCTGTGATCTCGGTGACTCGTTTTGCCACCTCCCCCTCGGAGATCCATTCCACATCTGTTCCAAAGTGATTTCCCGATATCCTCTGGATCTGCTCTCTGGGATCAAAAAGTGCCGGAGACGCAAATCTTCCCACAGAATACCCGGACATGGCAAGTGCATTCGATATATAAGCTCCTACGGATCCCTTTCCGTTTGTTCCCGCAATATGCACGATCCGCAGCTTTTTCTCCGGATGTCCCATAAGCTCTGCCAGCTTCAGGACACGATCCATGGAGTAATCGCTTGCCAGTTTTTTCCGTATTTCTTCGATATATACTACTGCTTCCTGATAGTTCATACTAATCCTGCATTCCTTTCTCAACCCGCAGACCTTTGACCACAGGCACAAATCCAAGAATTGCTTTGTAATTCTCATTGGCTTTACACCACGTTACGAGCATTTTCCTATCCTCTAAAAAAGGACTCGGATAAAAAGGGTAAAACCCCTTTTACCTAAGCCCCCATGTTATCGATACGATTTAATACAGCGTGTGCCGGATGCAAATCATCCGCCCCTGAACGTGACTGCACCATCTTATTTGATGATACGAACTTTTAATACACCGTCAATGGCACTCAGCTTCTCTGCAAATGCCTCTGTAGAATCAGAGTCAATGTCAAAGATACAGTAAGAGTAGTCCCCACGGCTCTTATTGGTCATATGTGCGATGTTGATTCCCTCAGAGGAGAATACATTGGTAAACTGTGTCAGCATATTTGGAATATTTTTATGCGCAACGGTAATTCTTCCCTTTGTCTCACAGACACCTGCATCACATGCCGGATAGTTTACGGAATTTCTGATGTTACCATTCTCCATGAAATCACGGATCTCTTCCACTGCCATGATCGCACAGTTATCCTCGGACTCCTCTGTTGAAGCACCCAGGTGAGGTGTTGCGATAACATTTGGCATCTTAACTACCGCAGGATTTGGGAAATCTGTTACATACTTTGCAACCTTTCCGGACTCCAGAGCAACCTTCATATCATCATCATTTACCAGAAGATCACGGGCAAAGTTTAATACAACAACACCGTCCTTCATCTGATCAAATGCCTCTTTATTCAGAAGACCTTTTGTCTCCGGCATATATGGTACATGAACGGTGATATAATCACAGGTCTTGTAAAGCTCATCATAGCTCTTGCATACGGTGATGTCTCTGGAAAGTGTCAGCGCATTTTTTACGGAAAGGAATGGATCCACACCGTATACGTCCATACCCAGACGGTTTGCTGCATTGGCTACCAATACACCGATGGCACCAAGGCCGATCACACCAAGCTTCTTTCCCTTGATCTCAGAACCTGCAAAGTTCTTCTTTGCCTTCTCCATGGATTTGGAAATATTCTCGTCGTCTGCATTGGCTTTAACCCAGTCGATACCACCTACGATATCACGAGCCGCCAAAAGCATTCCGGAGATCAGAAGCTCCTTCACACCATTTGCATTGGCTCCCGGTGTATTAAATACAACGATACCCTTCTCGGCACATTTATCAAGCGGAATATTATTAACTCCGGCACCGGCTCTTGCTACGGCGCAGAGCTTATCAGACAACTCCATATCATGCATGGCAGCACTGCGAACTAATACCGCATCTGCCTGTGCAAAATCCTCTGTCTGCTTGTAATCCTCTGTCAGATTGTCAAGTCCCACCGCCGCGATGGGATTTAAGCATGTATACTGAAACATTATGCATTCTCCTCCTCAAACTTCTTCATAAACTCTACAAGCTTCTCCACGCCCTCCTTCGGCATCGCGTTGTAGATGCTGGCTCTCATACCACCAACGGTACGATGACCCTTCAGGTTTACAAAACCTGCTTCCTCTGCCTCTTTTACGAACTTGGCATCGAGATCCTTATCACCGGTAACAAAAGGTACATTCATCAGAGAACGGTCCTCCTTAACAACAGTTCCCTTGAACATCTTGCTGCTGTCCAGGAAATCATAAAGGATCTTTGCTTTCTCCTCATTACGCTGCTTCATTACCTCTAAGCCGCCCATCTTCTTGAGCCACTTAAATACCTTACCGCAGATATAGATACCATATGCAGGAGGTGTGTTGTAAAGAGAATCTGCATCTGCATGTGTCTTGTACTGCAGCATGGTCGGAGTACCCGGAAGTACATCCTCTGTGATCAGATCCTCACGGATGATCACGATCACAACACCGGCAGGTCCGATATTCTTCTGAACACCACCGTAGATCACACCGTACTTTGTAACATCAACCGGCTCTGAAAGGAAGCAGGAGGATACATCCGCAACCAAAGTCTTTCCCTTTGTGTTCGGAAGCTTCTTATACTTTGTTCCGTAAATTGTATTGTTTTCACAGATATAAACATAATCTGCATCCTCCGAAATCGGCAGATCCGAACAATCAGGAATATACGAGAATGTCTTATCCTCGGATGAGGCAATCTTGTTTGCCTTTCCATATTTCTGTGCTTCTGTATAGGCTTTCTTTGCCCACTGTCCGGTTACAATATAATCAGCTACACCGTTTTTCATAAGATTCATAGGAATCATGGCAAACTGCTGTGATGCACCGCCCTGAAGGAATAATACCTTGTAGTTGTCAGGAATGTTCATCAACTCTCTCAAGTCTTTTTCTGCAGTCTTGATGATGTTATCATAAACCTTGGACCGATGACTCATCTCCATCACCGACATGCCGGATCCCTGATAATCCAACATCTCATCAGCAGCTTCCTGAAGTACTTCCTCCGGTAATACGGCCGGACCAGCTGAAAAATTATAAACTCTGCCCATTTTTTATGCCTCCTTATGTAGATAAAAATTAATGTTTGCTGACAGCTCTGTAAAAGCAGCCGCCCATCTATAGAATGCAAAATCCCCTATAACAGCATCGTATGACAACGCTTGTGCTATATTAAGATTCTGCATTTAGATCCTCTTCATCAAATACATCTTCCAGGTTCTTTCCGGGAGCAACCATCGGGAACACCTTATCATCGCTCTCGATCACACAATCGATCACAACCGGCTCTCCTGCCGCAAGTGCCTCCTTCAGCACCGGCTCAACCTCTTCCATTTTGGTGATACGGTATGCCCTGGCTCCCATCGCCTCGGCAACCTTCACATAGTCCACCTTATCCTTTAATATCGTATGTGAATAACGCTCTCCGTAGAATAAGGTCTGCCACTGGCGCACCATACCCAGCACGGAGTTGTTAAAGATCAGCTCAATGATCGGAATATTACTGCGGGTTGCTGTCGCAATCTCATTCATATTCATACGGAAACATCCGTCTCCGGCAATATTCACTACCGTTTTGTCCGGATTGCCCACCTTGGCACCGATTGCAGCACCAAGACCATATCCCATGGTTCCCAGTCCGCCGGATGTGATCAGTGTTCTTGGTCTGGTGTACTTATAATACTGTGCTGCCCACATCTGATGCTGGCCTACTTCCGTGGAAATAATTGCCTCCCCATTGGTCAGATCATACAGCTTTTCGATAATATACGGACCGGTCAGACGATCCTTGCTGTAAGTAAGAGGTAATGTTCTCTTACGCTCCATCACCTTTTCCATCCATTCCGGATGAGAAAGCTGCTCCAGACGGGAATTGAAAATATCCAGTACCGATTTAACATCACCGATCACGCTGACATCCACAATGACATTCTTGTTAATCTCTGCGGGATCCACATCCACCTGAATGATCTTTGCTTTCTTGGCGAAGTTTTTCGTAACTCCCGTAACACGGTCGGAAAACCTGGAACCCAGTACCACCAGCACATCTGCCTCTCCCACACTGAGGTCAGCAGTTTTGGTTCCATGCATACCAAGCATTCCCACATAATTATCATCGGTGCCCGGATATGCACCCTTGCCCATAAGGCTGTCTGTCACAGGGGCATCTAACTTCTTGGCAAACTCAAGCAGCTCCTTCTCCGCTCCGGAGATCACAGCGCCGCCGCCCACAAAGATCATCGGGCGTTTTGCCTTGCGCATCAGCTTTAATGACTTCTCTACGGAAGCTGCCTCAATCTGCTCCATGGAACGCGGGATAATCTTTGGCACCTCCGGCTTATACTCTGTCTTGTTGGCTGTAACATCCTTCGCAATATCGATCAGCACCGGCCCCGGACGTCCTGTCTGTGCGATCTTAAAGGCACGTCTCAGCGCACCTGCCAGATCCCTGACATCCTTTACCAGAAAACTGTACTTTGTGATCGGCATGGTCACACCGGCAATATCAACCTCCTGGAAGGAATCCTTGCCCAACAGAGGTACACCTACATTACAGGTGATCGCCACCAACGGAACGGAATCCATATGTGCGGTTGCGATTCCCGTAACGAGATTGGTCGCTCCCGGACCGCTTGTTGCCATGCAGACACCCACACGTCCCGTGGAACGTGCATAACCGTCTGCTGCATGGGATGCTCCCTGCTCATGGGATGTTAAAATGTGATGAATCTCATCCTGATGACGATAAAGCTCGTCATATATATTTAAAATGGCTCCTCCCGGATAACCGAATACGGTATCCACGCCCTGTTCCTTCAGACATTCCACTACAATCTGAGAACCTGTTAACTGCATCGTATGTATACTCCTTTCTCATTCATTTAATTAATTTACAGACTTGATTTTAAAATTGCACCCTTGTCTGCAGAAGTAACCATAGATGCATATCTTGCCAGGTATCCGGTCTTCACCTTTGGCTCTCTCGGAGTCCATTTCTCACGGCGTGCTGCCAGTTCCTCATCGGAAACCTTTACATTGATAGTATTGGCCGGGATATCAATGGCAATGATATCGCCCTCCTCGATCAATGCGATCGGACCGCCAACGGCTGCCTCCGGTGAAATGTGACCAATGGATGCTCCTCTGGATGCTCCGGAGAAACGTCCGTCTGTGATCAGTGCTACACTGGAGCCGAGTCCCATTCCTGCAATGGCAGAAGTAGGATTTAACATCTCTCTCATACCGGGACCGCCCTTTGGTCCCTCATAACGGATCACCACCACATCGCCCTCTACGATCTTGCCGCCGCGGATCGCTGCAATAGCGTCCTCTTCACAGTCAAATACACGGGCAGGACCTTCATGTACCAGCATCTCCGGTACTACAGCGGAACGCTTTACTACACCGCTGTCCGGTGCAATATTACCACGGAGAACCGCAATTCCACCAGTCTCACTGTATGGATCGTCGATCGGACGGATCACCTCAGGATCTCTGTTCTCACAGCCGGCGATATTCTCCCCAACGGTCTTGCCGGTGGCTGTGATCAGATCGGTATGAAGCAGCCCCTTTTTGTTCAGCTCGTTCATCACTGCATAAATACCGCCGGCTTCATTTAACTGCTCCATATAGGTATGACCGGCCGGTGCCAGATGACACAGGTTTGGAGTCTTGGCACTGATGGCATTTGCCATATCCAGATTCAACTCAACACCTGCCTCGTGTGCGATTGCCGGCAGATGAAGCATAGTATTGGTAGAACATCCCAGAGCCATATCTACAGTCAGAGCATTCTCAAATGCTTCCGGTGTCAGAATATCTCTTGGACAGATGTTTTTCTCATAAAGCTCCATAACCTTCATACCTGCATGCTTTGCAAGCTTGATACGATCAGAATATACAGCAGGGATCGTACCGTTGCCCTGAAGTCCCATACCGATTGCCTCGGTCAGACAGTTCATGCTGTTGGCGGTGTACATACCGGAGCAAGATCCGCAGGTCGGACATGCATGACATACATAATCATCTACCTGCTCCTCTGTCATGGTTCCTGCCGCATATGATCCCACTGCCTCAAACATAGAGGAAAGACTTGTTCTCTGTCCATTAACGTGACCGGCTAACATCGGACCACCGCTGACAAATACGGTAGGAATATTCAAACGTGCCGCAGCCATCAGAAGACCCGGTACGTTTTTGTCACAGTTTGGCACCATAACAAGGGCATCAAACTGATGCGCCAAAGCCATACACTCTGTAGAATCACAGATAAGATCTCTTGTTACCAGGGAATACTTCATACCGGTATGTCCCATGGCAATTCCGTCACAAACGGCGATCGCCGGAAATACGATTGGTGTACCGCCTGCCATTGCAACGCCCATCTTTACCGCATCCACGATCTTATCAATATTCATATGGCCCGGAACGATCTCATTGTAGGAACTTACGATACCTACCAACGGCTTTTCCAGCTCTTCTTTTGTAATTCCAAGTGCATTAAACAACGAACGCTGCGGCGCCGTTGCCATTCCCTTCTTTACTGCATCACTTCTCATCTCTTGTCACCATGCCTTTCATATATACATATCCCAATTTTATCCAATGCGCTCTGCGATCAGATCACCCATCTTGGTTGTTCCGACCCGGGTCTTGCCCTCATCCATAATATCCACGGTGCGGTACCCCTCAGCCAGCACTTTCTTTACCGCATCCTCAATCGCATCTGCTTCCTTCTCCAGATCAAAGGAGTAACGGAGCATCATTGCTGCGGAAAGAATCGTTGCGATTGGATTGGCAATGTCCTGTCCTGCAATATCCGGTGCTGAACCGTGACTCGGCTCATAAAGACCAAGCTTTGTTGCTCCAAGGCTTGCGGAAGACAGCATACCGATGGAACCTGTCACCATACTTGCCTCATCGGAAAGAATGTCACCGAACATGTTCTCGGTAAGGATCACATCAAACTGCTTCGGATCTCTGACTAACTGCATTGCACAGTTATCGACCAGCATATTGGTCAGCTCTACCTCCGGATAGTCCTTTGCGACCTCTGCCACAACACTTCTCCAGAGTCTGGAAGAATCCAGTACGTTTGCCTTATCTACACTGCAGACCTTTTTATTTCTCTTCATGGCAACATCAAAGCCCCACTTTGCAATACGACGGATCTCGTTTTCGTCATATGTAAGGGTATCAATGGCTTTCTTAACACCATTCTCCTCGATGGTTTTACGGTCTCCAAAATACAGGCCGCCTGTAAGCTCACGCATCACCACAAAGTCAAAGCCTCCCTCGGTCAACTCCTCCTTAAGCGGACATGCTCCGGACAGCTCATCAAAAAGAATTGCCGGACGGATATTGGCGTAAAGCTCCAGTCCTTTACGGATCTTGAGAAGACCAGCCTCCGGTCTCTTGGATGGCTCGATCTGATACCAGTTAGACTGTCCTACATTTCCTCCGACCGCTCCCAGCAATACGGAATCACAACCCTTCGCTTTCTCCAGAGTCTCATCGGTCAGCGACTCTCCATATGCATCAATAGAGCATCCGCCCATTAACAGATCCTCATATTCAAACGTATGGCCATAGACCTCTCCAACCTTCGCCAATACTTTTCTGGCCTCTCTTACAATTTCCGGGCCGATACCGTCACCGGGAATTGATGCAATCCTGTACTTCATATATTCGCTTCCTTTCTCTTTCAAAGCGGGATATCCTTTCATCCGCTTAGCATCGAATGCTTTCTCTGTCTGATCACACATACTTAAAATGCACTAACCTATAGTGTACCCATAAAATCTATTAGTGTCAACGGTCATTTATTTGTCCCAGATCATAATGGTCTTACCCATGTTCTTCTGGTTATCCAGTTCAAAAGCACGGTTCATATCCTTAATATCACGGATCGGAACCTGTGCTCCCACGATATTGCTCAGGTAATTGATGATCTCCGGATTGCTCTGATACAGAGCTACCGTTCTCTCAAAATCCTCTCTGCCGCTCCGGCTGCTTCCAAACATCCGCAGACCCTTTTCCAGGATCATACGGGTATTGATCGGTACCGGATACTCGGATACACCGAGAATGGACATGGTTCCCTCCGGCTGGATATGGTCGATCATCTGATTGATCGCACTCTGGGATGCAGCACCTCCCACGCACTCAAAGGCGTGATCCACCAGCAGATCCTCCGGAATGTCATTGACATTGAAGGTGGCATCCGCAAAGGTAAAGGAAGACATTTTCTCCTCACTGACACCAAAGATATAAAGCTGTGTATCCGGAAAGGTTGCCTTAAATAAAACAGAGGTGATATAGCCCAGATTGCCGTCTCCCCAGATACCAACTATATTACGACGCTTATGTGCAAAACGGTCAAAACGAAGAACTGCATGCATGCTCACCGATACAAGCTCTGTAAATGCAGCGATCACCTTATCGATCGAAGGATCCAGTGCCACAACCCTGTCATGGGTCAGAACAACATGCTCCTGCATAAAGCCATCAAAGCCACTGGCACGGAATTTGCTGGAACGCAGATAATTTTCTGCGATCACATCATCCTTCTCTACCGGAGTATTCGGTATCATGATCACACTGTCTCCCGGCTTAAACACACCCTGTGGATCGTACACTACATCACCGATCCCCTCGTGGATCAACGCCATCGGGAGCTTTTTCGCCAGTACTTCAGCCGGCCTCGCTCCCTGATAATAACGCTGGTCTGCATGACAGATTGACAAATGTGTCGGTCTGACTATCACTTCATCTCCCTGAAGACTGATATCCTGAAATGCAATTTCAAATCTCCGGGGTGCCACTAAACGATATATCGTATTTAACATAAAAATCCTTTCTGCCCTTCGGCACAAACTATTTCCTGTTCACTTACTTTCCGTTCTTCTGGTCATTTAACAGAGACTCTGCTACTCTGAGATCATAGGGATAGGTGATCTTGGTGTTGTAAACCTCACCCTCTACGAGATAAACCTGTTCTCCCTTAATTACAAAAATCTTGGAAGCATCGGTCAGGATCTCCTTCTCCTCCTCTGTCAGTGACTGATATAATTCCTTGAGCTTCTTAGCTCCAAAAGTCTGCGGAGTCTGTCCCTGATACATCTTGGAACGATCCGGTACAGAAGTGATCACCTTGCCGTCCTCGCTGTGTACGATTGTATCCGTTGCAGGGATCACTGTGTCACATGCGCCATACTGTAAACCATACTTGATATTCTCCTCAATGATACGATAAGTCAGAAATGGACGAACAGAATCATGTGTCACGATCAGTGTATCATCATCCAGTCCATAGTTTTCCTCAATATATGCGATGGAATTCATAATAGTTTCATTTCTGGTGGAACCACCTTTCAGTACCTTTACGGCACTTCCTGCCTCACCCAGATATTTCTTCAGAAGGTTTTTGGTATGCTCGATCCACTCTGTCGGAGTCAGTACGATCAACTCCTGAAAAGAATCATGCATCAAAAACTTCTCTACGGTATGAATGAGGATCGGCTTTCCTCCGATCTTCAAAAACTGCTTTGGCTTCTCAACATTTCCCATACGACTGCCGACACCGCCGGCAAGAATTACTCCAAATACCATGTTTTTCTCCTTATCCCAGATTACTCTGCATAGTTGCTGTTAATATAATTCACTAATCCCTCTGCCTTAATGATCTTCTGCATAAACGGAGGGAATGCCTGTCCCTGATACTGTGTTCCTTTTGTCTTGTCCACGATCACACCGCTGTCAAAATCAATTTCCACAGTATCTCCTGCTTCGATCTCCTTGGCTGCCTCCGGGCACTCAATGATCGGAAGTCCGATATTGATGGCATTCCGGTAAAAGATACGGGCAAATGTCTCTGCGATAACACAGCTTATGCCGGATGCCTTGATGGCGATCGGAGCATGCTCTCTGGATGAACCGCATCCAAAGTTTTTGTTGGCTACCATAATATCGCCCTTTTTCACTCTGTTTACGAAATCAGGGTCGATATCCTCCATACAGCTTTTTGCCAGTTCTGCCGGATCTGATGAATTCAGATAACGTGCCGGGATGATGACATCTGTATCTACATTATCTCCATATTTATGAACGGTACCACATGCTTTCATATTTACTTTCCTCCATATACTTTATAATCAACCACGTTTTTACATGGCAATTTAAATCCACGCATAAATGCTCTTTGCAAAACTGTTGTCTTACATCAAAGTCCCAGATCGGATGGCTGTGAGATCTTGCCGGTCACTGCACTGGCTGCTGCAACTGCCGGACTTGCCAGATATACCTCGGATTCCACATGGCCCATACGTCCTACAAAGTTGCGGTTTGTGGTAGAAACCGCTCTCTCTCCCTTTGCAAGGCAGCCCATATGACCACCCAGACAAGGTCCACAGGTCGGAGTACTTACCACAGCTCCAGCCTCGATAAAGGTCTGAACAAGGCCTTCCTCGATCGCCTGCATGTAAATACTCTGTGTTGCCGGGATCACAATGGCACGGATACCATCTGCCACCTTACGTCCCTTCAAAACGCTTGCTGCCTCTCTGAGATCAGAGATACGGCCATTGGTGCAGGATCCGATCACAACCTGGTCAATGGCAACCTCACCGGCCTCATCCACGGTCTTTGTATTCTCCGGAAGGTGTGGGAATGCTACGGTTGGCTTTAAGGAGCTCAGATCGATCTTGATGACCTCGTCATACTCTGCATCCTCATCTGCCTCAAAGATCTTGTATTCCTTCTGTGAATGCTCCTTCATATATGCAATGGTCTGATCATCAACCGGGAAGATACCATTCTTGGCGCCTGCCTCGATCGCCATATTGGCAATGGAGAAACGATCATCCATGGAAAGGCTTGCCACACCGTCTCCCGCAAACTCCATAGAGCGGTACAGTGCACCGTCCACGCCGATCATTCCAATAATATGAAGGATCACGTCCTTACCGCTGACCCATTTGGAAAGCTTGCCGGTAAGCTCGATCTTAATGGCAGAAGGCACCTTAAACCATGCCTGTCCGGTGATCATGCCGCATCCCATATCGGTACTTCCGACACCGGTAGAGAAAGCTCCTAATGCTCCATATGTACAGGTGTGGGAGTCTGCTCCGATGCAGACATCTCCTGCCACGATCAGTCCCTTTTCCGGAACAAGGGCATGCTCAATACCCATCTGTCCCACTTCAAAATAATTGGTAATATCATGCTCTTTGGCATATTCACGGACACATTTACAGTGCTCCGCAGACTTAATATCTTTATTTGGGGTAAAATGATCCGGAACAAGGGCAATCTTATCTTTGTCAAATACTGTCTTTTTGTTTAGCTTCTCCACCTCGTGAATCGCTACCGGACCGGTAATATCATTTGCAAGGACAAGGTCAAGATCTGCCATAATAAGCTGTCCGGCCTGAACTGACTCCAATCCTGCATGTGCCGCTAAAATCTTCTGCGTCATTGTCATTCCCATAATCTCATTGCCTCCATTCTCTCTTTATCCATTCAGGGGTCACCTGACAAAACTTTATTTATCATACCACAAAAGGAGATTTCTGTAAATCATCCCTTCAAAACACCTTAAAACCGGTCAACATATACCACCAGTTCTACTCCCGGGTGGTTTTCTGCCACATGATCCTGCAGTCTTTTCACCAGCTCCTTCTCCTCAATCTTACAGGAATACGGCTCCTGAATATCAAAAAACAGTTTCATATGACCGGTACACCGTACCATACGGAAATCATGAAGTGCCAGTGACAGATCAATCAGCTTTAAATCTGCCTCCATCTCCTTTTTCATCTTCTGCGTTTCCTCATCTTTTGCCCAGATGGGATCCATGTGGATCACAGCCGTACATCCCAGTTCGTCAGAAATCTGGTGCTCCACCTCGTCGATCACCTCATGAAGCTCCACCAGACTTCCATCCACCGGAACCTCTGCATGCAGGGAAAGCATGGTACGTCCCGGTCCGTAATTATGAACCACCAGATCATGCATGCCAAGGATCTCCTTCCGGGAAAGAACGATTTCGTGAACTCTCTCTACAAAACAATCCTCTGCCGGCTGGCCCAGCAGCGGATTGATGGTGTCCTTTGCCGCGGAAATGCCGGCATACATAATAAATAGCCCCACAAGCATACCACACACACCATCAATCTGAAGTCCCGTAAAATGGGATACCACTGTAGAAACCAGAACCACAAAGGTTGCCACCGCATCACTGATGCTGTCCAGAGCAGTCGCCCCCATAGCTGCACTGGCAATCTTGTTTCCATAGGAACGGTTATATGTAAACATATACAACTTTACGAGAATGGAGATCAGCAGAACCACCAATGTCCAGGTATGCCAGACAACCTCCTCCGGATGCAGGATCTTCTGCCCGGAGCTTTTCATAAGCTCCACTGCCATAACCATAATGATCACCGATACGATGAGCCCCGCCACATACTCCAGTCTGCCATGGCCAAAAGGATGCTCCGGATCCGGCTTCTGTCCCGACAGGCGGAAGCCAAACAGAAGGATCAGGGAAGATCCGGCATCCGACAGGTTATTAAAAGCATCTGCCATAATAGCAATGGAATGGCTGAGCCAGCCCACCAAAAGCTTTCCGGCAAACAAAAACACATTTAGAAATATCCCTGCAATACCGCAAAGGATCCCATATTGCTGACGCACACGTTTGTCTTGATATTCCTTATAATCCGATATCCAATGTTTTGCAATAAAGTTAATCATACCTAACCCCCTCTAAAAAACGAATAGTTGCCCCACTGTATATATTCATACAGCAGAACAACTATCCCATGGTAGATATCAATCCAACGAAATGCCTCTATACTTATAATATGGTATTTGGGGATAAATACTCCTTTATCCCATACACCACATTATTTATTCGTATGCTTCTACCTTCGCATTAATGTCATCAAACAGCTTCTGTTTCAATTTCAGAACTGCGTCAAATGCCTCCTCTACCGGAACCATCTCCTTGTATGACTTGTCTCTTGTCGCAAGCTCAATGCAGGACTCCTTTAGATTTCTCGGACTTACCACCACACGGATCGGTGCACCGATCAGATCCGCATCGGAGAACATCGCTCCCGGACGTACATCTCTGTCATCATAGATCACATCCACACCTGCCTGTAATAGCTTCTGATACATCTCATCAGAAACTTTTTTAGTCTCCTCGTCATCCACACGGAGACAGCATACCTCAACCTCCCAAGGTGCAATGGAAATTGGCCAGATCGGACCATACTCATCATGCTTTGCCTCGCAGATAGATGCTGCCAGACGGCCGACACCGATACCGTAACATCCCATGATCGGATACTGAAGCTCACCATTTTCATCAGTATACTGCATATTCATAGATTTCGTATACTTTGTACCAAGCTGGAAGATGTTTCCAACCTCAATACCACGCTTGATCGTGATAGAAGGCTTGCCACAGCAAGGACAAATGCCTCCCTCGCGGATCTTGGAAATATCATGGTATGTTACCTCACCAAGCTCGCGCTCCAGATTCAATCCCTTATAGTGATAACCTTCCTTATTGGCTCCGGCAACCACAGACTGTATACCCTTCAGGGATACGTCCAGATATATCTCTGCCTTGTCTGTGATCTGATAAGGTCCGATATATCCTGCAACAAGACCACAGTCCTCTGTAATATCTGCCGGGTGGATTTCCTCTCCCACCAGGTTGCGAAGCTTTGTCTCATTGATCTCATAATCTCCTCTGACAAAAGCAACCACATAGGTATCGTCAGAATTCTTCTGATATACCACTGCCTTGCAGGAAGCCTCTACATCACTCTTCAAAAATCTGCAGACATCTTCAATGGTCTTACAGTCCGGTGTCTCAATGCACTCTAACTCCTCAGCCTGACCGGACTGATTTTCAACGATCGTCTTTGCCGCTTCCATATTGGCACGGAAATCACACTCATTACAAAGTACAATAGAATCCTCTCCAACCGGTGTCAGAAGCATGTACTCATGAGAAAGACTCCCCCCCATCATACCGGAATCCGAAGCTACCGTAACAACCTCCGGAATGCCAGCTCTCTGGAAAATACGATTGTACGCCTTATATGCGACAGCATAATAACGCTCCAGATCCTCCTGGGAGGTATGGAATGAATAAGCATCCTTCATGGTAAACTCGCGGACACGGATCATTCCGGCACGGGGTCTTGCCTCATCACGGAACTTTCTCTGTACCTGATAGATCATAAACGGGTATTTAGTATATGTCTGGGCATATTCACGTACCAGATGCACTGCCGCCTCCTCATGGGTCATACCAAGAACATGCTTTGCATTATTTCTGTCGGTAAATCGAAGAAGCTCGCTTCCTACGCTCTCATATCTGCCGGACTCCTCCCACAGATCTGCCGGAAGAACAACCGGGAATAATACTTCCTGTCCGTCAATGGCATCCATCTCACTGCGGATGATATTTTCAATCTTTGCGGTAATCTTTCTCAACGTCGGAAACTCGGAAAAAATACCATTGCCAACATATTTCATATAACCGCCCCGCACCATCAGTGCATGGCTGTCGATCACACAATCCGCCGGTTTCTCCTTAAAACGTGAACCTACCAATTTTGATACTTTCATTTCTGCCTCCATTATAAGACACTCATCTGTGTCGTATTTTATATTTCAAAGGAATAGTTCCTTCGTAAACCTCATGGGATATCTCCCTGACAACATCCATCGTCCCACAGAATTTTCTGCCGGCTATTTCGTGATATTGCTGTCCGGAAGGGAATGGCGTGGCCTGTCACGCACCATCTCTGCACAATGTGCAATCTCTGCCAAAAGCTTGATTCTTTCCGTCCGGGACATACTGCCCACCTTTGACATGATCGCTCCCTTTTCGGTATTGACATACTTCGGCGGGACATTATTTAATGTCAGGGTCATCAGATCCCTGCGGCATACCGGACACGGACAGATTCCAAGCTCATCGATATTTTCATCAATCTCGATCCGCACCATATCCTCCATAACATTATGAATGCTTCTGCTGTCCGCAATATCAAACATATTTAAGATACGCTTTCTGACAATATCAGCTTGCAGTGGCTTCATCAGAATATCGTCTGCACCATAGACAAATGCCTTTTTGATATCCTCCTGCTGATCCGAAGCTGTAATCACAAGAATCGGAATATTGCAGTTTAATGCATTGGCCTGAATGCATTTCATCATTTCAAAACCGTCCATTACCGGCATGATCAGATCTGTCACCACCAGATCCACCTGACCGGGATGCTGTTCCAGATAGGACAGCCCATCCACTCCGTTTTGTGCTGAAATACATTCACAATCATACTGCAACAGTTGCTGAATCATTTCTCTCGCCATTGCATCATCATCTACAACCAACAGCTTCTTTTTCTCCATATGTTATCCTTCCTCACCCGAAAATACCTTTTCTCAAGCTTTCTCTGTCAAAACCCGGGATCCCACCATCCCACATATTACAAAAAAACTAAGAGAAATTATATTACATTTTCCTTTTATTGTCAAAAACAGCAAACTCGGTCTACTCCTCATCCCCTTTATCAATAGACAGGCCTGGGAAGATATTTCCGATATCACTCAGATAGTCTTCGTTATATTCCTCGGAATCTTCATCTTCGTCATCCTCCTCCACATCAAATCCCTCAATCGCTCCGCTTTTAATAATCTGACGACAGGCTTCCGCTGCCAGTTCGTACTCCTCCTCATCCTCGATAGATGACATGGACGCATCTCCATCCTCGTCCTCCTCATATTTTAGGATCTGCACCTCACCGGTCATGCTCGTTTCATCCTGTGAAAGCTCTGCCGCAATAATATACTCATTGCCAAGTTCATCAATCTCAAAGCTTGCCAGAGGTGTTACCTTTGTCTCTGTTCCGTCCTCCACCTCCAAAGTGATCACAACATCCTGCTCATCTCCAAAAAATAATTCTGTATTTTCCTGATTCATCATCAACCTCTCTTTCTGCCGGAAACTTTACCGGCTGCCCTTTTATTTCTGCGAAAGCACTTTCTCATCAGCTCATATTCCTCCGCTGTGACTTCCACGTTCGAAAATCCGGCTCGTTCCAATATGGAAACTGCCTTTTCCAATCTTACCACATCTGAACACCAATATCCATGATTATTCAGCCAATTTAACTGTTCTTTATAATTTTTATATTCCTTTAAGGAATCCTGCTTCTGAGAAACTTTCCTCAAATACCGCTGATACTCCATGATCAGCCGGTCATTTCTGCCGCTTTTCCAGAACCGGATCCACCATACCGCATACCTTCTAAGCCTCCAGATAACGAACCACACAAGAATTGCCACAACAACTCCAGCCGAAATATACCCCGTGGTCCTTTTCACCTGTTCCACTGCCCCGTTATCTATCTGACTATCATTTCCATTTTTCGAATCATTTCCGGATGAATTTCTTCCTCCTAAAAAATGAATGATCCTCTGCCACAATCCGTTATCATCCGGCTCTTCTCCGGTGGACGGCGTCACATCTGCAACCTGCCAGCCCATATCAGGGTCAAAAACCTCCACCCATGCATGGGCACTTGCATCTGTCACATTCACAGAGACAACTGCTGTTTTTCCAACCTCAGAATATCCTTCATAATAATCCTGATATTTCTGCTCATATTGAATCGTTCCCTCTTCGGCAATGTCCTCCGGGTCGATTCCATACCCTTCCACATAACGTGCCGGAATTCCGATATAACGAAATGCCAGAGTTGCTGCACTGGCAAAATGCGCACAATATCCCCGCCTGTTTTTCCCAAGAAAATAATTGATAAAATCCGCCCGGTACGGTGTTGCCCCCGGCCGATAAGAATATGGAATATTTTCCTGAAAATACTGTGCCAGTTTCTGTACGTTATTGGGGACACTATCCTCCGGGGACAGTCCCGCCTCCTGGCACAGCTTTTCAATCTCTGCCTGATTTTCCTCAGAAATATTAAGCCAGTCGGCCTGTGCCTCCTGCCGGGCAGCCTCTGTTACACCGATGGCCTTTCCCGACAGAGACGGATAAAAAGTGTACTCCTGCTGCGTTCCCGGGAATATCTCCTTATTTATTTCTTCTGAATAATATGGCAGATATACTCCCGATGCTGCCGCCACATTTTTCACAAAAATATGGCCTTTCCCCGTCTTCTTTTTATGTTTTTGATAATTTTTCTTCATCAATGCCGTGGTGGTATCCGATTGCTCCGGAACCTGATTTCCATAGGAATCCGTCTGTCTCCTCCAGCGGTTGTTATAGGGCATATAATCACATCCCGTAAATGTTTTCAGATAGATCCGGTTTTGTGTATACGGTGCAAATCGTATCGTAAGATCTGTCTCATAATCATAACGAACCGCGTTGACTCCTCCCAGAGTACCATTCGTCAAACCACCCGTATTGGGATAAAAATTAAACAGACCTGCCAGACCCAGCATGGATACATTTTTCGCTGTTTCCATGGTTCTTTTTTTCAGATTACTTGTTCCACGAACAGACTTGTGGAGCGCTCCGGGATATATGACGGATCCGGCTCCCAGAACCACAATGCAGAACACAATAACAGAGAGTACTGTCCTTGCCATACTTCTGACATCATATACATATGCAAACCGTTTTTTCCGGTCATCCCACTCATAGGCATTGTTCTGAAAAGTCAATCGATAATGTCCATTTCCCCGAATCATAAAACATACGAGAATCCCCGCCAAGTTCATGACCATATACAAAAATGACGGTTCTTTCTCCAAATATAATGGCATTGCCAAAGCCCCAGCCTCCAGAAGTACGACCATACCGCATCGCATTTTTCTGGAAACCATAATATTTACCAAAACACAGCAGATACAACCGATATAACTCATAGAAATCGTGATCGCTGCGTACCGGTTTCCAATCTGCTCCCCATAAGAACGCATGGCATTACTTTGAAAAAACTCGGATGCCGCTTCCGACATATCATTGGCAACAGAATAAAAACCACTATTGATATATTTGCCCAAAAAATATCCCCCCGCCGCGATTCCTGCCAACAAGAGAAGATATCCTGTATTCTGCCACAGATTACTGTAATATAAGGAAGCACAGTACAAAGAACATAAAAGCACCAGAATGTGCATGACAGGCCAGGAAAATTCCACATTCAAAGAAGACAGATACGCCCCCATCACTCCCATAACCAGAAGATACACCACAAAACCTTTTACAAAAAGCGTTTCTAATCGCTTTTCCTTCGGCAGCTGATCCGGGCAGATCGTCAGTCCCTCTGTTAATGTCATAGAATCCATTTTCCGGTTATCACTGTTTTGCAGATTATTTTTCGAATGTCTTCTACCACCCATCTCTTTCCATCCATCAAACATTATCTTTCATCACCACCTGTACCTGGGAATCCTCATTTTCAATACTCAGATATGTCCGTAAAAACGGATAGCTGTTTTTTAAATATAACGTCTGCTGTTCATTCACCCGGACAGATAACGACATAGAAAGGATCCGTGCAAATGCTCTTTGAAGTTCTTCCATGTCATCGCAGACATATTCATCAAATGCATACTGCTGCCCGTTCCATACCAACAGACATACCGGCAGATTCTGATGTACAAAGGAGGCCGCCACATTTCCGGCACGTTGCAGCAAAAGCTCCGATATTTCCTTTTCCCGAGACAATGCGATCCGTATGACCATCTGTGAACCGGACACACTGATCCGCTCCTTCACCATCAGTTCTCCCTGCTTTGCAGAAAGCTTCCAGTGAATATCCCGCAGCTTATCTCCCGGAATATATTCCCGGATATCCTGAACCTCTGAAAAATCATACCCTTTTTCCATACTCTCCTCCGTCTCTGACATTCCCGCCAGAAAACCGGAGGTTTCCACCGCATCTGTTTTGTCAATCTCCGGAAGCACCGTCATTTCACAATAAGCTTCAACCGGCACCATCGCCTCCATAATTCCCAAAAGATCCCGGATATTTACCTTTTTACAGCGTATCTCATACTTTCCAAGATGCTCTGCTTTTAACGGCAGAACCACCTTCGAAACACCGCCCTGATGCACCGGCATGGAAATCTCCCAGAAGGATCTGCTCTCCCGAAATACATTTTCCGCCTCCATTGCCAGTATGCAGTTCAACGCAAAATAATGCGCCCGGTGAAGCAGCTTGACCCGAAACTCTAATTCCTCCCCCAAAACGATCTTCTGTCCGGACAGATACAATCTTATCTGCAGATTTCCTGCCAGATAAAGCATTCCGTATATGGATATAATTCCCACAAAAATCAGAACCACAGCCGTCATCAGAAGAAAATAGCTCCGCAGCACAAAAAATGCACCCACATCTCCCACAAACACCAACAGATAACCGGCGAAATGTGCCCATCGAAAACGCAAATGAGATTTATTCATCATAAGTGCCTCCTAACTCCGGGGACTTTTCACATGAAGGATCAGCTCATGGATACATTCCTCCACGCTTTTCCCCTCTGCCCTTGCTCTGGCTCCCGGTTTCACACGATGTCCCAGTACATCCTTCAATACACACTGTACATCCCGTGCTGTCACAAAATCCCTTCCGGCAAGGCGCGCCATTGCCCGTGCCATACGAAGCAGTGCGATCGCTGCTCTGGGACTGGCTCCCTCCGCAAAATATCCCGGTTTTCTGGTTTCCTCTACTAAAGAAACAATATACTCATAAATCTCATCATGGACATAAATCTGCTCGACCTCTCTCTGCAGATCCTTCAACTCCTCAATGCTAAGTACCCTCTGCCTTTTATCTGTCTTTTTCCAGACTTCCCCCTTCAAAATAGAAACCGCATCCCTGTGAGACGGATATCCCATGGAAAGACAGATCATAAAACGATCCAGCTGGGATTCCGGCAAAAGCTGTGTACCGGAAGAACCACTTGGATTCTGTGTTGCGATCACAAAAAACGGATCCGGCAGTTTCCAGGTTTTGCCCTCCACACTCGCCTGCCGTTCCTCCATAACTTCCAAAAGTGCTGACTGCGTTTTCGGCGACGTCCGGTTGATCTCATCTGCCAGAAACAGATTACAAAAAATGGAACCCGGATGAAATTCAAACTCTCCTGTCTTGTTATGATACATGGAAAATCCCAGAATATCACTTGGCAGCACATCGGGTGTAAACTGTACCCTGTGATACGTAAGTTCCAGAGTTTTTGCAAAAGTAGTAGCTAATGTTGTTTTTCCGACTCCGGGAATATCCTCCATGAGAATATGGCCTCCGGCGATCATTGCTGCAAAAACTTTCTGTACCACATCCTCTTTTCCCTGAATGACCTGATTCACTGCCTGCTGTACCTGTAACAATTTATCCTGCTCCATATCCATCCTCCTTCCGGCATTCCGTCTGCAAATATTCTGTTTTAAGGATTCCCTCTCCATCCTCTTCATTACAGTATCACTGTTTTTTCAGTGTATTCAGTTCTTTTCTGGAATCCTCCGACAGGCTGTCCATCAATGTATGTCCACTCTGTTTCTGTTCCTGCAGTCTGGAAACAACGCCTTTTTTTACAGCAGTCACTTCTTTCTCAAACTCCCTGGCCGAGATCAGACCACACCCCTGTCCCCGGATAATGATCTGCTCCAGACCATCTGAGGTTGCCACAGTCACATCGTATTTTTTGCCATTCTCATGGGCAAATTTCTCGATAAACTGATCTGCCGTTTCCGCTTCCTTTGTGTAAACCACATGAATATTGTGATAATCGTATATCTCCGTAGGATGTCCCTTGACACGGTACGCATCAAATACCACGATCAGATTGCACTTCCGGACACCCTGATAATCACATAAAATGTCCATCAGTCTTCCTCTTGCCCCGTCAATACTCACCTTGGCAAGCTCATTTAATTCTTCCCAGGCGAAGATTACATTATAACCGTCTACCAGAAAATATTTTTCTTTTTTGGCTGCCGGTTTTGCACTTCCCTGTCCATATTCCCGGACCTGCGCCTGCTTCACTTGCCGATTCTTCCGATGGGCAATTCCCTTATGAGGAGTAAATCCCTCTTTTCTGTTTGCATAAAAGGTTTTGTCCAAGATCCGGTCCACTTCGTCCACACCGATCCACTGCTCAGAGTTCTCCTGTTCCCGGCTGTGGCGCATCTGGTACTCCCGCCAGACGGATTCCTCGTCCAAAGTCCCCTCTGCCGCATCCAGCACACTCTCCACATGCATATATTGTGGCACCTTATCCCATTCTACATAAAACCCGGAGCCGTGACTGCAAAAAACAGATCCTGTGGGATTGGCCAGATCCTCCTCCGGCACATAACCGATCTCATCCACCACCTCCTGGGCATTGTGGCAGGGACCATAGCCCCCTGCGACACAGGAAAAGCTTCCCTCTCCCCTGGTATAGGCCGCCACCTCTTTCGCATAATCCCAAAGAGTAGATACCGGTCCTCTTCCTTTCAGCAGTGCATGGCTTCCATGAATCTCCGGAGCCTCTGTTTCCGCTTCCCGCTGACTCATATCTGTCATAGCCCGTCCCACATGCTCTGATGGCAGCTCCAATACAAAATCATAATACGGCTCCAACAGAACAGACTGCGCCTGCATCAGCCCCTGACGCACGGCACGGTAGGTTGCCTGTCGGAAGTCTCCCCCCTCCGTATGCTTGAGGTGAGCCCTGCCACCTGCTACTGTAATCTTCACATCGGTCAATGGAGATCCGGTCAGGACACCTCTATGTGTTCTTTCCTCCAAATGCGTCAGGATCAGACGCTGCCAGTTTTTATCCAGCATCTCCTCACTGCAGCCCAGAAGGAACTGCATCCCGCTTCCGGGTTCTCCCGGCTCCAGGATCAAATGAACCTCTGCATAATGGCGAAGCGGTTCAAAATGTCCGATGCCCTCTACACGATCTGCAATGGTTTCTTTATATACGATCTTTCCTGCCCCAAAAACGACCAGCACATCAAACCGTTCCTTAATCTGTCTCTGCAGGATCTCAAGCTGCACCTGTCCCATTACCTGCACCTGAATCTCCTGCAGCTCCTCAGACCACAGAACATGCAGCATGGGATCCTCTTCCTCCAGTATCCGCAGTTTCGGCAGAAACGCCGCCGGATGAACCTCCTCCGGAAGGATCATCTGATACGTCAGTACCGGCTCCAGAACAGGCTCCGGAGAATCCTTCTCCATGCCAAGTCCCTCACCGGGATATGTTCCTGTCAGTCCTGTCAGTGCACAGACGCAGCCTGCCTCTGCCACATCCACCGTCTCATACTTTTCTCCGGAATATATCCGGATCTGATTGACCTTTTCTGCAATCTGCCCGTCCCCGGCATTTTTCGGCAGATAAGAAAGTACATCCCTGACCTTTAATGCTCCTTCGGTAATCTTGACATATGTCAGACGATTTCCCTGAGTGTCCCGGAGGATTTTAAACACCCTTGCACCAAATTCTGTACCAAATTTAGGACACATACCATAATTTCTGATCCCATCCAACAGACTCTTCACACCATCCATTTTCAGTGCGGATCCAAAATAACACGGAAAAATCTGCCTCTCGCAGATCAGCCTTGCAATTTCGTCATCTGAAATATTCCCATGCTCCAGATATTGTTCCAATAAAGATTCTTCACAAAGAGCAGCACTTTCATAAATGCTGCCCTTGTGATCTGTCCCAAAATCCGTACAGTTATCCGATAATTTTTCTTTTATTTCTGCCATCAGACCAGACTGATCCGTGCCCTGCTGATCCATTTTATTTACAAAAACAAAGACTGGCACCTGATAACGCTCCAAAAGCTTCCAGAGTGTTCTGGTATGTCCCTGCACTCCATCCATACCACTCACCACGAGAATGGCATAATCCAGCACCTGAAGGGTTCTCTCCATCTCAGCCGAAAAATCCACATGTCCCGGGGTATCTAACAGCGATATCTCCAGATCATCCGTACGAAGCATCGCCTGTTTCGAAAAGATTGTGATCCCCCGTTCTCTCTCTAACTCGTAGGTATCCAGAAAGGCATCTTTGCTGTCCACCCGGCCAAATTTGCGGATCATCCCACAAGTATAAAGCATTGCCTCCGACAATGTTGTTTTCCCCGCATCGACATGCGCCAATATACCAATACACAATCGTTTTTTATTCATAATAATCAAAACCCCTCTGTTAGAATTATCCTCACTTTTCCTTTGAGAGAATAAAGAGTTTCACAAAAGGAAACTCTTTATATCAATATATCTGCATATCTGTGCACGATTTCTGTGCATAACGGAGTTTTAAAGAAACTCCTGATATGAGCTTTTATGCTATTGTACGAAGGTTCATTAAATCAATCGGAATGACGGTTCATAAACCGTTCCCATACTTCCACATCGTGTTTGGCATATACCTTTGCCAGATATGTTTTCTCATTGGCATCCAGATATATTTCATACTCATATGGAAGCTCTCCTTCTGCCGTTCTGCGAAGGATCTGATAGACTGCTCCTCCCGCCATATCCTCCATCCATTTCGGATACTCCTCCGGGGCCAGTTCCTGATCCTCCACGCTTTTGGTAAAATTACCATCGGCATCGTAAAGCTTGTAACCTTCCTCTACGATCCGGTCAATCTCTACATGCTGAAGCTGCAACGTCAGCTCATTGGTTCCCATCTTACGGATATCCCGGTTACAGGAATTATCCGGCAGGATCGTAACATATCCCAGTTCCAGATAAAGATGACCATTTTGCATATGGATCTGTCCAATGTCTGCATCTTGAAATTCAAAGTTCTCCCACTCATCCACGGTACGATATCCCATGATGTTCCATCACCTTTCCGTTTAAGTATTGATCTGCCGGATCATTCCATCAATTTTTATCGAAATACCGGCCGCTGTCGTTTTTAATGATGGAATAAACGGATACCGGTAAAGCTCATGGCGATGCCATGTTTGTTACATGCCTCGATCACTTCTCCATCACGGATCGATCCACCCGGCTGTGCAATATACTTCACACCGCTTCGGAATGCACGCTCAATATTATCACTGAATGGGAAGAACGCATCGGAGCCAAGAGTCACGTCAGTTGCCTTGGAAAGCCATGCTTCCTTCTCCTCCTTTGTAAATACCGGAGGCTTCTCGGTAAATACTCTCTCCCATTCGCCGTCTGCCAGTACATCCATGTAATCCTCTCCGATATAAAGATCAATGGCATTATCACGGTCAGCTCTCTTCATGCCCTCCTTAAAAGGAAGTCCCAGCACCTGTGGAGACTGTCTTAACAGCCAGTTATCCGCCTTGCTGCCTGCCAGTCTGGTACAATGTATCCTGGACTGCTGACCTGCTCCGATTCCAATTGCCTGTCCATCCTTGACAAAGCAGACAGAATTGGACTGTGTATATTTCAGTGTGATCATTGCGATCGCCATATCAATCTTTGCAGAATCCGGAATATCCTTATTCTCTGTTACCACATTGCTGAAGAAATCCTTGTCGATATTTAACTCATTTCTTCCCTGCTCGAAGGTAATACCAAATACCTCTTTATGCTCGATCGGATCCGGTTCATAATTCTCATCGATCCGGATAATCGCATAATTGCCCTTTTTCTTCTCCTTGAGAAGCTCCAGTGCCTCCGGCTCATAGCCCGGTGCAATGATACCATCGGAAAACTCTCTCTTGATCATTTTGGCAGTACAGACATCACAGACATCAGAAAGTGCAATGAAATCACCGTAAGAAGACATTCTGTCTGCACCTCGGGCTCTCGCATAAGCTGCTGCAAGAGGAGTCAGCTCTCCGAGATCATCTACCCAGTAAATCTTTGCCAGCACATCGGACAGCGGAAGTCCCACTGCTGCACCGGCAGGAGATACATGCTTGAAAGAGGTTGCTGCCGGAAGTCCGGTTGCTTTCTTTAACTCGCGGACAAGCTGCCAGCCGTTAAATGCATCCAGAAAATTAATATATCCCGGCTTTCCGTTGAGCACCTCAATTGGAAGCTCCCCCTCCTTCATATAGATCCTGGAAGGTTTCTGATTTGGGTTACATCCGTATTTTAATTCTAATTCTTTCATGATTGTTATCCTTTCCTGATATTATTTTGTTATATTTATCTTTTCGTTCATCTATGCGTTTTCCATGGATTTGCAAACATATTATTTATTTTTATTGATGATACGTGACTTGCACTCTCCTGTCGCGATATCAATATAACGAACAAACAGGGATACCTTATTGTCCTCATTCAGACTGCTCCAGAGCATCTCTGCAAAGGCATCCATATCGTCCATCATCTCCACCAGCTTTGGCTCTCCCTCAAAGCTTGGAAGCGGATTGCCATCGCCCATATAAGTATGGATGAAATGTCCCTCTCCTGCTACCGGATTGCTATAGGCAAAGGTATAACGGTTGCAGGCATCCGGATTGCCATTATTGCTTTTCAGAATGGACATCGCATAATTGTACTCTCCGTTCTCCACATGCATAATACCGGAAATCCTCGGTGTATAATTTGGAGCATCCGGCTCAAACTCTCTGGTGCGGAGTGCCTGCTCAAATGTCTGCTGCTTGTCCATCAGATCATAGATCGTATCAGTCTGATCTCCGTTTGTCACGATGGTTTTGTTCCCCAGAACACGAACCGGTGCATAAATGATCAGGCTTGGATCACTGAGCTTGGATGGATCAAATGCCTGGGTACGGATTCCCTCCCCATCCTCTACAAAGACACGGTTACGGCTGTTTTCGCTTCTACCCATAATGAAATATGCAGTCGCTGCATATTTGCCGTTTGGAGTCTTGCCGATCACAATTCCTCTGCCCGGATACGCATTTCCTGTAAGTTCCTTTTGTAATGATAACTTCTGCATAATATGCTCCTTTCCTTCACACGAATAAAAATGATATCCTGTGGGAACAACCCCACAAAAAACAAAAACCGCCCGAACAACCCTTGCGGCTGCCCAGACGGTCGGCTTTTCCTATTCCTCATGCTTCCCGCAGGTACTCCTGCTTACTCCGTCAGTCACATGAAGTTTTCATTCTATATTAGAATAACTGATTCCTGATCATTTGGCAAGAGAAATATTATCATTCGTTCACCTCATTCATTGCCGTAATGATCCAACGTCCATTTTTCTTTTCACATGTATAACAATAACTTTGCTTCACAAGCTTTGTTGTTTTATCCCCATAAGTTACTTTTATCTGTTCCCTTGAATTCATCTGAATCGTGCACTCGTTTAATACCTTGATCAGAACCACATCACAGCTTTTTGCCTTTTCCCTGATGCCCCTTTTATGATAATTTTCGGCCAGTGCTGTCTGCTGGGCATACACATCTGTTCCTTCCCTCAATACCTGCTTGATCCTCCCGGTCTTTCCGCTGTTGATAGATTCCGTAAATACAGCGACATATTTTTCAAAAAGTTTCCGGCATACAACGGCATCCTCATCCGATATCTTCTGCGACACGCCGTTCTTGCCTGCACCTTCCACCGAAACCTGCACCTGAAACTCTCCCCCGGTAGTCATCAGAAGCGGATTCTGTGTCATATTGATTCCGGAAAGTCCCGATATTCTCTCCATTAAGAGCTGATCGGTACGAAATCCTTCCATACCGCCGGATGTGACCGGCTTCACTGCTGATTCCATTCCCCCTTTGGAATCTCTGCCCATAGCCATGCCAATCCCGGTACTGCAAGTCATTAAAACAGAAATGCTGACGACCGCCACCACCGGAAGCGCAATCCATCTGGAGTAGGTTTTAGGCTGGCTGATGGCAAGGATCCTTCGTCTCATTTCCCGTCCCTTTCTGCTCATAGGCATCATGGAATATCGGAAATCCCCCCAATGATGTTCCCCTGCGATCTGTATCAGAAGCGATCCATATGCAAGACGATTGTCCTCTCCCAGCAGACGGATCACCGTCTCATCGCAGAACATCTCTGCATCTTTTTTGGAACAACTCACAGCAACCCACACAAAAGGATGAAACCAGTACACAGAAAGTAACAGGATCCGAAGCATGGCCCAGATATAATCCCGGTGGAGATAATGAACATATTCATGGAGCACCATCTGCTCAATCTCCTCCTGCTCTCTGTCAAGCAGACTTTCCGGCAGATAGATCACCGGACGGAACACTCCGTACAGACATGGTGTCTGCAGCACTCCCGTCCCATAGACAGCCACCTTTCCCCGCTGTCCCAGATATCTCCGATCCGTTTTCAGGCGGTGCATCAGACCGACATTAGACCATACAAAAAACAAAAGGAATATACCTGAGATACTGAGCCAGCCCGCAATACATATCCGACTCCATGGCAGACTTCTCAGCTTCGCATTCCATGAAGGCTGTGCATGTTTCCCCGAATACACAATCTTCACCTTTTCTATGTTTTTTCCATTGCCGCCGTTCTGACGCTTTATACGATCCAAAGCGGTCTTTTTTCCTGCTGTTTTTGATAAAATGTTCTGTCCATCCGGATTTAAAACCATATCGGCATCTTTCACTGACAATCCTGCTGCTTTTGTCTTCTCCGCCTCGGATGCTTTCCACGAAGACACTGTATCTGACACCATCGTACCGATGCCGAATGGTGTCGGAATGATATTGAACGGTACCAGAAAACGCAAGGCTGCCACCAGCCATAATGCATAAACTGCTGCATAACATATCCTTCCGTTGAACACCTTACGGATTCCCAGGATCATTAATACAAGAAGAGATGACTCAAGCATCCATAACCCAAATTCTGCCATTCTCTCGCCTTATCCTTTCCACTCACTTTACTTCTTTTTCCTCTGTTTTTTCTGTGTCTTTTTTTCTGCTGCCTTTAAGATTTCCTGAAGCTCCTGAATATCTTCTGCTGACAGATCATCCTGACGGACAAGGGCACTCATCATCATTCCCACGCTGCCGTCATAAATGCGCTGCAGAAAATCCCTGGTTTCCTGAACAACCACATCCTGCTTATCAACCTTCGGAAAGAAATATTTCGCCTTTCCGTTCTCTTCATAACCAATCAGTTCTTTTTCTGTCATACGCCGCACCATGGTAGCACTTGTACTTTTACTCCATCCGGCACTTTCCTTTAAAAGAGGAACCATCTGCATCAGAGATAACGGACTCTGTTCCCAAAGGCAGTTCATAACGTACCATTCACTGTTCGTTACTTTTACTTCTTCTTTCACGTTCTTAACCAAACCTTTCTAGCATAATTCTACATTGTCAACCACATTCTATATTATATAGTTTAAGATGTCAACCACTTTCTTTTATTTTTCTGTTTCCATTATATTTGGAGAATCAATCGCACCCCAGATGCTCTTTTTAATTTTTTTTCAAAAACATGGTTGACAAATTAAACCCAAAAATGTATAGTGTGGTTTACAAAGTAAAACAACAGGAGGTTGACACATGATGACACAGAAAAATGAATCATCCAGACAGCATCTGCCAAAGAAGAAAGGTCTTGATATGTTGAAAGGGATTGCGATCCTTGGTATCTTCTTCTACCATCTGATCCCATCCATATTTCCCGGTGGCTTTCTCGGTGTCCCCCTGTTTTTTGTTCTTTCCGGATACCTTATGTATACCACCTCCATATCTTATCTGGATATGGATACCTTTCCGGCTCTGGATTACTATAAAAAACGGATCTCCCGTCTGATACCACCTCTGTTTCTGATGGTGATGGTCACCTGCTGTGTGATGACCCTGACCCACAGCCGTCAGATGATCGGAATCCGGGAGCAGATCTTAAGTATCTTTCTGGGATATAACAACTGGTGGCAGATTGCACAGGATGCCTCCTATTTTTCCCGGCTCACCGGTGCCTCTCCCTTTACCCATCTGTGGTTTCTGGGAGTGGAAATGCAGTTTTATCTGCTCTGGCCTCTTCTCTTCTTTTTGTATAAGAAGTGCTATCACCGGCTTGGTGGAAAAAGAGCCTGCTTTTTCTTTCTGGCACCTGCACTTCTTTCCCTGACAACTATGATCTGCCTCTATCATCCCGGAGACGACCCCTCCCGTGTTTATTACGGAACTGATACCATGGGCTTTACGCTGTGTCTCGGCATGTTTCTCGGAGCACTGCGTCATAATTATCCCATTTTATGTACACCGGCGGACCGGAAGCGACAACTTCCCATCTTCGCCTCAATGCTTGGTATCACGCTGGTATTGTTTCTGATCGTAAAGGGCAGTAATCCTTTTCTGTATCTGGGCGGAATGTTTGTGATCAGCGTCTTTTTTGCCGTAATGATCCTCTTTACAGAAAACCAGAAGACGCTGCCCCAGGAGCTTCCCCTTGCCGGACAGGCTGCCTTTCTCGGCAAATACAGCTACAATATCTATTTATGGCATTATCCGGTCATCGTTTTACTCCTGACCGCTTTACATTAACAATCAATAATCATAAGAAAGGAATGTAATATTATCATGAAAAAGAAAAACAACCATTTTATGAACACCTTAAAATCCTTCGGCTCTGCCCTTCTGGTCATTGCTATTCTGATCGCCGCCTATGGTATCTACCATGCTCCCACATCAGATGCATCCCAGTTAAAAGCTGAGCTTGAACAAAATGAACGGGAGCTTGCCAAAGAAGAAGCCACTCCTGCCAATCCTCCGGAAAACACACCTGCCGGCACAACCGCTGCCACTCATTCTGCTGCAACCGGAGTTCCCGACATCTCCCAATCCTCCATATCCGTTATCGGCGACTCCGTCTTTCTCGGAGCCGCCCCTGCCTTCAAAAAGCTGTACAAAAATGCCGTCATTGACGCCAAAGTGTCCCGTCAGGTGGTTCAGGCTCTGGATATCGTCAAGAATATGGATAAAAAAGGAAATCTTGGAGACACCGTCATTATTGCTCTGGGCACCAATGGCAATTTCAACTCTGCCACGGGTCAGAAACTGATTGATTATCTCGGACCGGATCGCACCATCTACTGGATCGATGCCTATGGCCGCAATCTGCCGGTACAAAGAGACGTCAACAATACGATCCGCCGGGTAGCAAAAGCAAATAATAACGTCCACGTCATTGCCTGGTCAAAGGAAGGTCCAAAGCATCCGGACTGGTTTTATCAGGATGGAATCCATCTGAACATCACCGGTCAGAAAAAGTTTGCAAAGTTTGTCCGGAAAAATATGATCACGGAATAAAACGATACCTTGCTGTTATCATTTTAATTTTTAATGAAAGTAATGCTTTTTATGACAAAGCGCCAGCGAGCTAAGCACCGTTACCGCACTCAGTCCAACTACCGCCGGATAGCCATATTTCCAATGAAGCTCCGGCATATCCGTAAAGTTCATGCCATACCATCCGGCGATCAGGGTCAGTGGCAGAAATATTGCGGTAACAATGGTCAGAGATTTCATGATCTTATTCTGGCGGATCTCAATCTGCGCCTGATATACCTCCCGGACCTGGGTGGAATATTCCCGGAGCATCCCGGCTTCCTGATGAAGCCGTCCGATCTTTTCCCGCAGCAGACGGATTCCTGCCAGGTCTTCTCCGGTAAAGATACCAAGATCATTTTTCTGCAGAACATCCGTCACATCCTGAAGCTGCAGATAATAATGGGAATACCGGAGGATTTCCTTCCGGCACCGGATAAGCTTCTGATCAAACCGGCTGATATTACCGGACAGCACCTCATCCTCCAGATGAGTCAGACGCACCTCCAGCCCCGAAAGCTTCTCCAGATCGTCCTTAAGCAAAAGCTCCATAAACTCCACCCACACATATCCTGTGCCGCCCCTCTTCTGAAATGTTTTTTTCAGACGGCACAGGATATTTTTTGCCATTTCTCCCTCTTCGATCAGATATAAATGGTCCGGAGCCAGCACAAAGGTAAACTGTCCTCTCTCCTTTTCCGTAACCGGTGAAAGATACGTTCCATATAAAAAATGCAGATGTACCTCCGCCTTACAGAAATGAACTTGGGAAGAGGCGGCCACTGCCGGATAACCCAGAGACTGCAAAAAGACATTTTTCATCGCTTCTTTCCCACAGAGTACTGCCAAAGCGGCTTCTGTCCTCTCTCCACTTTCATGCTTTATTTCCTTTTCCGAGGAAAACTCTATGAGTCCGTCTTCTATATTATAATAACAGGCCATTTACGATCTGCCCCCTTCCGATATCCCGTCATCCGGCACATATCCTTTGCCGGTCACTTTATTTACATCAATACAGAAAGATTTTACCCGATTTACCGCAAAAATATCCCATCCGCTCCCGAAATTGCCGCTTTTGAAAAATCCTATCAGATTACAAGGAAATTTGCCGCAAATTTGCCCGAAAAGCGTATTGATTTTCATAAATTTATATGTTATTCTGAAAAAGAGTGGCTTAAACAGGTCACTTTCCGAAACAGTTTCATCATTTCCGCTATTGCAGAAAATCTGTATCCACAGAGGCATTCCGCTCCTGCCGGAAATGGTTAATCCGTACAAATTTAAAGAAAAGAGGTTAAGAAACATGGCACAAATTGATTTAAGCAAGTATGGCATTACCGGAACTACTGAGATTGTTTACAACCCTTCTTATGAGGTACTTTTTGAAGAAGAGACAAAGCCGGAACTGACAGGCTATGAAAAAGGCCAGGTTAGTGAGCTTGGTGCAGTGAACGTTATGACAGGTATCTACACCGGTCGTTCTCCTAAAGACAAATTCATCGTTATGGATGAGAATTCTAAGGACACTGTATGGTGGACTTCCGATGAGTACAAGAATGATAACCATCCTGCTTCTCAGGAAGCTTGGAATTCAGTAAAAGAGCTGGCAATCAAAGAGCTTTCAAACAAGAAGCTGTATGTTGTTGATGCTTTCTGTGGTGCAAACAAGGATACCCGTATGGCAATCCGTTTCATCGTAGAGGTAGCTTGGCAGGCACATTTCGTAACAAACATGTTCATCAAGCCAACCGCTGAGGAGCTTGAGAACTTTGAGCCGGATTTCGTTGTTTACAATGCTTCTAAGGCTAAGGTAGCAAACTACAAGGAGTTAGGTCTTAACTCTGAGACAGCTGTTATGTTCAACATCACCAGCAAAGAGCAGGTTATCGTAAATACATGGTACGGCGGCGAGATGAAGAAAGGTATGTTCTCTATGATGAACTACTTCCTTCCACTGAAGGGCATGGCTTCTATGCACTGCTCCGCAAACACAGACCTTGACGGAAAGAACACAGCAATCTTCTTCGGTCTTTCCGGTACAGGTAAGACAACACTTTCCACAGATCCTAAGCGTCTCCTGATCGGTGATGATGAGCACGGCTGGGATGACAACGGTGTATTCAACTTCGAAGGTGGATGCTACGCTAAGGTTATCGACCTTGATATCGAGTCTGAGCCTGATATCTACAATGCGATCAAGCGTAACGCTCTCCTTGAGAACGTAACTGTTGCAGATGATGGAAAGATTGATTTCGCTGATAAGAGCGTAACAGAGAATACTCGTGTTTCTTATCCAATTGATCATATCAAGAATATTGTACGTCCTATCTCTTCTGCACCGGCAGCAAAGAACGTAATCTTCCTTTCTGCAGATGCATTCGGCGTACTTCCTCCGGTATCTATCCTGACTCCGGAGCAGACACAGTACTACTTCCTGTCCGGATTTACAGCAAAGCTTGCAGGTACAGAGCGTGGAATCACAGAGCCAACTCCTACCTTCTCTGCCTGCTTCGGTCAGGCATTCCTGGAGCTGCATCCTACAAAGTATGCAGAGGAGCTTGTTAAGAAGATGGAAGCAAACGGTGCTAAGGCATACCTGGTTAACACAGGATGGAACGGAACCGGTAAGCGTATCTCCATCAAGGATACCCGTGGAATCATCGATGCAATCCTGAATGGTGATATCGTAAATGCTCCTACCAAGAAGATCCCTTACTTCAACTTCGAGGTTCCTACAGAGCTCAACGGTGTTGATACAGGAATCCTTGATCCTCGTGATACTTATGCTGATGCTTCCGAGTGGGAGGCTAAGGCTAAGGATCTTTCTGAGAGATTCATCAAGAACTTCGCTAAGTATGAGGGTAATGAGGCTGGTAAGGCACTTGTTTCTGCAGGTCCTCAGCTGTAATTATTCCGCTGACATGCGATAATTTTTACAAAGTATCAAGAAAGGTGTGTCCCGAATCCGGGACACCCCTTTTTTTGTATCGAAAAATGCTCATAACGCAGTGTAAAAAAACAAAACGCTGGTTTTGCCCTTTTTATTTTCCGGAAGAATAATACAAATACACTTCATCCAATGTCGGCTCACAATGCTTCCAGCCATCTGACTCCATATTTTCTTCGGAAAGGATCCGCATGTTGATTCCCTCCCGACACTGACGCATGGCGGTAACCACATACTGCTGTTGAAAGGTCTCTACCGATCCGGGATCACAGGTAATCTCCCACACCTTATCCATCACGGCATCCATCCACTCCTCCGGTCGTTTGCATCCCATACTCTTTCCATGCTTCATGAGGATAATATGATCTGCCACACAGTCAATATCACTGATAATATGTGTTGCCAGAATCACGATCTTATCCATCGCCTCTCTGGCAATGAGATTTCTCATGGAGATCCGCTCATTGGGATCAAGCCCTGCCGTAGGCTCATCCAGAATCAACAGCTTCGGATCTCCAAGAACTGCCTGTGCAAACAGAAGACGCCGCTTCATTCCCCCGGAAAGCTGACAAAACTTTGCCCGAAACTCCCGTTCCAGATGAACCTGCTCCAGCAGCCTCATGATCTCATCCTGCAAACCTTTTCTGTCCCCGTAAATTCCCTTGAGTGCCGCAACATATTCCATAAACTCTCCCACCCGCATCTGCGGATATCCCACCGATTCCTGTGGCAGATATCCGATCATTGCCCGGTACTCCTGTCCCATTTCACGGACACTTCTTCCATCCATCAAAATGCTGCCCTCATCCTGTTTCAGATTGCAGGTCAGTATCTTGATCAGAGTGGATTTGCCGGCTCCGTTTTCGCCAAGCAGTCCATAAAGTCCATTCTCCAGTTGTAAAGAAAAATTGTCTAATGCTCTTTTTTCTCCATATGTTTTTACGATATTTTGTAATTCCAGCATCACGCTCTCCCCCTCTACAATAATAAAACCGGTATCAGCCCAAGCAGCAAAGATACATAGATCGTCAGACTACGGCTTTTCACTTTGCTCTGTACCATTTTTGTTACACATCCAACCAATATCAGATAAAAAATCCGCAGCAGATAACTGCAAAATATCACGCTTCCCAGAGATAAAAATGGGACACTCTTAAAATGAGGAATACTTGCCGCCGAGAAAGACCATGTTTTCAGAGAATAGGTCTGTCCACACGCATAGATCCATGGCACATACACCAGAATTCCCACGGTCACACCATATATCATATTCCACCACATTTTTTGTCTGTTGATCCTGCGTATTCCGGTGCGGCTGGCTCTGCATATCACTTCTGTCTGCTGCCACTGATCCTCTCCCCACAATCCTGCACTCATCAGAACCATCAGAAGCACCGCCAGTACCTGACACCATTTCAGATATCCCCCGGGAATTTTCCTTCCCCACAAAAGCAGCCATCCCTTTTCATAGACAATTCCTGTGTCCTTCTTTTGGGATACATATTCTAAATATTGTTCCATCTTCTGATACACCGGTTTTTGTTCTAATTTTTCCTGTGCCACCTGCATCGCGATCATCGTATATTTTGAACCATTCTTCTGCACATCTGTTTCCAGCTTCGTAAGCTCTGCAAGCTTCTTCTGCACCATTTTCTTCTTCCCCGCAGTATATGGTCCCTCCAGCTTCTTCATCACCTCCTGGTAACAGGACTCCTCCGCCGTCAGGATCTGTTCCTTAGGAGGTCTGTATAAAACCAGAATCCCCACCGCCGCGATCACCAGAAGCCAGATGCTTCTTTCATAAAGAAAGCCCTTCCTTCCCTCCCACCGGAAAACAGATGATCTTTTCCGAATCTGATAGGGTCTTCTTCTGCGAAATACCGCCAGAATATGCGCCATATTTGAGGATATCCACTTTCCCTGCTCCCTTTGCAGACTCCTTGTGCAGATAAAACCGCTTACCACCAAAAATAAAAACACTGACATTGCCTGCCACATTCCCAGATAACTGACCGGATAGGAAAACAGCTTCAAGGGGCGATAGCCTCCCAGCAAAAACTCCTGATCAATGCACTGGAGAGGACTAAAATAACGTAGTCCTGCCAGATACCCGGATAGCGGGATCTGACGAAGGAAAAAGAAGGAAACACCCAGAAATCCAGCCTGCAGAACAACAGCGGAAATCATTTTCTGTCCCAGCATCGAAAGACCGAATAATATCGTATATAAAAGCAAATATCCCGCCAGCTTGTATCCCATAAAAATTACCAGAAACCATCCCACACTGATATTCCGGTTTACTCCGGAAAATGCCGGCAAAGCCTGAACGGCACTTCCCCACTCCGTAAATCCGTAAGCCGAAGCATACATAAACAGCTTATAAAGCATTAGAATGAATGCCACCGGGAGACTTAATGCCATCCCCACAAGCCATTTCGTTCTCGTCAATACATAAGCTCCATTCCGCGTTGCCTCACTGATACAGCCCATTCCGGATTCTGTCTCCCAGACCACCAGACGAATGACCACCAGCAGAAGCAAAAGCAGGATCATCCCATCCATGACATCCGTATGACAAAACAGGGAAATTCCCCTTCCTCCGATAAAATGTACTCTTTCCGCTGTAAGATCTTTATATTTTATATGGTATATTTTATGTAGTCTGTCCTGATAAGGATCACTCTGAAGCCCCCGCAAGCCACCGGAGCTGCCATTTTGTATTTTTTCCAGATAAGCTTCATACCCGTCCACCTGATTCCATTCCTTCACAACGGCTCTTTTGGCAAAATTCAGATCCGCATCCTCTTTTAGTTTAGACACGTACGCTTCCCTCTGTGTCCCCTCACGTCCTTTTATCTGGGATACAATCTTACGGTATTCATCCGGATAAAACTGATCTCCATAGGAAATATGATAAACCCGGAACCACACCACCCACAGAGCCGCTAAAAAGCACAAAAGAAATATCATGAAAAAGGCATCTCTTGTGGTACACTTTTTCCATTCCTGTTTGAACAGCCGCATACTTCTCCCCCCTTTTTACTAATTGCAGCTTTTTATGAAATGTCCCGGTCACTCTGCATCCCACTGTGACTCATACGCATGCACCTTGGAGACATCCCCTTTTTCCATTGCTTTTAACGATATCCTTGCCAGATTTCCGGAATCGTCCGATCCATAGACATTGTCCCCACAAACTGCCTCCGGGAAAAATGGATCTGTCACCTGACTGCTCCACCGACCATCTGCGATATCATAGACAGCACATATTAATTTTCCTGTTTTGGGATCTAATGCCCTGAAATATGCTTTTCCTTCCGGACCTCCTGTCATGGCAATATAATCTCCCTTTTCATTGATCTTTTCGACAGAATCGCTTTCTTCCGAATAACAATACAGATCCTGATCCTTCGTGTAAAACAAATATCCCTGTTTATACAACAGCACATTATTGTTTCCAAAACCATCCAGTGACTTCTTTTCCTTTCCTGACACCGGATCAATTCCCTTTACACAGATTTTCATATGCTCCTTCTCAAACTGCTGATCCTCACTGTGGGCCAGGATCTCATCCTTAGACGCGTCAGAATATGCATAGGAAATGTAGAGCCATTTATCCCCCATCGCCATTCCATCCGGGCAATAACTATTCCCCTCTTTTCGGAATAATTCATATCCCTTTCTCTTCTGCAGATCATAGGCATAGATTCCATAAATGTCAGATTCCTGTCCATCCTTTTGCATCTGCAGATAAGATACATATATCATATTGTCATGATACAGCACGTCACAGATCAGGTCCGCTTCCATCAGATCTGCAAGCTTTTTCCGTTCTTTTCCCTCAAGATCAGCCACATACAGCGCACACTTTCCATAGTCCTCCTTCGATGCTGCAATGTACATGATATGATCACCACGGATCGCCATGCCTGCCAGTCCGGATGCGTAAACATATGCCCCACAGGAGGAATCCTTTGATGCCTCATGACTGCAATTCTGATCCACACAGATCAGATCGTCCTTTCCGGAGGCATTATCACAAAAGCGGATATAGCAGTCCTGCTCATGCAGGATGCCGTTTGCCATATAATTGTTATTGTGCAGATTGCAGAAGCTGTCCTCCCATTTTGAAGACCATAACCTGTTCTTCATTTTGTCCTGATAGCTTTTTACACCAACGGCTGCTCCAACTGCAAGGATCACCAAAAGGACACCCCCTGCGATAAGTTTCTTTCGTTTTCCCTTCATAGCATTACCTCCTCCTATTTCTTTTGTACCGGTCTACTTATTATTTTTCCATTCCTTGATCTGACGCTGCAGTTTCTTTCCCAACGGTTTCCACGCCTCTGCCACACGTTCTGCCGCCTCCTGATATGCCCTGTCAAAATCCTTCTCCTGAAAACAATTCACAGATTCCCCAAGCACCTGCTGATATTCTGTCAGTTCCTCATAAAAGCTGCTGTAATCCGGCCAAAATCCCAGCAGACGGGAAGTTGTTCTCGGAGTATAATGAATCCATTTGCTGCGGTATTCCCGCATATTCTTTACCGGTGTCACATCCTCTTCCTTCTGTTGAAAAATTCCGTCGTTTAGTCCAAACGCCGACCGGTCACTGACTCTGTCTATGGATTGTTTAACATAGCCATCCCCGTCTAACAGCTTCTTACCATCCCCTTCGCCCCATATCAGGGTATTTGCGATCTCATCGTCCGTTCGAAGGATCTTCATAAGCTTCAGCGCTTTCTCCTTCTTGTCAGAGTAAGCAGACACCGCTGTACCTTCTCCAAGAATCCCCCTTACACACAGAGATCTTCTTGCAAAGACATGCTCCGATGGTTTCAGACACTCCTCTGCCGTCCATGCCATAGCATATTCTCCACGGGCCAGATGTTCAATTTCATCCTTGGAGGTTAAGATATCCTCCATCTCATGAGTGATATAACCCTTTTGATAACATTTATGCAGAAAAGACAGATATTCATAAAACTCCTTCAGTTCAAAGGGCTGATGGACCGTTTGATCCTGTATATCATAAACAATATCATCATCTATCATATATCTCCGCTTTTTCACCTGTCCTTCAAAATAATCCATCATCGGATAGCCGGTCACCATCACCTCATCCTTTGACAATTTGACCTTTTCCATGATCCGAAACAGATCCTTCCAGCTTCCGTCCCATGATTTGATCAGCTTCTGTGACACATGGTCCTTCCGAAAGGCGATTACTTCTTCCGGAATATCATAATAGATCTCATTTGGGAAAACATAATTTTTCCCATCAACACTGCAGCCCTTCCAGACCTCCTTATCATACAACTGATAGACATCCTTACCTTCCCCGGAATGAAGCCATTTGTTCAACGGATAAAAAAGACCGCTCTTTAAATACTGTGCCATCTCCCCCTGGGCCGTTTCATAACACGAATCAACATACGCCACATCCACCTCTCCGAACTCGACTGCTTTTTCCAGAGCATTATGATAAATTTCCTGTTTCTCATAGGTTCTGTCTACCCCTAATTTTTTTACCTTAATCGCCAGATCATAGCCCTTCTTTGCAAGGAGCTGATTTGTTTTTTGGATATTGTTTTTTGAAACCTTCGCATCGTCCCGGACTGCCCAGACGATTGTATTTTCTTTCTTAACAGCTGTCTCTGTGACGTTTTTCCCTTTCTCATTGGTTTTGTTCTGTTTGAGACCGGCGCAGCCTCCCAACACCGCCACAACAAACAGTATAAGAATAAGACACGCTCTCTTCTTCATAGATATTCCCTCCCCTCTTTTCCCTTATCCTATCACGAAAGTAAGAACGAAAAAATTAAGAATTCCTTAAGATTTGATTTTCAGTTTCCCTCTTTATTGAAACTTCTATGACTCACCAAAAAAACCGGCTCCATACAAATGCATGAAGCCGGTTCATTTAGATTACCGAAATCTATATTTGATTATTTATTATCCGGTGTATGCCACTCCCAGTCGCGAACCTCTTCCAGATCCTGACCATACTCAGCGATGTACTGCTTGTGCTCTACAAGCTTGTCGTTCATCTTCTGGATCAGGTAAGAACCACGGTTTGCAAGCTGTGGCAGATGCATGATCGCATCCTTTACGAGATTGAAACGGTCAATCTCGTTCTGAACTCTCATATCAAATGGAGTTGTGATGGTACCTTCCTCCTGATAACCATGAACAGATACGTTCTGGTTGTCACGGCGATAGGTCAGCTCGTGGATCAGTGTTGGGTAACCATGGAATGCAAAGATCACCGGCTTATCTGTTGTGAAGATTGCATTGTACTCGCTGTCACTCAGTCCATGAGGATGCTTATGATTAGACTCCAGCTTGAACAGATCGACAACGTTTACCACACGGATCTTCAGCTCCGGAAGCTCATCACGAAGGATGGTAACGGCTGCCATTGTCTCCAGTGTCGGTGTATCACCGCAGCATGCCATAACGAGATCCGGCTCCTGGCCTTCATCGTTACTAGCCCACTCCCAGATACCAACACCCTGGGTGCAATGCTTAACAGCCTGCTCCATATTGAGCCACTGATAGCTTGGATGCTTTGATGCAACGATCGCATTGACATAATTCTTACTCTTTACGCAGTGATCGAAGCAGGATAACAGACAGTTAGTATCCGGTGGCAGATACATACGAACAACGTCTGCTTTCTTGTTGGCAATATGATCAAGGAATCCCGGATCCTGATGTGTAAATCCGTTATGATCCTGCTGCCATACATTGGATGTCAGGATGAAGTTCAGAGAAGCGATCGGGCGTCTCCAAGTAAGCTGGTTGCAGACCTTCAGCCATTTTGCGTGCTGTGCAGCCATGGAATCTACAACACGGATAAATGCCTCGTAGCTTGCGAAGAAGCCGTGGCGTCCTGTCAGCAGATAACCTTCCAGCCATCCCTCACACATATGCTCGCTGAGCATACCATCCATAATACGTCCGTTTCTTGCCAGACAGTCATCCGAGTCAAGAAGCTCTGCATTCCAGTCTCTGTTCTCTGCCTCAAATACCTTGTACAGACGGTTTGACATACTCTCATCCGGTCCGAAGATACGGAAGTTCTGATTCTCTTTATTTAATACGAAGATATCGCGGATATATCCACCAAGCTCGATCATATCCTGAGCCTTTGTCTTACCAGGATCTACCTCGATGCCATACTCACGGAAGTCCGGAAGTCTTAAATCCTTCATCAGAAGACCACCGTTTGCATGTGGGTTCGCACCCATTCTTGCATCTCCCTTTGGTGCCAGCTCAGCCAGCTCAGGGATCAGAGTACCCTTCTCATCGAAAAGCTCCTCCGGATGATAGCTCTCCAGCCATGCCTTCAGAAGTGGCAGATGCTCTTCCGGCTTCTCCATGGTAATCGGTACCTGATGTGCACGGAAAGATCCCTCGATCTGCTGTCCGTCTACAACCTTAGGACCTGTCCATCCCTTTGGTGTACGAAGAACGATCATTGGCCACTTTGGACGCTCCGGATCATTGTTCTTACGTGCATTCTCCTGGATCGCCTTGATCTTCTCAACAGCCTGATCCATGGCCTCAGCCATGAGCTTATGCATTGTCATTGGATCATCGCCCTCAACAAAGATCGGCTCCCAGCCGCAGCCTACAAAGTAGCTCTCGATCTCCTCATGAGAGATACGGGAGAAGATGGTCGGGTTACTGATCTTGTATCCGTTCAGGTTCAGAACAGGCAGAACTGCACCGTCTGTGATCGGATTCAGGAATTTATTGGACTGCCAAGAGGTAGCCAGAGGACCTGTCTCAGCCTCACCATCACCAACGATTACTGTGGCGATGAGATCCGGGTTATCAAATACAGCACCAAATGCATGTGCGATAGAATAACCAAGCTCACCACCCTCGTTGATGGAACCCGGTGTCTCCGGTGCACAGTGGCTAGGCACACCACAAGGGAATGAGAACTGCTTGAACATCTTCTTCATACCCTCTTCGTCCTCGCTGATATTTGGATAGATCTCACTGTAGGATCCCTCCAGATATGTGTTGGCGATCATAAAGTTTCCGCCATGTCCCGGACCGGATAAAAGGATCATATCGAGATCGTAACGCTTGATAACACGGTTACAATGTACATATACGAAGTTCTGTCCAGGTACGGTTCCCCAGTGACCTACGATCTTCTTTTTGATATGATCCATGGTTAATGGCTCTTTCATCAGCGGATTATCTAACAGATAAAGCTGTCCTGCAGAAAGATAATTGGCAGCACGCCAATATGCATCGATCTTGTCCAGCATTTCCTGAGATAATGGCTGTTTCTCAAGACAAATATTTTCTGACATTTGTTACCTCCCTAAATCATTTGTTTTTTCCGTCCGCTAGTTTATCACATTTTCCCCCTGATTACAAGGCAAAAAGGCATCTCAAAACGTAGAACTTTCACGCTTTGAAACGCCTTTTTATGGCATATTTGCTAAAGTTTACTCATTTGGTATCCTTAATGCTCATACCAGCCTACGATCCCCGGCGTCAGATTGATGTTGATCTGCTTGACCTCCTGATACTCCTCCATTCCATGGACGCCAAGCTCCCTGCCGATACCGCTCATCTTATAGCCGCCCCAAGGTGCCTCATTGAAGGTTGGATTATAGCAGTTGATCCATGTGATTCCGGCACGGATCTCACGGATCACACGGTGGGCTCTGGTAATATCTGAGGTAAATACTGCGCCCGCCAGGCCATAAATGGTATCATTGGCCATATCAACAGCTTCCTTCTCTGTTTTGAAGGTCTGGATCGTCACAACCGGTCCAAAGATCTCCTCCCGGACAATCTTCATATCCGGCGTACAGTTGTCAAAGATCGTCGGACGGATAAAGTAGCCCTTGGCACATTCTCCCTCTGTATAACGCTCTCCGCCGGTTACCAGCGTGGCACCCTCGTCTACACCGCTCTTTATGTAGGAAAGGATCTTTTCCATATCTTTCTCGGTGATCACCGGACCAAGATCCGGATTATTGACCGGATTACCAATGGTCATTGCCTCCGCCTTCTTTTTCAGACGCTTGACAAATTCATCATGGATACTTTCCTCAATGATAATACGGGAACCGGCTGAGCAGACCTCCCCCTGATTAAAGAAGATTCCGATCATGGCCCACTCTACTGCACCATCCAGATCGGCGTCTGCAAAGATCACGTTTGGTGACTTTCCGCCAAGCTCCAGACCGATCTTCTTGACATTGGTGGCTGCGGCGCGCATAAGGCTTTGGCCGACTCTGGTGCTTCCGGTAAAGGTGATCATATCCACATCCTTATTCTCGCCCATCTCGGAGCCAACCTCCGCATCTCCCTGCAGCAGATTGACACAACCCTTTGGAAGTCCTGCTTCCTCAAAAATCTCAAACAGCCGGATCGTAGAAAGAGGTGCCTTTGGACTTGGCTTAAACACAATACTGTTGCCGGCTGCCAGTGCCGGTGCCAGCTTCCATACAGACATCAGGAATGGGTAATTCCATGGGGTGATCTGCGCACAGACCCCCACCGGCTCCCTTGTCTCATAGGAATGCATCTTACCGAAACCGTCATTTACCTCATAAACACCGCCATGGGGTGTCTTGCAGAGTCCTGCATAATACCGGAAGCAGTGAATTCCATCACTGATATCTCCCTCTGCCTCGCGGAGAGGTTTTCCGTTGTCAAGCGTGTCCATCATCGCCAGCTCGTCGGCATATTTTTCGATCAGATCGGCAATTTTTAATATAATATCTCCCCTTGTCTGGGAATCCATATCACGCCATTCTCTTGTTTCGTAGAATGATCTTTTTGCTGCGGCAATAGCAAGTCTGGTATCCTCCACACTGCTCTCATACACCTTGTCGATCACTTCTCCGGTTGCCGGATTGATCACGTCAAAGGTCTTTGCCATACTGCCGGTCACCCATTCCCCGCCAATATACATTTTTTTTGCTTCCATAATGAATCCTCCCATTTTATATTTCTGTTTACGTTATTTTAATTACTATTTGCGGTGTAATCACACTTCAGCCCACAGACCGCCGCAAAACCAGCGGCTAGAGTCTGCAAAACCAGTAATTAGTTTTTCAATTTGTTCCACATGTCGTTATAAATCTTTAATGTATCCGTATCAAGATTTGACACATATTCTCCCTTTTCAAAAATCTCCGCCGGCACATTCTTTGCTTCGTTTTCACTATATTCCTTGTTTGCCTCTACCGCCTTCTGATTTACGTTCAGATATGGGAACTCCTCAATAACCTTTCCTGCTACCTTGTCATCACACATATAGTTGATAAACTTCATGGCATTATCAAAGTTCTTTGCTCCCTTGGAAATGGCCCAGTTATCAATAAACTTATAAGCTCCCTCCTCTGGGAATACAATCTTGATCGCAGAGTTTTCCTCCATTGCCAGTGCGATCTCTGCAGACCAGCAGTAGCCGACATTACAGTCCCCACTGATCAGGGATGACTTCGGACTGTCACTGTCATAAACTGAAATATTGTCTTTCAATGTCATTAACTTATCAGAAACCTTGGAAAGCTTTGCCTTATCCGTCTCATTCATGCTAAGTCCCATGCTTCTCTCTGTCATACCGATCACAGCTCTGTAATCATCCAGTGCCACGATCTGTCCCTTTAATGACCCATCAAAAAGATCCTTATACCCCTTAATATCTTTCTTTACCTTATCTGTATTGACACCGATCGCTGCGACACCGCCCTGATAAGGAACAGAATAAACATTGCCCGGATCGTAGGATGGATCCAGATACTGTTTACCAATGTTTGAAAGATTCGTCAGGGCATCCTGATCCAGCTTTTCTAACATTCCCTGCTTGATCATGGACTCTACCATATAATCACTCGGCTGCACGATATCATAGGTACCCTCGTCCTCAGATTTTACCTTTGCCAGCATATCTTCGTTTGAGGAGAAGGTAGATACGTTCACCTTAATGCCATATTCCTTCTCAAAATCACTGATCACGGAATCCGGTACATATTCTGTCCAGATAAACAGATTCAGCTCTCCGTTCTCTGCCTTTTTGCTGCTGCCACAGCCGGTCAGACTCACAGAGGTTCCAAGCAGTGCCAGTGACAACATAACGCTCATTACTCTTTTCCCACATCTCATCATAAAAATCACCATTCCTTTCAAAGCTGCATTTTTTGTTTCACCTGTACCATTTTTGGTACAAACATTCTAAAACATGTTCTGCGGATTTAATCCATCTTCTTTTTAAACAGATTGCCCTGCGTCAGTATTACGAAAATAATCGTACCTATCAGGATCAGTGAAGATAATGCATTTACGTCCGGTGCGACTCCACTCTTAATGCTTGCCATAACCTGTAACGGATAAGTCATGGTATTGCCGTTAACAAAATAGCTTATGATCACGTCATCAATGGATAACGTAAATGCCAGAAGTGCGCCCGCTGTAATACCGGGCTTTAATACCGGAAGCGTGACCTCCCAGAAGGTGCGGAATCGGTTGGCTCCCAGATCCATGCTTGCCTCCTCAATGGAAATATCATAGCCGGATAATCTCGCCCGGACATTGAAGATCACATATGGCACACAAAATGTCACATGGGCAATGATCAATGTCAACATTCCTCTTGGGATCGAAACCTTTGCAAAAACGGTCAGAAGAGAAATACCCATGACGATCTCCGGAATCACCACCGGAATATAGAGAAGACCATCGATCACACTCTTTCCTTTAAACTTATATTTGTACATTCCGATCGCACCCAGCGTACCAATGATAGTTGCCAGCAAGGTTGTTACCAGTGCAATGATCATGGTATTGCCGAAGGCGGTCAGCAGTGAGGTGTTGTCAAACAGTTTGAAATACCAGTCGAAGGTAAATCCCTTCCAGGTCAGATACGGCTTGCTGGTGGTTGCATTGAAGGAATTGACCACCACAACGGCAATCGGCAGAAACAACACGATATACACAATGCCGCATAAAATCTTTCCAAATACGCCTTTGATCCGCATTCTCGCTTTTCTTCCCATGCTCTACACCCCCAGACTATCCATGTCACCACCGGTCTTCTGATACAGCTTTACAAGCACCAGGGTGATCACGATCAATATAATGGACAACGCTGCTCCGAGAGGCCAGTTATTACCACTCTTAAACTGCCGCTCGATCAGATTACCGATCACATCGGAATTGCCTCCTCCCAGGATATTGGATACAAAGAAATATCCAAGACACGGGATAAATACCATAATGCAGCCGGAAAAAATTCCGCTTGCCGTCAGGGGCAGCACCACATGAAGAAATGTTTTCCATCCCTTTGCTCCCAGATCTGAGGAGGCCTCAAGCAAGGTACTATCCAGCTTTCCGATCGCCGTATAAAGAGGAAGCACCATAAACGGAAACAGACAGTAAACCATACCAAACACTGTTGTTCCCTGTTGAAACAAAAGATCTAACGGCTGGGATATAATATGTAACTTCATCAATACACTGTTCAGCCATCCGGAGGTTCCCAGGAAGGATTTCCATCCATAAATACGGATCAGGGAATTGGTCCAGAAGGGAATGATCACCAGCATATAAAGAAGACTTTTGAAACGGCTCTTTGTCCGTGCGATAATATAAGTAAATGGATACGCCACGAGAATGCAGATCACGGTAGTCAGCAGGGCGATCACCAGAGACTGTGCATAGATCTTGATATAAGACGCATCTGCCAGATGCTTATAATTGTCCAAAGTAAACTGAAATGTTACATTATAAAATTCATCAATACTGCAAAAGCTCATGACCAGTATATAGATCAATGGAACTGCCACCAGCAGGATAAGCCATAAGGTTACCGGTCCTACCATGATCGCTGCAGGAAGTGTTTTTTCCCGAAATCGCTTTTTCGTCATAGAAATCATCCTTTCTTCCTTGATATTGGTACGAAAAATATCTCATTGCCCTTATGCCAGTTTAATATTTTCCATACTCTGATAGAAACGGTTATCCAGACTATGTATCAGCACGGCATCCTCCGGAGCCCAGCAGATAAAGATCTTTTCTCCGATCGCCGGAAGCTCCTCTCCTGCCAACTTCTCCATTTTGATCTCATTGCCATTCGGCAAAACAGCAATACATTTGATCACGGAACCAACATAAATATAATCCTTTACCATCGCCGGTACATTAAAGCCATCCACCGGCTCCGGAGAAAAATGCATCTTTTCCGGCCGTACCGAAACAGTCACAAACTCATTGACTGCAAAGCCTGTATTTTTCTCTACTCCCTCCTCTACGCTGCCGGAGGATGTGATCTCACCATTTTCAATGCTTATCACGACTCTGCCATTTTCAATGGAACGGATCGTACCGTCAAATACATTCGTCTCTCCGATAAAGGTAGCTACAAACTTGGTAGCCGGTCTCTCATAAATCTCTGTAGGCGATCCAATCTGATCCATTACGCCATCATGCATAATCGCGATCCGGTCGCTCATGGTAAGTGCTTCCTCCTGATCATGGGTTACATAAATAAAGGTGATGTTCAGCTTTTTCTGCAGCCGCTTTAACTCTAACTGCATCTGCTTACGAAGCTTTAGATCCAGCGCACCTAACGGCTCATCCAGAAGAAGTACCTTAGGCCGGTTGATCAGTGCTCTCGCAATCGCCACACGCTGCTTCTGTCCACCGGACAACTGGCTGGGATATCTTTTTTCGAATCCGGCAAGCTGTACCATCTCCAGCATCTCGAGCACCCGTTCTTTTCTCTCATTTTTCGGTATCTTCTTCATCTTAAGCCCATAGGCTACATTGTCAAAAATCGTCATATGAGGAAATAATGCATAACTCTGAAATACCGTGTTGACATTTCTTTCATACGGCTCCTTATCCTCAATGGGTTCTCCTTCCACCCGTATGGAACCGGTAGTCGGCTCCTCAAAACCTGCGATCATCCGGAGGGTTGTCGTCTTTCCACATCCGGAGGAACCAAGGAGTGTTAAAAACTCGCCTTCCTCCACCTGCAGGTTCAGATCCTTCACCACATGATTTGTCCCATATATTTTATTGACATCCTTAATATCTACGATTGTGTTCTTCAAATCACATCACCTCTTTATCAAACTCCTTTTGTTTCGAAATTCATCCACATTACAGAACCTTATTGCCACGCTCACCGGTACGGATCCGGATAGCTTCCTCAATGTTTCTCACGAAGATCTTTCCATCTCCCACATGACCCGTTGCCACCTTATCTCTTACCTCTGCGATAATATCCTCCACCTTGGAATCCTCAACTACTGCCTCCACTCTTACCTTAGGAAGCAGGTTGATATTGGTTTTGAATCCTTTGATCTCATTGACTCCTTCCACGGCTCCCTTCTGGGCTCCACATCCCATAACCGTGGAGATTGTCATACCACCACATTTCTTTTCATCTAATATACTCTTTAATACTTCCAGTTTCTCAGGTCTGATAATTAACACGATCTCTTTCATCGCAATGCCCTCCTTTTCATCAAAAAATACTTTCATAATATCAAAAAGAGGCCATTCGAAATTCGAACAGCCCCTTTGCTTGCGAATAATATACTACAATAAAACCAACACTTCAATAACACGTTTTCCCCATTTTTCTACTTCTTTTGGGTGATTTACTACTCCTGTTCCTTGACCAGTTTAAACATCTGTACTCTGTTACGGATACCTAATTTGCGGTAGATATTTAAAATATGCTTCTTCAGGGTATTTACCGTGATAGACAGCTGGTCACAGATCTGCGCATTTTCCATTCCCTGCAGCAAAAGTCCCAGGATCGTCTGCTCCCGCTTCGTCAGATTATACTTTTTGACTGCCTCCGTCATGGTCAGCTTCTCCTGCGCCGTCATCTGGTGGGTTCTTTCCTGATAAAGCCGGTACGCCATATGATCCTTGAGCATATCCATCAGAAAAACATCCTCGTAGGTAAAATCCTCCTTGCCGATGGTGCGGTACAACGTCACCACACCCAGGAAGGACTTGTTCCTGCCAAAGATCATCTGCAGAGCATAATGCCAGTTGTTGGGCCGGTAAACTCTCCGGTAATACTCTGTGTTGACTCTCTTTTCATCAGATATGATATCGGTCTCCCGATAAACCATGCTGCGGCCGCTGAACATAATCCCCCTGCTGTAATCAATACTCTCATAAATATCCGACAGATCCTCATCACAGTTGAAATAAACCGGCCGTTCCAGCCGCTCCCTCTCTTTTGCCGACGCAAGATAAAAATCAGCACTGTCAAAATCGATCACTGTCTTGATCTGTTCCAGAAACTGTCTGCGCATCCCGTCAAAATCGTTGGTCGTGTAGATCTTATAAATAATGCTGTTGAGTACAAGCCAGTCATTTGTTTCAAAATTTTTCATTGGCTGCCACCTCCCAAAAATCAGTAAAAATAAAAAGTACGCAAAGAAGCGGACACATCTTTGCGTACTTGATCAAACTATGTAATTATGTATGAAGTATAGCACAAACGTAGTACTTGTCAAGTGTTAATTACCAAGAATTCTATCCAGAAGTCCCGTGGACTGCAGGAACAGGATCACCATGATCACCGGCATAACATACTTGATCATCACAATATAAAGCTGCTTTCTGGAGAATTTCCCATTGGGATGCTCCATTTCCTCGATCACCCACTTTGGCTTCACAAGCCAGCCCACCAGGATCGTGGAGAAGATCGTGATAAACGGCATCAGGAAGCTGTTACTGATATAATCCATGATATCTAAGAGCTGTCCCGTGGTTCCGTTTGGAAGCGGAATCTCCAGGTAGAAGAGACTGTAGCCCAAAGCGATCACTGCTGTTGCACCCAGATAGATCACACCTAACACCAGTGTCGTTTTCTTACGCTCTGTATGTAATATCTCCATGCAATTAGCCGTAATGGACTCCAGCACGGAAATACAGGAGGTCAGTGCCGCAAATGCTGCCAGCAGGAAGAATATCAGGCCGATCACCCTTCCGGCGATACCCATGGCATAAAATGTCTTTGGAAGTGCCACAAACATCAGACTTGGTCCTGCAGACATACCATCCATACCGGAAAATACATAGATTGCCGGTATGATCATAACACCCGCCAGAAATGCAACCGCCGTATCTACAACCTCAATCTGGGCAACAGACTTGTTCAGATCCACATCCTTCTTGACATAGGATCCATAGGTGATCATAATCCCCATGGACACACTCAGTGAGAAGAACAACTGGCTCATGGCATCCAGTGTCACCTGCAGGAATCTGGAAACCGTCAGACCCGACACATCCGGTATCATATATACCTTCAAGCCATCAAGACCTGTCCGTACCACTCCATCCGCTCCCTTTGATCTCAATGTCAGGGAGAAGATTGCAATGCCAACTACCATGATAAGAAGTACCGGCATAATAAACTTACTGCAGCGCTCAATGCCGCCCTCCACGCCATTGTAAACAATCAAAGCCGTTACCAGCATGAAGATCAGTCCAAACCATACCGAAGAGGTATTGGTGATAAAGCTTGTAAAATAAGAATCCTTCGCTGCGTCTCCACTGGCTCCTGTAAGAAATACAATAAAATACTTCAGGATCCAACCACCGATGACCGCATAATATGTCATGATCAGCACCGGTACCATAAAGGTCAGAAAGCCCAGCTTTTTCCAGCCGGGACGCATGGTCTCGTACGCCTTAATGGCACTCTGCCCCGTCTTTCGTCCAATGGAAATATCCGTCGTCAGCAGGGTAAAACCAAAGGTAAGCACAAGAACAAGGTAAATGATCAGAAATAAGCCACCGCCGTCTCTCGCTACCAGATAAGGGAAACGCCACAGATTTCCCACTCCTACAGCACTTCCTGCTGCTGCCAGAACAAATCCGATCTGGCCACTAAAATTACTTTTCTTTTTCAATTTTTCTGCTCCTTTTACATTATTTCCGTTAAAAACCGATAAAATCCATTGTAACATATCCCCCCAAGAGAATCAACGAGTATCCGTCACAAACATTTTTTTCATAAAAACAGGCAGAAGACAATCCATTCACGGATCATCTTCTGCCCGGTTTCAAAGCCTTTTTCCCATTACGGCAAAAGGCCGGTATTTACTTTGATTCCATACTGACTACCGTGAAATCCAGACCCTCGATCACATCCCGTATTACGGAATCATCCATCTCCTTGTAAATGGATACGACCGCTGTCTTTTTGTTCAGATTAACCTTTGCCACGACTCCGTCCAGCGCATCCAGATGCTTCTCAATCCTGTTCTTACAGTTCTGACAATGCATTCCTTCAATATGCACGGTAAGCTCCCGATGCTTCGGTCCGTCTATTTTCTTTTTTACCGGCTTTTCCTTCGGTCCGCCACAGCAGTCACCCTCTCCCTTCATATGCTTCCAGGTACTGGTGATTGCCGGAATCAGTACGATAACCAGAATGACAACGATTAAAAGTGTTTGTGCATTCATGACATCATCCCCTTTAATCTTATTATGTTATAAACTGCAGGATGAAAAATCACCCTGCAGTCTCTTTACATTATTTTTTTAAAGATTTCTTTTTGTTAGACATACATGAGCGTGTACAGGATCCTGCTGACGGGCATCCAATACAATGTACGCCTCTTTTCTTCTCTTTATGAATGTACCAGACCGCAGAACCCACGATCACAACTAAAAGTACAATTAAAATAATGTTAGCAAGCATACCTGACATAACTCATCATCCCTTTCTGATCATTAATCCAGCTGATACTCCGTATCAATGGCTCTGTTCGCCTTCTGGATCAGATATACGATAACTGCTGCAAAAATACATACTGCGATGAGACCACCAACAAATCCTGCTCCAAGAGCACCTGTTGTGATCAGTGTACCAATCTGGTATACCAGGAAACCAACGGTAAATCCGGTTGCCAGCTGGAGACAGATACCTGCAAACAGCCACTTACCACTCTGCATCTCAGAGTTCATCGCACCAAGTGCTGCGAAACAAGGTGGTGTATAAAGATTGAACATCAGGTATGCAAGAGCTGCTACCTTTGTGATACCCATAGCCATTGCTACCTTGTTACCACTACCTACCAGTGCAAGCTCATCTGTATCGATAAAATTGGTCAGTGCATAAACAGTTGCAAGTGTACCTACTACATTCTCCTTAGCGATAAATCCGGTGATGGATGCTGCAGCAAGCTGCCATGCTGCGATACCGACAACAGGGATAAGAAGTGTTGCAAACGGTCCGGCAATGCTTGCAAGGATAGAAGTACTCTCTGCGCCCTCTGCAACAACCTGCAGCTTCCAGTTGAAAGACTGCATGATCTGAACAACAGTGTTACATACAAGGATTACAGTACCGGCTTTCTTAATATAAGCTTTACCACGGTTTAACATGGACAAACATCCAATTTTAAGACTTGGTACTTTATACTCAGGAAGCTCGATAATGAAGAATGACTTTCTGTACTTCATGCCGGTAACAGCCTTTACCAGAAGAGCTCCTAAAAGGATCAAAAGAATGCCTACAAAATACATTAAAGGTCCTACCCATTTAGAATGTGGGAAGAACGCACCGGTAAACAGTGCGATTACAGGAAGCTTAGCACCACAAGGCATAAAGGTTGCTAACATTGCTGTGGTTCTACGCTCTCTCTCATTACGAATGGTACGGCATGCCATGATAGCCGGGATACCACAACCGGTTCCGATGATCATTGGGATAACGGATTTACCGGAAAGACCTACTCTCTTAAAGATCGGGTCAAGAACGACAGTTGCACGGGCCATATATCCGCAATCCTCAAGAAGAGCGATCAGGAAGTACATAACCATTACGAGTGGAAGGAAACCAACTACAGCACCTACACCACCAATGATACCATCTACAAGCAATGCATACAAGAATGGATTTGCATTCTCAAGCAGTCCGCCAACCCAGTTCTGGAATGTCTCGATCCATCCTACAAGGATGTCTGCCAGCCATGTACCAAGTGTTGACTGTGATATGTAGAATACCAGGAACATGATTGCTGCAAAAATGATAAGTCCGGATACCGGATTTGTCAAAACTGCATCGATCTTATCTCCGACATTCTTCTCTTTTGTAAGAACCTTACGATTCTCAACCTGCTTTACGATCGCATTTACGAACTCGAAACGCTTACGGTCAGCAGCTTCCACTTCCTTCTTGTCGTGAAGATTAATATCACCCTGTACATATGGTGCTTTCTGTCCGGCTCCTTCCAGATCAGCAGCCGTCTGGATCACTTCCTTCAGACCGGTGTCTGTTGTAGATGTTGTCTTGATCACAGGACAGCCAAGCTTCTCAGACAATGTCTTCTCATCAATCTTGTTGCCCTTTTTCTCATTAATATCGCTCTTATTCAATGCGACAACTACCGGAACCCCCAGCTCCAGAAGCTGTGTTGTAAAGAATAAGCTACGGCTTAAGTTTGTTGCATCTACGATATTGACGATCGCATCCGGATGCTCATTTTTTACATAACCACTTGTAATACTCTCCTCAGAGGTAAATGGTGACATAGAATATGCACCTGGAAGATCGACTGCGATCAGCTCCTTAGAACCATTGTAGTGATCTTTCCTGACCGGATACTCTTTCTTATCTACGGTAACACCAGCCCAGTTACCGATTTTTTCATTTCTTCCCGTTAATGCGTTGTACATAGTGGTCTTACCACTATTGGGATTACCGGTTAACGCAATTCTCATAAAGAAACCTCCTTAATCAAACTATGTGTTATAGTTTTTAATTGTATGATTATATTAAAATAGCCTTCGCTAGATCAATATCAATGTTATAACGTCCGTCCTTAATTGACACAACGCAGTTGCTCTTCTTGCGTGATACAACCGTGATCGGCTCACCACTGTAGCATCCCAGTGAAAATAAGAATGATTTCATTTCCTCATCGCCGGTTGAAATATCCTTGATAATGTACTCTGTTCCCAAAACTGCTTCATCAAGACTCATAAATAAATCCTCTCTTTACTTTGTATTATATAACTATGCTTATTCTCCTCTACCTCAAATTAGTAGTATCTATTGTGTATCAGTCTACACTTTCCCTGGTTAGAAATCTCTAACCACCAAATAATCTAATACAAAATGTCCCCTTTGTCAATAAGTTTTAGAAAATTTCTCAATAAAATATTCTCTTTAACGTGGCTCTCCGCCACAACAAAAGAAATGCAGCATTTCCTAATACACTAAAAACCGGCAATCCGGACGGAAACTACATATTCATATGTAATGTTCCATCTGAATTGCCGGTTTTCTAATACGGCTGTACTATTTCTTCTGTCCCAGTATCACCCGAATCAGAGCTTTGTCTAACATCAATGTCCTGTTCCACGGGTTTAAGATAATCCCCTGAATGTTCTCCGTCTGTACTGCCTGGGTAAACAACTGCCTCATATCTGTCAAAAAAGTTGACTTTACACTGTCACTCCCCTTCAGCTCCTCCTCAAAGCTGGAAAACACCGTCCACCAGCTCTGTCCATTCTCCGTCTGTACTGCCTGGAGCCGGAGCTGTCCGTCTCCTTTAGGTGGTTCTACCGCAATGATCAGCTGACCGCCCTCTCTCATTCTCTGCCGGATCACTGTCAGGGTATGTGCCAGACGCTCCTGGGAAGCCTCCTGCTGCAGTCCTGCAATGGCTGCCTCGATCCGTTCATTCCCCTGAAGTCCCGGATCTGTCTCCTGATTTCTTTGATTCTCTTGATTTTTCTGATTGGTCATATTTTTCCTCGTTGTTTATCTTCTTCATTTACTGATGCACGTCCCATAAATCGAGACATTTTACAAGCATAACACAATATGTAACCGGAAACAATAGCATTATGTACTTTTCAGAACAAAAAAGAGATAGAGTTCGGCCAGCGCCATATCTATCCCAGATAGTATTTTTCTTACACTTTTCCAAATATTTGTTATAACAACAAAGATCCGACCGGAGCCATCAATTGACCCAGCCGGATCTTTTATTGGGATACACCCATTTTATTTATATAGGAGAATTTTACACATATGCTTTGAATTACTGAACTGCCTTAAATGCCTCGGCAAGATCCTCGATAATATCATCGATGTGCTCTGTACCGATAGAAAGACGGATGGTATTTGGCTTAATACCCTGATCCAGAAGCTCTGCCTCGTTGCACTCAGAATGTGTGGTTGATGCAGGATGGATTGCCAGGGACTTCACATCTGCTACATTGGCAAGCAGAGAGAACAGCTCGAGCTGATCAATGAAATCCTGAGCCTTCTTGGCATCACCCTTGATCTCAAAGGTAAAGATAGAACCGCCGCCATTTGGAAAATACTTCTTGTAAAGCTTCTGCTGCTCCGGATCCTCTGATACCGATGGATGATTTACCTTCTCAACCAACGGCTGATTCTTCAGGAACTGTACTACCTTCAGAGCATTCTCTACGTGACGCTCTACACGAAGAGATAATGTCTCAAGACCCTGCAGGAAGATAAATGCGTGAACAGGAGAAAGTGTTGCACCCATATCACGAAGAAGGATGGCACGAATATATGTGACAAATGCTGCCGGTGCGCAGTCCTTTGCAAAGCTTACACCATGGTAAGATACGTTTGGCTCTACCAGCCATGGGTACTTGTCACTGGATGTCCAGTCAAAGTTACCGCTGTCTACGATCACACCACCGATGGTTGTACCGTGACCGCCGATGAACTTTGTTGCAGAATGGATCACGATATCTGCGCCATACTCGATCGGACGTACCAGATAAGGTGTTGCAAATGTGTTATCAACAATCAATGGAATATTGTGAGAATGTGCGATATTTGCAATACGCTCAATATCAACTACCTCTGAGTTTGGATTACCAAGTGTCTCGATCTCAATTGCTGTGGTGTTCTCCTTGATAGCTGCCTCGATTCCCTCATAATCAAATGGATCTACGAAGGTTGTCTCAATGCCGTAATCCGGAAGAGTGTGTGCCAGAAGATTGTAGGTTCCACCGTAAATATTCTTAGCTGCTACGATATGATCTCCCTTATGTGCTACTGCCTGGAATGCATAAGTAAGTGCTGCGGCACCACTACCGACTGCCAAAGCTGCCACACCACCCTCAAGAGCGGCAATTCTCTGCTCGAAGGTATCCTCGGTAGGGTTTGTTAATCTTCCGTAGATATTACCGGCATCTCTGAGACCGAAACGATCTGCTGCATGCTGGCTGTTATGAAATACATAAGAAGATGTCAGATAAATCGGTACTGCTCTTGCATCTGTCACCGGATCCGCCTGCTCCTGTCCTACGTGCAGCTGCTTTGTTTCGAATTTTAATGCTCTCTCTGAATATGTCTTTTTGCTCATATGATAATCCTCACTTTCTATGTTCTTTTTCTCTCGATAAGCTATGTTTGTTTTCCTATCGGTTTACTATGATTATTAAGATGTACCTATCATACATCCATATTCCTACTTTGTCAATAGGAATATGGATATTTTTTCAAATTTTCTTTGAAATCATTCTCATTACGCATTTATTTTCAGAACATAGACCACCCAAACCACTGTAAGATCAGCGTTTTACGGCTTCCTTCATAAGACGTTCCAGATCCTCGTATTTCTCAATCTCATTGACACGCCGGCGGAGAGACGCAGATCCCGGATAGCCCGCCGTATACCAGGCAACATGCTTTCGCATCTCCCTCATGGCCATTAACTCCCCTTTACATTCTATGAGCATCCGGGCGTGACGAAGGATCATCGCCACCATCTCCTCATGGGACGGCTTCTCCTCCCTCTCTCCTGTTTCCAGATAATGACGGATCTGATGAAACAGCCATGGATTGCCTCGGACACCACGGGCAAGCATCAATCCATCACATGCCGTCTGCGCCAGACAGGCCGCCGCGTCCTCCGGCGTGAAAATATCTCCGCTGGCGATCACCGGAATCTCCACAGCCTCCTTAACCTGACGGATAATGTCCCAGTCTGCCTTTCCACCATAATACTGCTCTCTGGTGCGGCCATGCACCGCGATAGCAGATGCACCGCAGTCCTCCATACGCTTTGCAAACTCTACCGCATTACAATCCTCTGCTCCAAACCCTTTCCGGAACTTCACGGTGACCGGTTTCCGGATCCGGCTGCTGATAGCTTTCACGATCTTTCCGGCAAGGACAGGATCTTTCATCAGGGCAGAGCCTTCCCCATTGTTGACCACCTTTGGCACCGGACATCCCATATTGATATCAAGAATGTCAAAAGCCCTGTCTTCGATCTGTGCTGCCATATCTGCCATCAGCTCCGGCTCCGAACCGAATAACTGTAATGCCAGCGGACGTTCCTTTTCCTCCGTCATCCAGAGGAGCTCTGTATTTTTATTTTTATAATAAATGCCCTTGGCACTGATCATTTCCGTATAAACCAGATCCGCCCCCTGCTCCTTACATAACAGACGAAATGGCAGGTCTGTTACCCCTGCCATTGGTCCTAACACAAGTTTTCCGGGGATCTGTACCTCTCCAATGCGAAATCCCTGATCCTCCATGATAATCTTATATTCCTTTCTCTGCCCTCAGACGTTTATGCTGCGGACATACGATTCTCCATCTCTTTTACGCTCTTTTCTGCTTCTCAAAGATGATCTGCAGCCCCTTCAGCGTCAGATCACTGTCGTAAATATCAATCTCCTCTGTATAATCAGAGATCATTTTACCAAGTCCGCCGGTTGCAACAACCTTGATATCCTGAAGCCCTGACTCCTCTTTGATCTTGTTGATGATATACTGGGACTGTCCCACAGTTCCAAGGAAAAGCCCCGCCTGCATGGCGGTGATGGTGTCCTTTGCCACCACATGCTCCGGACACTTGATCTCGATTTCCGGCAGATTTGCCGTATCATTCCAAAGAGCATTGGCTGATATCTTTACACCTGGACTGATCACTCCTCCTAAAAATGCTCCGTCTTTGGTCACCAGGTCATACGTCGTAGCGGTACCATAATCTGCCACTATGATCGGACCTCCATATAAAGTATGTGCCGCAACGGCATCCACAATACGATCCGGACCAACCTCTTTTGGATTGGCTGTCTCAATCCGTATCCCGGTCTTGATCCCGGCTCCCACTATGATCGGATGGCATCCCAGATACTTAATGATACCGCTGTTAAAAGAATACATGATCTTAGGTACAACCGAAGCCACGATCACCTGATCAATGGAATCTGCTGAAAATCCCTTTCTCTCCAAAATATCACAGATCATACTGCCATATTCGTCCGAGGTTCTTGATATCCGTACTGAAAAATGAAAGCGGGTTACCATCTCCTCTTCATCAAATACCCCAAAGGTTATATTCGTATTACCTACATCTACCGCTAATAACATTGCCTTTCCTCCTGTATTTTCATACAATTTTGTCTCCATCTCTGCACTATCGCGATGCCTTATCTCCCGATGCAAAAACACAGTACTTTCCAACACCGGACGTACTTGATTATGCCTCAAAAATCATTTCATCATCCACCCAGCAATCCACTGATATCTTCTTTTAAAAAGAATGCCTTATAGTACAGCTCTAATGCTTCCAGAAGCTCCTGCTTCTCCCTCTGGATTTCCTTAATCTTTAATACACTGCCAATCTCATCAAAGAAATAGTCGTCCTCCTCCGATGTGACATGAAACAGCAGATTGCCCTCCTCATCAAAACGAAGAGTCAGGATTCCTCCCACATCCGCCGTATACAGCACACACATGATCTGCAGCTCCTCCTGAATGGTTTCCGGCAGCTTTGCAAATTTCGGATTGAGATAATACTGCTTTTTGTAGGCATTTGCTACACTGAGTATCACCATCCCATCCACCTCCGGTGCCGGCTGCAGAATATCATCATCAAATAAATCGTCCATTGTCTCTTCCTTCTTTTATTATTCTAAACGTATCCGTAAACACCTCGTACCGACACCTCTCCGGATACGATCTCTTTTGTTCCCTCATCGGTATCAACAAGCAATGCCCCTGTAGAAGTAATTCCTCTGGCAATTCCCTTCTGCACCTTCTTCGGATCTGCTTCCTCTGCCATGCCATAAAGCACCAGAACCTCCTGATCCTTATTGACCAGCATCCGGTCATATTCCTCCAGAAGCAGAGATAAATCTGCCGTCTCCAGATATTTTTTGTAATAATCCGAAAAAGCATTCATCACTGCTGCGATCAGTGCATTTCGGTCAGTCTTGCGTCCGGTTTCCAGATAAATGGATGTCGCCCTGTCAGCAAGCTCCTCCGGAAAGCTTTTCGTGTTGGCATTGATCCCGATCCCCGGAACTGCATAATGAATATAATCCGGCTCTGAGCTTGTCTCTGTCAGGATACCACAGACCTTTTTGCCGTGGATCACTACATCGTTTGGCCATTTGATCCCGGTCTCCAGCGCACAGCACTCTCTGATGCCCTTTGCCACTGCCATAGCCGCTACCAAAGTCACACTGGCTGCCTGCTGTGGCTTCAGCTGCGGCCTGAGGATCAGACTCATCCAGATCCCGATCCCCGGCTCCGATTCCCAGCCACGACCTCTCCGACCCTTGCCTGCCGTCTGCTCCTCAGCTACCACCAGAGTTCCCTCCGGCTCTCCCAGCTCCGCAAGCTGCTTTGCTCTTGTATTGGTCGAATCCACCTGCTCCAGACATTCTACCTTCCGGCACAGACAATCCTCCTTCAAACGACTCTCAATATCCGCTCCTACCAGCTTATCGGCTGACTCTACCAGACGATATCCCTTTTTGGGCTGGGATTCGATCTGATACCCCGCCTCCTTAAGCTGTGTTATATTTTTCCATATCGCCTGCCTCGAAACCCCCAGCTTTTCGCATAAAACCTGACCGGAGATAAAATCCTCTCCTGCGCCTCGAAGCATTTGAAGTATTTCCTTTTTCAAAAAATCACTCCATTATTATTTTGTTGTCGGCTCCAATGTTGCCACCATAACCGCCTTGATGGTATGCATACGGTTCTCGGCTTCATCAAAGACTACAGAAGCCTCTGACTCAAACACCTCATCTGTGACCTCAAGCTCACTCATGCCAAACTTCTCATAAACCTGTCTGCCAATGCCGGTTTCCAGATCATGGAATGCCGGAAGGCAATGCATAAAGATTGCCTGTGGACCTGCATTGTCCATTACCTTTTTATTGATCTGATATGGAGAAAGTGCTTTGATACGCTCTGCCCATACTTCCTCCGGCTCACCCATGGAAACCCACACGTCCGTATAAAGTACGTCAGCTCCCTTCGTGCCGCTCTCTACATCCTCTGTCAATGTCACAGAACCGCCGGACTCCTTCGCATATTCACGGCACTGTGCCACCAGCTCCTCATTCGGGAAATAATCCTTTGTGGTACATGCCACGAAATGCATACCCATCTTTGCACAGGCGATCATCAGGGAATTACCCATATTGTAACGGGCATCTCCCATATATACCAGCTTCACACCCTTCAATCTGCCAAGATGTTCCTGGATCGTCAGGAGATCTGCCAGCATCTGGGTCGGATGATACTCATTGGTCAGACCGTTCCATACCGGTACTCCGGCATATTTTGCAAGCTCCTCCACAATACTCTGCTCAAAGCCGCGATACTCAATACCGTCAAACATTCTGCCAAGCACGCGGGCAGTATCCTTAATACTTTCCTTCTTACCGATCTGTGAACCCTGTGGATCAAGATATGTCACACCCATCCCCATGTCGTGAGCCGCCACTTCAAAAGAGCATCTTGTTCTGGTACTCGTCTTTTCGAAGATCAAAGCAACATTTTTCCCCACGTAATGATTCACCGGGATGCCTTTTTTCTTTTTGTCCTTTAACTCTGCGGACAACTCCAGCAGATATGTAATCTCCTCCGGGGAAAAATCCTTTAATGTTAAAAAGTTCTTACCTACTAAATTCATGATCATTTCCTGCCTTTCTCTATTATTTATCCTTACGAATAATTCATAATAAACGGAAAATTTCCTGCCAGCAGGAGCTGTGCAGGAAATTAATCTCTTCAAATAAAATATAATTATTTATCTCCGGAAGATTTAGCAATTTCTGTCACGGAACTAACCATTCCTGCAAGTCCCTGTATCTCTGATGGAATAATGATCTTGGTTGCCTTTCCATCTGCTGCTTTTGCAAATGCCTCCAAGCTCTTAAGCTCGATAACTTCCTTCGATGCACAAGCCTCATTCAGCATACGGATACCATCGGCATTCGCCTTCTGCACTGCCAGGATCGCCTGTGCCTGACCCTCTGCCTCACGGATCGTTGCTTCCTTCTGTGCCTCGGCATGCAGGATTGCTGCCTGCTTTTCTGCCTCTGCCTCCAAAATTGCTGACTCCTTATGACCCTCTGCCACGGTGATCGCTGACTGCTTCTCACCCTGTGCGATCAGAATCGCCTCACGCTTCTCACGCTCTGCCTTCATCTGCTTCTCCATTGCCTCCTGGATCGGCTGTGGAGGGATGATGTTCTTCAGCTCAACACGATTTACCTTGATACCCCATGGATCCGTTGCCGTATCCAGAGAGGATCTCATCTTTGTATTGATGATCTCACGGGAAGTCAGTGTCTCATCAAGATCAAGCTCACCGATAATATTACGAAGTGTTGTCGCTGTCAGATTCTCAATCGCCATGATGGGATTCTCTACACCATATGTGTAAAGCTTCGGATCGGTGATCTGGAAAAAGATCAGGGTATCGATCCTCATAGTAACGTTATCCTTGGTGATCACCGGCTGTGGCGGAAAATCCAGCACCTGCTCCTTCAGACTTACCTTTCTGGCGATACGGTCAATAAACGGCACTTTGAAATGAAGTCCTACATCCCATGTGCTTTGATAGCCTCCCAGACGCTCTACAACATATGCCTTCGCCTGCGGTACAATGTGAATGCAGGATACTGCAACAACTGCTACAATGACAAGTAAAATAATAACTGCTAATTCCATGTTTGATTGATTCCTTTCCTTTATAAATTGCTGATTAATCTGATCAGAATGCGATGAATGAAGTTCTCCTGAAATACAGCTTATTCCATATCATCAGGTACCGGAGCTACGATTGCTTTGACTCCCCGTATCTCCTGTATCACTACCTTCTGACCAGCTTGGATCCTTGTGTCCTCCTCTGCCGCTCTGGCAGTCCACTCCATCCCGTCAACTATGATCTGTCCGGTCTCGTTGAAATTATCGATCGACTCGGTCACCTTTCCCTCTTTCCCGATCATACTGTTGACATTGGTCCTTACCCGGGAACCGTTCAGCCGTTTCTGAACAACCGGTCTGGTAAAGATCAATAATACAAATGATACAACAAAAAATAAAACAAGCTGTACCCCCAAGGGCTGCCCCAGCCACGCCGCAATAAAACTGATCAGCGATCCGGCCGCAAACCATATGGTCGTCAGTCCCAGCGTAATGATCTCAATGATCAGAAACGCCACCAATGCGATCAGCCAGAAAAAAATGTAATTGTCATCGGTACGAAAGAGCGACTGAAACAATTCCTGTAACCGGAATGTAAAAATCCCCGATAAACCGCTCATGAAAACACCTCCCTTGGTGTATACTACTTATTTGTATGAATATAGCATATTTCCACCGAAATAGCAATATACCTTAGTCCGTTTTTCTTCTCTGTCTGGACGCCTCATAAAGCACTATCGCTGCCGCCACAGCAGCATTTAACGACTCCACGCTGCCTTCCATGGGAATGTGGATCCTTCCGCTGAGACTTTCCCGTACCTCTTTACTGATCCCATTGGCTTCATTGCCCACAACGATTCCGGATGGCTTCGTATAATCCGGATCATCGTAAACCCTGCTCTCCTCCAGGATCGTTCCATATACTGAAATGTTTTTTTGCTTCATCTGCCGGATCGTTTCGGACAGACTATCTACATATAAAAACGGGACACGGAAAATCGCGCCCATAGTGGCACGGACCACCTTCGGATTAAAAAGATCCACGGTTCCCTTACTCATGATCACACCTGCCACTCCCGCAGCCTCCGAAGTACGGATCATTGTTCCCAGATTGCCCGGATCTCTCAGATCATCCAACAGCAAATATAATCCCGCCGGACTGTTAAGGATCTCTTCCTGAGAATAGGACGGCATATCCACCATCCCCAGTATCCCCTGCGGTGTCACGGTATCTGCAGCCAGATCAAACAGATCGTCCGGCACCACATCCACCCCTACACGCCTGTTCTCCCCGGAAAACTCCTCTGCAATCTCACTTTCCGGTTTTTCCTGCCATCTGTCAAGCCACAGACTTTCCCTGATCAGTACCTGCCGTAGCTTTCCGTATTTTGCAGCTTCCTGTACAAGCTTGATTCCCTCCGCCACAAACAGGCATTCCTTTTTGCGGTGTCTGGCATTTTTCTGCAGCTTTATCATTTCCTTTAATTTTGCATTGTTTTCACTGGTGATCATTATTGCCTCCATTATGATATTTAGAAGTAACAGTATTTTAAACCTGACTGATGCCACGGATCGCTCCATTGCATCACATTATATTATAAAAGGAGGGGGCAGAGAAATCAAATAATTTCTCTGCCCCTTGGCATATGTTATATGTTCTTGTAAGCGTATTATTGGCAGAGTCTTATAAAAGACCTGCACTTTCCTTCAGCGTAAGCTCATCATGGTGACATACCGCCCCTTTGGTAAAGCCCTTTACGCTGTGTTCCACTGCATATCCGCAGGCAGCTAAGCCCGACTGGATGATCTGGCTCATCTTCTGCTCAGAAAACTGCAGCTTGGAACCATCCTCTAACTCAATCGTGCAGGCATGACCACAGTCTGCTGCACAATCCATAGAACAGGAAACCTTATACATGTTTTTTCTACTGATCGCTCCGATCTCCTCCAGTGTATTGATCATGCGATACACCGTAGCAGAACCGATCTTATGATCCAGCTTTGATGCCTTATAGTAAATTTCCTTACAGCAGGAGCAATCCTCCTGCAGAATGATATCTAAGATCATCAAACGCTGTTTTGTAATACGGCAGCCCTGTTCTCTTAACTTTTGAATGATCAAATCCTTCTGCATCATTTAGAAAAACCTCCCCAATGGAAATCACTCTCTCGAGTAAATCGCTTCTTTCATTTTGTAAATGAGAATAACTTATCTATCACTTACAAAAGTTAGTATACGCTAACATATATTAGATGTCAAGAACTTTTTTCATTTTCTTTTCTTGTTTTCTTAAATTAAAAGTGGTATACTTGTTTTATATGAATTATGTTCGGGATTTCGGACAGATTAAATGGTATGGAGGAAAATATTTATGGCAAATACCGAATCTGCTGAGAATTATCTGGAAACGATCCTGGTGCTCAGCAAACGACTGCCGGTTGTTCGATCTGTTGATGTTGCGACAGAGCTTGGTTTCAAGAAGTCAAGTGTCAGCATTGCAATGAAAAATCTTCGTCAGAAGCAGCATATCACCGTGACAGATGCCGGATACATATATCTGACAGACTCGGGTCGTGAGATTGCAGAGATGATATACGAAAGACATCAGCTTATATCAAACTGGCTCATAAAGCTTGGAGTTCCTGAGGACATTGCCACCGAGGATGCATGCCGCATGGAACATGTTATCAGTAAAGAAAGCTTTGAAGCATTAAAAAAGCATGTTTTCCCTTCATAGGAAAGCATGCTTTCTTAGTATTAAAATAAGATACAAGGGTCAAAAACAAATCAATCTGCAATTATCCGGAATCAGCGGTGTTTGCAAAAACAGAAAAGAGGCATAATTACAATGACAGAATTTATGAGAGGCCGGAGACTCCGTACCGACGAACGTCTCCGCAAAATGGTACAGGAAACACAGATGGATATCTCCGATCTGGTATATCCCATGTTTGTCATGGACGGGCAGAACAAAGTCGAAGAAATACCATCTATGTACGGTCAGAACCGCTACACGGTAGACCGTATGGGGGAGAAACTGGAACAGCTTCTGGATGCCGGAGTCAACAAGATCATGCTGTTTGGCATCCCTGATCACAAAGACGAGACGGGCAGTCAGGCATACGACGAGAACGGCATTGTCCAGCGTGCCTTCCGGGAAGCCAAAAAGCATTATCCGGACATGTATCTGATCGGTGATGTCTGCATGTGTGAGTATACTTCCCACGGTCACTGCGGTATCATTCATGACCATGACGTAGACAATGACACCACCCTGGAATATCTGGCAAAGATTGCCCTCTCCCAGGTCGAGGCCGGAGCAGATATGGTTGCCCCCTCCGATATGATGGATGGCCGTATCGCTGCGATCCGCCAGTGTCTTGACACCCATGGACACATCAATACACCGATCATGTCCTACGCAGTCAAGTTTGCTTCTGCTTACTACGGACCTTTCCGGGATGCCGCAGACTCCGCACCACAGTTTGGCAACCGCCGCACCTATCAGATGGATTACCACAACCGCCGGGAAGCGATAAAAGAGGCTCTTGCCGATATTAACGAGGGCGCAGACATTATTATGGTAAAGCCTGCTATGATCTATGGTGATCTGATCCGCGAGATCAAGGACAGGACAAATGTTCCGATGGCTGCCTACAGCGTCAGCGGTGAATATGCCATGATCAAGGGAGCGGCAAGTCTCGGTCTGATCGATGAGGATGCCATTATCTGTGAAACAGCCATTGGTGCAAAACGTGCCGGAGCTGATATCTATATTACTTATTTTGCAGAGGAACTGGCTGGTTTTATGAAACAGGGACTGTTATAAAAGTATAATTATTTTGGCAGGCTGGCTGCGAGACATAGTGCTCCCCAGCCTGCTTTTTTATCCGGCACACTCTCCTGTCCCGGAAGCCTTCTCGCTCCCTTCATCAGATACGCCTTTACCTTCTCCCCGTATAGATAGGGATCATTGCCCTGCACAATCCCCCATTCCATTAATAATGCTGCAGCTCCCGCCACAAAAGGAGCTGCGATCGATGTTCCTGTCCGTGCAACATACCTTCCGCCGGGTGCAGCCGTAACCACATCTACCCCCGGAGCCACAAGTGTCGGTGACTTTCTTCCATCAGCGGTATCCCCCCGTCCGGAAAACGAAGCTGCCACGTCATTTGACACCTGATATGCTCCCACTGACACAATACCATCGGCTGTAGCCGGTATCGTCATGGTCGTATCCGGCTCCGGCTCCAGAAAACCTGTGGAGAGCCCGATCAGCTCTGTAGTGGGAAGCCACAGCTCCACAACACCTCCGGTAATCTTCTCCGGAATCAGCCACAGGCTCCATACTCCCTCCTGTAAAGTGCCTCCCTGTCCTTCCGGTGGAAGCCACTCCATATAGATCTCCTGTGTGATCTGCGCCGGCGTTGGCTCCCCGTAATACACATAAATCCATGTCCCCTGCAGCTCATATCGTCTTACTTCTCTTGTGTCCTCCACTAACACTCTTTTTCCATTAGGTGCTTCTAAAAATATCGTAAAATCATCCGTATACTGCTTCCACATCTGCAGACTTAAATTTCTCTCTCCTGCTCCGATCACAAACCGGATCTGCCGGGGTTCATTTTCCAGACGTACTCTGGCATGATGTCTGGCATCTCCTTCATTGCCTACCGCAATAGAAATAACATTTTTCCAGACACCTGCCAGCTGCGTGATATACCCCTCAAACAAGCTGCTGCCATCATGAGCCCCGTTGTTATTGCCATAACTGACATTTAAGGAAACCGGCATTCCAAATGCTTCCGCTTTCCGTACCATGTAATCCAGCGCCGCCATCACCTCCGTGGTTCTGGAAAAGCCTTCTCCACCGGTACTAAGCTTCACAAAAATGATCGGGCTTTCTATAGCAATCCCCCGGTAACGAAGCCCCGTGGATCCACCACCGTTTCCCGCTGCCACTCCCGTTACTGCGGTGCCATGGCCGGAGCCGGTATCCCCCGGAAGAGAAATGTCCGTTCTCTCTCCCAAAAGAACCTGATCGATCTGCTCCTTTGTCCACTCCACTCCCTGACGGTATCTTTCCGGTGCTTCCAGCTCCATAGATGGATCCGGCGTCCCGCCCTGATCCCACAGTGCCAGAACACGTGTGGTTCCATCCGGATTCCGAAAAGAAGGATGCATCAGATCAATCCCGGAATCCGCCACACCAACGATCACTCCTCTGCCGGTCAGACCGTTCTTTAAATCTCCTGTCTGATACTCCTGGTCTGCATTTATATTTCCCTGCACAGAATGAATACAGGAGGCCCCTCTCCCTGCATCCAGAGAAAAGTAGACCTCCTTGGGCTTTTCCATATATTGTATCTGCGGCAGTGCCGCCAACGCTTCTAACTGCCCCTCCGGAACACGTACAATCCCATATTGGTGATAGAGCGGGATCACCTGTACTCCCGGCAGCTGACGTTCCACCTCATACAGATCTCCGTAATACCTCACGATCACCCGCCAGGTTGCTGTGCCCTCATCGTATCCTGTATTTAATGTACTGCTCTGCTCCCTCTCCTGCTGCGGGAGATCCAGTGCAAAACGAAATTCCGAATCCAGTTTTTCATCATTTTCCATGATAGGGGTTCCTTTATGTAGATTCATTCTATGTAATATATGCACTTTCTCAAAACAGGATACAAAAAATCCGGATTCCAAAATATCCTTCAGAATCCGGATTCATCCTATTACTCACTTAATAAACCATATATTACTCTACCGTTACACTCTTTGCCAGGTTTCTCGGCTTATCCACATCAAGTCCCCTTGCCACAGATACATAATATCCCAGAAGCTGCAATGGGATCACTGCCAGACTTGCTGCAAAATGAGGGTCTGTCTTTGGTACATATACCACGAAATCCGCCGTATCCTCGATCGAATAGTTGCCAAAATTGGTCAGTCCCATCAGAGAAGCCCCACGGCTCTTGCACTCAACCATGTTGCTGATGGTCTTCTCATACAGGGCATCCTGTGTCAGAGAACCGATCACCAGAATACCATCCTCGATCAGACTGATGGTACCGTGCTTCAGCTCGCCTGCCGCATATGCCTCCGAATGAATATAACTGATCTCCTTGAGTTTCAGGCTTCCCTCCATACAGATCGCATAATCAATACCGCGGCCTACAAAGAAAATATCTCGGGCATTTGCCTGTTTAGAAGCAAACCACTGGATACGCTCCTTATCTTCAATGATCTTGTCAATCTTTTCCGGAAGTGTCTGCAGCTCTGCAATATATCCCTGATACTGCTCCTCCGTGATGGTTCCCCGCACTCTCGCAAACTCTACCGACAGCAGATAGCCTGCGATCAGCTGTGCGCTGTATGCCTTTGTGGTTGCCACAGAAATCTCCGGACCAGCCATAGTATAAAATACATTATCTGCTTCTCTGGCGATAGAAGATCCAACCACGTTCACGATACCCATGGTCTTTACTCCCTGCTCCTTAGCCAGACGAAGACCTGCCAATGTATCCGCCGTTTCACCGGACTGGCTCACCACGATCACCAGATCATCCTTATTCAGGATCGGATTGCGGTAACGGAACTCAGATGCCAGCTCCACGCGAACCGGCACCCGTGCCAAGTCCTCCATGACATACTGTGTCACAACACCGGTATGATAAGCGGAACCACAGGCAACAATATAGATCTGATTGATCCCCTTAATGTCCTCCTCGGAAAGCCCAACATCTGACAGATCGATCCTGCCATCCTTCAGCTTGGAATTCATGGTATCCATGATCGCCTTAGGCTGCTCATGGATCTCCTTCATCATAAAATGCTCAAATCCGCCCTTTTCCGCAGCTTCTGCATCCCATTTGATCTCCACCAGCTCCTTCTCAATCTCGTCACCATCCAAATTGTAGAAAGTTGCCTTGCCATCTGCCAGACGGCCGATCTCCATATTGCCGATATAATAAACATTTCTGGTATATTTCAAAATAGCCGGTACATCAGAAGCCACATAGCAGTTTCCATCGGACACACCAATGATCATCGGACTGTCCTTACGAGCCACATAGATCTCATCCGGATACTCTGCAAAGATCATTGCCAGCGCATAGGAACCACGGATACGGACCATTGCGTGATTGATCGCATCTACCGGAGTATGCTCATATTTCTTATAATAATAGTCTACCAGTTTCACAGCAACCTCTGTATCGGTAGAAGAATAAAACTCATATCCCTTCTTCAGAAGCTTTGCCTTTAACTCCTGATAATTCTCAATAATACCATTGTGTACACCAACCACATTGCCATCATCACTGACATGAGGATGTGCATTAGTCTCTGACGGCTCACCGTGGGTTGCCCATCTGGTATGACCGATACCACAGGTTCCCGGTACCGCATGACCATCGTCTGTCTTTTCGATCAAGCCCTTGAGACGGCCTTTCGCCTTCACGATCTTTACCTTATCTGCTCCATCGCGTACTGCGATCCCGGCAGAATCGTAACCTCTGTACTCGAGCTTTGACAGACCGTCCAAAAGGATCGGTGCTGCCTGTTTACTCCCGATATAACCTACAATACCACACATATTTTAATCTCCTTTGATTCATACTAAACTTATCATACTGTATCTTATGATAGAAACGTTCACAGGTATCAAACTGCTTATATGTTTTGTTAAAAACACCATATATGGGGTAATTCTACCATTGTCACGCTAAAATAGCAAGAGACTTCTGTCCCTACTGTTTTCCGGTACTGCCAAAGCCCCCCCTGTCTTTTCCCGTCAGCTTTTCCACCTCATCAAACCGGATCTGGGGCTGATTTTTCATAATACGAAACTGGCAGATCCTGTCATTCACATGGATCTCGGTATCCCGCATGGCAATCACCGGCATTCTCCACATATCATTATCGCCACAATATGAACCGTCCACGATACCACAGTGATTGGCCTGGATCACGCCGAAATTTTTATATGTGCTGCTCCGCGGAACAATATGCGCCTCATATCCTGCCGGAAGCTCCATCGCCACGCCAAGTGGAATCAGTGCAAAATCTCCCGTCTTTAATGTAACATCCTCCGATGCCCGCAGATCGATCCAGTCAGACTTACCGTCAATATACTCCAGTTTATCGATCTGGTCCGTAAAATATTTAATTTTAATTGTTTCCATTATTTTTATGATCCTCTCTTGTTGTAAATTTGAATGTCTGCGTTCATTATACTGATTTTGAAAGCATAAGGCAATACGCACCTCTACATTTTCCCGACATAGAATAGTATGTAATGACTTTTTATGATGGAGGAGCTTTATGTCTCAATTATATGCCACACAGCAGGACCGTCCGGATACCGGGCAGCTGCTTGTAAATGTCAGTTCCATGATCAGTTCCCGTGCCGTTTCCAATGCAACGGTACAGATCACGGACAGCAATGAGCCGGAACAAGTGCTGGAAGAACTGACCACAGATCCTAACGGTCAGACAGATACCATTGATCTTCCTGCACCTCCTTTAGAGTACAGTCTGGAGCCTTTATCTGCCCAGCCATATTCTGTTTTTAACTTAAAGATCACGGCTCCCGGTTTTGAACCTACGGTTATTTCCGGCGCAGAGATCCTGTCAGGGCAGATTTCTTTACAGAACATTTCATTGATTCCACAGTTCGAAACACCCAACGACGACAGTGAACTTTTTGTCATTCCCCCTCATACCCTTTACGGAGATTATCCTCCAAAGATCCCGGAAAGTGAGGTAAAGGATGTCAGTGAAACCGGCGAAATTGTATTAAGTCGTGTGGTAATCCCCTCTGGTGTGCGATAAAAGAATACGGCGCACCCCGGAAGCACCCCAGTTTAATTCAGACGGTACTTCTTCTGACAAGCATCTGCCGGTTTCCGGAAATGTATTCGTCCTGCTTGGATTTCCTGCTTGCTGCCGGGGATATCCTTGTCGATACACCCTGCCACTTTGCCGATATTCCTGCGGTGTCCGTATCCCTCTTTGATTGAGAATATCTGCGATCTGTCCATATGACATCTTTTTATGCCGGAGAGATGCCATCAGAGACAGAATATCCTTCAACTGCTCATCCGGTACCAATATTCTCTTTCCGGCGTGCCTGTCTATCCTCCATCCATAAGGGGGTACACTTCCCAGATATTCTCCCTGTGCTTTTTTCTGTTGTTTTATCAGACGTACCCGCCGTCCAATATCTCGGGCATACCATTCATTCATCAGATTTCTCAGATTTTCTGACAAACTGCCGGGCATTTCATATTTCCATTGATCCTCTGTGTCACCGTACGGATCGCTGATACAGATCACTTTTACTCCCAGCATGGGAAATATTTTTTCAAGGTATTCTCCTGTTTTCAGATAATCCCTGCCGATCCGTGACGCATCCTTACAGAGAATACACTGAATGCTGCCGTTCTGTGCATCTGCAAGCAACCTTTGAAACCCCGGCCGTTCAAAGGTAGTTCCACTGTACCCCATATCCATATAAGTATCATATATAGTATATTGATCGTTTTCTCTCCCATTCCGACAATTTTCTTTCATGTTTGCAAATGTATTTTTCTGCTGAACCCACTGCTTTGCCAGACGAATCTGCTGTTCCAGACTCTGATCCTTATCATCGCCGTGTTTCACCGACAGTCTGGCATAAATACCTGTCATGATCTCCACAGAACTCTCCTCCCTCCTTTCCTTTCAGTCCACACCCACTTTTCACTTATTTCCTCCTGCTTCGATACATAATATAGATTTTCTTCCCATCCATCCTGATGTTCCGCACTAACAGTACATTTAACAGACGTCTCTGCCACATGGCACCAGCCCCATCACAAAGCAGCTTTCCCATCACTTCTGCACATATTTTCTGCTGTCCTTCGGTCAGTCCATATCCAACCAGTTCGTCACAAAATACACTTCCTTTCCTGCAACGGATTCTTTTCACACGCAGATTTTCGACAATGTCATAGATCCACTTCGGAATAATGACCGGAAGAGCATTTTCTACCCTCGCCCACTGCCCCTTTGGCAATGGAATCCGTTTGTCCAGCTTATAGCTGATCTTACGGTCTTTTCCCTGAATCATCACTCCTGTATACATTTCATTGGCCAGGATCCGCCGCACCGTCTGGGGCGTCCATAATCTTTCTTTAGCCGGATTCTGATTATTTTTTTCCCTATTTTTCTTTTCAGCCGAACTCATCGCTACAAACCCGCTTCGATATCGACTGCCGCCAGCCAGCTTGTATTGATAGGGACTTTGAATGTGTCCCTTATTTAGTACACTGGCAATATTTTCTGCTGCCATACCGCTAAGCCGCAGCAAATAGATCAGCTTTACCGTTTTTGCCGCCGGCTCATCAAGTTCCAGCCTATGAATATCTTTTTCACTTTTCCGGTATCCATAGCAGGCAAAGGCTCCGATATATTCTCCCATAGCACGTTTTGTCTTCTGCTGCCACCGTACCTTGTTGGAAATATCCCGGCAATACGCATCATTCATAAGATTCATCACCGGAATCAGCAGAGATTCCTCCATAAAATCACCGACAGCACTGTCATAATGATCCGCAACAGCAATAAAACGCATTCCCATTTTTGGAAAGATCTCCCGCAGAAAATGTCCGGTCTGAATATACTCCCTGCCAAGGCGGGACAGATCCTTACACAGAATGCAATCAAATTTTCCCGCCGCTGCCGCCCGCATCATCTTCCGAAATGCCGGCCGCTCATAATTGCTGCCGCTCCAGCCGTCATCCACCCATTCCCCCACACAGGTCATGTCCTCCCTGTCCTCCAGATAACGCTGCAATAGCATTCTCTGGTTTTGTATACTGTTGCTTTCTCCGGTTCCGTCTTCCCGGGACAGACGCAGATAAAAAACACAGCGTATCACTCCTGTTCCACCTCACTCTCTGCCATTTCCACAAGACTGTGGTACCGCGCACTGCGGCATGCCTCCCGGTAGAGAGCATAGGCTTCTTCTATCGTCGGTCCCTCTTCCGCGTAAGCAATATATACATCATATCCTTCATAATTTCCTTTATAGATATACTCTTCCATCCTGATTCCTGCCTCATATCCTGTCTTTTCACACTTTAAAACTTCTGAAAAACTCCAATTTTGAATCCCCTCTGACTCATTGTGTGATCTTGTCTTAATATATGATATTGTCACAAAAAATATCTCTAAGCTTTCTCTCTCTTCCGAAAAAAATCTGCAAACGAATAACAAAGGGCATGTCCCAAAATCTGGACACACCCATAATTTTTCTGATATATTTTAACTTCCGTCACTCTTTTCTCAAAAACTTCCGGATCTCTTCCCAGGCATCCTTCGACTCCGGAAGTCTGTCCATACTAAGCTGAAATACATGAAACATTTCCGGATAGACCGTTAATGTCACATCACAGCCCGCTTTCTTTGCCTTCTCTGCCGCAAGCACAGAATCACTGAGCAGCATTTCCAGGCTTCCCACCTGAAACAACATCGGCGGCAGCCCGGCAAAATCTCCAAAAAGTGGTGATATATACGGCAGTCTGGGATTTTCTTTTCCGACATATTCTCCGTTATAGATCATACTCTCTCTTGTATTACCAAAAAGCGGATCTTTCTCATAATTCTCCTCATAAGATGGACCGGACGCCGTCAGATCCGTCCACGGAGACATCATGATCATCCTCTGAGGCAGAGGCATTCCCTGATCTCTGAGATACATTGCCAGTGCCAGCACCAGACCTCCCCCGGCAGAATCTCCCGCCAATATGATCCGGTCCCCGGTAAATCCGGAATACAACAGCCACCGATAGGCCTCCAGCGCATCCTGAAATGCCGCCGGATACGGATGCTCCGGTGCTACGCGGTAATCTACCGACAGAACACGATACCCCCTGATCTGACTGTATCGAACAGCAAAATCCCGGTAGGCATTACGGATCTTTGCAATATATCCGCCCCCGTGAAGCTGCAGGATCACTTCCCCACAATCCTCTTCCTTGGGGGTCAGAAGCTCCATCTCAAACTGTCTCATATGAATCGGCAGATTAATATATTCCTCCGGACAGTGCCATGGTGCTTCCACCAGATTTTTGCGCAGAGTGCCATCCTGAATCTTGGGTCCCAGCATCTTCTGGGCAGTAAAAAAACGGATCATATCCGTCACGATCCTTCCTTTCACGCTCATGTACGGTCTCCTTTCTGTAAAAACTTGTCCATCCGAAATATTTTCTTCCATAGAACAATTACAATTTAAAGCGGGTCTCTTTCTTCATTATCCTCAAACTATAAGTGGAATTTCCTTCGTATCTCGTTCTCAGCCTTTCTTCCTCCAATGAGCATTGTCATAACCCACAATGTCAGATAGATTCCAAAAACGATCCATGCCAGAATGGGATTTCCATAAGTCCCGATCATGGAATAGATTAAAAATGCCAGACTAAATGCTGCCATAAATACCTGCATGGTCAGATAATTCTGCCAGTTTGCAAAATTGATGATCATGCACAGCAGAATGATTACTGCAAATCCCAAAAGAACACATGGAAATCCATATTTAACAGACCATCCCTGAAAACCAAGGGAATAATCAATCCCCAACAAAAGCAGAAAAACTGCGGCTTCCTGAAAATAAAGCTTACTAATATGACCTTTCCTGCGGCTCAGGATCTGCCACAGGCTGAGAAGCACATAAGCTTCTGACGCACCGGAAATGAGGGACCAGCGTACCTCTGGAGAAAATATCCTGTTCAACCCCAAAAGCAGTGCTTCGATCAGAACACAGATATACGCACAGATCCAGAATACCTTCCGTCGCACCTTGTTTTTCGCTGCAATGTCCGGAAAAGAGTCCTCCTGTCCGGCAGGCTTTTCATCCACATGAAGAACACTGCTGCATAAAGGACATACTTCACGGTCTCCCACGACCTCAACCTCACATCTTTTACAATATTTCACGCTCCAGCTCCCCCTTCGCTTTGTTTCGAAATGCCGTTTCACAGATTGCTCTCCACCGCAGCCTCAATGCCATCCTCCGCCAGTACCCGGAAGAACCGCTTCTGCACCGACACATCTCTTAAGATCGTGCAGAATGCAACCACCATCTCTTCTCCATAAGAGCATACCGTCATCTTTGTATTTTGTCCCTGGGACACCGAAAGAATGGCCGCAAACCGTTTGATATATGGTTCATATGCCCTGTCAACCTTCATCACACCCAGATTGGTCATGGTCGTGGTGGTAGCTCTGGCACTGACCTGATAAACCCACTGCATGACAAATTTCTTCAATACCAGTGGAACTGCCCGCAGCATCAGATTTTTCTGGTTGGATACATTGTAAGAAAACAGCTTTTCCAAATGCTCTTTATTGATCTGCTCCCGTAAAGCTTTCACTACAACCTGCTCTACCTCATCTCTGGTATAATCCTCCTTGTCCGGACACAATGCTGCACTGATCATGGCAAAAAAATTCCGTGTGGTAATAGACTCAAAATAAGGCCGCAGATTCACCGGCACACAAAGAACCACCGGCTTGTCCGATACCGCTCCATGAAGATATTCCCGATATATGCTATAGACATAAACTCCTGCCAGATATTCATTAATACTGACATTTCTGTGATGTGCCACCTCCTTGATCTGCGCCAGAGGAAGATATCCCTGGATCACACCAAACGCACCATCCCTGAGCTTCTCTCCATTCATATGAAATGCCGGCTGGGATTTGTACCCCTTCGGCTGTCCCTTGCGGAAATTTTTGAGATAACTATCCTCCGTATTTAACGAAGTCTGCTCCGAAAGATGATCTCCCACCTCATTACATATCTCCGGATGTGCCAGACGCAGATACTGGCATGCCAGCTCTTTTAAGAAAGTTACACCGCCCATTCCATCGGCAAGTACATGAAATACCTCCAAATTGATACGTCTTTTGTAGTAGCTCACTCGGAATAAATACTGGTTATTAAGTTGTGGCTCCATCTTACGGCAGGGATATTCACTTTCCTGCTCCACTCTCGGTGCCGGTTTCCGGTTTGTCTCAAAATAATACCAGAATGCCCCTGTCCGAAGACGGACATTCATAGAATCAAATAACGGCAGGATCTTATCCAGTGCCTGCTGTAACAATTCTGGATCAATTTCTTCCTCTAAAGTCAGAGACAATCGATACACATTGGTCATCCGCTCCGTGGCGATCACCGGGAACAGATTGGCTGTGTTATCCAGTCTCGACCATTTTAACTCCCTGCGGGAGGATTGTTCTTTCATATAAATCCTAAATTCCTTTCTGCGTCTGCAAACTTCAAATTTCAGACACAATCGCTGCCCAGCACACTTCAGTCACTTTTCAAATATCTATCTTTCTCACTCCTGCCCCCGAATATGTAATCGTACATGACGGACCGCCAAGCGATTCCGGAGCACAAAACTATTATGTCAAGTATAAAGATTACATCAAAAATGTCGCTTCCAGTGAAATTTATGCCACCTGGCCGGAAGCAACCCTGTTGGCAAACATCCTGGCAATCCAATCTATCACCTTAAACCGCGTGTACACGGAATGGTATCGCAACCGCGGATATGACTTCACCATTACCAGTTCTACCGCATATGACCAAAAATATATGCCGGGGCGTAATATTTTTGAAAGTATCTCCCAGGCAGTAGATACGATATTTTCCAATTATATATCCAGACCGAATATTACGCAACCTCTTTTCACACAATACTGCGACGGAAAACGGGTTTCCTGCCCACGCTGGATGCGCCAGTGGGAGTCCAAAACACTGGGAGATCAGGGCTATTCCGCCATTGAGATCCTCCGCCGGTTCTACGGGGATTCCGTCTTTATTAATTCTTCTGAGGAGATTTCCGGTATTCCATCCTCCTGGCCCGGCTATGATCTGACCATCGGCTCTACCGGTGAAAAAGTACGCCAGCTCCAAAACCAGCTTAACACCATTTCTAAAGGATATCCATTAATTCCAAAGGTGGCTGCAGACGGTATTTACGGAGAAAATACCGCTGAAGCGGTCCGTACTTTCCAGAAAGTATTTAACCTGCCACAGACCGGAGTCGTGGACTATCCGACCTGGTACCGGATCAGCGACATTTATGTGGGAGTATCCCGGATTGCTGAGCTGTCTTAAAAAAATTCCATAATATCCGCTTCAAAAAATCAACCTCAGAAAACAAACAGCATTCCGTTACGGCAGCTTGTTTTCTGAGGCTTTCTTTGATTGCACACCGGCACTTTCATTAAATATACCGATCTGTTTCCAATATATTCCAAATCTTTCCCTATCTCACACCGGCTCCTCGCCCATCTGCGATGAGATATCCTCCAGTGCTTCGTCTCCACAGATGATCGGCAGTACCTGCTGATGATTAAACAGATCCACTTCATCCCAGCTGCCGCCATCCTCACCGTCCAGAGTCCACTGTACCTCATCATCACAGACAATATGAAGATGTCTGCTGCTGCAGCGGAACATCTTTGTGGCATCCAGATGCTTTGTCAGCAGAGCATTTAAGACCTCCTGCAGCTCCAGTGCATTTTTCAGATCCCGGATAAACAGCACCTCAAAGAGACCGTCATCCATCTTGATGTCTTCTTTTTTATAGGCCTTATAACCGGCTACCGAAACAGAATTGCTTACAAGTCCCAGCACAAAATCATCCTCAACCACACCATCATCATAGGTGATACGCATATGATGAGGCTTGATCTCTGCCAGATGCTTCAGCCCTTCAATAAAATAGGCGGTCTTACCAAGCATGTTTTTCCACTCCTGTGGTGTCGTGTAAGACACCTCCGTAAAGGCACCAAAACCTGCCACGTAGGTAAAAAACTTGTCATTAAAGGAGCCCAGATCACACCGGAACACCTTCCCCTGTGTCACAAGCTCTGCCGCATGACGCATGATCTTCGGGATCCGCAGACTGGATGCGAAATCATTAACCGTTCCTGCCGGAATATAGCCGCAGATCGGCTTTTCGTGAAGGCGCATCATACCATTGGCTACCTCATTCATGGTACCGTCTCCCCCGGAGCATACCACATAATCATACCGGGAACCATACTCGATCACTGCATTTTTGGCATCATTCTGGCGGTTGGTCGCCATCAGTGTCACAATAAAATCAGCCTCGCAGAACACCTGGATGATATCTGCCAGCTTATTCTTGATCTGCTCCTTCCCTGCCATGGGATTATAAATAAATAATAACGTCTTTCGCAGCTTTTTCTGCTCTCCGTCATAATGCTTGTCCATACAATCACCGCATCCTTTCTGTATCTCCAGTGCTTCCTTTGTTTCTGTCCCAAAGATTCTCTTCTCAGGACAGGACTTCCGTGATATTTATAAAATCACTCAATAAACATAGCATCTCCAAAGGAGAAGAACCGATATTTCATCTCTACGGCTTCTTTATATGCTGCCATAATATTTTCCTTGCCCGCCAATGCAGAAACCAGCATCAGAAGCGTCGACTCAGGCAGATGAAAATTGGTGATCAGGCAGTCCAGTACCTTGAACCGGTACCCCGGATAAATAAAAATATCCGTATCCCCCTCTTTCGCCTGCACCACTCCCTGCTCATCGGCAGCAGACTCGATGGTACGGCAGCTGGTGGTACCCACGCAGATCACCCTGCCTCCCTGCTTCTTGGTTTCATTGATGATATCCGCTGCTTCCTGAGATACGTGATAAAACTCTGTGTGCATATGATGCTCCGTGACATCCTCTACCTTAACCGGACGGAATGTACCCAGTCCGACATGAAGTGTCACACGGGCAATCCTGACTCCCTTCTCCTGAATCTGCTGCAATAACTCCTCCGTAAAATGAAGTCCCGCCGTCGGTGCTGCCGCAGACCCCTCATACTTGGCATAAACCGTCTGATAACGGTTCTTATCCTTCAACTGATGTGTAATATACGGTGGCAATGGCATCTGTCCCAGCTGATCCAGAATCTCCTCAAAGATCCCTTCATATTCGAATCGGATCAGACGATTGCCCTCTTCCACAACCTCCTGTACCTCTGCATGCAGAAGACCACCGCCAAAGGAAAGACGCATCCCCGGTCTTGCCTTTTTGCCGGGCTTTACCAGTGTCTCCCAGACATTGTCCGTCTTTCTCTTGAGTAGAAGCACCTCTACCTTTCCTCCGGTGCCTTCTCTCTCTCCGATGAGCCGTGCCGGGATCACCTTGGTATTGTTGATCACCAGACAGTCTCCCTCATGCAGGTAATCAATAATGTCATGAAAGATCCTATGGGTGCGTTCCCCTGTTCTTTTATCTAAAATAAGCAGTCTCGAAGAGTCTCTCTGCTCCAGGGGATCCTGTGCGATCAGCTCCTGCGGCAGTTCATAATCAAAATCTGCGGTCTTCATATCTGTACTTCCTTTCCAACATCGTATATCTATAAATAATACTATTTCTCCCACAAAAAATCCAGCCTTTTGTAAACTTTAGGTAAATTCTCTTAAAAGTGCAGTAAAATGTCGAATTATCTGCCAAAAACGCTAGTTATTTTGTAAAAAATAACGTACAATAATGATAATGACGAAAATTCCATAAGGAGGATTTCAGATATGGCTATCACCACCTTTGCAGCCATCGACGTGGGTTCCCACGAGACATCGCTGCGTATCTATGAGGTTTCCAAAAAGTTTGGGATCAGGGAGCTTGATTATGTACACCATACGGCTCGTCTCGGATACGAAACATACTCAACCAAACATATCAGCTATCATTCCATTGATAAGCTTTGTACCATATTAAACGGCTTTAAGGACAAAATGAAGGAGTACGGGATCTCCGATTATATGATTGCCAGCACCAGTGCTCTCCGTGAGGCGGACAACAACCTGATCGTGCTGGATCAGGTCCGCCAGCGTACAGGCTTTCGGATCAAGATCCTAAGCAACTCCGAGCAGCGTTATCTGTGCTATAAATCTATCGCCCTGCAGGAAAACTCCTTTCACCGGCTGATCCAGAAGGGTACTCTTCTGGTGGATGTGGGCGGTGGCAGTATGCAGCTTTCCCTGTTTGACAAAAACAATCTGATCTGTACCCAGAATATCCTGCTGGGTTCTCTCCGTATCCAGGAGTTTTTACAGGATATGCAGAAGCACACGGATAACTATCAGAATCTGGTATATGAATATATCTCCAACGATCTGCATACCTTTGCCGAGCAGTACCTGAGAGACCATAAGGTCAAAAATATAATTGCTGTAGGAAATCAACTGAGAACCTTTGTGAAATACTTATCTGTCCATAATTTCGGACACTTACAGCCAACTGACAGCCGCGGTAAGAAAAAAGACTCTGTCAGCCGTCAGGAATACGATGAATTCTACGATGCAATCTCCTCCCAGCATCCGGAGGATCTGGCAAAGGAGTTAAACACCACTGTAGATCAGGCTTCCCTGCTGCTTCCGACAGCTATGATCTACCACAATATTTTTGAGGAGACCGGTGCCGAGCAGATGTGGCTTTCCGGAATCACCCTTTGTGAAGGCATGGCAGCCGATTTCGCCGAGCGCAAAGAAAAGATCACTCCGGCTCACAGCTTTCTGGATGACATCATCCATACTGCCCGCAGTATTGCGGATCGCTACGGCTGCAGCAAGCAGCACGGCGATTATGTAGAAAATGCCGCTCTCAAGATCTTTGATGCGGTAAAACGCCAGCAGAATATGACAAAGCATGACCGTCTCCTGCTGCAGCTTACTGTGATCCTCCATAACTGTGGCAGTTACATCAACCTCAAGGATGTAGGAGAAAATTCCTACAAGATCATCATGTCCACAGAGCTGATCGGTATCTCCCACAAAGAACGAATGATCGTTGCCACTGCTGTACGTTATCTCCGGGACTATTTTCCGGAATACAGCCAGCTTCAGGACAGCTTTGATAAAGAGGATTACGTCCGCATCGCAAAGATCAATGCCATCCTGCGTCTGGCAGATGCCATGGATCGAAGCCACAAACAGAAATTTACAGCGATCACAACCTCCCTGCGCAGTCAGGTACTGACCATTACAGGAAGCACCTTATATGACATCACCTTAGAGCAGGGCATTTTTCAGAATCATTCTGACTTCTTTGAAGAAGTCTTCGGTATCCAGCCGATCCTGAAGCAGAAGAAAACGATGACACCAAAACATACTGAATCCACTAAAGGAAAGAACGGAGGCAGATCATGAGCAGATCAACATATTTAAAACCGGAATATTTTTATAACAGAGAACTTAGCTGGCTCTCCTTTGACTATCGTATTCTTGGAGAAGCCCAGGACAAAACCATCCCTCTTCTGGACCGCTTGAAATTCTTAAGCATCACCGCATCAAATCTGGATGAGTTTTATATGGTGCGTGTGGCTTCCCTGAAAGACATGGTTCACGCAGAATACAATAAAAAGGACATTGCCGGCATGACTCCTGCCAAACAGCTTGAAGAGATCAGCAAGGTCACCCATGAATTTATGAACGATCAGTACCGCACCTACAACAACAGCCTGATCCCTGCACTGAAAAAGGAGGGCATTGCGATTCTTTCCCATTATGAGGATCTCAGCCGGAAGCAGGCAAAATTCGTTGACGACTATTTTAAGTCTGAGGTTTATCCGGTTCTGACACCGATGGCGGTAGATTCCTCCCGTCCATTTCCTCTGATCCGGAACCGTTCTTTAAATATCGGTGCCATCCTGAAAATGAAAACTACTGCTGCCGGTGCTTCCGGAAACGGTCATTTCCGTGAGCTTTATATCACTCACAACGGTGCCAAAAAGGATGGAGCTTCCGATACAGATTTTGCTACGGTTCAGGTTCCTTCCGGTCTCCCAAGAGTCGTTGAGATTCCTTCCGAGAATGGCTTTGACCGTACTTATATCATGCTGGAGCAGATCATCGAACGCAATATTCACCGGCTCTTTCTGAATTATGAGGTGCTCTGTGCTTTCCCATACCGCGTGATGCGAAACGCCGATCTTACTATCGAAGAGGACGAGGCCGCCGATCTGCTGATGGAGATTGAAAAGCAGATCAAGCGCCGTCAATGGGGCGAAGCGATCCGTCTGCAGGTCGAAGCCGGTATCGATAAAAAGCTCTTAAAGGTATTAAAAAAGGAGCTTCACATCAAAGAGGAGGATATTTTCCATATTAACGGTCCTCTGGATCTGACTTTCCTGATGAAGCTTTCCGGCATGGAGGGCTATGATGAATTAAAGGTTCCAAAATATACACCACAGCAGCCAAAATGGCTGAACAGTGAGGATAATCTTTTTGCGCAGATCCGGGATCACGACGTTCTCCTGCACCACCCATATGAGACCTTTGATCCGGTGGTAAATTTTGTCCGGGAGGCAGCCAAAGATCCTGATGTCCTTGCGATCAAACAGACATTATACCGTGTCAGCAGCCACTCTCCGATCATTGCCTCTCTGGCGGCTGCCGCCGAAAACGGCAAACAGGTAACGGTTCTCGTAGAGTTAAAGGCTCGTTTTGATGAGGAAAACAATATTATCTGGGCTAGAAAGCTGGAGCAGGCCGGCTGTCATGTTATCTACGGTCTGGTGGGCTTAAAGACCCACAGCAAGATCACCCTTGTAGTCCGCCGGGAAGAAGACGGCATCCGCCGTTATGTCCATCTTGGCACAGGAAACTATAATGATAGTACAGCGAAGCTTTATACAGATATGGGACTTCTCACCTGCAATAAAGCCATTGGCGAGGATGCCACTGCTGTCTTTAATATGCTTTCCGGTTACTCGGAGCCTGCTGTCTGGAATAAACTGGCCGTGGCACCTCTCTGGCTTCGTGACCGCTTCACGGAAATGATCCACAGAGAAACGGATTTTGCCAAGGCCGGCAAAAAAGCATTTATCAAAGCAAAGATGAATTCCCTGTGCGATGCCAAGATCATTGCCTCCCTTTACGAGGCTTCTGCCGCCGGAGTGCAGATCGAGCTGGTGGTCCGGGGTATCTGCTGTCTCAAAACGGGCATCCCGGGTGTCAGTGAAAATATCCACGTCCGCTCTATCGTCGGTGATTTTCTGGAGCACAGCCGTATCTTCTATTTCCATAATAACGGCCATGAGGAGGTCTATATGGGAAGTGCCGACTGGATGCCGAGAAACCTTGACAAACGTGTGGAGATCCTCTTCCCGGTAGAGGATGAAACCCTCAAGAAGGAAGTCATCCACATTCTGGATATCCAGCTGCAGGATACCTTAAAAGCTCATATCCTACAGCCGGACGGCACCTATAAGAAACAGGATCTCCGGGGCAAAAAGAAGCTCTGTGCACAGGATTACTTCCGTCAGGAAGCCATCCGCAACGCCAACCAGCGCAAAAAAGAACAGAAAGCCCGCCGCACCTTCGAACCAATGACCGGCGAAACAGAAGAATAATATTATAAAAAATAATACGAAAACGTCAAAAGGATGGAAACACAATCGTGTAACCATCCTTTTTAAATTTGTCGCATAGCGGAGTTTCGAAGAAACTCCTAATATGAACCCTTTAGGATTCATTATTTAGATAAAATCCAGCAATGACATCTGATTTGTATGTGGCATATCCCCCAGAAGTCCCAGCTCTGCCATAGTATCCACTGTGGTAGCACTGACTTTACAGCGGTTCTTAAAATCCTCTCTTGACAGGAATTTCCCCTTCTGCGCCTCTGCCTCGATCATCTCCGCTGCCACATTGCCAAGTCCGTCAATTGACGAAAAAGACGGCATCAGCTTTCCATCAACAATCTGGAAACGGGTCGCCTTTGACTTGTACAGATCGATCTTGACAAACTCAAATCCGCGGGCATACATCTCCTGTACGATCTTCATATCCTCCAACGTGGAGTTCTCTTTATCCGACAGCTTCTGCTTCGGATCCTGGCTCTCCATACGTTTATTGTAGTTTGCCATATGGTATTCCAACCGTTCCTTTCCAAGACACATCATCTCATAGTTAAAGGCTGTAGCACGGATACTGAAATATGCCGCATAATAGGCAAGAGGCCTGTGTACCTTAAACCATGCCACCCGCATAGCCATCATAATATAAGCCGCCGCATGGGCTTTCGGGAACATGTATTTGATCCGCTGGCAGGACTCAATATACCAGTCTGGCACATCACATGCCTTCATATCTGCGATCATGCTGTCATCTAAGCCTTTTCCCTTACGGACACTCTCCATGATCTTGAAGGAACGTTCATTCTCCACTCCCATACGGATCAGATACGTCATAATATCATCACGGGTACAGATTGCCGTAGACAGAGTACAATACCCCTGGGAGATGAAGTATTCTGCATTGTCCTGCCATACATTGGTTCCATGGGACAGACCAGAGATACGGACCAGATCCGAAAAGCTCTTTGGTTTGGTCTGCTCCAGCATATTCATAACGAAATGGGTACCAAGCTCCGGAAGCCCCAGACTTCCCAGCTTACAGCCGCCAATATCCTCCGGCTTGATTCCCAGAGCCCGTGGTGATTCAAACAGAGATAACACATCCTGATCATCCATGCGGATCGCAGCCGCATCCACGTCCGTCAGATCCTCCAACATTCGTATCATGGTGGGATCCTGATGCCCCAGAATATCCAGCTTCAAAAGGTTGGAATCAATCTTATGGTAATCGAAGTGGGTCGTGATCGTTCTTGTTTTCATATCATTGGCAGGATGCTGCACCGGCGTAAAGGTATAGATTTCCTCTCCCACCGGAAGAACAACGATACCGCCGGGATGCTGGCCGGTTGAACGGCGCACACCGACACACCCGCCGGCAATACGCTCGATCTCTGCCGTACGCTTCGACTCGCCATGCTCTTCATAATATTTCTTTACATATCCAAATGCCGTTTTTTCTGCCAGAGTACCAACCGTTCCTGCACGGAAGGTCTGACCGGCACCGAAGATAACCTCTGTGTAATCATGTGCATTACTCTGATATTCACTGGAAAAGTTCAAGTCGATATCCGGCTCTTTGTTTCCCTTAAAGCCCAGGAATGTCTCAAATGGAATATCATGACCATCCTTGAGCAGCATTTCTCCGCAGACCGGGCATTTCTTGTCCGGCATATCACAGGCAGAGGAACCGGCATAAGCCCTCACCTCATCGGAATCAAAATCATAATAATGACATTTCCCGCAATAATAATGTGCCGGCAGTGGATTGATCTCACTGATCCCCGCCATGGTGGCAACAAAGGAAGATCCAACCGATCCACGGGAACCTACCAGGTATCCGTCCTCCACAGACTTCCACACAAGTTTCTGGGCAATAATATACATTACGGCGTATCCATTGCTGATAATGGAGTTTAATTCACGCTCCAGACGCTCCGTTACGATCTCCGGCAGGTTCTCTCCATACATGGAATGTGCTTTATTGTAACAGATATCTCGCAGATCCTGATCGGAGTTTTCAATCTCCGGCGGGCATTTTCTCGGACTGCACGGATGGATATAATCGATCATATCAGCGATCAGGTTCGTATTGGTGATCACAACCTCCTCTGCCTTTGCGGCACCAAGATACTGAAACTCGGACAGCATCTCCTCGGTGGTTCGGTAAAAAAGCGGTGCCTGTTGATCCGCATCTGAAAAGCCCTTGCCCGCCATAATAATCCGACGGTATACCTCATCCTCCGGATTCAGGAAATGCACGTCACAGGTTGCCACAACCGGCTTGTGATACTCTTCTCCCAATGCCACGATCCGGCGGTTGATCTCCATGAGATCATTCTCATCCTGTATCTGCGGATATTTATCATTTTCCCGGATCATAAACGCATCGTTGCCCAAAGGCTGGATCTCCAGATAATCATAGAACCGCACCAGGCGGTCGATCTCCTCGTCCGTCTTGCCCTCCAGAATTCCACGGTACAGTTCTCCCGCCTCACAGGCGGAGCCCATGATCAATCCCTCTTTATACTTTAGATACAGACTCTTTGGCAGCTTTGGCCGCCGGTTAAAATACTTCAAATGAGACTCGGAAACGAGACGGTACAGATTGACACGGCCGATCTCATTCTTTGCCAGAATGATCGCATGATAAGAAGGAAGCTTCCGGATCACCTCTTCTGTCGGTCTGCCAAACTCATTGAGCTGCGTCAGGGTTGTAATGCCCTTCTCCTCCAGTCGCTTACAAAGGCGCAGGAAAATCTCTGCAGTTGCCTCCGCATCCTCCACGGCGCGGTGATGGTTTTCCAGCGAAACGCCTAACTCCTTTGCCACATGATCCAGCGTATGCTTGCCAAGATGAGGTAACAGTGCCCTTGACATGGATACCGTATCCACCACAGTAAAGTCGGAATCCAACCCCTGATCCTTTGCCTTCTGATGGATAAAGCCCATATCAAAGGATGCATTGTGAGCCACCATGACACAGCCCTGACAAAACGCCAGAAATTCCGGCAGGATCTCTGTGATCAGCTTTGCCCCCTGCACCATACTGTCATTGATCCCGGTCAGCTGCTCGATCTTATACGGGATCGGTCTCCGGGGATCCACAAACACGCTGTAACGGTCCACAATAGCTTGATCCACGACCTTGACCGCACCAATCTCAATGATCTCATTATTCTTTGCTCCGATACCTGTGGTCTCCAGATCAAAAACCACAAATGGCGCACTTAAATCCTGCCCTCTGTCATTTTCCACTGTCTGGATCAGATCATCCACCAGATATGCCTCCACACCATAGATCAGCTTCAGATCATCATCCGGCTTTAAGGCATGATCTGCATCCGGGAAGGACTGCACCACACCATGATCTGTGATAGCGATCGCCTTATGTCCCCACTTCAGAGCAGTTTTCACGTATGCCTTAACATCCATAACCGAGTCCATCTCGCTCATCTGTGTATGGGCATGAAGCTCCACACGCTTTCTACCCTCATAGTGATCCATCCGAGATACTCTGGTATCATGTCCCGGCTTCATTCCACGGACTGAACTGATCCCAATCTCATGACTGAATTTGTCCATGAGAGGCATTCCTTTTACGATCACAAATTCATTTTTCTTTATCTTTCCGCTGTCCTCCAGCTCTGCATACTGCTCCGGCTGCATAAAAATCTTAACGGAAATACTATCCGTGAAGTCAGTGACACCAAATGTCAAAAGGATCTTTCCGCTTCGAAGCTCCTTGGGTTCCACATCCAGGATCATTCCCTCGATCACGACCTCATCCATTTCGCCCTGAATATCCTCGATCTTGATATGTTCTCCCTCACAGTTTCTGCCATAAAAACATTCCTCATCAATGTTACCGCGGTAGCCCCCCTTTTTCTTCCAGCTGCCCCGGCCGCCATAGCTGCCATTTCCATAACTGCCACCGTTTCCGTAGCCGCCGCCATTACCTGCTCCGCTTTTTCCGTTACTCTTGGAGCCGCCGCTTTTTTCTGCAGCCGCCTTTTGGGGTACACTGTCCTGTCCCGCCTGCATTGCCGCACTGGCAGCCGCAGCCGCTGCTGCCTCCTCATCGGCTCTGCCGGTGTCTGTCTTCTTTGTCTGTCCGTCCACAGCTGCTCCACCATCCCACGGCACCTCGCTGTTATGCTCCGGTACTTCGGACGTTCTTTTTTCATCAGACACAGCTGTAGTCTTTGGTGACGGACGACGTACCAGATGCACATATTCATATTCCTGAGAAGGAGCCTCCAGAGAAGATGCCTGCGTATAATTGATCTCTACATCAATATCAAACCCTGCTTTATACGCAAAAATTTCCTTCAGCTTCGTCACGAGCTTGTCCTGTCTTGCCCGGTACATGGAATCATCCTCACAGCTTATGGTCAGCATCGTCCCGTTCATTTCTGTCTGACCTCTGTAAAGGATATTAAAGTCCAGAATATTGTCCTCTTTCAGAATTTCCATGATGCTGTCCTGATATTCCTTCCAAAAATCCTCCGGACGATACTGCCGGGACAGATCGTAGCTGTCATCGACTCTGACAGAAAATCCCACCGGACCCATGACTGCCTCCAGATTATGACGCACCAGACGGATCTCTCGATAAGGGATAATATGGCTGCTCTTTAGATTCACACACATAAGCTTTTTATTGCGATACAACTGTATCCGGTCAACCATGACATCTGCAAAGAGATTCTTCTGACGGTCTGTCATTTTCATCCCTTCAAAAGTATCCAATAATGTCTGTTCCATTCCTTATCACCTCATACCGATCTATCTTTCACCACAATACCGCCTGTCCTGTGGCAAAACGGTATTATTTTTCTTTTGCTTTCTGCATCCGGATCAATTCTTCATGGAGTGCATTTAAAAGCTGATCCTCGGGAAGCTTCTTCACAACCTCTCCCTTTTTGATCAGAAGCCCCTCTCCCTTGCCTCCGGCAATTCCGATATCTGCTTCTCTCGCCTCTCCGGGACCGTTTACAACGCATCCCATCACTGCGACCTTTACATCCAGATCCATGTCACGGACCATATCCTCTACCTTTCCTGCCAATCCGATCAGATCGATCTGAGTTCTTCCACAGGTCGGACAGGATACTACCGTCACACCTCCCTTACGCAGTCCAAGGGTACGCAGGATCAGACGTGCCGAACGGATCTCCTCCCGCGGATCTCCTGTCAGAGAAACACGGATGGTATCGCCAATGCCCTGATACAGAATATTTCCCAGACCAATGGCAGACTTGATATTGCCGGACAGAACGGTTCCTGACTCGGTAATACCCACATGAAGAGGATAATTTGTCTTCTGTGCGATCAGTTCATGCGCCTTGATACACATTAATACATCCGAAGACTTGATGCTGATCACCAGATTGTCATATCCCATATCCTCGATCAGCTTCACCTTGCCGAGAGCACTCCGCACGATTCCCTCTGCGGTCACACCGCCATACTCCTGTATGTACTCCTTTTCCAGAGACCCACTGTTGACACCCACGCGGATCGGAATATTCCGCTCCTTCGCCACGTCTACCACCGCACGGACACGATCGTTGTCCCCGATATTTCCCGGATTGATACGGATCTTGTCTGCTCCATGTTCCATAGCTGCGATCGCCAGTCTGTAGTCAAAATGAATATCCGCCACCAGAGGAATACGAATCTGCTTCTTGATCTGCTCCAGTGCTTCTGCCGCTTCCATGGTTGGCACGGCACACCGTATGATATCACAGCCCAGATCCTCCAAGCTGTGAATCTGGGCTACCGTTGCTGCGACATCCTCTGTCTTTGTATTAGTCATGGACTGGATCGCCACCGGATTTCCTCCACCGATGGCTACGTCTCCAATATGAACTACCTTTGTATTATCTCTGTACATTTTTACCACACCTTTCCCTATTAATGAATAATCTTCCAAATATCGTTAAACATGATCAGTACCATCAGGATCATCAGCAGGAAGAAACCAATAATATGAACAAATCCTTCCTTCTCCCGGTCTACCGGCTTTCCACGCACGGCCTCGATCAGAATAAATACAAGTCTTCCACCATCCAGTGCCGGTAATGGCAGAAGGTTCATAACACCGAGGTTTGCGCTTAGAAGTACAGACATATAAAGCATATTAATGATAACAGCCTTCACACCGTACTCTACGCTCTGATCGATCACACCGCCTACGGCATCCACGATACCAACCACGCCGGATACATCGTTGCGGGATACCTTTCCCCGCACAAGCTGTCCCAGACTTGCGACCGTTGTCTCAATCCAGTATTTTACTTCGATCACGCTGTATTTCAGCACAGCGGCCGGTCCCTTTCTCTCATTCTTTGAGGCTGCAAATCCCAGTGTCTGTCCCTCGTACGGCTCCGGTGTCACCTTGAATGTTTTTTCGGTTCCCTTTCGATCTACCAGAAACGTCACAGCCTTACCTGTTTTATTTTCCTCCATCACACGGCTCAGTTCGCCACTGTTAGATATCTTTGTTCCATTGACCTCCAGGATCACATCCTTTGCCTTAATGCCGGCTTTTTTGAAAGCTCCGTCATCTGTGACACTGGAAATCTCTGCCTTCGACTTTTCATCAGATGCATAACCAAAACCAAACAAATATGTCTTGTAATCCGGATCAATGGAAAGAATCTTATCCTTCCCATCCCGCTCCACCTTAACTTTTACTTTGTCTCCTGTCAGTGGATGAAGCTGTAGATAAGTGCTGATCTCCCTGCCAATGGAAATCTTATGACCATTGATACTTTTAACCATATCTCCTTCCTGTACTCCGGCCGCCTCTCCCGGCTGTCCCGGCAGCACCTGTACTACCTCCGGCATGTCAATTCCGGCATTGCCCAGAATAATGATGGAAAATACAAATGCCAGGATAAAGTTAAAAAACGGTCCGGCAAAGATCACGGAAAATCTTGCCCATACGCCTTTGCTGTTGAAAGAACCCTCGGATTCATCCTCCGTATCCTCTCCTACCATAGCGCAGGATCCGCCAATCGGAAACAGCTTCCAGGAATATTTCGTGATATGAGCCCAATCTTCTCTGTCCTCAAACATCTTCTGGCTGCAAAACAGCTTACAGGTCATGCCTTTCTTCGTCTTACAAAACGTAATGATCCTCGGTCCCATTCCCACAGAAAACTCGGTGACCTCCACTCCGTTTTTCTTTGCCAGCAGAAAATGACCGAACTCGTGAACCACCACGATAACGGTAAATATTAATAATGCCGCAACAATATTCATTCCAATAACCAGCCTTTCTTCTCTCTTCTCTTTATTTGCATATTACTTCTACGCATCATATGAGCCTTTCCACTCGTTGTTTTGCCTTCACGCATTTGTCTCATCGATTTTTGCATAAACTTCCGCTTCCACTGCAAGGATCTCCTCCAGCGACGGACTTGATATCTTATGATGATCATTCATGCATTTCTCAATGATCCTTGGGATATCCAAATAACCGATCTTTCGATCAAGGAACATTGCCACCGCCTTTTCATTGGCTGCATTAAAAACCGTCGGCATGCTGCCTCCCTGTCGTCCTGCCTCATATGCCAGTGCAAGACCACGGAAGGTTTCCGGATCCGGTTTTTCAAAGGTAATATCTGTAAGCCTGGAAAAGTCAAGACGCTCTCCCGGCAGATTTCTTCTCTGAGGATAAGTCAGCGCATACTGGATCGGAAGCTTCATATCCGGTGTCCCAAGCTGTGCCATGACAGCTCCATCCACAAACTCTACCATAGAGTGGATCACACTCTGCGGCTGGATCACCACCTGAATATGATCATAATCCACATCAAACAGCCAGCGGGCCTCCATAACCTCCAGTCCCTTGTTGACCATGGTTGAGGAATCAATCGTGATCTTGCGGCCCATAGACCAGTTCGGATGCTTCAACGCATCCTCCACCGTTACGTTTGCAAGCTCCTCCCGCTTTTTTCCGCGAAACGGTCCGCCGGATGCGGTCAGCAGGATCTTGCTGATCTCCCCGTGATGCTCTCCGTTCAGGCACTGAAAGATTGCCGCATGCTCACTGTCCACCGGTGTCAGAAGCACCTGATGTTCCTTGATCAATGGCATAATAATATGACCTGCCGTAACCAGAGTCTCTTTATTGGCAAAGGCAATATCCTTGCCGTTTTTGATGGCTTCGATCACCGGACGGATTCCGATCATGCCTACCACAGCCGCTACCACTACATCTGCCGATGACACAGTCGCACAGGCGATCAGTCCATCCATACCATAAAGAACAGAAACATTCTCATCGGCTACTCTGCGCGCCAGCTCTCTTGCCTTTTCCTCCCGGTAGATACAGACCACCTCCGGATGGAACTTACGGATCTGCTGCTCCACCAGATCAATGTTGCTTCCGGCAGCCAGTGCCACCACCTTCATATCCTCGTTATTTTCTACAACCTCCAGCGTCTGTGTGCCAATGGAACCTGTAGAGCCCAAAATTGCTAAATGTCTCACTTGGATCCTCCCATTGTAAATAATTCCCATATCTCACTATATAAATAAGTTTAATTTCTAATCCCTCTGATCTCGTTTTAACTATCTATAGCATGATCGCCAGCAGATAAACTAAAGGTGCCGTAAATATAATACTGTCAAATCGGTCCAGAATGCCGCCATGACCCGGAATCAGTTTTCCATAATCCTTAATATCATAATTACGCTTGATTGCAGAAGCGGTCAGATCTCCAATCTGGGAGATCACAGAACCAACACCCCCGATCAGGGCAAACTGCCACCAATACTCTGTCTCCTGACGATAAAATGCCAGTGCAAACAGGAAACCGATCAATGCCGCACCGATAATGCCTCCCAGACACCCCTCGATGGTCTTATTCGGGCTCAGCTTAGATGGCAGCTTATGCTTTCCAAACAGCTTTCCGGCACAGTACGCACAGGTATCGGAGCCCCAGGAAGCCACAAAGATCAGCCATACCGTCAGAATACCACCCTCCAGATAACGCACCTTAAAGAGAAATGACATCATCAGAGTTACATAAACAAGTCCGAAAAACAACAATGTCATCTGATCCGAATGGTACTTCGGATATGCGATCACATAACATGCCATCATGACCATCAACGTAAGGATCAGCCATAATATTAAATATTCATAATAATTATCTAATATGAGAATATCAAGAATGATACTTGATATATATCCGATCACCGCAGGAGGTGTCTTTTGAAGTCCCGCCGCACGATAAAGTTCAAATAATCCGATCAGCGAAATCGCTGTCACAACCCAGAATAACGGCCATCCGCCGTTTACCATCAACGCAATGGTGATCGCCACAAGTACGATCCCACTTGCCAATCTTGTCCAAAACATTACAAAAACCTCACCTTTCCGATCATGCTAGATTCCTCCGAATCTTCTGTCTCTCGACTGATAAAATGCCACCGCCTTTTCCAGCTCTTTTTTATTGAAATCCGGCCACAGGGTGTCCGTAAAATAAAACTCCGCATAAGCAAGCTGCCACAATAAATAATTGGAAAGTCTCTGCTCTCCGCTGGTACGGATCATCAGATCCGGATCCGGGATATCCTTTGTATCCAGATAGTCTGCTATCTTCTCCTCTGTGACATCCTCCTTGTGAAGCTTTCCTTCCTCTGCATCCTGTACCATATTTTGGACAGCTCTGCGTATCTCATCTCTGCTGCCATAATTTAATGCCACCTGAAAATGAAGTCCGGTATTGCTTGCGGAAACCTCCTCCAACTCCTTGATCTTCGCCTGCAGATCCGGCTCCAGACGGCTGATGTCACCGATCACACGCACCTGCATATTGTTCTTTTTGCTGGTCTTGATACAGTCCTTCAGATAACTGTGAAGAAGCTTCATCAAGGCATCTACTTCCTCCTGTGGTCTTGACCAGTTTTCTGTGGAAAACGCATACATGGTCACATATTCAATTCCCATATTCCATGCTGCCTCACAGATCTTTTCTACGTTTTTGCTGCCGGCCGCATGACCGGCATTTCTTGGCAACATACGCTTCTTTGCCCATCTGCCGTTTCCATCTAATATGATCGCCACATGCCTTGGCACTGCCTTTTTATTCTCACCCATAAGACTCCTGATCCTTTCCCTTGTTATTATGTCAAAAACTGTCCATGTGTAAATTGGTAAATTTAGAAAATACAGGGACAGACAACCGCCCATCCCTGCTGAAATTTCTTATACTGTCATAATTTCCTTTGATTTATCCTCAACCATGCCATCTACCTTTTTAATATAAGTATCTGTAAGCTTCTGGATGTCATCCTGCAATGTCTTCTCCTCATCCTCAGAGATTTCATTGGCTTTCTGCTCCTTCTTGATCGCATCGTTGGCATCACGACGGATATTTCGGATCGCTACCTTTGCATTTTCCCCCTTCTTACGGACATCCTTTACCAACTCCTTACGACGTTCCTCGGTAAGCTCCGGAAAAGTCAGGCGGATTGCCTTTCCATCGTTGTTTGGTGTCAGTCCAAGATCCGAAGTCATGATTGCTTTCTCAATCTCCTTGATCAGGCTTGCCTCCCAAGGCTGGATCACCAGAGTACGCGCCTCTGATACGGAAATGTTTGCGACACTCTGCAGATTGGACTGTGTACCATAATAATCTACCGTGATCTTGTCCAGCACATGCGGATTGGCACGTCCTGCACGGATCGTTGTATATTCACCGGACAGGCTGTCCAGTGTCTTGTTCATTTTGTCCTCGTACTGTTTTAATTCCACGCTCATTGTAATCCTCCATTTAATTATGCTTTTACAAGGGTGCCATGAGTGGTTCCCTGTACTGTATTAACGATACTGTCTGCCTCATTTAAGCCAAAGATCATCATCGGCATATGATTCTCCATACACAGAACGGCTGCTGCCAGATCAATGACACCAAGTCTCTGGTTGATGACCTCATTGATATCGATCTCATCGTACTTCTTGGCATCCGGATTAACTGCCGGATCAGAATCATATACGCCGTCAATCGACTTGCCGGACAGAATAATGTCCGCTTCCATCTCCACTGCTCTCAATACAAGAGCGGTATCTGTTGAGAAGTATGGATGACCGGTACCACCGGCAAAGAATGTCACAACTCCCCGCTCCATATACTTCACTGCCAGATCCTTTGAGAAAAGCTCGGTAAAGGAACTGCAGGCAAACGGTGTCAGAACAGCTGTCTGAATCCCGACAGAGCGGAATATCTCAGAAACATAAATGCAGTTCATTACGGTAGCAAGGGTACCGATCTGGTCTGCCTTTGTACGATCGATGTTCTTGCTGGTACGTCCTCTCCAGAAGTTGCCGCCGCCTGTTACAACACCGATCTGAATCCCCTGATCCACAAGCTCTTTCACCTGCCTGGCGATTTCAAGACAGGTTGCCTCATCAAAGCCGGTCTTATTTGGTCCGGCAAGGGCTTCACCACTTAATTTTAATAACACTCTCTTATACTTTGCCATAATCTTTGTCCATCCCCATATTATTTATCTTCAAAAAACTCATCCAGGTTTACACCTGCATAGTTCAATGAGCAGTATCCATCTACAACAGCTCCGGTATTGACCTGAATGGATTTCGCCTTAATACTTCCCTGTACGATTGCTGTAGAATCCACGATCACCGGTCCGTTTACATCAATATTTCCCTTAACCGCACCGGCTACCGTCGCAGAAGTCCCCTCGATATCTCCGATGATCACAGTTCCAACGGCCACCTCTACGGCACCCTCACTCTTGATATTGCCTTCCAATCGTTTGGTCTGTACCAATACATCGGACGCAGATACATTACCTGAAATCGTACCATATACAGAAACTCTGCCAAGACAGTCCACATCACCGGTGATGGTACCCATAACTTCCAGAGATCCCTCCGAAGAGATACCACCATTGATCGTGGTTCCCTTAGTGATCACAGTCACATCATCATCATCGGTATCAATCTGTGCTGCGTGAATCTCCGGCTTGCTCTCCTCTACCGGCGTTTCCTCCTTGGCTGCATTCAGAATATCCTCTACGGATAACTCATCCTCTACCGGCTCCGGCTCAGCTTCCTCTTTGGCTGCTTTCAAAATGTCCTCTACCGAAAGCTCTTCCTGTTCTGCAGGCTCCTCCGGTGCACTCTCCGTAGAAGCTGTTGCCTCTGCAGACTCTTCCTCTGCAGCACTGTCTGTGAACAGACTGTCATCTGCATTCTCTGCCTTTGTATCATCTGCCAGATCATCACCAAAGATCTGACTGAGTATATCCTTATCTACATTTGCATCTTCAAATTCACTCATATTATAATCCTCCTTGTTCTTTCGCTTTTCCTTTTGTCTGTTGTCAGCTCACAGAATCCTTTGATACATGCTGTACCAGCGGTGTCTTATCTGTGATCGGCAATATATCATAACCGGCATTTTTCAGCTGTTTGATCAGCTTTGGTAAAGACTCTGCCGTTGCTGTCTTGGTCTGCTCGTCATGCATCAATAATACCACATTACTGCCTGCTGCCTTAACATTTCTCATCGCATGCTCTACCAGCTGGGCAGCCGTATAAGACTTTCCTGTGGCATCGTCATTCTGTGCATTCCAGTCAAAATATGTCAGACCGCTCTGGTTCAGATAACGGATACATTCCTTCATCGGCACCTTACTGACCGTATTACTGCTCCCTCCCGGAAAACGGTAATATTTTGGTCGGACCCCGGTAATCTGATATAAATAATCACTGATTCCCGTCACATCCTTTTCAAAAGACTCCAGATCTGCATACACGGTCCGATAAACATGTGTATAAGAATGCATTCCTAACGTATGCCCTTCCGAAACAATCCTCTGGTATCTCTTTTGATTGGCCTCCCCTTTCTGGGCAATGCAAAAAAATGTCGCCCGGACATTATTGGCTGCCAGAGTATCCAGGATCGAATCGGTATTTACACTTGGCCCATCATCAAAGGTCAGATAGACATTGGGCTTCTCCGGATCATCATAAACTGCCGCCTGATCTTTCTCCAGTTCCTTTTGCTTTTCCTGAAGCTCTTTCTGCAGATCGTCAAGCTCCTTCCGGAGATTTTTCCGATCTGTTTTGCTCTGCTTCAGTTGCTGCTCCAACTGGTTGATCTTTCCTCCAAGCGACTGCACCCTTTTATGATTCAGATAGCCATAAATGCACAATACCAGGATAATCAGCAGACAAATCGTAAACACAATACGGCGAACCATCATTGCCTGTTTCCGCCTTTGGCGCCGCCTTGCACGGATGCGTTCCTCCTGTCGTGTCATTTCGTCCCCCTCTCTCCTATGGAAACAAGACCCATATTATCAAAGTATAACATATCTTTCCTGTTTCGTCCAGTACACGGGTAGTCATCTATTGATTTAATTCGTCCAGTAATTCCCGCCGTCTGGTACCGATCAAAAGTTCCTGATTATACTGCAGATACCGCTCGCACGGATGCTGTGCAAAAAACTGCACCGCCTCTGTCATCAAAGTCAGTTCCGTGACAAACAAAATCATTTCCTGTCCGTTTCCAAAGGCATTTTCCATAAAATCAAAGGCAGCTTCCACGACAGCTTTGCCGTTCTCCTCCATCTGCTCCAGACATTTTCTGCATTGCTCAAATCCCGCCTTTGCCTCTCCGAAGGCTTCCCTGGGATCTGCTGCCGCAGGAACAAACTCTGCCATCTCCCTTTTCAAAGCTTCCCGCTCCCGCAGTGACTTTTTGTCCTCCCACTCCGCTTTTTCTGCCTGTCGGATCTGAGTCTCCATCTGCCCCAGAAGCTGCCGGTACATCTGAGCCGGCGATGCCGTCCCATTGCCCTTCTCCTTAAGCGTATGCTGATATTCCCTTAAATAGTCATACCAGCGGTCCGTTTTTGCTTTCTGCCGGCAGACTCTGCCCAAAACCTCCCTGACACCATCCGTCAGAAGAGACACGACACTGACTCTCTCGTCAAAGTCTGCCTGAAATAACCGGGTATACACCTCCGTGCGGACATTTCCCGCAAGGATCTCCGGAATTGCGTAATCATCCTGATACTTGCGGTAAAGCTCCAGATAAGCTGCCACATCCTCTGCCACATCCCTGTGACGCAGAAACTCATAAACGATTTCTTCCCCGACCGGAATGTTAAGCTCCTCATATGCATATAGCAGCTGGCTTAAATCCTCCCAGCCTCTGGCCGTCACAAACTGCAGCCCGTCCACATCGGCCTCCACCCGGTAAAAATTCTTTGGGCGAAGCTCCAGATAGCTTAACAGTGCCCCATGGAGCCTCTGTTCTCTGGCGTATTCCTTCCACACACCGTAATCGGCCTCCACATCCATGCGGCGCACCCGGTCCAGTGTCACCATATCAAACTCCCGCACGGACTTGTTATATTCCGGCGGATTGCCTGCTGCCACGATCACCCATCCCTCCGGAATCTTCCGGTTGCCAAACATCTTTCCCTGCAGGAACTGCAGCATAGCAGGTGCCAGCGTTTCCGATACGCAGTTGATCTCGTCCACAAACAGGATCCCCTCCTTCAGCCCGGTCTCCTCCATCCGGCGGTATACACTGGCAATGATCTCACTCATGGTATATTCCGTGACAGAATATGTCTTTCCCCCGTAGGAAGCCTCCCGGATAAAGGGAAGTCCCACCGCACTCTGCCTGGTATGATGGGTGATGTTATACGCCACCAAGGCAACTTTGCACTCCCGTGCGATCTGTTCCATGATCTGGGTCTTCCCAATCCCCGGAGGTCCCATTAAAAGAACCGGTCTTTGCCGCACCGGAGGAATTTTATAATCTCCCTTGTCATCCTTTCCCAAATATGCCTGTACTGTATTTTTTATTTCACTTTTTGCCTCTTTAATATTCATGCTGTTCTCCATTCTTCCATTGTCCCTCGTCCACCTTCATCCGCATCGCCCATGCCGGCACTTTTTGTTCCTCATAATCCTCCAGAAATAAAAATGCCGTTTTATAAGGCGGTTTCTGTCCGGGATAGATTCCTTTGCCATCCGTAAAATAAAGAAGACCGCACAATTCATGAAACATTCCCTCTTCTAACATCTGCTGTACTCTGGTAAACGCCGGGCGAAAGTCTGTTCCACCACCCCCGCAGATCTCGAAACGATCAAACAGACGGGCAAGCTCCTCCGGAGAGGTGATGCAGTCCTCCTTCTGAACCATTTCATCACACTGCAGGATCCAGACTCTGGACCGCCGGAAAAAACTGTTCTGCCCGGCCAGTATGTCAAAGGTCTCCTGCAAAAACCCCTGCACCAGTTCCCCGCTGGTGGAATAGCTGGTGTCTACAACAACCACAAAATCCCGGATCTTTTGTACTTCACTGCTCTCTAACGGCTCTATCAGCGGCAGGCTGCCATACAACTGTAAGCCATACGTATAGTAACCCAGATCAAATTCCTCCGGATCCAGATGCATCTCCTCCCGGAAAACCGCAAACTTTTTCAAAAAATCCCGGTAGGTTCTTCTCTGCTGTCCGGCCTTCATCTGCTGACCAAAAAGTCTCTGTCCCTTCTCCCGATCCGTCCCGTTTCTCTTCTGTTCCAGTGAGATCTGATGTGATGCCTGCTGCCACTTCTTCCTCGCCGGAGATGGCATCTGCTGCCCCTTTTGTTCCTTCGGCCAGTAGCGGTGATCATCCGCAAAAAACTCCTGCCCCAGCTTTTCCAGCTCCTGTATGTCCTTACTCTGAAGCCAGCGGTAGATCACTGCCGCAGAAATCCCCTTTCCATATTGCTCCAGTTCCCGGTAAGTTTGTTCCCGGAGCCAGCCAAGGATCCGCTGCACCGACGGCTTTTTCAGATGATCGATCACATACTCCACCGCAATATCACAGGCAATATGCCACATTCTCCGGTTCCTCTGTCCACCGATCCACAGATGCTGAAACAGACAATGCAGGATTCCGTGCAGATAAAGCCTGTTTAGATATTTTTCGTTGTTCCGGAATAAACGGATCAGTTGCTCCGAAGAATAATGAAGGACTTCTCCATCCACCGCCAGAGTAGTGATCTGTGCGTCCGCCTGAGACGTCATGATCTGAAATGCCCTTCCCATATGACGAAAATCCACAAAAAGGGCATCTTTCGTATAGGAAAGCACCTTTTGTGCCATTTCTGCCTCCCACTCGGTCTCTGTCATGATATGTTTTTTCATGGTTTACCCCTTTTTATTCCTGCCAGTCGTCAAATGCGTAACGGCCAGCTCCTGTATTTTCCCCGTTCTGCTCCTTTTGAATCTTCAGGATAGCTGCTGCCCCCTGCACCCATTCCATGGCAGATGCTCTCCGGGCTGCATGACCGATCCCTTCCGTCAGAAGGAGATGGTGCTGCACAAAATAATCTATCATGTCGATATGCCGTTCCTCCACGATAAGCTCTGCCAATGCCTTCTGGTGTTCTAAAAGGTACGTTTCGTAACGGGTTCGTGCCGTCTCCTCCAGTCCCGCCGGGTAAGCTATGCGGCTTCCCGCCATCCGGCATAAAGTTCTCTCACTTTCCACCGCACAAGCTATTTCAAAAATATCATCGTAATCCCGCAGAGATACGATCCCATCCCGGAAGCACTGTCTTGCCCGAAATCCCTCTCCCCGGATACTCATTGCAAAAATATGTGCCGGTCCGATCTCGTCATGATACTCCTCATATCCCGGATAAAACAGCCTGCCGTTGATCCTGCCGTTTTCTTCAAAAAAAACATCCATCCCGTCCATTCTCTGTGCCAGAAGCTGTTTCAGACCTGTCGGGTTCTGAATATTCCCGGATACCCGGAAGGTTTGAAGCTTTCTGCAGTTCATAAACACATCGCTTCCCACCTCCGTAAGATCTGCCCCAAAGCAGAACTCCAGCAGTGCTTTACAATTATAAAACGCCAGGCTTCCGATCCTTTGCACACAATCCGGCAATGACAGCTTCTGTAGATAGTCTCCATTTATGACTCTCACGGAATCATCCACCGATCCGGAATATTCCTGTGCCTTTGCTGAGTCCGCAAAGCAGTAATCCCCGATCTCCACCAGCGGTACTCCCCTTATCTTTTCCGGTAAAACAACGGCAGGAGAATCCCCATAGCATCGAAGCAGACGGATCCCCCCATTTTCTGTTTCTTCTATATATAAATATAAATTTTTATATCTGTATATTTGTCCCGCATCTATTGTACCCACTGTTCCTCAGACCTTTCCCGGAAAATACCGTTTTACTTTTTGCATAAATCTTTATCACCGGGCATTTTCGTGCAATGCCATCCTGTCAGCCGGTGCGGTTGACGATTCCGTTTTCCTTGCGCTTCCTGTTTCCTTTGCATCCGGATAGGAAAGTACGATCTTTAACAAACGGATCAGTTCCTCTGTATCCTTCGATCCCAGAATCCGGAACATTCCCTCATACTCCCTGCTGATCATCTGGCGCATCTGTACCGCCTGCTTTTTTCCTTCTTCTGTAATGCAGACATTGACATGACGCCGGTCCTGCTCTCCACGTACTCTCCGGATCAGCCCCTTCGCCTCCAGACTGGTCAGAATATCTGTCATTCTGCCCGGCACCACATGAAGCTGCTCCGTCAGCTTTCCTGCATGAACATGATCCTCAATATAGCAGAGATACCGGAGCACACCATATTCTCCGCGAATGCTGTCCATCACGGTCCGGTTCATCTTGCTGTTTAACAGTTCTGCCAAAAGATTATATAATTCTTCCCCTAAATTCTGCTCCTCTGTCATTGTCCCCTCATTTCCAGACGGTTTCCTATAAAAGATACAAAGTAAAACTCATAAAACATTTCCCCTTGATCCTTCATTGTTTCACCATCTATTTTGTGAATAAATCAATATCTTCATGCAATTTCTATGCATAACGAAGTCCCTGCTCAAACTCCTGATCTCATACCAGAAAGGTGCATCCGATCACCGGATATAACGCCGGATCTCCATGCCCTCCTGTTTTGCCATTGCCAGAAGTCCCTGTTCATCTGTCATCTCTGCGGTATATATCTTGCTGCGCACACTGGGTGACTTCTGATTCGGTATGCTCCGAAGCTTTTTTAACAGGTCTCTCCGAAGCCGTTTTGCATCGACACTGCCCACCATAAAATCCATACGAATAACCTTACCTTTCTCTTTTATGCAGCAATCCATAGGCTGCCAGCACCCCTATTGTTCCTCCTGCACTGTCGATCAGTACATCCCGGAGCTGCCCGCTCCTTCCCGGCACAAACCGCTGATGAAATTCATCCGCTGCCGCATAGACCGCTGCCAGAAACACCGCCCGGACAAGCTCCCGCCGGGTCAGCTCCCTCCTGCTGACAATTCCAAGAAACAAAACTGCCAGAATCGCATATTCCGTCATATGTGCACCCTTTCTCACAGGAAATTCAATCCTCTGTGCTAAAGCAGTCTGTTCCTCCGGGGTCATTAAAACATATCCCGGTACCGTCACTGAGCAGATCATGCGCTCCATGCGAAGACTTGTCTGAGTGGACTCCTCGGCCGGCTGGCCGGAAAAAAGAAAGATCACACTCATCCAGAAGACTGCTGCCACAGAACATATCATCCTGCGCCTCACGGTATTGCCAAACAGCCGGAAAAGTCCCCGAAGCAGCAATACTGCCAGAACCCACAAAAGATATCCCGTCAGAGTACCAAGAGCATTCATAATGATATCATCCAGCTGACAAAATCCCCTGCCCGTAAGATGCTGAATAAACTCAATACAAACACTGCATAACAGTCCAGCCGGTACCGTTATAAAATGCCATTGTCCCGGAAGAAACAACGGCAGAAGCAGTCCAAATGGAACAAACAAAAGGATATTTTCCAATACCCATGCATGATCCTGCGTCGTTGTACCCCAGGTTCCGAGAAAATGCATCTCCGTTCCCCATCTGCTCCCCGGTTCCCTGGAAAAAAACACGGTCTGTAAAAGCACCAGGAAATAGACCACAAACAAAACAACCACGATCCATTTTCCGGTTTCAACGGACGGAAACTTCGGGAAATACCGTTTCAGAAGGATCCACACACCACAGGCACAAATTCCAAACAGCATACCACCAAGCAATGCCTGCGGCAAACAGGCCGCTGCCTCACTGATATCTGCCATCATACACTGAAAAATACTCATTAAAACCACCCTCATCTACACTTCCTGTTTTTCTTCACATTTCCTTATGTATCTTACCATAATTCCGCAAAAAAACAACCGCCGCAAAGCATCCTTTTGCTCTGCGGCGGTATTATTGCATCTGGTTTTCTCAATTTATGCACACAGAATACTCTGGTGTGTCCATAAATTTTCTGTAAACCATCTGCTGCTATATCATTTTGTCTTTACCGATACTGCTTTCGACCACTTTCCTGCCTTACCGGTTTTCGGATCAATCGCACATACCTTCACATAATATTTTTTATTCTTTTTTAACTTCAGAATTTTCTTTGCATTCTTTTTAACAGTAAATATTTTTCCACCGGATATACGGACCGCTTTATTATTTTTCAGCTTAGAAAGTTTTGCGGCACTGTTGCTGTATGCCACCTTATACTGCATTCCCTTCTGTAATCTCCAGGTAATAGAGATTCCCTTCTTCAGTCCCTTCGCCTTAACATTTACCACCTGTACCGGAGCTGTCTCCACTTTTCCTGTCGGTGCCGGTACCGCTGTCACTGACGATGTCTGATCAGAAGATACTCCTGCATTTCCGTCCGGTGTCTGCGATGGCAGCACTGTCTCTGACGGAGCCGGAGATACCGGGGACTCGTCTGCGACCGTAACATCCTTTGTTTTTTCAAAGGAATACTTCTGATTTCTGTACTCAGAGGAAACAGCCATTGCATCTGTCCCTTCCTGATAAGGAAGTATGGTAAAGCTGTAATCATATAACTTTTTCTGAATCTGATAATTTTCCAGTGTCTCATAGCCGCAGGAAGCATTTCCGGTGCCGCGCACTGCTGCATCTACCGTTACATAAGTGTCCTCCGACGGAGTAAGTTCCGGTACATGTTTCGCCTCCTGAAGCTGTTGTGGCGTAAAATGAAGTGCCGATGCATTGACCTCGTCATTTCCACAGATCAGCAGGCCATTCTTTCCTGCTTCATCCGTGATACGGATCCAATGAACACCAGTCAGGTTTCCACAATCCTGCGGCATGGCAAACGGATAATACATACTATTTACAGTAGAGTCATAGACTCCTTTTCTGGTATAGCTCTGGCGGTCATTATAACTTTCTCCATCTCCATTTCCATACCAGCTTATTTTCTCATTTCCATCTGCCATCGACAGAATCGTTCCTGCCTTGGTCACCTTTTTCAATCTGGTACGGGAAAGATCCATCTGCATATTCACCGTAACCGCACCATTGTTCTCAATGATGTAACGCATAACCACCGTAGTCGGTTCCTTTGATGTCTTATCAAGCTGGAAAGTGGAAAGCCACTTTACGATAATCACATAACATCCATCCTGATTCTGTCCGATTTCCGGAACCGATGCCAGTGTCAGATTCTTCATAATATCTACATAATCTGTAGTATCATTATCCAGCCTTGCTCTTCCGATATTTGGCTTTGGTCCCTGCTTCATCAATAATTTGTCTTTGTAGTAGTAATTCTGCAACAGACCATTTTCCAGATTCATTTCAACCGAAAAATCATTTCCGGAGATCTTATAGCATCCGTTTGTCTTTACCACCTTCACCTGATCCCCCTGAAATGCATGTGACGTCTGTACAGCCGCCGTATCTACCACAAACTGTGCATATGCTGTCTCATATCCTTTCTCCATTGCCCAGGAGGCGTCCTTTGTCTGCACAGACAGATCCAGATAATAATCCGCTCCTGCTTTCAGCTTCTCCGGAAGTGTATATGGCACCTCCAGATCCTTCTCTTCCTGTGGGGCAACGTCCACATTCCATGTTCCCTGATCAACAACCGTATTATTTTCCTTCAACTGCCAGATCACATCATAATCAGAAAGGTTCCCGGAAGCACTTTCGTTTTTCACATGAATCTTCCGGCCGCTAAGCTTTTCTCCATCTATAGTAAACCGGAACTCCTGATACTGGTATTTTACTTCTTTAATTTCCGGCTGCGGATCACGGTCTGCTGACAAAAGGCCATTCTGACAGAAGTTCTTGTCCCATGCATAGCTTCCCCAGTCACCACCATATCCAAGGTAATATCCCTTCAGATCATACAAACTGCCCGCATGGGCATCCTTCTGTCCATAATAATCCCAACTGCCTTCTGCGATCGCCACTTTTCTGGACTGATCCACCCAGTCCCAGATAAAACCGCCAAGCATGTTATCATATTTCCGGATGATATCCCAGTAGTCTTTCAGATTACCAACCGCATTCCCCATTGCATGATCATACTCACAAAGGATAAACGGCATATGGCTTTCACCCTCAGCATATGACAGGCAGCTTGCAGGATCATAATACATATGACTGACCATATCGATCCCGGTAGATCCCTTCGATCCCCCACTCATTCCTTCATAATGAACCATTCTACTGTCATCCCGGTCTTTAAAATACTGCACCATATGTGCAAACATACCATTTGCATAATTACCATCCCGTTCAGACCATCCCTGTGAACATTCGTTTCCGATCGACCAGAACAGATTACAGGTAGTATTTTTAAAACGCTCATAAGAAGCGGACTGTCTTGTCATTGCCACTGTTTCCAGCTTTGCAATTTTATCCTCTTCCGAATAAACTGCATGACACTCTGTATTGCTCTCGCACATCACATATAAACCATATTTATCGCAAAGATAATACATATAGTCATCATTCGGATAATGAGCGGTTCTGACTGCATTAATATTATTCTGCTTCATCAGCCGGACATCTTCCTCATACACCTTTCGTGAAACATATTTGCCGGTTTCTATATCCGTATCATGACGATTCACTCCCTTGATCAGCAGGCGCGTTCCATTGAGTTTCACCGTCTCATAATACTTTGTGGCATTATTATATTTTCCGTCATCTGTCACCTTTGTGGAAGTAAATTCCAGTTTCCGGAATCCTACATTCTGACTGACACTTTCGTAATGAAGCTTTCCTGCCGCATCATAAAGAGAAAGAACCATCGTATACAGATTTGGATGATCGGCATCCCACAGCTTCGGAGCATTGACATGAAATGAAATTTCTGTTTCCTGCATCTGACCGGATTCTACCGTTCCGATCTCTGCCGTGCCGGACGCAGTCTCGTTTCCTTCTTCATCATAAAGAACTGCCTTTGCTGCCATAGAACTGCAGCCCTCTGATGCATCATTTCCAATCTGCACTTTCATTCTGACCTGTGCCTCAGAATAATCGTCATTCAGATCTGTATCAAGATCATAATCCCGGATATGTACTGCCGGTGTACTGGTCAGATATACATCGCGGAAAATACCCCCGTCATAGATCATATCCTGATCCTCCATCCAGGTTCCGTCGCAGAACTTCATGACCCTGACCGCCAGCAGATTCTTCTCCCCCTTTTTGTGAAGCAGATCTGTAATATCAAAGGTATGCGGATCATAGCTGTCCTCACTATATCCCACCCGTACTCCATTGACATAGAGATAATATGCGGACTCCACGCCCCCCAGGGTAATGTATACTTTTCCGTTGTCCTGAAGCATAGTATCCTTCACCGTAAACTCCTTACGATACAGTCCCACAGGATTTTTTTTCACCGGTGCTTCCGGGAATGACACACTATCTTCAAACGGCATCGTGGAATTCGTATAGATCGAATGATCAAAACCATAACTGGTCCAGCTCGCCGGAAGCGTTACTTTTTTCCAGCCATCCTTTTCATTCAGGGCATAATCCTCTGTTTCAAAGCTTCCCAGCTTATCAGCAGCTTCCGGATTGTCAAGAACCGTAAGCTCCCAGTCCTGCCCCTCCCCGGTCAGAAGCTGATAATAATCAGAACCCTCTTTTGCATAATCTCTTGCTCCCAAAAACGCCTTCTCCACATTCTGATATGGCGTCAGATTGGAGCTGTCCTTCATCGCATTCACCGATGTAATATCGAGATTACCGTCCGTTCCTTTCCATTCATCCCCGGTGCATTCTGCCCGTTCCACCGGATTTACCTTTTTCATCGGAAGCGCTCCATAAGAAAACTCCTTGTTAACAAATGCCTCCTTCGTCTCTGCCGCATTTACGATAGTCATATCCGGCATTGCTGTCACTATCATTGCCAATGCCATCGCACCGGCCATCATACGCTGTTTCATTTTGTTATAATCCGTTTGGTTTTATTAAATGACCAACTCAAACTTCCCACACCGAATCATCAGGGGTGTTTCCAACGGAGAAAAAAAGGAGTATAGTATTATTTAGAAAACGAGAGAGGAAAGGCGTGTGGTGATATTATGTGGATTTTATTTGCGATTGGTTCTTCCTTTTTTGCGGGGATCACTGCGGTTCTCGCAAAATGCGGTATTCAAAAGACAGATTCTGATGTAGCAACAGCCATACGTACCTGTGTGGTACTTGTCTTTTCCTGGATATTGGCAGCTCTGACCGGAGCCCTGAGCGGAATTGGTGCGGTTTCATCAAAAACACTTCTTTTTCTGGTTCTGTCGGGACTTGCTACCGGTGCCTCCTGGCTCTGCTACTTTCATGCACTCCAGAAGGGGGATATCAATAAGGTAGTTCCGATCGATAAGTCCAGTACGATCCTGACGATCATTCTGGCTCTGATCTTTTTCCATGAGGGCATGAGTCCAAAAAAGGCAGTCGCTGTAGTTCTGATCGCCATCGGTACTTTCATGATGATCACAAAAAAAGAGAATAAAACACCGGCAAAGGATACTGACAAAAGCTGGTGGATCTATGCCCTGTTATCCGCCGTTTTTGCCAGCCTGACCGCCATTCTTGGCAAGATCGGCATCAGCAGCATCGACTCAAATCTCGGAACTGCCATCCGTACAACGGTTGTCCTTTTTATGACATGGATCATGGTTTTTGTAAAAGGAAAGTCCTCAAAGCTCCACGATATTCCACGAAAAGAAATCCTCTTCATCTGTCTGTCGGGACTTGCCACCGGTGCCTCCTGGCTCTGCTACTACCGAGCCCTGCAGGAAGGACCCGCCAGCGTCGTTGTCCCGATCGATAAGCTGAGCATTCTGGTAACCATCGCATTTTCATGGATCGTATTTCATGAGAAACTCAATAAAAAATCAGCAGCCGGGTTGGAGCTGCTGACGTTGGGTACGTTGTTGATGATATAACCCGACTCATTCAAATGCTTTCCGAATACTGTCATAATGCAGAAAGATTCCTTCTTTTCCATACTTCTCGATCTGTGCAAGATCCGCAATCTCAAAGCCATTGACTTCTTCCTGCTGTACTGTTACATCGGACTCTGAAAAATCCATGGTAAACCGGTACACATCCACAAAATAATTGTCGCCTTCTTTCATATTTTCCCGACGGTAGGAGAACAAAAGACCGCCTTCTGCCCTTGATACATCCAGACCGGTTTCTTCCCTCACTTCACGCAAAACGGCATCTGCAGAATCCTCTCCTGCCTGCACGCCGCCGCCCGGCACTTCCCACCATCCCGGTGCCCATTCCTTATCCATGGCACGCTTCGTGATCAGGACTCTGCCATCCGGCCGTCTGATCACTCCCAGAACGGACAGATGGTATTCTCCTTCCTTCAGCCGCCAGTCATTGCGTTTCATGGTACGCCCGGTACGCTGTTTATTTTCGTCGTATATATCCCAAAATTCCATTGTTTTTATTCCTCTGTATTTAATAATCTTTATGCTTCCTCATTCATCTTCGCCAGCTTCGCTGCCTGATCCACTGCGATAATATTATCTAACAACTCATTGAGATCTCCATCCAAGATCTCATTCAGACGATGGCTTGTAAACTTGATCCTGTGATCTGTCACACGTCCCTGTGGGAAGTTGTAAGTACGGATCTTCTCGGAACGATCACCGGTTCCCACCTGGCTGCGCCGCTCTGCGGACTGCTCACTCTCCGCCTTCTCCCTCTCCAGATCATAGATACGGGAACGGAGAACCTTCATCGCCTTATCCTTATTCTTAAGCTGCGACTTCTCATCCTGACAGGATACCACGATCCCCGTCGGAATATGTGTAATACGAACAGCAGAGTCTGTGGTGTTGACACACTGTCCACCGTTTCCGGATGCACGGAATACGTCAATCTTACAATCCTTTGGGTCCACCTGCACATCTACCTCTTCCACCTCCGGCATGATCGCCACGGTTGCCGTAGAGGTATGGATACGTCCGCCGGACTCCGTAGACGGAATCCTCTGTACACGGTGGACACCACTCTCATATTTCAGCTTGGAATACGCCCCAAGACCGTTTACCATAAATACAATTTCCTTGAAACCGCCGATGCCGTTTTCATTAGCACTCATAACCTCTACCTTCCAGTGATTCGCCTCTGCAAACTTGGAATACATACGGAACAGATCTGCCGCAAACAGTGCCGCCTCATCTCCACCGGCACCACCACGAATTTCCACGATAACATTTTTATCATCATTCGGATCCTTAGGAAGCATCAAAATCTTTAACTCCTGCTCACACTTTTCTACCGTGTCACGGCACTCTGCCAGTTCTTCTTTGGCAAGCTCCCGCATCTCTTCGTCGCTTTCCTCCTCCAGCATCTGAAGGCTTTCCTCAATTCCGTCCTTTGCCCCGCGGTATTCCTGATACTTCTCCACGATCGGAGTCAGCTCACTCTGCTCCTTCATCAGCTCCCGGTATTTATTCTGGTCATTAATGACATCCGGGTCTGTAAGCTGCATATTAATCTCTTCCAGACTCCGCGCCAAATCCTCTAAACGATCAAACATTTTTCTTCCTCCTGTTTCCTGCTATTGTTTATTCTTGCACAAACTTTGAACCTTAAGCACAAAGCCTTTATTTTTTATTCAGGCTTCCCATCACAACTCTGTCATTTCCACACAGATCCTGATGGCATTCTATCTTTTCAAAGCCATGTTCCATAAATAACTCTGATACAGTCTTTCCCTGATCATACCCAATCTCTACCGCAAAGATCCCCCCCTGCTCTAAATGCAAGGGAACCTGCTCCAGCAGACGACGGTACAACACCAAACCGTCCGAACCTCCATCCAGTGCCAGCAGCGGTTCATGCTCCCGCACCTCCGGCATCAGTCCATGAACCACTTCGGTCGCAATATAAGGTGGATTGGACACGATGATATCATATTTTTCAGATATATTTTCCAGAAGATCTCCCTGATAAAACATGACATCCGCCTCCAGCTTTTCAGCATTCTTTCTGGCAATATCCAACGCTTTTTCCGAAACATCCGTGGCATCCACACGCCGCGGTACTCCCAGCTTTGCCAAAGATATGGCAATACATCCGGAACCGGCGCAGACATCTAACACCTTCTTTCCCGGAACAAGCGGCAGAAGCTTTTCTACCAAAAGCTCCGTATCCTGTCTCGGTACCAGCACGTCTGGAGAAACCATGAACTCCAGTCCCATAAATTCCTGTGTCCCGGTCAGATGCTGCACCGGAATATGACTGCCACGCTGTCGGATCAGGTCACGGTATCTAAGGATATCCTCCTGCGAAGCATTCTCCTGCTGCCGCAGAAAGAATTTAGCCCGGTCCATATGACTGATATATTCCAGCAAAAGCCAGGCATCAAGCTCTGCATCCTCAATTTTGCAGTCTGTCAGAGCATTTTTTCCTTCTGTGAGAAGTTCTCTAAAGGTCATTTGCAGCCTCCTGTCCTTATCTCCACAAATTTCGTTTATGACACCGGCCACTATTTCTTCTTATCATCAAAGAAACGATCCAGACTCTTCAGATCATCGGTATCCTGCTCCACCGTTACCTTTGGCGCCGCAATTCTTTCCTCATCCAGCTTTGGAAGTTCCTGTGTTGCCGCAAGACGTTCCGCCCGGCGTTTCTTTGCCTCTTGATATGCTTTCTCGTGAGCCGCCTCTTTGGCTTCCTGCTCCTTAATCTGACGCATACGTTCCGCCGCACGGTTCCGGTACCTGGCTTCCCGCTCCTCCAACTCCCGGCGTTTCTTTGATTTTGGCAGTTTATTCCAAAAGCCCGAATTGCTTCCTTTCTCTTTTGTTGCCTTGCTGCTCTCTTCTTCCTTCTTCCGGGCAGTCTTCTCTAACTCTGCACTTTCTTTCTTCTCCTCTCTGGCGGTCTTCTCTAACTCTGCACTCTCTTTTTCCTTCTCCCGGACAGCCTTCTCTGACTCTGCGCCCTCTTCCTGTTCCGGAACCGCTTCCGTCTTCTCACTCTCTCGTGTAACAGATTCTTTCTCACCGCCCTCTTTCTTCTGCTTCTTCGTACCAGCTCCACTACGGCTCCAGACAGCTTCATCGACTTCCTCCGGTTTTACAGTGAAAATCCCGGCATCGTCATTTGTCTGTGTGTCCTCCTCCGCAAAAGCATCTCCTTCCATCTCTTTTTCCGGCTCCTGCTGTTTCCTTTTCTCTGCCTTTTTCTTTTTGCGGACACGGCGCTCCTGTTCCTTCACCAGCTCTGCCTGATAAGCTCTCCAGTCAAACACTGCCTCTACCGATGCGATCGCCACCTCGATCATTCCGTCATCCGGTTCTTTGGTGGTCAGCTTCTGCAGCCAGAGTCCCGGCTTACTAATAAAAAGAACCAGCTTATTATCGGAATTTCCCACAAACTGGATCAACTCAAAGGACACTCCTGCCACGACCGGGATCAGGATAATGCGGTAAAGCATCCGCAGCCACAGATTATCAAAACGTATGAACAAAAAGAAAATAATACTGATGACCATCACCACCAGCAAAAAGCTTGTTCCACATCTTCTGTGATAACGGGACTGCTTTTTCACATTTTCCACGGTAAGATCCAGACCATTTTCCACACAATTGATGGTTTTATGCTCCGCACCATGATACATAAATGTTCTTTTGATATCACTCAAAAAGGAGATTGCCACAACATAGCCCAAAAACAGCAAAACCTTCAAAATGCCCTCAATAACAGAAATTGTCGTCTGAGAATGTACCTTTCCCCGAAACAGTTCCGATACCGCAAAGGGAAGTATCATAAAGAAGCCAACCGCCAGCAGAATGGATAATGCCACGATCAAAATATTCTCCAGCATGTCCTTTCGGTCAGACACCTCCACAGCCTCTACTTTACCGGTTCTTTCTTCCTCTTCCTCAATAAAACCGGAGGAATACGTCAATGTCTTAATTCCAAGTATCAATGATTCTATAAATGCCACAACACCGCGAACAATCGGCAGACGAAGCAGAATATGCTTATCCCTGATGCTCCCTGTGTCCCAGTTTTTAACAGAAATTTCTCCATCGGGCTTTCTCACGGCAACTGCATATTTATTGCGGTTACGCATCATAACCCCCTCGAGCACTGCCTGCCCGCCAATTCCTGATGATTTCATCTTATCGTTCCTTCCTACTAACTAAAAAATATTGATTAACACAAATGGTCACAATACCACAAAGGTACTGTGACCATTTGAAAGACCGGTCTTCCCGGCCAAATATCCCGCTAGTTTGCGTTAATGCCATAACGACGATTGAATTTATCAATCGCACCACGAGCTTTAACAGCCTTCTGCTGTCCGGTGTAGAATGAATGGCATTTAGAGCAGATCTCTACATGGATCTCTTCCTTTGTAGAACCTGTTACAAACTCATTTCCACAGTTGCAGACAACCTTTGCCTGATAATAATTAGGATGAATTCCTTCTCTCATGATGTTAGTAACCTCCTTTCGTTATCCTGACAGGGATAACCTATTACTTACACACAACTTACTCAGTATATCATAGCGTTATTTCAAATGCAAGCACTTTTCTTAGACAATTTTTACTTTTTTTACCAACTGGATCAATTCTTTATTATCCTTCGTCTTACGGAACATGGAAATAATATTTTCCACGGCTTCCTCGGACTTGGAACTGCCAAATGCCTTTCGGATCAGGAAATTGGCCTCCAACTCCTCCTGATCCAGAAGCAGATCATCCCGGCGGGTACTGGACCTTGGCAGATCGATCGCGGGGAACAGACGCTTCTCGGAAAGACTTCTGTCCAGAACCATTTCCATATTGCCGGTTCCCTTAAACTCCTCAAATACTACATCATCCATTTTACTTCCGGTATCAACCAATGCCGTTGCAAGGATCGTCAGGCTTCCGCCCTCCCTCATATTACGGGCAGCACCAAAGAAACGCTTCGGCATATAAAGCGCCGCCGGATCCAGACCACCGGACAATGTGCGGCCGCTTGGCTGTACTGTCAGATTGTACGCTCTCGCCAGACGGGTAATGGAATCCAGAAGGATCATCACATCTCCGCCATGCTCCACCAGACGTTTTGCGCGCTCAATCACCATCTCCGATACTCTTTTGTGATTCTCCGGCAGTTCATCAAAGGTAGAATAGATCACTTCCACATTCTCCCCCTGAATAGATTCCTTAATATCCGTCACCTCCTCCGGACGCTCATCGATCAGAAGCACGATCAGATGCATGTTCGGATCATTGTGTGTCACGGATCTTGCTACCTGCTTTAATAATGTCGTTTTACCGGTCTTGGGCTGAGATACGATCATACCTCTCTGTCCCTTACCGATCGGTGAGATCAGATCCATCATACGCATGGAAATATTGCTGTTTCCGGCCCCCGGCACCTCCAGACGGATCCGCTCATTCGGAAAGATTGGTGTCAGATTTTCAAATTTTGCCCGGGCAGCCGTCTCCTCCAGACTATATCCATTTACGGTATTAATATATAATAATGCGCTAAACTTTTCATTCTGATTTTTAATACGTGTATTCCCCACCAGAATGTCTCCGGTGCGAAGACCAAAACGTCGGATCATCGCAGGTGATACATAAACATCGGCTTCTCCCGGCAGATAATTGTCACATCTTACGAAACCATAGCCCTCTGCCATTACCTCAAGAATTCCGGTCTTTGTCTCGCCACTGTCTAACTGCGCCAGTTCGGAAAACGGCACTGTTGCGGCATCTCCCCGGAGATTCACATGTGTTTCATGAGAAGAATCTTCATGAGCAGCACTTCGGTTATCGTGGCTTCCATAGCTGTCACGTCCATTGTTGCGGTCGTCACGGCTATATCTGTCATGACGGTTGTTGCTGCGGTCATCTCGGCTGTATCTGTCATCTCTTCCATTACTCCGGTCGTCACGGCTGTATCTGTCGTCACGTCCGTTACTGCGGTCATCTCGGCTGTATCTATTATCATCACGCCCGTTACTGCGGTCGTCACGGCTGTATCTATTATCATCACGACCGTTACTGCGGTCGTCACGGCTGTATCTGTCATCTCGCCCATTACTGCGGTCGTCACGGCTGTATCTGTCATCTCGCCCATTACTGCGGTCATCTCGACTGTATCTATTATCATCACGCCCGTTACTGCGATCCTCACGGGATGCTCCGTATCTTCTCTCCTCGCGTACCGTGTTCATCTCCTGTAGATTGGAGGTATACCCCCCACGAACGACTGGTTTTGGGTTTCGGACCGGCACATTATTTCTCTCCTCATAATCTACCGGTTTTCTCACCGATCTTCTCTCCGGTCGCGGTGCTTTTCGGCTGGCAGTCCTTCTCGTTGGTTTCTCCGCAGTTTTTTCTGCAGTATCCTCCTGCTTCTCACCGGAATTCTTTACCGATTTTCCTTTTTCAGAAACTTTCTGGGAAGCCAGAATTTTTTGAATCTCCCCGATCAATTCCTTTTTTTTAAATGTCGTTGCGTTCTTCATCCCCAGTTTTCTTCCGTATAAACGTAACTCTACCAGTGACATTTTTTCTAATTCTTCCATGTATAACCTCCATTTTGGAATAAATATTTAATTTTGATACCTTCTGAAATATTCATGAATCTTCAACGAAATAATTTCTGAAATAAAAATATAGAACAAATGAATTCCGTCTGACAGATCAATTTTCTTAAGTATATACAATAATTTCCAATCTGTAAATACCTCTCACCAAATTCTCTTCAACAATTTCAGACAGAAACGCCTCCACAGCATCCCCGGCATTCATCAGTTCTCCTTGTTTTCATATATAAAATATGATATCATAATTTTATATGGCTTAATTATCAGAATATAAAAAGAAAGGTTTGATTATCATTATGGATCTCAAAGAAAAAGCGTTATCCCTTCATAAAGAATGGAACGGAAAAATCACAACAACCCCAACATGTCAGGTAAAATCCAGAGAAGATCTGGCACTCGCATATACACCGGGTGTTGCTGAGCCTTGTAAAGTCATTGCCAAGGACAAAGAAGCGGCATATACATACACCATCAAGTCCAACACCGTAGCGGTTGTTTCTGACGGAAGTGCCGTACTTGGTCTTGGTAATATCGGTCCCGAGGCTGCCATGCCGGTTATGGAGGGAAAAGCAGTTCTCTTTAAAGAGTTTGGTGGTGTCAATGCATTTCCAATCTGCCTGGATACCCAGGATACCGACGAGATCGTGCAGACCGTCATCAACATCGCTCCTGCTTTCGGCGGCATCAATCTGGAGGATATTTCCGCACCACGTTGCTTTGAGATTGAAGAACGACTGAAAAAGGCATTAAATATCCCCGTCTTTCATGACGACCAGCATGGTACTGCTATCGTGGTGCTCGCCGGCATCATGAATGGATTGAAGGTTGTCAATAAAAAGAAAGAGGACTGCCATGTCGTCGTAAACGGTGCCGGTTCTGCCGGAGTTGCCATTACAAAGCTTTTGCTTCGTTTCGGCTTCCCGGATGTGGTAATGTGCGATAAATCCGGTATTCTTTCCAAGGCTTCTGCCGATCTGAACTGGATGCAGAAGGATATGATGGAGGTTACAAACCTTACCGGCAAAACAGGTACTCTTGCAGATGCCTTAAAGGGTGCTGATATATTTGTGGGTGTTTCCGCACCAAACATTGTGACTCCGGAAATGGTTGCTTCCATGAATCACGATGCCATACTCTTTGCCATGGCCAATCCGATCCCTGAGATCATGCCGGACGTCGCAAAGAAAGCCGGTGCCCGTGTTGTAGGAACCGGCCGCTCTGATTTTCCAAATCAGGTCAACAATGTGGTTGCTTTCCCTGGTATCTTTAAGGGTGCTTTAGAGGGACGTGCCAGCCAGATCACGGAGGAAATGAAGCTTGCAGCCTCTTATGCGATTGCCGGTCTTGTTGCCGACGAGGATCTGAATGAGGACAATATCCTTCCGGAAGCATTTGATCCACGAGTTGCTGAAGTGGTATCCCAGGCGATCAGGGATCACATCCACTAATGTCACGAAAAAAGCATTCCCGTTCCCCCGAAGAAACGGCCTATGAGCATGCCTGCCGTCAATGGAACGGAAAGCCTTACTATTCCCTTGACTGCTATTTAAAGCAGCAGTTTGGTCAGAAAATATATAAAGTCGCGATTGATGGCGGTATGACCTGTCCCAACAGAGATGGCACCAAAGGGATCAACGGCTGCAGCTTCTGCAGTGCCGGTGGTTCCGGTGATTTCGCCATTTCCCGTGCTTTGGCAGCGGACAGCGCCGGGATCGTAACGGCACAGCTGGACGAGGGTATCCGCCGACTGCAAAACAGCCATAAATATTGTGGTGACAGGTATATCGCCTATTTCCAGTCCTACAGCAACACTTATGCCCCGGTCTCCTATCTGCGAACTCTTTATCAGGAAGCCATCGCACATCCACAGACCGCCGCGTTATCCATTGCCACGAGGCCGGATTGTTTCTCCCGGGAAATATATGATCTCCTTGAGGAATGTCAGCACCAAAAACCTGTCTGGATCGAGCTTGGGCTTCAGACCATGCACGATACCACAGCCCATGTCATTCACAGAGGGTATCCCCTCTCCTGTTTTGAAGCAGCCATAACGGAGCTTCAACAACGCCATATACCGGTCGTTGTTCATGTGATCCTGGGACTTCCCGGTGAAGATCCTGAACAGATCCTTCAGACGATCCACTACCTGAACCGGATCGGAGTGAACGGCATTAAGCTTCAACTGCTTCATATATTAAAAGGAACTGCTTTGGCTGAGGATTTTGAAAAAGGGCTGCTTACACCATTGACAAAAGAAGAATATATTGCTATTCTACTTGATTGTATCGCCCATCTCTCCCCGGACATTGTCATTCACCGGATCACCGGAGATGGACCAAAGGATTTACTTCTGGCTCCCACCTGGAGTCGGAACAAACGGGAAATATTAAATACCATTTCACATGAAATAAAAAGACAGCATCTCTATCAGGGATGCCGTCTTCAAGAAAAAGGAAATAAAACCTCTGCTTTGCAGAACATTTCCAAAGAAACATAACAAGGAGGGACCATTATGACACCGGAGTCATTGCAGCTGTATAAGCTGATCATCCTATATTTTCTAAATCAGGCCGACCAGCCTATGCCAAATGCTATTCTCTCTGATTTCATTCTGGAAACCGGATATACCGATTATCTCTCCATCCAGCAGACATTATCGGAGCTTACAGAGGATGCCATGATCCTGGTGGATCAGACCCACGAAAAGTCCTACTACACCATCGCCGAGATTGGTAAAGAAACCTTACGTTTCTTTGGCAACCAGCTTCCGACAGACACCTGCCGCGAGATTGACGAATATCTGGAAAAGAACCGCCTTGCCATCGTAGAAACGACTTCGATCAAGACAGATTACACCATGATCCGCCCTAATGAATATCTTGCCACCGGCTGTATCTATGAGCGTGGAAGCAAGCTTCTGGAGGTTTCCCTGAATGTAACCAGTGAGGAGGAAGCCGTGGATGTCTGCCGCCGCTTCAAGGAAAAGAACGAAGATGTCTATGCCCAGCTGCTTTCCATGCTGTGTATGGACTAACTGCTCTTATTTCACAACAACTCTCATAAATTTCTTCTTACCACGCTTTAGTACAATGCCGTCTTGACCAATGCTGTCTTTGGCAACCTGGGCCTTCACATCTGTCACCTTATCTCCATCAATGGAAACACCGCCCTGCTCTACATTTCTCCGTGCCTCACCATTAGAGGATGCAAGGCCTGCCTTTACGAGAAGCTTCAGGATACCAATCTGTCCATCCTCGAAATCCTCCTCGGGAAGTTCAATCTCCGGCATATTTGCTGTATTTCCGCCACCGGCAAAAAGTGCTCTGGCGCCTTCCTGCGCTTTCCGGGCTTCCTCCTCACCATGTACCAGCTTGGTCAGTTCAAATGCAAGAATTTCCTTTGCCTCATTGAGACGGCTTCCCTCCCAGTGATCCATTTCCTCAATCTGCTCTAACGGCAGGAATGTAAGCATACGCAGGCATTTAAGAACATCTGCATCCGCCACATTTCTCCAGTACTGATAGAAATCAAATGGAGAAGTCTTGTTTGGATCCAGCCAGACAGCACCGGACTGTGTCTTACCCATCTTCTTTCCTTCGGAGTTCAGAAGCAGATTAATGGTCATTGCATAAGCATCCTTGCCAAGCTTACGACGGATCAGCTCGGTACCACCAAGCATGTTGCTCCACTGATCATCTCCACCAAACTGCATATTACAGCCGTATTTCTGGAACAATGCGTAAAAATCGTAGCTCTGCATGATCATGTAGTTAAACTCCAGAAAGCTTAAACCACGCTCCATACGCTGCTTGTAGCACTCTGCCGTAAGCATACGGTTTACAGAGAAATGCGGTCCCACATCACGAAGCAGCTCCACATAATTCAGATCTAAAAGCCAGTCTGCATTATTTACCATCAGTGCTTTTCCCTCGGAGAAATCAATAAAACGGCTCATCTGCTTTTTAAAACAGTCCACATTATGTGCGATCGTCTCCTTTGTCATCATCTGACGCATATCAGTACGGCCGCTTGGATCACCGATCATTGCCGTACCTCCACCGATCAACGCGATTGGTTTATTTCCTGCCATCTGAAGACGTTTCATCAGGCAAAGTGCCATAAAATGTCCCACATGAAGACTATCCGCCGTAGGATCGAAACCAATATAAAATACAGCCTTTCCATCATTTACCAGCTCTTTGATCTCCTTCTCATCTGTTACCTGGGCGATCAGTCCTCTTGCCACTAACTCGTCATACGTTGTCATGTTCTTTTCCTCGCTTTCTTATTTTCTGATTGAGTATCCTGACTGAAACATTCTGATACGAAAAAACGTCCTTTACCGGCTAAGCCGATAAAGGACGATATCAATCGTGTTACCACCTTTATTCCCTGTCATCTCACGATAACAGGCTCCGTAGGATACTAATATATCCCTGCACAATAACGGAGTGCAACCCCGTCCAGACCTACTAAAACCTTCAGCCGGCTGCTCCAGGATGTATTCCTATCAGGATGCCCCTCACGCCTCTCATCAACCGGCTGCTTTCTGTAGGTTTCCTCTGATACTACTTCTTCCCTTCCATGCATTTCATGTCAAACATCATATCATTGTTTTCAAATATTGTCAAATGACTTTAGTCTAGATCAAATACATAAGTCTTATCCACATAGCTGCTATAGAAAAGATGCAGATATGTGATCGCAGATTTTCTACGATTTGAAATATCGAAACGGATCCATTTTGTGGAGTCTGCTTCATTGTCTGCTGTATTATTGATCTCTGACTCACTTGTGTAGATATAATACTGTGTCTTATCACCTAAGAAGTTATTGTCATTGATCGTAAACATATGGGTATCCTTGTTTGCCTTAAACTTCCAGACATATGAGCCCGTTGCCGTGGCAACCTTACGATAAATTTCATTAATATACCCTGTGTTTTTCTCCTTTGCAGTACCCAGATCATTGACTCCTGCCGTAATCGTTGATACCTTGAAAGAGTTCACATTCTTACTGTCTATCGTGTTCGTGTATGGTGTAAAGAAAATACGGTGTGTCGCTGAATCCGGAATCCAGCTGCGTTTCTCTGCTGCAGTTGCAGCCACATCATGATCACCAACCTTTGATTCATCTCCCTCTATGGTAGAATCATCCAGATCCGTGTCTGTGCCGTTATCTTCATCTGAACCATCATCAAAGTCAATATTTCCAGCCTTATACTTCTCATACTGAGCTTCATCCTTAAAAATACCAATCATAGATATATCAATAGCCCAGTCTTTATAATCCTTAATCCTCAGCTTAATGAAATCCAGATCATCCTTCTCGGCCACGCCATATAATTTCTTAAGATCACCAAGGGAAATCTTTGCCACAAGTCCTGATTTATCAAACGGAAGATATGGTGATATGTCTCCTGCCTTCGCCAGAACCTGACTGTTCTTATCCAGGAACTCAAACAACGCATCTCCGTTATTTAATCCATGCCATTGACTAAGCTCTTTGTATTCCACAACAAACAATGCAGAATCATTCCATCCCTTAAATACATCCGAAGATTTATCTTTACCGGTTTCATAGTTTTTCACTCCACCGGAAGCCAGCTGTTTCGGTTTCTTTTCCGGTGCCGGTGTCGGTGTAGCAGGTACCGGTGTCGGATCGGTATCATCAATCTTACCGCCTGTTTTTCCGGATCCGTCAACAAGTCTGGCATTCTTTTTATAATCACTGTATTTACTTTCAGCTGCATCAAGAATCCCCTGATAAACCGTCATGTCGGAACCATCATCCGATTTCTTCACTTCATCTGCATTAAAGTATTTATCCGATACTTCATGGATCTCAAAATTTTTGTATCCGGAATCCACTGATATACCGGAATCAATTGTTACCAACGGAGAAACGACACTACCACTTAACGTATTAACAAACAGTTTCATTTCCCAGGAATCTGTTGCTTTCTCCAGATCGATCAAATCATAAATCACATTTTCCACACTGTACAGATAATAGTTGTTGGATGCGTCTCTTGGAGAAATACCATACTCTGTATCATCCCCCTCGTTATCCGGTCCCAGAGAATACCAGACTGCCAGGGAATCATTGTCCATATTTAACTGATAATCCTGTGCAGATACCTTCGCTGCGGTAAATGTCTTGGAAATATTATATGGGTAAGTTGTATAACGTCCTTTGTTATTTCTGCAGACCTGTGTTGTCTTTCCGGCCGAAGAACCATATTCCTTCTTCCAGAAACTGTCATTAAACACCTTCTTCTTACCACTGTTTCCCTGCTCCATTACCTTCGTATAGGTATATTCCATCTTAGACGGATCATTGTAATCCTTCGATGGAGCGGTTGCCTTATCCTTAATATCGCCATACAGACCAAGCTGCTGAGTAAAACGGCTCATGTTCAGTATATCCTTCGCGTCAGAGGACTTCGTCTTATTGTCGATCGCCTCTCCGGTAAAGATCACGGCAACCCCGCCTTTTGCTCTTGTCGTCAGGTAACTTTCTGCCTGCTCATACGCTTTGTCTCCAAAAATCTCAGAGCCACAACTTACAATATAGCAGTTATAATCTTCTCCGGAAGAAGCTGTGCCAAGATTACCGGCCTCGATCTCTGAAACAAATTCTGTCAGATTCACTGTCTTCACGGAAACATCAAAATCGATCAGATCCTTTGTATACTCTTTGAATGTGCCACCATCCTGCAACTGCTTTTCTAGATTTACATTTGTATCAAGCTTATCATCCGCTACAATCTGATATGCCTTGATCAGCGTCTTGTTTTCATTTTTCGTGGTATCTGTGCTACCATTGTTATCTCTGGAATACCGGGAAGTCCCTGTGACGGACTGGTAATTTTCCTTAGTACTTACATTATACAGGACAAACTTCCAGGTAATGGCACCTGATTTTTTATTTTTATTTAAGTAAAAACGTCTGTTCTTACTGAAATCATATTTACAGCTCTGCTCCCCCGGTATCAGGATGGATGCGCCGGTTTTATCCTGATAGACTTTACCGGAAGCATCTTTTGCCTCTTCCCCGGAAAATGTATATTTTGAACCGGAATTGTTTGCAAAGGTATCCTTCACAAGTTCATCCTCCGAAATCACACCATCTCCATTCAGATCAATATAGATCCTTGCTCCGTATTCCCCGGAAGGATCTCCGATCCGGAACTTAAACTCCAGTTCAGACCCCGGAAGTGTCTGTTTTGCAGATACAGAAGAGTTAATCTCCTCCCCATCATCATCCAATCCCGGATCTGCATCATACCATCTCAAAGGAGTCGATGTAATCTCACTGTAAAGTCCTGCATACTTCTTATATAATGCCGTAAACTCCTTATAAACCTTTGATGTCATTCCGGTTTTTGCTCTTTTCGGAAGTGTATATCCTTTATTCATATACTTCAGACAGTTCTTACTCAAAAATTTGGTGCTCAAATTAGACAAAGCACATACATTATTCTTTTTAAATTTAACTGCGCCAGCCCCTTCTACACTATCATCCGGCTTTAATGCTTTCAAAAGTGCATGCATGTTGGAAGATGGATCTACCATTTTCAGATAAACATCATCGTACGCACTATTTTTGTTCCCATTGCTGTTCTTCTTAAAGGTAGCAAGGGTATCTGCAAGAACTAATGCATTGCCGCCCTTTGCGTATGTAAGAAGCTGCTCCTTCTTCACCTTGGATATATCATCACCGGAAGAACGAAGCTTTCCGTCTCCGTCCGCCTGATCTCCAACATGAAGATATACATAACCATTCAGGGAACTATCATTATATACTGTCTTGGCAGAATCCCCGTCTTTCTTGGTATTAAACTTGCCAATGGTATCTCCGACATAGATCAGATCATAGTAACCGTTGATATCCTTCTTGAGTCCGTTAAACTCTGCTGTCGTCATATGATCTACTTCGATCTTGCCTTTAAAACTTGATGCCGGCAGATAAGCTCCGATAAGGTACTTTTCAGACATGATATAATCAGCACAAGGCTCAATCTCCAGCACATGCATGGTATTCTTATCTCTTGTTCCCACATCATCATCATCACTGCCGTGTCTCTTATACTGAAGCAGATAATGTACCATCTGGGCAGGATTCAGGGAATCTACATCCTCCCCGTACTCATCCTTCCACCAGTCAAAAGCATCCTTGGTAGTTTCACTCTTCCCAATGGATTCATTATTATATCCCTGAGACAATGTCGTACCACCGTTATAAAAGAAGGTTGCTCCATGCAGACTCGGACGAACACCATAAAACAGATCGGAATGATTGATCTTATATCTGTCCCGGAGTTCATCGGACACTGTCCATGCATTTTTATCACAAAGAGGAAGAAATGTATCCGGATTCCAATATTCCTTGGCATCCTCGGATGTCACCTGCGAACTGCAATAGGAAGTATTCTTATCCTTATCTTCTGTGATCACACTTCCCCCTGCATCCCGCTCTGTCTTGAAAAAGTAATTATAAAAGTTATCCTGGTCCATCAGGAAATTCATAACAAGGAATTTGTATAAACCACTGTTCGCGCCTTTCCCACCGGTAGACCCCATTGTACTTCCCTGTCCAAATACAGTTCCGCCCGCTTCCATCGTGGTATAATCCAAGTGCTGGTTCGTGATCTGCTTCATCTTTTTGCCCTGATACTTCTCAGACATATCATTCATGTGATCCATAAAGTTTACATCACAGAGAAGAGGCGCAAATCCGTAAGTCTTGCTGCCATCATAATCTTCCAGCTGATTAATTTTAAAGAACAGCTTTTTCGCAATATTCCATCCAAAATCCTGGTCTCCGCAAAAGGATATTCCCATGTCATCTTGTTTGGTTATTGACGCCTCTTTCTCTTTATAATAAGAATTGTCATTCCTCACTCGGACTTCGATGCCTTTTTCATTTCGCTTGGTTGCCCACCATGTTGAATATGCATTAACCGACTGGCTCTCATGAATATAGATCAGATCCGCATAATCGACCCATTCCGGATTCTGCGCCAACTCCTGAGGCTCCACCGTTTTTACTGCAATTTTCATCTTTCGGATCGCACTTTCAGACTCGTCATCAAGATCCAGTGACGTACGGATAAAATCATTTAAATTCACCGCATGCCCCTTGATCCATCTCAGATCACCAAGGCCATCCCAGATCTCTCCACCGACATTTCCATTACCATCCTTAAATCCCCAATAATTGGTGTCTTTTCTCGTGGTATATTCTCTCTCACCAAGCTGATATGTAATTCCAATTCCTGTTACACTTGGATCCTCAGCCACGGCTTTATTCTGCTGTTTAGCATAAGCATCAAACTTATCCTGAGTCAGGGTATATGCACCATGTTCCGCATAATATAATGTGGACCAGTTGAAATTTCCCTTCCCTTCTTCTACTTTTTTAAATACCGGTCGATAACCGGGAACCTTTTGTCCCTTGTCATTCTTTGCCTTGATCAGGCCGGATTCATCCTTCACATACCCATCAATGACAAAATTACCGGTTCCATCGGCAACCCTCTCATAATATCCATGGGTTTCTATTTCTTTATTCTTTTCGTTTGTCCATCCCTCATCGCTTACCCATTGTGTATAAGTGAGGTCTTCTCCATTCTCATAAGACCGGAGATCCCGCTGGTACTCATCGTCAAAAACAGCGGTAGCAACCGTACGTGTAAAGTCGTTACTTGCGCTATATGCCGAAGTGGAACTACTGCTAAGACCAGAAAAATCCAACGGCTCACAGCCATCGATCAAATAGCCAACCTCTGCCTGACCATAATATGGTACGATCTCCAAGATCAAAAATGGATTATCCTTATCTCCGGCCTCCTGACCCGGATTCACTTTGCCGCTGTCACACATCGCATTATAGTCTGCTAAGGTATTCACCACAGACTTATTCGGCTTACTATCTGCATGTACTGCAAACTTATGATAGCCGAAATATCCACCGAATACCAGCAGGCACACCAGGATCAATGCCGCAGCACGCTTTCCTTTCGATAAATTTCTTAACCTTCTTTTCATAGATACAGCCTCCATTTCTACGGTCCCCTCACCGCATCTCGCTTTTATCTCCTATCGCTTTAACGACTAAGGGCAGTCTACCCTGTTTAAGGATAGACTACCATTCCATTTCGTACCTTTGTTGTCTCGTCAACCTTGTAAGTCCTGTTGGATGATTTCATTTGAAAGGAAACCCTGACATTGTTTCCCTTTACCTCTACATCAAAAGCATTTATATAGTCGGCAAACAACTCATCCTCTGAATAACTTATTGCACCACTGCTGACAACATTCCAGATATCACTGTTGCTTTCCTGCATATATAATTTCCTGCTTGCACTGTCGTATTTGATCAGTTTCATATCCTTCAAGGTCTTATTGGTCTGGTACTTTGGCTTCCCAACCTCACCGGATGCCATTGGCAATGCCGTTTTGCTGAGCTCTACCTGATTCAGTATCAGTACTTTCTTGGCAGGATCGTAGCAGACGTTGTTCGCTTCCATGATCATCGTACTCATCTGTGACATTAAAGTCTGAGACTCCATCTGAAGGTCCAATTCCGCTTTCGTACTGGAATAACTATGGCTTCCTGACTGCATCAGAAGTGTGATTGCACCACCTACGATCGCCAGGATCGCCATTGATATGATCAACTCCACGAGGGTATAACCTCTATTATCTTTCCATTTCAGAACAACCACCTCCTATCATCCTTTCTTTACAAAATGCTTACCGGTTGCCTTTACCATCTGAATTGTGAAGGTCTCCTTACCGGACATCTCGATCAGACTGTAAAACGGCATTTCGGATTTTGTTTTTCCCGCATCCACACTGCCTTCATTGCTGTATGTAAATGCTCCCGTTCCTTTGGAATATCCTATCTTAAGCATATTACTGTCATCAAGACGGATCGTTGCCGGTCCACCGCTTGGAGAACCACCGGCCGCATCTTTTTTCCCTGTGATGCTTACCGAACTGTCACAAATCTTTGTCTGGTCTATATTTCCTGCCGCAAGGGCACTGTTCAGCTCACTGCGCGTTTTATACTCTGCCTTCCGGGTGCTTACTGTAGAAGAAAACACCCCCTCATCCGTACGGTATACATAAAGATAAGTCTCTCCCTTCTGCGTCATCGTTGCCGTCTGAATATTGGAAATTTCATTATTCAGTTTTGCGGAAGCCTTTTTGGTCTTACCCGCATTCATATAGGACCATGCTCCTATGATCGCAGAAGCAAAAACTGCCATGATCGCCATTGTAATGATCAGCTCGATCAGCGAAAAACCCTGCTTATCATGTTTGATATCCATTCTCCTTCACCTCCCCGGCTTAATCATTCTTCTTCCAGTTCTCATATGTTACATTATTTGTATCGGCACTTGTGCCATCATTTCCAATCATTGCATCCACAGATTTTCTAAAATATTTACTCATCGCATTATAGAATTTCGGAGAAGCATCCGCTTTATCCTTTTCAAAGAGCTTTTCTATTGCCTCCGCATCCGAAATCACTTTATTTCCTGCCACGGTACGCAGATTTACATCATCCCCGGCAATGATCAGTCCATGGAAATCCGTTCCACCCTTCACCGTAACCGTTTTTGTTGTCAGTATAAAAATACCGTCTTTCGCTGCATCATAACTTGGAAATGTGCTGCTGTCCCATGTCACATCATTATTCGAAATGATATAATAACAATTTCCTGTCTGTCCATTATCCCGTACAATCGGATAAGAGCCTTTTGCTTCACTTATCTTATCACGGTCAACCAGCCGGTCAAAGAGATTGGTTCTTTCATTTTTATCTGCTTTCCATCCACTCTTTGTGAGCTTTGTTCCAGCCGGTTTTGCCGGATCGCTGTCATCATACAATCTCCACTGACTACTGTTCTTTGCCTCTTCATAATCGTCCACTAAAGCTAATTGCTTCGACATATAGATCTTGCTGTTATCTTTTGCAAACTTGATAAAAGAAGCAGAAGGATTCTGAGATGAATTCTCCAGTTTCAGTTTCATCTTTGTCTTCCCCTGACCATCCGACTCATCCGTATTATACATAATATTACCGGCTGATAAGATATAATCTCTTGTTCCGGCACTTGGCAGTTTAATACCAACCGCATCTACGTATGACTTGTTTACTGCATCATAGATGGTCTGTCTGGAACTATTATTATAATACAGATCAAAGAACTTACTTGCTGTCTTTGAATCGGCAAAATTCAGATAAAAGTAATAAATTCCACCGTAAATTGATTTATCATTACGGGTATACAGCATTAATGGCGTTACATTGTCAAGCTTTTTACTGGTAAGATACTCCTCCAGATCAAGTTTTTTGGAACCATCTGTATTTTTCTTTACATCCAGATAATTTTCATATGCCTGATAATCAAATAGGAAGCATTTCTCTTCCCCGTCAATCTTTGTATTAAAGAAATAGCATTTCACAACTCCGTCTTTATCATCACGATGGAAACTTCCGAAACCGACTCCACCTGCCGGGATATTTAAGTCACTTGTATCTGCCGGAAGCTGATCCACCTGCTTTACAAAACCGTTGGTCAGACTTGCTGTCGTATCCGACTTCATTGCTGCCACAAGATACGTCAGCTGGCCACTTTTTACTGCAAGAGATTCACCCAGTTCTATATCCGGATTCACCAATGCATTATTGGAGGAATCCAACTCATCTTTATTGGTCTTTTTGGAGATAAAGGTACGACCGGCAAGAACCAGTTCCTTAAGATTATCCATTCTCAACTGTTCATCATAACCATTCAGAGAGATGGAACTGCTATAGGATGCCGTTTTGGATAATTTAACCGGTGTAAATCCTGTCCCCGAACCGGAGGCCGGTGCCTCTGATGCCACAGCCGAATAATCATCGGTAAAGTTATATCCATAGTACTTTCCGGAAAATGCAACCTGATCATTATCACCGCCGATTTCTGTATCGTCAGCAACAAAAGCAGATGCATTGATCGTCAGATGATTTCCTACGGTTCCCTTGGTAATAATATTCTCAACCCAGAGTTCTGCATTTTTTTCGCTGGAGCTGCTCTTTCCAATATTTAGAGTTCCCACATCCGAAACATAAACATCTCCACGGGTAATGATCTGTTCTGCATTGATCTTAAGGGTTGCACCGGATACCAGAATACCTGCTTCCTTCGTATCGTCTACTGACTTTGCACGATTTACCGTACCTGCATAAACATTCCCATTCACTTCTGCCGTGATACCGCTTCCGGCATTCACCTGAACCTGATCGTCTGCCAGAATAGCATATCCTAAATATTCCGAATGTGCCTCGGTACTTACGGATGGCACCTCAATACGAATATCTGTTTCCAGGGTAGTTTCATAATCCGTCTGGGTATTATGGGCTTTGATCACTTTCACGCCTTTCAATACCAAGGCATCTCCGTCCAACACCATTCTACCATGTCCCTCTACACCATCTGCACCATCATGTGCTGTTTTCTCCACATAATTCGCCTCATCTGATGATTTCAGATAGGATTTTAACACACTATCCAGATAATAATAATCCGTCTTATTTGCCACATAACCTGTTGTAGTTCCCTGCAGCTGTTTGATCATACGATCCAGAAAATCCTGTGCGTACTTATCGTTCATAGAATCTCCTGTCGATGTCAGGGATACATTATACTCTCCCAATGCCTGCTCATAAGCCTTAGCAGATGCCTCAGAAGATTCATTCTGAATTCCGGCTGCAATAGCATCCAAAATAGAATCTGTCTCGTAAAAATTTTCCTGTGTATATTTCTGCGATTTTTTCAGATAAATATTCGTAATGGTCGTTGTAATAACAGCCCCCGCAAGTAAGATCAGGAATGACATACAAAGCATTACCAGTACTAAAGACGAACCGTTTTTATCCTTTAAGACCCGCTTCCACATGATCTCACTCCTCTCTAATTCTGTACCTTGGAACCGCTTACTTCTACGATTCCTGTAGTACTTCCATCCTTACTGTCAACAGTTACTGTTATTTCCGCTATACGGTTTATACTCTCCGAATGAACTAATGTTGTTTTTGCTTTGGATCCAATGGTACCTGTGCTGTCAAACTCTGAAGTCTCCAAATTCAGATAAACATTTGCGATCTTATCCTGAAACCCCGGTCCTCTTGTTGCATCAAATGTCAGCTTATAGTTTTGTGGTCTCGCAACATAGCCCGTTGGGGTCTTATCCGGTGCAGTTCCATATTTCACACTACTTTGGGCGATCACAAATAAGTTTAAATCATGTGCCTTATTCCGGATCGCATCTGCATCATCTGTCTCCAGACAGATTTTGTCGTCGGCAGTTAAAGCCGTATAGAACAGATAAATATTCTCTAATTTGTCTACCCGGATGGATGTTGACTCAACAATATCCTCATATTTCAGATCTGCCACCGGTAATTCTGCCGCTGTCAGCCCTAAATCTGCCTGTGCCCCTGCATAGGTATATTTATATGTAACTGTAATAATATCATAATCCTCTTTTTTGGATGGATCAGAATCCTGTTTTGCTGATATTATGATGGCACAATCCATTTTGTTTTTAAACCAGTCTGCTGTAATAGATGAATCCGGTACCTTGGCAGGAGATGCCCCCGCACATGCCGCATTGTACTTATTTAAAAATGCAAGCCCCGCTGCTTCCAAAGTCTGACCGTGCTCGGAAACCATCACATCCTTTGTACTGTCCATGGTTCCGATCACATACTTTTTATAGTCTGAAGATGTGGTCGGTGCCGGGGATGAAGCCGATTTATCTACCGCTTTTACAGGCTTGATCTTCGCTGTGATCTTAAAAGGACTTTTATCCACAGTCTCATCCTTGGTTAATGTATATACGCCATCTGCATCCGGCGCGGACGCAACGGTCCAATCCGGTTCTGCCGAACATACCACTGCCGGATCATCCAGCGAATAAGAAGCATTTTTAAAATTTTCTAATACCTCCTGTGCAGCAACCGTAGCATTCTGCTTCTGCCTGCTCTTTGCATTATGCTTGGCAGAATCTGTAAAATAATTCAAAATCGGCATAGTTACAACTGCCAGAATTGCAATTGTCAGAATCAATTCCACCAATGTGAAACCCTTCTTATCCTTACACACGTCTGCCACACGATACCTTCTCTTTTTCATCCACTCACCTCAAATCTTTATACAACAACTGCAACTGCCGAATAAATTCGGCAGTTGCATCTCATGTACTACTTTCTGAAAATATTATCGACTCCGGTGTTTCCATTACTTACATTTGGTGACTCATATATCTCACCGGTTCCGGAAATTGCATACATATCCACTGTCATGTTGCAGGACAATGTTCCTTCATCTTCACCGGCAGTTGCGGAAATCGATGAAATCGTCATTCGATCCTTTGACTTGTTGATGAAATCAACCACCTTCTTTAAGGAATCATATGTAGAAGTAAATGTCACATTAACGGTGGAACGGTATCCTGTATAATCTGCCGCCGCTGAGATCACATCCGTTGTCGGAGTATCCGATGTGATTGCTGCAACAGAAGCCGGATTTGCTTTCTGTGTCGTTGAAGACCCATCCGTTGAAGCGGTTGTATCCGTCGTTCCATCTCCGCTTACCGCTCCCTGCTGATAGAATAACTGATTCATATTAAAGCTTTCTGACTGAATCTTTACATCTGCAATACTTTCATACATATCATTCAGGTCATAAATTGCATTCTCAGTACGAACCTCTGCCGGGAATTTGCTGAGAATATCCGCCACATCCAACTGCGTCTGCTTCGTCTCCTCTAACACACTGTCCTTCTGTGCCTCCATGGTCTCCAGTTTTGACACTTCCTGAGACAATGTAGCATTTTCTGCTGACAGGGTCGCTTTTTTATCATTCATCTTTGTAAAAACCAAAAAGTACGCTGCAGCAACAACGAGAATCGCTCCAAAGACGAAAAGCATCATTTTATCACGGTTTGACATTTTCTTTTTTGTATCCATATCTCATTTCCTCCTGTCCATACTTCCTAGTTTGCATTCGCAGATGCATCCGCTGCCTGCGACTGAGCCATCACTACCTGATAATACTGTGCTGATACGGTAAAATTATATACGGTACTTCCGTCATCCGTATCTTCTGCTGCTACAGAAGGAATTGATATATTGGTAAGAACAGGAATCTTCTGCCCATCCTTGTCCTGCATCTCCAAAGCTTCCAGATTCATGAGCATTCTTGCGATCGAAATATCTGTCTCTGAAGAAATTGTCATATTAATACCATCCTGAGATGACTGCAGATAATTGACTGTCATCGTTCTCGGAAGAGTTGCCTCCAGCTGTTTGATCAGACTGTTCAGATTTTCATTCTGTGTTTCTGTCGAGTTATAAATACTGTTTACCTGATTATATACATTTTTGATACCTTCATTTTCCTGAAATACAGAATTGATATATTCCAACGACTGCTTTCTGGCATTCAGATCATCGTTTTTCTGTTTTTCCGTATTGTACTGCATGAATGAAAAAACAGACATTGCAACAGCACAGATCACCGCCAGTCCGAAAACAAGCTGTGCATTTCGAAGGGCATCTGCTCCTGCTCCCGATGAAGTCACATTCTTCGACTTGAAACCAACCGGTGCGATCGCAGCACCAACTACTGCAATATACTCTGTCTGGTTATAAAGTCCCTCACTGAAATGGCGTGGGAAAGATACATTCACCAGATGTTCCATTCTCTGTGTCGGAATTCCCAGCTCATTTTCAAAAAGCTCTTCGATACCGGCCACTTTACATCCCATACCGGTGATATATATGCTGGAAAGCTCCACTCCCTGATGCTTTGACTTAAAGAAGTCAATCACACGAAGAACGCTTAACAGGATTTCTCCAACCGCATCCGTTACCACCTTTCGGGATGACTTGCTTGCCTCCTGCTGTCTCCACTGTTCCTCTGTCATACGGGCACTTACGATACTCTCATCATCATCAAGTCCCCGGTAATCAAGGCTTCGACAAACCAGCTTATCTCTGCAGAGTGCCTCACACGCCGTATCCATATCTTCGATCATACATTCACTGCTGAGTACCATCGCCTCTGCCACATTGAATATACCCTGTGGAATGGTACGCTGCATTAACTGCTGACCTTCATTCATGAAGTTGATCATGGTGGTGTTACCACTGATCTGGATACATGCACAATAATCCAGCACGATCTCCTTCTTTAATACCTGCATAGAACCATTACCAAAGTAATCCAGTGCTTCAATATTGAAGTCCATTTCCTTTGCAAAGTTATAATAGTTATCCACCAGATCATCCGGAGCCGCCAGTAAAAGCACCTTATATGACTTTTCCTTTCCCTCCTTGATGGTTTCCAGCAAAGAATATGCCAATGTATAATCATTCAGATCAATCGGGAAATACTCCTGGGCTGTTGCCTGCACAAGTGCTCCGATCTTATTTTCCTTTACATTTGGAAGAGTTACCTCTCTTGTGGCAATCTTACTGGATGCGATTGAGAATACAACACTTTTCTCTTTCATTCCGGCTTCTGCCAGCTCGTTTCTAAACGCTACTGCCAGAACATCCTTATCGCGGATAACACCATCCTCAATAACTCCCTCCGGTGTGGCAAAGCTTACCGCACGGTAAACATGCGGATTTTTCTTTTTATAATCAATTTCAACAATCTTGGTCACCTGTGTACCAATCTCAATACTAAGTACATGTTTTGCCATATCGTACTTTTCCTCCCTGTCTCAATATTTTTGCATCACACAAAATTCAACGCATGCAGACAAACTGCAAAAGGAGCCTAACGCTGTGCTCAATGATAAGCTCGCCGTTAAACTCTCTGTGACAGCAAAATTACTGCCATCTTCTGAATAAAACGTCAATAAACGGTTACTAAGATATTCTTATTCTAGCGAAAATCTCTTTCTAATGAATAATCATACCGATATACCAATCCATTACCGGTGTCCCCCACAATGCCGTGAGCCATATTCCCACAGACAAATAAGGTCCCAATGCCAGACGATGCTCTGCATGACTTATCGCCATACGGATCAGATGAACCACTGAACCAATGATACATCCCAGAAAAAATGCTAGAATTGCACCTTTCCATCCCAACAGAAGTCCTGCGCCAAACATCAGCTTGATATCGCCACCGCCGATTCCCCTTCCGACAGTCACGAGATAAATCACCAGAAGAAACACGCTGACAGAAAACATTCCGATCACATGATCCTTCCAGGCATGCAGATCAAGCAATGTAGCTGCGATCCCCAGCAACAAGATAAAAAGATTGATACCATCCGCAATCTCCATAGTACGGAAATCAAGGACACTTAAAACAATAAGGGCGGATGTCAGGAGACAATATACGACACTCATATAATTCCAACCGTTCGCCAAGAAAACGATCACATATAATGCTCCATTCATGCCTTCTACTAAGGGATACTGAAGCGATAACTTTGTGTGACACTTCCTGCATCTGCCCCTTAGAAATAAAAAGCTAAATAACGGAACCAGATCATACCAGCGCAGCTGATAACCGCAAGTCATACAATGAGAGTGTGGAAACACGATGCTTTCTTTCATAGGAATGCGATAAATACAGACATTTAAGAAACTGCCAATCACAATCCCGAAGAGAAAGACAAATATGTATAAAACTATCGTTACCGCTGCTACTGACATGATTTTGGCTCCTTCATTTACTCTGAACTATTGATCATTAGTCAGAAACAACAGTCATTTTGTCATTCTTTCCCTTATGATTCTTTACATAAACTTCAACAGTTCCTTTGTTACCAGTACTGCTCTTTGTATAGCATACCCAAACTTCACCCTGATTCTTTGCTTCAGCAGATTTCAGTTTTAAATCATTAAAAGTCACTTCTCCGTGTAACTCTTTAAACTGTTCACCTACTAATTTCAAATTAGCATTAGCAGAATTAGCCTTAATATCATCCACCTTGCAGTCGAAAGCTGCCACATCTGATGTAGCCTGTGCGATAGAAGATACAACATCAGTACAAATAGATGAAAGTACCTGCTGATCCTTAGACTGACGAGACTTCTCCATGTAAGGAAGTACCTGTGATGCCACAACACCAACAAGGATTGCCATGATCGCCATAACAATGATCAACTCAACAAGAGAGAAACCTTTCTTGTCATTTTCCTGTAACTTTGCGAGATAATTCTTGATAACTTTCTTCATAATTATAATCTCCTTTTCATTGAATTTTATTTATCAAAAGACTGCTTGGCACAGTCCCAAGATCAAAATGAATATCGGCATCTTCCTGCCATTTTATAATATGTACTATGCCTTTTCTGCTGCCGTGTACATAGACATCATCGGTGCCATGATCGCAAACATGATCGGCACAACAATACCTGCCATCAGTACGATGATCACCGGCTCCATGATCGCAGTCACTGCCTTGGTTGCATTCTCCACTTCCTCCTCATAGAAGTCTGCGGCATGCTCCAACATTTCTTCCATATTACCGGTCTCCTCACCGATCGCTGCCATGTTATAAAGAAGCGGTGGAAACACTCCGGAATCCCGAAGCGGTACTGACAGCGGAGTTCCTCGCTCCACCTCGCCTCTGGCTTCCTCCATCACTTTCTGCACGATACGATTGGTCATCAGCTTCGTCACGATGGAAATCGCATCCACCATCGGGATACCGGATGCCATCAGCGTACTCAACGTACGCGCCAGTCTTGCTGCTGCTGATTTGATCTGAAGATCTCCAACCAGCGGAAGTCTCAGAAGTACGCGTCCCAATACAATCGCTCCCGTCTCGGTTTTCGCCCAGACTCTGAAGCCTACCACGATTGCAGCAATGATAATAACAACCAGCCACCACCAGTGGATCAGTCCATCACTCATCGCCATAACCATCTTCGTGATCGCCGGAAGATCCATACCTGCTCCCTGCAGTGTTTCCTTGAACTGAGGAATAATATAGGTAAGCATTAAGACAACAACACCTGCTACTACTACCAAAAGCACAATTGGATAGATCATCGCCTGCTTGATCATACTGGATGTCTTCGAGTCCTTTTCAAACTGCTCTGCCATTCTATTGAAAGAAGTCTCCAAACTACCGGAAGCCTCACCGGCCTCCACCATGTTCAGAAGCATATCCGGGAAGATTCCCTCCTGTGCTCTCATAGCATCCGCCAAAGACTCACCTTTCTCTACCAGAATACGTGTCTGATCCAGTGCTTTTTTCAGATGCTTATTGGTCACCTGATCGGTGATCATCTGAAGTGCCTGAATCACTGTAACACCGGCATGAAGAATACTCTCGAACTGCTTACAGAATACAGACAGATCCCTCGGCTTTACCTTTTTACCAATACTGATCTCAATATCCTTATTTAAAGCATTCGGAATCTCCACACTGATTGGGATCAATCCCTCCGCCTTCAGAGAATTTCTTGCAGCTGCCTCATTGGCGGCTTCCAAAGTTCCCTTCTTTTGTTTACCATTGGCGTCAACCGCCACATAATTAAATGCTGCCAATTCATCACCCTTTTCTACCCCTCTGGGTGAGATGTCATACTCACCATGGGTTATTTATTTGTGTGGTACATAACATCCCCGATAGTTACGTACGGTATCACTTTCTTGATTGTACTACATTCGTCTCACTTTTTCAACGACATTTATTAAATTTCTATAAAAAATAGTTCACATAATTTTGACCTCATTTTTATACATATTGTCCAAATGATGTCTCTATTATATGAACTATCTTTGTGAAACATTTCTGTTTTCTTCGACAAATTAGAATAATTTCCGTTTCAGAACCTCCGGCTCCTGTGCAAACTCTAACGCTGTATCCGCAGAAATCTTCAGATCATGATACAGATCAAAGATTGCATCATCCATGGTCTGCATACCCATTTTCTTACTGGTCTGGATCGTGGATGGAATCTGGTGGGTTTTGGCATCACGGATGTTACTTGCAATTGCAGGCACCGTATGCATCACCTCATACGCAGCCACACGCCCCTTACCATCTGAGGTTGGCATCAACTGCTGAGAGATAACCGCCAGCAATACCATGGCAAGCTGTACACGGATCTGCTGCTGCTGATGTGGCGGGAATACGTCGATCACACGGTCGATAGTCGCAGCCGCACCAATGGTATGCAGTGTTGAGAACACCAGGTGACCGGTCTCGGCTGCGGTGATCGCTGCACCGATCGTCTCCTGGTCACGCATCTCTCCGACGAGAATAACATCCGGATCCTCACGGAGCGCTGCACGGATACCATTTGCAAAGGAAAGGGTATCAAATCCAATCTCACGCTGATTAACAATGGAGTTTTTATGCTGATGAAGGTACTCGATCGGGTCCTCCAATGTAATGATATGCTCTTTACGATTCTCATTGATCATGTTGATCAGAGATGCCAGTGTCGTAGACTTACCACTACCGGTAGGTCCCGTAACCAGTACAAGACCACGTTTTCTCTTGGCAAGATCCATAACAGACCATGGCAGACCCAGTTTTTCCGGTGCCGGGATCACGGTATTGATCAGACGAAGTACGGCTGCAAAAGAATTCTTCTGGCGGAATACGTTACAACGAAAACGCCCCAATGCTTCTGTACTATAAGAAAAATCCGCCTCACCATCTCTCTTCAGAGTGGCAACCTGTCTCTCATTCATAATAGAAAGCACCAGTGTCTGTGTATCATGAGAGGTCAGCACATGAGGAATGATATCCTCGATCGTACCATTTACACGCATCTTCGGCGGAAGTCCCACCGTGATATGTACGTCGGATGCTCCTACGTCTCTGGCAATTTCCAGTAAACTGTCCATTGTGATTTCCATTTTGTAAACCCTCCATATTCTATAGATTAATTATCATAGGCGACACGATGTACTTCCTGCAGTGTCGTAATACCTTTCAATACCTGTTTATTTGCTGACATAACAAGTGTATTCATGCCTTCTGCGATCGCCTGCTTCTCCAGTTCCTCTGCGGTGCCACCGGTTGCGATGATACGCTTCAGGTTCGGAGACATCTGCATGATCTCGTAGATACCGATACGTCCTTTGTAACCGGCACCTCCACACTCCAGACATTCCTCATTTGGCTCAATGTGAGGAATCAATACTTCCTCTCCCCACTTCTCCTCCGGAATACCAAGCTCCTTCTTCTCGAGATCATCCGCCGGCACCATACGCTTACAGCGCGGACAGACACGACGAAGAAGACGCTGTGCGATCACTCCGATCACCGCATCGGAGATCAGATAATTCTCAATACCCATATCAGCCAGACGGCTGATGGTACTTGCCGCACTGTTTGTATGGAGTGTACTAACTACCAAGTGACCTGTAATAGCGGACTCAACGGCAATCCCTGCGGTCTCGCCGTCTCGGATCTCACCGATCATGATAATGTCCGGATCCTGACGCAGGATCGAACGAAGCGCTGCTGCGAAGGTAAGTCCCGCTTTGGCATTCACCTGTACCTGATTGATACCGTTAATATTGGCCTCGACCGGGTCCTCTACGGTGATGATATTTACCTCATCAGTATTTAACTCACTGAGCGCCGTATAAAGCGTGGTAGATTTACCGGAACCGGTAGGTCCCGTAACAAGCATGATACCGTTCGGATGCTTCAGGATATCCTCAAAGCGGTGAAGCTCCTCCGGCTCAAATCCCAGGTCCTTCTTATCACGACTGAGTGCTGTCTTCTGTGCAAGACGCATAACGATCTTCTCGCCGTATACCGTCGGAAGGATAGATACACGGATATCATACTCCTGCCGGTCAACGATCTGTGTCATACGGCCATCCTGCGGTTTACGTTTCTCGGAAATATCCATACCACCAACGATTTTGATACGGGCAACCATCGCTGACAGCAGGGAAATATCATGGCGCATCGCCTCCTGAAGTACACCATCGACACGGAACCGGATCCGGAGCTGATTCTCCAGCGGTTCAAAATGAATATCGGATGTTCTCTTATGTACTGCCTGCTCAATGATCTGATTGACCAGACGAACGATCGGTGCCTGCTTAACCTCCTCAGACTCCTCTTTGCCATCCTTACTATTGCCATATTTCTCACGACGCTCCGCAGCAAACTGATCTGCCACCTTCATCGCCTCGGAATTACCATAGAAACGATCCAATGCCTGAGATACGTCCTTTACTGTGGTAACACGAACCTCAATCTGCATACCGGTGATGATCGAAAGATCATCCATTGCGATCATATCCAGTGGATCTGAAAACGCTACACGGAGGACATTGGGATTGTCCGGAGCAAACTCATATGGCAGGAGCATGTACTTTCGCAGAACCTTCTCGTCAACTAAAGCCAGCACCTCATCCTCAATAGTGATACCTGCCAGATGTACACGTTCCAGTCCCATCTGGTGACAAAGTGCCTCTGCAATGATCTCGTCATTCATGATACCCATATCCACAAGGGTCATACCAAGCTTCTGACCGTTACCGGCCTCTTTCTGTCTCTTTAATGCTTCCTCCAACTGCTCCTGTGTAATAACACCCGCTCCAAGCAGCAAATCTCCCAGTCGTTTCTTTCTACGCAGTCTGCTTGCAATCGAATTATCCATGCTAGATCCCCCTATTCATCCTTTTTCATAAGCTCCCTGCTCATTCCGGAGCCTCCTTCTCCTTTGTCCGGCGCAAACAAGCCCCATTCAAACATATATTTATATTATTATATACGTTTATGAGTCATTTAGCAAGCGCAATCCCAAAATTCACGTAATGATTTACGTAAAACAGACCGCACGAAAAGATCTATGCTGCCTATTTTTTTAATCTTCTTTCTGAAATGCTATTTTGTAATGCCGCAAAAAAGCCTGCAATGCCTCTTCCCACAGATTTTCCCCTGATCTATCTAATGTAAATGCCGGATAGGAAACTACCGGTACCATGACAAGCTCTCCCTTCTCAAAACGGATCTGCAGGCGCAGCGATGGCATTTGATCCCTTTCCAAGACCATTTTCTCCCCAAGGATCTGCTGCCGCTGCTTCTCGGAGGTCTCCAGATCGATATACATTTTATCCGGTGACTTCTTTCCTTTAATAAATTGAAATATGTTTTCCCGCATTTCGCCCCAGGTCATATAACCGCAATCATGGATTCCTCTCTCCTCCTGAAACAGCTGCCACCTCTCACTATCATACCACTCCGCACGTCTTTTCCCATTCCATATTACTTCTGATGAAGTGACCGCCCTTGCTTCAAAAAGTAAAAAATGATCAAAGGTTTCCTGCAATAACAGATGTGCCATAAAATTTTTTATATCAATAATTTTTATCACTATCATAAAAAACCTGCTTTCTGTACATAATAGTACCACGACAAAGCTGGCTGCTGTAAAACTCCGGAGACAGCAGCTTTGTCTTTGTCTTAACTATAAATTGTGCTGGACTGGAGGATTCAAGTATGAAAAAAGACGCAAAAACCATGAAGGAAGTAGCGGAAAGATGTACCAAGTACTGCCGCTGCGACAACTGTAACTGCACAAACTCAAGCAAGGACGATGCTATTTCCTGTCAGAACTGTACCCACTACACTCCCGGCAAGGTATGCGATATCGACCTGTATGAGGAGATCGTAGAAAATCACGATCTGTAAAAAGCAGCCTGCAGCCCAAAGGCAAAGATGTGTTTTGCTTTATTCAAAATAGCCGGACCTTCATCCGGCTATTACATAAGTATTACCGCCCCACAAAAACAACCACAGACCGTGGCGGAACAACCGTCTTCTTCTGGCTTTCCAGAGAAGGCTTTTTATGTCGTTTTTTTCTGCGTACCGGCTGCGGAACCACACTGAACGTATTTCCATATGTTTCTATCGCCGGGTACCATTCCTTCTCTCCCGGAAGGTTCGGAAGATCAAAGGATTTCGATTCCCAATACATATTAAAAATGACATATATGGAATCGTCTGTCTTTCCATTTTTCTGCTGGTAATCACCATACAACAGAACAGCCAGCATCCGGCTGTAATATGAGAAATCAGTTCTCCATGCCTGCGTTCCGTGTATGGAAGCATCCGGCATGCCACAGGACAGAGAATCAAACATATACAATTCCCTTCCCTGATGAAGCACCGGGTGTTCTTTCCGGAATGCGATCAGCTTTTTGACGTACTCGAAAATCTCCGTACGTGTATTGGTCATCCTCCAGTCAAGCCATGTAATCTCATTGTCCTGACAATAGGGATTATTGTTTCCCTCCTGGCTGTTTCCAAACTCGTCTCCCGCCAGCAGCATCGGTGTTCCCTGCGCCAGCAGCATCATCGCAAAGGCATTGCGTATCTGACACATCCGCCGGGAAAGAATATATTTCTTCCGGCTCTTCCCCTCTACTCCACAGTTCCAGCTGTAATTGTACTCTGTACCATCCTGATTTCCTTCTCCGTTTTCCTCATTATGCTTCACATCATAGGATACCAGATCCATCATGGTGAATCCGTTGACGTGGGTCATAAAATTAATATTGGCAATCTGATCACTGCCTCTCCGAAAATATCCCGCAAACCCCTCTACCTGTCCCTCATCGCTTTTCAGATAACGACGGGCACAATTCATAAATCCCTCATTGTACTCTGCCAGCAATCCATTCTCTCCTGCTCCGGCCACAAGCTCCCTGTTCCAGTAGTCTGTCAGCAGCTTTACTCCAGATAAAACAGGATCTGACACCAGCATCTGTGAAGGCATTACTTCCTGATTCACACGGAAGCCATCCACATGATACTCTAACACCCAGTTTCGCAGACAATCTTCCATCAGACAGACATTTGTCCCCGGCATAAAATAAATATCCAGCAGAACCTCTATCCCTGCCTGATGCAGGCTGCGTACCAAAGTTTTAAACTCCAGTCCGGCATGATGGGGATCCGCCGCATACGCAGCTTTCGGTGCATAATAATACGTCTCACTCTGTCCGTAACCCCAATAATTGATCTTTGTCTTCTCAGCAGCTGCCTTCTCCCGGCTGTCTGCTCCGGCAGCTGTGAAACCTGCCGGTTTCTCTGCCGTCCGTGCCGGAGCTCCATGAATCTTTTTGCTGCTCTGGATCTCATCGAACTCATAACATGGAAGCAATAATACCGCATTAATCCCCAATTCTTTCAGATATGGTATCTTCTCCCGAAGACCTTCAAAGCTGCCCCGGTGCGCCACTTTCGATGACGCATGCTTGGTAAAGCCTCTCACATGAAGCTGATACAGGATCATATCCGAAAACGAAATGCTTAATGGACTGTCATCCTGCCAGTCAAAATGCTCCAGACTGATACCTCCCCGTATCCGGCTTCCTTCTGCCGATCTGCGTCCCCAACGCTCCCTGCCATGAAGCACCGCTGCATAGGGATCGACAAACTCATTGCCATCCACTTCGTACATATATTCATAATCCCCGGATAAGATATCCGCCACGGTATGCATCTCATCCGTTCCCGGGCAATCCGTAATCTTCACAAAATATACGCTGCCCCGCCGGTATTCTCTCGACAGGCGTATTCTGCAGGACGGGCGTTTCTGTCCTGTCTTATATATATTCAGATAACATTCTTTCCCTTTTGGGATAGAAACCGCAAACTGCACTCCGTCTGCCACTTTTGTCACACCAAAAGGCAGTGTATCTCCCTGTTTATATTGAAACAATTTCTCTGTCTTGTTCATGTATCTCCAGCCTTCCCAGTTGTTTTGCCGATTCCATCATATGTTCACGGCGATAGTATATTTTATTGTACTACATTTGCTGGGAGAGTGTCAAAATTTTTATTTTCTCTATGTCGTTTCTGCTGAAATCCTCAATACAGCATAAGACATCCTCTCCATAGCTGTAATACTGCTGCATAGGAGAAAAACAAAATAATGGCTGCCACAATATTATCCTCTTTCATGAGATGTTTAAATACCGGTAAACGATCTAAGCACCCGATTTTTCTCCATCTTGTCATAATATAAAGCAGTGGAAATATGGTTGGAAGCAAATAACGTCCCAGACATCCATTGATCGTCTCAGAACCCAGCGGAGTAAACTCGATGTACATCGCCAACGCTGCCCCAAAGCCTATAACAGCATACACACACAACGCTCCCACTCTGGTCCACCAGGGATACTTCGCCTCTTTGTTCTGACACAGCAAAGCTCCGACCATTAATACAAACAGAATGGTTGTATGTTTTATCAGTGTCTTGCCTAAAAATCCCATATAGCTAAGGTACCATATTCCCTGATAGTATGGATTTAAATAATCCTTCAGAAAAGCAGCAAATATCCTGACGGTTTTCCGGGGATCGGCCAGCATCCCCTGTAATTGTAATGCCGCATTCACATCATTTCCACCCCGAAGGTCTCCTCGTCCCAAAGATTCTCCGTTTGTAAACAATATCGGCACTGCCAGCCGTAACAATGGCGCAAATATCACAAAGATCACAAGTCCCCGATAAATCCATTTATGTTTTTTATCCATAAATTTAGATTCCGGCAAAAACAAAAGGATCATTCCCAACGGGAAATAGATCATTTTAGGCAGCAATGCCAGATACATCGCCAATGGGATCAGCCAGACATTATGATCGGATATTTTGTCATGCGGTCTTTCCCATTCCCCCAAAAACGCACACAGTGCCAGCATGGACCAACCAGTCAGCCATATATCATATGTATAATTGGCACATATATAGATATTTGTTGGAATCATCGCAAACATTAATACAACCAGACCACCGCGCTTCAGTTTTTTCATGGACCAGTATGTCATCCCCGCAAAAAACAAAACATTCATCCAACGCCCCAGAATTACCATCGCCTGATACGGAAGCCCAAGTCCTCTCCCCAGCACAATGCCTATGACTGATGGCAGATATGCCGTAAACGAAGATGCGATTGCAATGTTTTCTTTTTGACAATAATAGTGCCCCTTTGTCAGAACATTATAAAGTTCGTAGCGCTCCTTCTGATCCTGACGGCTGTATCCCCGGAGCTTCCAGGCAGACAGATAATAATCCTCCTGCATGGCTTTATCTGCCGCAAGTGTTTTATCCTCCAAAATTCGGGACACCGCGATCACATTTCCATAGTGGGTATTATCATCCCAGGACACACCGGTAAATCCAGGCTGCATAACCGTAATGGTTGTCCCAAGTAATAGTACCGACCAAAATCCCAATGCCGGTGATTTTATGTGAAGTACTCCCCTGCAGCGGAGGTAGACCAAAAGCAGCAGCAACTCGATCATCGTTAACAAAAATGCCAGTTTCCAGGAAAATGTGCATATCCCGGTTTCCGCCAATATCCATGCAAAAAATACAGACCCTGCTACAATAACCAAAAAGTACCCGGCTCCTGTGACGTATTTTTCAGGCCCACAATTTAATTTGTTCCCCCATTGCACCAACCGTCCGGCCAAAAATCCGATTTTATTGCGTACCGGAACAATAACGTACGCCGCCATTCCCAACAGCAGCTCTATCAAAAATATAATCAGGAAAATGGTTTCCTTTCCAATTCCGGTTTTCTGAGTCTCCCAGGCATAATAAACCCTGGACAATTCACAGTCCGCCGGGATTTCCAGCAAATAGCTTCCATAAATGCCCGGTGTTACGTCGATCCGACTATAGTTTTTTCCTTTTTTCCATATTCCTTTTGTCACGTTATCCAAAAGATAATCCTGCTTATTTTTATATTTTATTTTTATTGAAATGTCCTGATCAGGCGAATCCTTGAATTCCAGGATCAGCTGACTCGGTGAATGCTTGCTTCCCCATGCCGCAATCTTTATGTAAGCCGTTGATTCCTTCTGATATAAAAATTTCTCCTTTTCCTTTTGATATCCCTGATAATCCTGTATTAAATTTCCTGATCTGTCGGATAATAACTGACAATCATATCCACCTATGCAGAAATTATCCGCCAGTATATAACTTATGGAAAGCATTAACAATATGATCAGGAACATGTATCTTTTTTTCATAACCTCTCCCTCATTTTAGCATCGCTGCTACTTCGTATCTTTATTTCGAAAGCACCAGAAAAAATTTCCGATCCAATCTGCATCATATAACGGTATACTGTTATTTTTCTTGATTTTATCTTATCCCAATTCCCATTGTCAACATTTTCAGGTAATTGGAACATTTGTTATTGAATTTGCTATTGAATTTGCTATTGAATTTCAGTTAGCGTAATTAAGTTTTCGGAAAATTAAATATTGAAAAGGGCAGTTCCTTTGTATAAAGTTTTAAGTGACG
>CAKRHP010000001.1 GCA_934339135.1 uncultured Lachnospiraceae bacterium | reverse complement strand
CCGAGTGCGACACCGACAACTGCAGCGAGTGAAAAACCAAGCACCAGTCCAAGTGCGAAACCAAGCGCAACACCGAGTACAAGCCCGAGCAACGAACCGAGTCAAATGCCGAGTACAAGTCCGAGTAGTGAACCAAGTGCAACGCCGACGGCACCGGCTCCAACCCCCGGGACTTTGCCAGCACCGGCTCCAACCCCGGGGACTTCGCCAGCACCAACTCCAACCCCGGGGACTTCACCAGCACCAACACCAACTCCAACTCCAACACCGGGAGGGACAACAACACCGAATCCGGATACCTCATCAAGACCGGGGACGTCATCTGAGCCGACGAATCCAACGACTTCTGCATCAGCTACCCCGAGTGGCTCGCCATTACCGGGAGGAACTACGGCACCGTCCGGTAATGTAACACAGACATCGTCAACGGATGATTCTGAGCTGACAAACAGTGGATCACAGGGGGCAAAAATTCGTCTGGCAAAAAAGACGTTAAAGATTAAGAAAGGTAAGAAAAAGCGCATTGTGATCAGGGTTAAGACACCGGGTGACAAGGTGAAAAGATACAAAATAATTGGTAAGAAAACGATTGTTAAGATCAATGCAAAGGGTGTTGTAAAAGCCAAGAGAAAAGGAAAAGTTACGATTAAAGTTATTATGAAGAGCGGAGCCACTGCTAAGTGCAGGGTGATCGTAAAGAAATAATGAACTCTAATGTCTTCGGAATTCATTTCCGAAGACATTTTTTGTGGTAGTAAAAATGCAGGATCTTTGTTAAAGAAAAAGAAACATATTTTTCATGAATTATTCATTGTATTTCCGACAACCGTTTTGTATAATAATTTGGCTTTTTGAATTATTGCAATGGAGGGAAAGGAAATGTCTGCAAAAAAAAGTAAAATGAAAAACCTTACGGAAGGTTCTCCGGCAAAACTGATCATAGGCTTCGCAATCCCCATGTTTTTGGGAATGCTGTTTCAGCAGTTTTACAGCATGGTGGATACCATGATCGTGGGAAAATTTTTGGGATTAAAGCCGTTAGCCGGTGTGGGCTCCACGGGATCTCTGAACTTTATGGTGATCGGATTCTGTATTGGTGTGTGCAATGGCTTTGCCATACCGGTTGCACAGAAATTTGGGGCGAAGGATGAAAGTGCTTTGCGTCGTTTTGTAGCAAACGCCACTTGGCTTTGTATTGGGTTTGCAGCCGTGATGACACTGGTATCTTCTGTTTTTTGCAGGGATATTCTGATTTTTTTGCGGACACCGGAGGATGTATTTCAGTATGCTTATTGGTATATGCTGATCATATTTCTGGGAATTCCCTGTACCTTTTTATATAATTTTCTGGCGGCATTGATCCGCTCTTTGGGGGACAGCAGAACACCGGTTGTTTTTCTTGCAATTTCCTCTGTCCTAAATATTGGACTCGACTTAGTGTTTATTTTACTATTTCACTGGGGTGTGATCGGTGCTGCACTTGCAACTGTTTTATCTCAGGGGATTTCAGGTGTATGTTGTCTGTGGTATGTGGGAAAGACATTTCCGATTCTTCATGGCAGCCGAAGTGAGTGGAAAGCACAGCCGAAATATATGGTACGTCTGTGTACGATTGGAATCCCTATGGGACTGCAGTATTCCATTACGGCGATCGGAACTCTTGTGATCCAGGCGGCAGTCAATGGATTTGGAGCCACTGTTATGGCAGGCGTAACCGCAGCGGGGCGTCTGGGAAATTTTCTTTCCTGTCCGATAGAAGCACTGGGGCAGACCATGGCACCATATGTCGGTCAGAATGTGGGAGCCGGGAAGCTGGATCGGGTAGGAAAGGGACTAAAGGCAGCATCATTGATGGGATTTGTGGTGTCAGCAGTGCTTCTGGTGATCGTTGTTCTTTTTGGACGCAGGATGTCTGTTTTGTTTCTGGATGCAGATGAGATTGAGGCAATGGAATATGCATATCAGTACATGACGGTGACCGCCGCCGGGTATTGCCTGCTGACTCTTGTCAATACAGTGCGCTTTACCATTCAGGGAATGGGATTTTCCGGAATTGCCATTCTTGCGGGAGTGTTTGAAATGGCGGCAAGAACACTGGCCGGTACATTGCTTGTTGCTGTCAGCGGATATTTCGGAATCTGTATGGCCAATACACTGGCATGGATCTTTGCAGATGCATTTTTAATACCGGCGTTTTTTCTTTGCCGTAGAAAACTGGCAAAGCGGTAGAATTTTATATTTACTTTTTTGAAATATATACGCAAAATGCTCCAAAACGGAGAGAATTAAAAGACCACCGTAAAGCGGTTATAAACAATACCGGTTCATGGTGGTTTTCTTTTACACTTTTTTGCTGCCGATAAACTTCCTGCGTTATGTGTCCAAGCTTGAGATATTTATTTTTCTTCTTCTGTTTCTTCCTTTACGGCTTGTTTGTGTGCTTTGATTTTTGCAAATTCTATCATTTCTTTCTTATCTTCTTCGGACATTTTTTGAAAATAAAAAAGAAACTCTTTTTCCAGAGTCGAGGTAAACATATATTTTTTGCGGTTTGCCGGATTGTTATAAAATTCAAGATATTCGGAAAGTTCTGAACTGGAAGAAGTAGGCTGTGGAGCGTCGTACGAGATATCCCGGTCGATTTGTAGTGTCAGATGCATTAGATCGTCAACAGAGATGTTGTACAGTCCCGCCAGCTTATATAGGGATTCGGCGTCGGGCATTCGCTTTCCTGTTTCATAGTGGCTGTAGGTTTGCCGGACAATTCCAAGTGCCTCTGCGACATAATCTTGTGTATAATTATGCACTTTTCTTAGTTCTTTTAGTTTTTGTGGAAGTAAACTTTTTTTCATAAATTAATACCGCCTTCTTTTTATTTAGTGTATTTTTCCCTATTACCGCGAATGTTATTAATTGTAGCAAAATGCACAATAAAACGTTAAACAGATAGTGGAAAATTAACAAAAAGAGATACAGACTGTTGCGAAAACATTGTTTTTATCAAATACTCAGGAGAAAATGTTTGTGCAACCTGCATGAATAATTGCGATATTCGGTATACAAAATCAACAAAAAGCTACGAATCGTAGCATAAAATGGAAAACAATGTTAAATATAAATAACAATCTGACGATATAAAAGATACAAAACGTAGCAAAAAGGAATTGTTTAATACACATGGAGGTGCGCCGCACTATGACGGCAGGCACTCAGATTGGAGACTGCATGCTGAAATTATCATTGAAACAAGGACAATATATCAATATTGGCGACAATATCCGCGTCGTATATGTAGGCGGAAGTGGTGGCCACGGTCGTTTGATGATCGATGCCCCAAAGGATATCCCGATTGTCCGGAGCAACATTGAGGAGAATCCGGAGCGTCGCAGGGAAACCTACTATCCAGAGGAGAAAATCTCTGCAGAGGCGCAGAAAAAGATCCAGCGGATTCTGTGGGAAGAGCGTCATAAGGGCGAAGCGGAAAATTAGAAATCCAATATGGTAATAGGCAGAAACACACCCGGGACTTCTGCTTGTTATAGATCACTTCCTCGGGAAACGGATTTCCAGAGGGCAACCAATCATAAACCACGATATGTGGAACAAGGAGGATAATATTATGATAGTACAACACAACATTACAGCGATGAACGCAAACAGAATGCTGGGACTGACAACAGGTTCCCTTTCCAAGTCAACAGAGAAGCTTTCTTCCGGTTACAGAATCAACCGTGCAGCAGATGACGCAGCAGGTCTTACTATTTCCGAGAAGATGAGAAAGCAGATCCGTGGTCTGGATCAGGCTTCTACCAACGCAGAGGACGGTGTTTCTGCAGTACAGACAGCCGAGGGTGCTCTGACAGAGGTTCACAGCATGCTCCAGAGAATGAATGAGCTCGCTACACAGGCTTCCAATGGTACAAACAGCGAGTCTGACCGTCAGGCAATCCAGGACGAGATCTCACAGCTGACTACAGAGATCGATCGTGTATCTGAGACGACGAAGTTTAATGAGACATACCTGTTAAAGGGTGACGGAACAAAGTCTACCAAGACACTCAATGCACATGATGCAGGTCTGGCTGGTAAGCTGACCAATAGTGCAGATGATAAGTCCGCTATTTTTAAGCTGGATGACAAGCTTGAGAATGGAAGTAAAATCTCTATTGCAGGTACTGAGTATACAATTGGTGATCCGAAGACGAAGGATAGTTATGCTATTTCTACAACGCTTGATAATAAGGTTTTGAAAGCCGGTGACAGTGTTACGGTTGGCGGAGTAAAAACTACTTTAGTAGATGAAGTGGCAATAGGATCTGTAACAGGTGGTGGAACCACTACACTTACAGCAATTGGAAATATAAGTACAACAGCAACCGGAACCGGAACTAAGTTGCAAGCAGGAGATACTATTACTGCAGAAGATGGAACCGTATATACTTATCATGCTGCAGGCACAACTAATACCATTGCTGGTTTTTATAAGGATGGAGACTGGGCCGATACAGCAGAGGCTAAAGCTAAGGCAAAAACCATTGCAGCAGGAGACGTATATTATAATCAGACGAATGATAAGTCCTATACAATTGTAGATGATTTGGCAGAAGGCACAAAATCAACGATTGCAGCTGGAACTACAGATACAAAGGTAAGTACGATTGCAGGCGGTAATTTAGGTGCCGGGGATTCTATTACTGTTGGAGGAAAAACAACTACAGCTGTTGCAACTGGCTATACACCGACCAGTTTTGATGATGTAAAGAAAGCTATTCAGGGTCTTGCGGCTGGAGAAAAAGTTAAAGTTGGAAGTGTTAAAGGTACCGGAACTAAAGAATACATCATTGTCGAAAACAGCAATGAAGAGGATGCATCTGCCAATAAGCTGACACGGGAGAATATCATTGCCAAGATTAAAGAAGGAAGTCAGGTGGAATATAAGACTACTAAAGTGACAGCTGCCGGTGTGGATGCCGTAAAAGATAACACGATCACTATTGATGACGCATACAAGAAGATTGCCAAGGAGCTTGAAAAAGCAAGTTCTATCGGTGCGGATGCAGGTTCAGAGGCAAAGGTATTGAATAAAGGAGATGGATCTTTCGAAATTGCCAAGGGTTCTGTAGAGATTAAGAATGGTCTCTCCTTCAGCCTTCATGTAGGTGCTGACGCAGATATGACCAATAAGATCAATGTCAATATTGATACTATGTCAGCTGCAGGTCTTGGCATTAAGGGTATCAGCGTAGCCGGTGAGGATGGATCCTCTGCTACATATGCTATCGATGCAATTGCAGACGCAATCTCTAAGGTATCTTCTCAGCGTTCCGCACTTGGTGCTGTTCAGAACCGTCTGGAGCACACCATTGCAAACCTGGACAACGTCGTTGAGAATACCACTTCCGCTGAGTCTCGTATCCGTGATACAGATATGGCTGAAGAAATGGTTAACTACTCAAAGAACAGTATCCTTCAGCAGGCTGGTCAGTCTATGCTTGCACAGGCTAATCAGGCAAACCAGGGTGTACTGTCACTCCTTCAGTAATTTGAAGATAGCGTTTGAGTATGTGGCGTAGAAAGCTCAGTTACAGGTAAAAATGTGTAAAGAAAGACCACCATGAATCGGTACGGATTGTCACCGGTTTGTGGTGGTCTTTTGAGTTTCTTAAATTAGGTGATATCTGAAAAATAATAACTAACTTAAACTTTTAGCATTGCTATTTGGTGTGGAAAGTTTTCATTAATAATCAGTCATATCGCTATCTAAATATTTCCGAAATTCGTCCGTTGAAATCTTTAATTGATCTGCGGCAATCTCGACAGAGATATTTCCGGATCTGCAGAGAGATACTAAGATTTTGACTTGCCCTTTAATCAGTCCCTCAGCCAGCCCTTTATTGCGTCCTTCAGCCAGTCCTTCATTGCGTCCCTCAGCTAACCCTCTGGCATGTCCCTCGTTGATTACCCGTGTAAGAGCCTCATCCATAGTCCTCACCTCCCCTTTATGTTCCGGATCGGCAAGAAGGGTCTCGTATCTGTGATCACCGCTCATCACAGCGAGTAGCTTGAGGACGGCGTCCACGTGTTAGAGAATGGTCTTATCGTGGGGAACATAATCTTTATTTTTGCGCTTTTCGGAAAAGTATCTTGCTATAATGCGAAGCAGCACTAAATTTAATCGGAAATGTCAGCGTCATTGTCCAGATATTTTTGAAATTCATCTGTTGAAATCTTTAATTGGTCTGCGGCAATCTTCACAGAGATATTTCCGGATCTGCAGAGAGATACTAATATTTTAATTTGCCCCTCAGCCAACCCTTCAGCCCGTCCCTCAGCCAACCCTTCAGCCCGTCCCTCAGCCAACCCTTCATTGCGTCCCTCAGCCAATCCTCTGGCGTGACCTTCGTTGATCACCCGTGTAAGAGCCTCATCCATAGTCTTCACCTCCCCTTTATGTTCCGAATCGGCAAGAAGGGTCTCGTATCTGTGATCACCGCTCATCACAGCGAGTAGCTTGAGGACAGCGTCCACGTGTTTGAGAATGGTCTTGTCGTGGGGAACATAATCTTTATTTTTGCGCTTTTCGGAAAAGTACCTTGCTACAACACGAAAATCACTCTGGAACAAGTTGATCTGCTCATCGGCCAGCCATGCGATCTCAAAGACATGGATCCGGTAGTCGTTGACATAAGACCCCAGACCGTCCGGAATATCCATCAGTGCCTTGAGATTCTGCGGATACTGCCATCGTTTCTCTGTACCAAAGTACAAGACTAATGTGATCACCGGAGTGATCTGTTTTGCCTTGTACTGGCTGCGGTAGTTGGCACCCTCATAGCCAATGACGCGTACGGCCATCTGCTTCTCCGGTTCCGTCTGGTGCTCCAGCCCCAGCAGAGCGATCTGGATCCTGCCGTCAGTCCATGCCTTGAGGATGTCGCGCTCCTGCTCGTGGAGGCGGGAGTCATCCGCCTTGTAATGTGATACGGTATTGGTGGACTGCAGGGAGTCCGCATGTACCCGTCTCTCGCCGTGAAATAGCAGAACGTTTACAATATCAGCAAATACGTCCTCGTAATCTGCAAGCAGCTTTTCTGAAATGTCTTTCTCGCCCAAATAGGTCTCCTTTCTCAGGAAAGCAGAATAATAGAGAAAGACATATATTTTCCCTATTATATGCCGCTTTCGGTTAAAATTCAATAACAGAATCTAAGGTGTTTTGTTCATTGAAAATAAAATGAAATTTTGAAAGGTCAGATGAAAGCTTATTGATCTATACAAATTTCAAAGCTTTCTTATCAGATTATGTTTCTGAGAATGTACGATCGTTTTCTGACTTGCAATGATTGTAACACCCTGTTAAGGGAATGTCGAGAGGAAATGCTGGTTTTTCTTGATTTCGTCATTGTATATGATTTAATGTGAAAAACAGAGACAAATATTAGCTAAAAATAGAGAATTTGCCGTTTCAGACACGGCAGAGTCATAGAAATGCCGTGTCTGAGGCGTCATGCGCTTGCTACGGGAAAGAGTATATATTATACTAATGATGTTGGGATCGAAAGATATTTTATCCCCAACTGATGTAAAGAGAGTCTTATGAAAATATTTATAGCTTCCGGAGGGGAAACGTGCAGATTACAGATAAGTTAATGAAACCATTGACAGAGGTAAGGTATCTAAATGCAGATAATGTGAGCAGATACCGCTGCATTATGCGCATTTTTTTTGATAATTATGAGAAGCTCCGTTATTGGCTATATCAGGAGGATGTGTTTGAAGAATTAAAAAAAGATCCGCATTTTGAGGATTACCGGATGGAGCAATGCCAGCAGGATCTGGCGATGCTGACAGAGTGGAAGAATTTAAATACGATTCAGGATACCAGAAAAGTGGCATCCATTGAGGAATTCAAAAATAAAAAATTTCGTTATCAGATGTCAGAATACAGTGTGGAGATAGAACGTCTGGTGGTTCGTCTGGAGAATCTGTTTGTGGAGGGAGCTTCGCTGGAACCGACGCTTTTGGAACGTATCCGGCATCATGTGCAACGATTTCCGGCAATGGCAGAGAAAGATATAGGAGAGGTATATATCTGGTGGATGGATCTGAATAATGATTTTGTGCGTTTAAATCAGAATTATCAGGATTATATCCGGGATCTTAACAGTGTCAAAGCAGAGAAGATGATGCAGACAAAAGAGTTTTTGGTATTTAAAGATCATCTGATTGATTATTTAAGAAATTTTATTAAAGGTTTACAGCGGAATGTAGGAGCCATTGACGAAGAACTGCGTCTGCTTCCGGATGAGATAAAACAACAGATTTTTGATAAAATAGTAGATTATGAACTTTCGATCCCACGCATGGATGTTGAGATTTCCCGTGAAAAAATATTAGAAAAAACAACAGGACGTTATCAGAGTATTTATGATTGGTTTGTCCAGGAAAACGGACAGGAGAATGAGGCGGCCAAATTATTTGATGCAACCAATGATATTATACGAAGGATCACCCGCTATGCCGCACAGATCAGCGAAAAGAATGCTATGGGAGCGAACCGGCGGGAGGAGTATCGTAAAGTGGCAGAAATGTTTATGAAATGCGAAGATATCGGAGAGGCACACAAAATGTCTGCAATGGTCTTTGGACTGGAACAGCCGTTTCATATGAAAGGGGATCTGATCCGAGAGACCGACAGCATGAATCAAAGTGTGTATGAGGAAAAACCTCTTGATATCAAACTGAAACCGAGAGTACGGACATACCGGGAAAAGATGAACCGCAGTGTGATCAGGGAGAGTACGGAGGATAAGAAAGAGGCAAGAAAACGAATCCTGGAGAAGCAGAGAGAGGAAACGGAAAAATTACGGGCATTAGAACAGAATGGTGGGATAGATTTTGCCGGTCTGCCGGTGATCGAGCCAAGGATACGTGAAATATTACTGAAATGGCTTTCCAATGCAATGGAGGACAGTTCGCTGATGGCAAGGACAGAAAGCGGCAGAAGGTATGTTCTGGATCGAAGTAAGGAGCAGGAGAAATGCGTACTTCATTGTGAGGATGGAAATCTGACGATGCCTCATTTCCGGATTGTGTTTCAGGAGGAGATGAAATAATGGAAGGTTTAGAGACACTTTTGAGAAAACGCTGGATATTGAAAAGCGAGGACAAAGAATTATACTATAAAGTCCGGGATGAACTGGGAAAAATCCGTCAGTTTGCATCTGAAAAAATGGGGTGTCAGATTGTTGAAAATGCGCTTCTGGTAAAAATGGAAAAAATTCCACCTGTTGCGGAGATATTTATGGGGATTCAGGATTTTTCTTCCCGGGAGGAATATGCGTTTCTTTGTATTCTTCTTATGTTTCTGGAGGATAAGGACGCGCAGGATCAGTTTATCCTGTCCCAGCTCACAGAGTACATTGCGTCCAATATGCCGGGAGGATCGGTTGACTGGACATTGTATACAAGCCGCAGACGATTGATCAGGGTGCTGCGTTATGCAGTTAAGCAGGGGATACTCCGGATCACGGATGGCAGAGAGGATGCGTTTGCAGACAATGCCCAGGGAGAAGTTTTGTATGAAAATACAGGAGCATCCCGTTATTTTATGAGAAGTTTTTCAAAAGATATCATGCAATACACAAAACCGGAGGATTTTCAGGAAAGCGACTGGTTTGATATGGATGAAGAACGAGGAATTGCAAGAAGACACAGAGTTTACAAAAGAATTTTGTTTTCACCGGGGATATATCTTGAAAAGGGAGCGCAGGAGGATTTTGAATATTTAAAATATTACGGACGCAGACTTTCTGATGATCTGGAACGGATGTTTGACTGTCATGTTCATATTCACCGTGGGAGTGCCTATCTGTTAGCCGGAGAGGACTGCAGGATCGGAAAGGATTTTCCGGGAAACAATGTACTTTCTGACATTATGCTGCTTTGCTTTTCGGTGATCAGGGAGAGAATTACAGAGAAAAAGTGGAAGGTCAATGCAGACGAGATATGTGTTGTGGATCAGCCGGATTTTGAACGAATGCTCAAGGAAGTGAAGCAGAGATTTGGAGGCGGATTTACAAAAAACTACCGGGAAATGGCGGAGGGAGAATTTGTCCAAATCGTATCTGAGACGATGGAAATGTGGATGTTTATTGAGCGAACACCATCAAGAGAAGTAGTGATCTATCCGGCAGCAGGTAAGATACAGGGTCATTATCCAAAGGATTACATGGGAGGACAGGCAGATGAACAGCAGATGGCAGGCAAATAAAATTGGTCTTGTTAATTTTTGGTATTATGATGAGCAGGAGTTTCCTTTTGCAAAGGGAAGAATGTTGCTGAGAGGTTCTAACGGATCCGGCAAATCTGTTACTATGCAGAGTGTTGTACCGCTTTTATTGGATGGTAATGCCAGTCCGGAGCGATTGGATCCCTTTGGCACGCGGGATCGGAAAATGAGTAATTATCTTTTGGAAGAGGATGACGACCGGGAGGAACGCACCGGCTACCTGTATCTTGAGTTCCGTCGTCAGGAGAGTGAAACGTATCTGACCATAGGCATGGGAATGCGCGCCAGACGAGGTAAACCTCTGGATAAATGGTATTTTGCCATTACGGATAATAGACGGGTTGGAAAAGATTTTCAGCTTTATAAGCAGACGGGAGAAAAGATCACGTTATCAAAAAAAGAATTGGAAAATCGTATTGCAGCAGGTGGAAGGATTTTTGAACGCCAGCTTGAATATATGGATTTTGTAAACCGGCAGGTATTCGGTTTTGATACCCTGGATGAATATAAGGAAATGATCGACCTGCTGATCCAGCTTCGAACACCAAAACTGTCTAAGGATTTTAAACCATCGGTGATCAATGAAATACTCAGCGATTCCCTGCAGCCTCTTTCGGATGAGGATCTGCGTCCGATGTCGGAAGCCATTGAAAACATGGACACCATGAATATGAACTTAAAGACGAGAGAAGAGGCAAAACAGGCAGCGGAAAAGATCAACAGAGTGTTTGAAAAATATAATAAATTCACATTGTACCAAAAAACGGACAAGCTATGGCAAAAAATAAATAAAGAGCAGTCCCTGAAAAATGAGGAGGAAGAGAAACAGGTTCAGCTGGAGCAATGTCATAAAAAAGTGGCAGAATTAGAGGAAAAGCTTGACAGGATGGCGGCAAAAAATGTTTCCATGCAGAGGGAGCAGGAAACATTGAAGAGCAGTGATGCACTGAACCTGAAAAAAAGAGAATCTGTACTGGAAAAGGAGATCGCGGATTATCAAAATACCGTTAAGGAGAAAGAACAATTTCTGGAAACGAAAAAACAGAGATACATTGAAATAGAGGAGCAAAGAAAAGAAGAAGAGGACCGGAAATATGAAAAAAGCCGGGAAATGAATCGGTTGCTGGAGGAAATGCAGTCAGAAGCAGAGGATATGGCATTTGAAGAACATGGTTTTTTTCAAGATGAATTTTTGCAGCAATTGGAACAGGAATATAAATTCGATATTCTGCAGAAGCAGTTTTGTGACACAAAGGAAAAGATTGAGAAAGCCTTTCACATATTAGAACAGACCAATTTGCTGGACAGACAGGCAGATGAGCTGACCATGAGATGGGAACAGAAGGGAAGGGAAGTGGATGCCTGCTGGAAGAAACAGAATGAAGCGGAAACACTGCTGGTACAGGCAGAAAATGAGTGGAAGGAAGAGCTGTACCAATGGAGTGACAGCAATCAGGAGTTTCATTTATCCAAAGAATTTGTAAATGAAATAAGCCGGTTTGCGGACTCTTATAACGGGGATTCTGATTTTGCAGCGATCCGCGAAAAAGTCAGTGACCAATATCTTGGACAGCAGATGGCTTTGGGAAAAGAACTGGATGGAAAGAGGCAGCAACAGGAAGAAAAGAAAACTGCTTATGAGGAACTGGAAAAACAATTGCAGGAATGGGAGGATAAAAAAGAGCCGGAACCGGTTCGAAGTGAAGCTGTATTAAAGAACAGGCAGCGTTTGGATGAGATGGAAATTCCTTATCAGGAATTTTATAAAGTGATCGAGTTTGGAACCGACATGAGTGAGGAAGCGCAGAACCGTCTGGAGGAGGCATTACTGCAGATGGGGATCCTGGATGCGGTCATTGTAGATGAGCAGTACCGAGACCGGGTGCTGGCGTTTGCGGAGGGATGTGAGGACCGGTATTTGTTTGCCGGTGGAGCAAGAGCTGATCAAAGTCTTTTGGATGTACTGGAGTTAAATGAGGAACTCAATGATATCTTTTTTAATCAGCGCATCACAGGAATATTAAGCCATGTGGCATATGAAGAAGATGTATCTGTACGAGAAATGGGACAGGATATTGTGGCAGTACTGCCGGATGGTTCCTATCGGATGGGCGTGATCGCAGGTACGGTATCCGGAAATTATACGGCTCAGTTTATGGGTGCCAGAGCCAGAGAAAAAGCGCGTCTGGCCCGCATGGAAGAATGCAGACGGAATATGGAAATGCTCCGGAATGAAATGAATGAGATCGGAGAATGTGCACATTTATTGGAGACTCGGCTTCAGAAGCTGAAGGAGGAATATGAAAAACTGCCGGCTGATACTGACATGAGAGCGGTGTGGAAGCTGTTGGATGAAGCAGTGAGAGAATATGACCGGGCAAAACAGGAGGAAAAACACCTGGAGGATGAGCTGCAGAACCTAAAGGAGCAGATCCGGACAATGAAGGAAGAGGCATTTGTTCTGGCAAAAGCACTTTATCTGGACTGTACCTTTGCTGTGTTCAAACAGGCGAATGATGCAGCGGGTGAATATAAAGATCATCTGATCAAGTTAAATGCGGCGCATGAAATTTATCTTCACAGGGTATATAGCATAGGCAGTCTGGGAGATCAGATGGAGCAGCTTGATGGAGACATGGATCAGATCCGTTATGATATTACAGCGGCTCAAAGGGAATTAAACAAACGGCAGGAGGAGTACGCTTCTGTGCAGAAGCAGCTTTTACTGACGGATTATGAGCAGATTAAAGAAAGATTGAATAAATGTGTGAAGTGGATCAATGAGTATCCGTCGATGGTTCAGAAATGTGCAGAACAAAAGACAGAAAACCGCGAACAGGAAAAGCTGCTGCAAACGCAGTTGATGAAATGCCGGGAACAGTTAGAGCAGTGTATCGGGCAGAAGGAATGGCTGAAAAGGTGCTGGGAGGCGGAGTGGAAACTGGGCTATGTACTGATACCGGAGGAAATCGGATCGGATATCGAAAAAATGTATATGTATCTGGAAACCGATGCGAAGGACTGGGATCGTGACAGCATTATAAGCCGGCTGAATCAGGTATATTTTGAAAACAGAGCCTTTCTGAATGATTATCAACTGACGCAGCTTGAATTATTTGCAGAGCTGGATGAGGAAAAAACAGTAACGGATATTGCAGCAAAAAGGCAGGATATTCAGGCAAGGTATAAAGGTGTAAAAATACCGTTTGTCCAGCTTTTGGGACACTTGGAAGAAGATATTGATGAATTGAAAAATCTCATTAAACAAGGAGACAGGGAGCTTTTTGAAGATATTCTTGCCAATACCGTCAGCCGTAAGATCCGCAGCCGTATCAATGCGTCTACATCCTGGGTATCCAAAATGAATGACCTGATGGGAGGAATGAATACCTCCAGCGGATTGAAGCTGAGCCTGCGCTGGAGAAGTAAGGTGGCAGAAAGCGAGGATCAGTTGGATACCAGAGAACTCGTGAATCTGTTAAAAAAGGATTACCGCCTGATGAGTGAGGAGGAAGCATCTAAACTATCTCTCCATTTCCGTTCTAAGGTAGACGAAGCCAGAAGACATGCAAGAGAAAGTGGTGGTATGGTTTCTTTTTATCAGGTGATGAAGGAGACATTGGACTACCGGAAATGGTTTGAATTTCAGTTGTATTCCCGGAAAACAGGAGAGAAGCAGAAAGAGCTTACCAACAGTGTTTTTGGCACCTTTAGCGGTGGAGAAAAAGCGATGTCGATGTATGTTCCACTGTTTTCTGCAGTTGTGGCAAAATATGAGGGTGGCAGACCGGATGCACCAAGGCTGATCTCGTTAGACGAAGCATTTGCGGGGGTAGATAACCGTAATATCCGCGATATGTTCCGGTTAATGACAGAATTTTCCTTTGATTTTATTATCAATTCCCAGGTGCTTTGGGGAGACTGTGATACATTGGATGCACTGGCAATCTATCAGCTGGAGCGGCCGGAAAATGCAAAATTTGTCACTGTGATGCCGTATTTATGGAACGGTCATTATAAGGAAAATCTGGAGGATGAGGAGTCCGTGGAGAGGAGAAGTACAGAGCTTGGATAATGAAAAACAATGTCTTGAGTATTTTCGTGGAAATCCTGTATGGCAGAAGGTTTTTGAGGGATTTTGGAAAAAGTACTATTCTTATGGAAGATTTTCCGGCACAGTAAAACTGAGTCATTTGACGATGCCGGAAATAGAGGAGTTAGAAGGATTTTTTCGAAAAAATTTTCACGGACAGAAAAGCGTGTCCATATCTTCGGACAAGTTCTGTAGAGCATTGTCTGAAAGCCGTTATTCCGTTATCACACCGGAGAGATTACTGGAACTGTATTTTGGTAATAAACCTGTCGGCAAAAACGAACAGGAAGAAAGGCGGCAGAAACAGATCCGGGAAGTGTTTGAGATGCTTCGGATGCAATATGAGAATACGCCCGTATACCATGTACTCGAGTCTTTGATGAAACAGTTTCAGGTGCCTGAAAAAGAGGATATAGATCATTGGAAACGGAAGCTGACTTTAGCGGCGGCTATTTATAATGGATTACCGTACCGCAGTGGCAGAACCAGATATCTGGCCGTTTTTGCTGCGGAAATGACGGGAGATCCTCATGCCTTTGATGCCGGAAGCGACGGAGGCAAAATATTGCGGGAGATAGTGGAACTGGATCTTGAGAATCGTGGCATTATATTAGAGGAAAATAATATTTTTCCGGCATATAAAAAACAGAAAGGCTTTTTGTCTGTGGGAATTCTGATCGATGAAGTTTCAAATTATGTCATGCTTTCCGGGGTAAACATACGTAAGAGTAATGGAGAGCTTCATGCAGGAATGCATGGATTCTGTGTGGAGCAGGATATGGTGCAGATCCCGTTGGCATCTATGGTAGAGTGGAAGGAAATTATATGTCCACACAATAAGCTGTTTATTGTGGAAAACCCATCGGTATTTGCAATGCTTTGTGAAATTAACGCAGGAAATCATGCTTTTATGTGCATGAATGGCCAGCCCCGGCTGGCAGGGCTGAATGTATTGGAAGTTTGCGGTGCATCCGGTGTGGAAGTTTATTATGCCGGAGATTTTGATCCGGAGGGCTTGCTGATCGCACAGAAGCTGCATGATTTTTACAAGGGAGTATTTCATTACTGGCATTTATCGGTAGAGGATTATATGGAATGCAGATCGGATCGGCAGATCAGTGCAAAAAGATTGAAAGCACTGGACAAAATTGTTGATCCGGTGCTTCAATCGGTGGCTGCCGGAGTAAAGGACCTGCAGACAGCCGGCTATCAGGAGGGATTAGTTAAACGATATCAGGAGGATATTTTACAGCTCCGTTGATATCAGCTCAAAGGAAATGCTGTGCATCGTCAAACCACCTTGTGCAAAGAAGAGACGAAGGTTAGTATATTTGGAGAACAAAGGAAGCTCTGTTTCATAGGAAACAGGCAGACCGTTTGTGCCATTCCAGGTAAATGTACCATATGCTGTACCAAGACTAAAGAGGGTGACAGGGATCTGAGCTACTTCGCTCTGTGTGGAGCTGGCAGTCAGCGTCATCTTATAACGTCCCATGGTTTTGATATCAAGACCAAAGCTGTGGTTTGTCCCTTTATTGGTACAGATATCCTCCAGATCAATGGTAAGATTTCCGTCGAGCTCATAGAATTTTACGGAGGACTCGTCAACATCGGATTCATCTGCCGGGCGGTTGATAATATCAATCTTTGTTTCGGTGCCTTCCATGCGTGCCATCGCCTGTGTGTTCATCAGGAAACGACAGATATTGGCGGCGTTTCTCTGAAGCTCACTGCGCTGCAGGGTACCATTTTCCAAAGAGGAAAGAATATTATCATCATTTTCTGCACCAATGGCACATACCATATATACATCATTTTGGGCGATCGCCATAGCGGCAAAATCTGACTTGTCCACTGCCTGACCGCGGCGGTTGATATTAGCCCACCAGTCTGTCATGGTAAAGCCGGTGAAGCCCCAGTCGTTTCGCAGGATCTGTGTGGTGAGATCGAAGCTGCCGGCCGTCCAGACTCCGTTGACCGGACCGTAGGTGGTCATAACGGAATCGGCATGTCCTTCTTTGACAGCAATCTCGAAGCCCTTCAGGTAAATCTCTCTCAGAGCACGTTCTGAAATGACACCGTTGACATCATGACGGTTTGTCTCCTGATTATTGCCGCAGAAGTGTTTGATGGTGCCGGTGACACCTGACTGGTGGAGTCCGTGAAGCTGGGCAGATGCAATGGTTCCGGTCAGATAAGGGTCTTCTGAAAAATATTCAAAGTTTCTGCCGTTTAACGGATGACGGTGAATATTCATTCCCGGTCCCAAGAGGCAGTCCACCTTATTTGCGATCATTTCAAGACCGGTCTGGGCAAAAAGTTCTGTGAGCAGTGTCCGATTAAAGGTACATGCCATCATTGTGCCGTTTGGCAGACTGAAAGCTTTGGTGCCGCAGTCCAGGCGCATGCCGGAAGGACCGTCATCGCAGCAACCGCATGGAACGCCGAGGGCTTCCAGCTCAGGGGAAACACCGCCGAATGCGGAAGCAGTACCGGCAGTGACTCTTGGGCTGTTCATGCCCTCTCCGCGGATCATACAGGCGAGGTCGTAATCGGTCATCTGGGCAATAAACTCTTCCATGGTGTGGGTGCCTTTTCGGACATCCCGGAGGCGGATGCCCTGATCGCCGGTAAATGGGATTTCCTTCGGAAGATTTTCCAGACGGCGTTTTTCCTCGTTCACCTGAGAAAGGGGAACGGATTCCATCTGCGGCTTGTATCCGTCTGCTGTCTGTACCGGCTTGATGCGTTCAAATGCTTCTACAGGAGCGAGAGCCTGTTTGTGGCTGGAAATCACAAGTGTCCCGTTTTGTGTACAGGTATATGTTTTCTCTGCCTGACGGACATCGGTTCCTACATAGAAATGGTAGTCACCTTCTTCCAGAATAAAGCAGTGAGCATGACCGGAAATGCCGGAGTCGTCATAGGATGCGATCTGTGCTTTGCTGACAGAGATGGTCAAAGTCTGGGAGTCGCCCGGTGTCAGAGTTTTCGTCTTTTCGTAGCCGCACAAGACACGCGCCGGTTTGCCAAGCTGCCCCTGGGGTGCTTCATAGTAGATCTGTACCACTTCTTTGCCGGAGTAGCTTCCGGTATTGGTGACGGTCACGGCAAAGTCCCATTTATCGGACAATTCTTTGACATTGTTTGTCTCAAGCCCAAAAGTGGTATAAGACAGTCCGAAACCGAAAGGATACAGTACTTTATCGGGAGCAAATGTCTCAAAATAGCGGTATCCCACATAGATATCCTCGGAATAGAAATTACGCACAGGATCTCCAAAGTAAGGAGCGGATGGATAATCTTCGACATGTTTTGCAATGGTATCGGTCAGTTTGCCGCAGGGACTGACACGACCGGTCAGAACATCGGCTGTGCCGGTGCCGCCTGTCATTCCCCCCTGCCATACATATAAGATCGCATCCGGAGCGATTTCCAGAAGTTCATTCATATCAATAATATTGCCCACATTTAAGAGGACGATCATTTTTGGAAAATGACGGCGAACGGTGGAGAGCATCTGCTTCTCGTCAGAGGATAAAAGGTAGGAACCCTCTGTGAGGGAATTGTCCTGCTCCTCCCCGGCAGTACGGCCGATCACTGCAATGGCAGTCTGGCAGCGCTTTGCAACATTTGCCGCAAGGGAGTTCTCCAGAGGCATTTCCTTCTGGGACCAGGGCTCTTTGCCCCAGCCGTCTCCGAGGTCGAATGGATTTTCATTGTCCCATTTCCGGTACACATCCAGAAGCTCCTGGTTTAATTTTACGCCGCTTTCCTGCAGACCATCGACGATGTTTGTCACCTTGGAGACATTAACCATGCCGCCGGATCCGGTACCGCTCTTATAATAATGAAACTGTATCCGGCCAAATAATGCAATTTCCTCATCGGGCTTCAAAGGGAGAGCATGATGCTCATTTTTCAGCATCACAATTCCCTCGGAAACTACCTGAGCCGCTGTTTTCAGATATTTATCCCAGTCAAGTGTTTTTGTCGTCTGTATCATAAAATAACCTTGCCTTTCTAATCTATATTTCTGTAACGCTGCAAATGTATTATGACATCTGCAGCAGAATCTCATATCATCTTATCCGCAACCCTCCGTCAGGTCAAGAAAAATCAAAGGAATTCATTGAAAATTAACATATTACCGGTATATGTGTTAATATTTTTTCGAGTTTTATTCATATATTGTATTTATGCCGGTTTTACGGTATGATTTTGTCAATATATGCCGCAGAACCGGGAAAATGATTACAGATCATATCTTGATTTCGTGGCATGGAACATCGTGTATGAATGGAAGAAGGAGGAATGTATGACAAATTACATATTGATCGTTACGGTGATCATCTTATTGTGTCTGTTTTTAAATAAGCTGTCATCAAAAATCGGTATTCCTGTTTTATTGGCGTTTATTGTACTTGGAATGCTTTTTGGAACCGATGGTCTGTTAAAGATTTCTTTTGACAATTACAGGATTGCGGAAGAGATCTGCACGGTTTCTTTGATATTTATTATGTTTTACGGAGGTTTCGGCACCAACTGGAAACAGGCGAAACCCGTAGCAGGAAAGGCGGTGCTGCTCTCAACGGTGGGAGTGCTTCTGACGGCAGTGACAACCGGATTTTTCTGCTATGGCGTTCTTCATTTCCGGTTCTGGGAAAGCATGCTGATCGGTGCGGTTTTAAGTTCTACGGATGCCGCTTCGGTATTTTCGATTCTTCGTTCCAGACAGCTCAATTTAAAGGACAATACCGCGTCTATGCTGGAGATGGAGAGTGGTAGTAATGATCCGTGTTCCTATATGCTGACCGTGATTATTCTGGCAGTGATGAAGGGAGGGTTTACCGGAGGAAGCCTGTTGCGTCTGATAGTGCTGCAGCTGGTATTTGGTATTCTGATCGGAGTGATCGTAGCGGCATTTGGGGCATGGGTACTGTCACAGATGAAAAATACCGGTGACGGTGTGGATACGATCTTTGTGTTCAGTATGGCACTGCTTGCGTATGCCGGGGCAGCTGTATTGGGGGGCAATGGATATCTGTCCACATATCTGGCAGGATTGATCTTGGGGAATCGTCCCCTCCATAATAAAAAGTCATTGGTGCATTTCTTTGATGGACTCACCGGACTGATGCAGATGCTGATCTTTTTCCTGTTGGGGCTTCTGGCATTTCCGTCCGCCCTGCCGGGAATCATTCCGGTGGCGTTTGCCATTGCATTATTCCTGACCTTTGTGGCAAGACCGGTTTCCGTTTTTGCCATTTTGACACCGTTTCGCTGCCCGGTACGCCAGCAGCTTCTGGTCGCATGGTCGGGACTTCGGGGAGCTGCATCCATTGTATTTGCCATTCTGGCAACTGTAGACCCGGCATACACCAAAAACGATCTCTTTCATATTGTGATATTTATCGTACTGTTTTCCATCAGTATTCAGGGTTCCCTGTTGGGATTTATGGCACGCAGGCTGGATATGATCGATGACAGGAATAATGTCATGAAGACCTTCAGTGATTATTCAGAGGAGGTGCCGGTGGAGTTTGTGAAGATTGCGGTAAAAAAGAACCATCCATGGAGCGGCAAAAAGATCAGGGATATTGTTTCGCTGCCGGATCTGCTGCTGGTATTGATCCTGCGGGGAGAGGAACGTATCGTGCCGAATGGGGACACGGTGATCCGGGAAGGTGACCGTATCGTGCTGAGCGCATTGTCGCCGGAGGAGCATTTAGGACTGCACTTGTCAGAAATTTCCATTGATAAAGAAAGTCCGTGGATCGGTCTGCCTCTTTCAAAAGTGAAGTTGGAGGAAGGAAGCCTGGTGCTTGTACTGATGCGGGAGGATCAGGTGAAAATACCAAATGGCAATACGGTGATCCGTGAAAACGATATCCTTGTGGTGAGTCAGGTGTGACCGGATTGTATCCGTGGGAAGCGGACAAGTTTTGCTATATGGACCAATACAAGACCTCTTATTGATAATGTTTTTCGATAAGGGGTTTTTTCTTGATTTCTCTGAAATGAGAGTGTATAAAAAAAGTTAAACCCATCAAAGAGTATTTATTCAGAATAGGAGGCAAAATTTATGTTAGATTGTTTGAAGAAGATTGATAAGGCAAAGACCGGCATTTTTGCAGCCGGTGTATTGTTTGGTACAGCAGGTGTTAAGATCCTTGCAAGTGATGATGCAAAGAAGCTTTACACTAACTGCACGGCAGCAGTTCTGCGTGCGAAGGAGTGTGTATTAAAGACTGCCACCACTGTTCAGGAAAATGCAGAGGACATTTATGCAGAGGCAAAGCAGATCAATGAGGATCGTGCAGCACAGGCAGAGGAGTTTGAGGACGAGGCTTCTGAGGAGGAGTCTTTTGAGGAAGTAACAGAAGAGTAATGGATGAAACGGGGAATTTAAATGAAATTTCAAATCAAACATGAAATGAAAGGAAGGATCCGTATTCATGCCGCACAGACAAGAATGACCTTTGCCCAGGCAGACACGCTTCAATATTATCTGACGGGATATGATTTTATTCAGAATGTAAAGATTCAGGAGAGAACCTGTGATGTAACCATCTGCTTTTCGGGAGACAGAGAAGATGTGATACGTGTATTGCGCCGGTTCTCCTATGAGCGCATTGAGGTGCCAGAGGATTTTATTAAAAATTCCGGGCGGGAAATGAACCGTTTTTATTGGGACAAATTAATGGATCAGGTAATCTTACATTACGGAACCAAGATTTTTCTGCCAATGTCCGTACGGGCCGGGATCGCAACCGTGAAGTCAGTGAAGTATATCTGGGAAGGGTTATGTACTCTGGCCAAGGGAAAGATTGAGGTGCCGGTTCTGGATGGCACGGCGATCGGTGTATCTGTTTTCCGTGGTGATCATACGACAGCCAGCTCTGTGATGTTCCTTTTGAGCATTGGAGAGATTCTGGAGGAATGGACTCACAAGAAGTCTGTCGGAGATCTGGCGCGCAGCATGTCCTTAAATATCAGCAAGGTCTGGGTACTGCGGGATGGCAGAGAAGAGCTGGAGGAGGTTACTTCCGTACAGACGGGAGACCGGGTTGTGATCCATATGGGCAATGTGATCCCGTTTGATGGTGATGTGGTCGCTGGAGAGGCGATGGTCAATCAGGCATCTCTGACCGGTGAGTCCAATCCGGTGCGTAAAGCAGAGGGTGGCTACGCCTATGCAGGTACTGTTGTAGAGGAAGGCGGGATTACCATCCGGGTCAAGGAGGTCAATGGTTCCAGCAAGTACGAAAAGATCATGACTATGATCGAGGAATCTGAAAAGCTGAAATCCTCTCTGGAGGGTAAGGCGGCGCATCTGGCGGATCGTCTGGTGCCGTACACCTTTGCAGGTACAGGTCTTGTCTGGCTGCTCACGCGCAATACCACTAAGGCATTGTCTGTTCTGATGGTAGATTTTTCCTGTGCATTAAAGCTTGCTATGCCGCTGACGGTATTATCAGCGATCCGCGAGGCAAGTACATATGATATTACCGTTAAGGGCGGAAAATATCTGGAGGCAATGGCAGAGGCAGATACGATCGTATTTGACAAAACAGGCACACTGACAAAGGCACAGCCTACCGTCGTGGATGTGATCTCCTTCAACGGACAGACATCCGATGAGCTTCTCAGGATAGCAGCCTGTCTGGAAGAGCATTTTCCACATTCTATGGCAAAGGCAGTTGTCAATAAGGCGATAGAACGTAATCTGGTTCATGAGGAGCTTCATTCCAAAGTGGAATATATTGTTGCCCATGGCATTTATTCGACACTGGAGGACAGGAAGATCATCATCGGCAGTCATCATTTTGTCTTTGAGGATGAGAATGCAAAGATCCCGGAGGACAAAAAACAGCTTTTTGAGGAGCTTCCGGAGCAGTATTCTCATTTGTATATGGCGATTGACGGACTGCTTGCGGCAGTCATCTGTATTGAGGATCCGCTTCGCAAGGAGGCACCGGAGGTGATCCGTCGGTTGAAGGAGAACGGTATCTCCAAGGTGGTTATGATGACCGGAGACAGTGACCGGATCGCATCAACGATCGCCGACAAGGTGGGCGTGGATGAGTATTATTCCGAGGTGCTGCCGGAGGATAAGGCAAAGTTTGTGGAAAAGGAAAAGAATGCCGGACGAAAGGTTATTATGATCGGAGACGGCATCAATGATTCTCCTGCATTGTCTGAGGCAAGCGTTGGCATTGCCATCAGTGACGGAGCAGAGATTGCCAGAGAGATCGCTGATGTCACCATCAGTGCCGATGATCTTTATGAGATCGCGACATTGAAGCAGCTCAGTGATGCGATGGTGCGCAGGATCAACAAGAACTATCGTCTGATCGTTGGCATTAACACAGGCCTGATCGCACTTGGCATTGCCGGAATATTCCAGCCGGCCATGTCAGCGCTGTTTCATAACACCTCTACGATCCTGATCAGTCTGAAGAGTATGAATGATCTGCTGGATCAGGAGGAGACGCAGACAATACAATAAAATATTAATTATTTTTGGAATAATTTCAAATAATATAACTTGTTGCGAGGGCGTAATGGTGGTATATTACGCCGTAACAGGTTATTTTTTTGTTTTATGGGAACAGAAAATTGTTTATGGAGATGCAGGGAGGATGGATCATGGATGTGTTTGATATTATAGGACCGGTAATGGTGGGACCCAGCAGTTCCCATACTGCAGGGGCAGTGAGGATCGGTTATGTGGGACAGAAGCTTCTGGCAGAACCGGTGGTAAAAGCAAGGATCGGTCTGTACGGTTCCTTTTGGTCTACCGGGAAAGGACATGGTACGGATCGCGCGATCGTGGCAGGGCTGATGGGTTGGGAACCCGATGACCGCAGGATTCCGGGGAGTCTGGAGTACGCCGGGGATGCAGGAGTGGAGATTTCCTTTTATCAGGCGGACCTTAAGGATGCCCATCCCAACACGGCGGTGCTCCATATGACAGGTGCCGGGGGCCGGGAGCTGGAGGTAGTTGCCGCATCCATTGGCGGAGGCCGTATCCGTATCTGTGAGGTGGATGGATTGACGGTGAATGTGTGCGGAGAACATCCTACATTGATCGTCCATAATCTGGATCAGCCGGGTCATGTGGCGGAGGTTACGTCCATGCTGAGCCATAAATCCGTAAATATTGCTACGCTGCAGCTATACCGGAATGCCCGTGGCGGCAATGCGGTCATGGTGTTGGAATGCGATCAGGAGATTCCGCCGGAGTCCATCAAATGGCTGGAACACCTGGAGGGTGTCATCAAGGTAACATATTTGAATTTGTGATTAAGGAAAGGCTTGGTTATCAGTATGTTTGAATCATTGCAGCAGATGCAGGAAATATGTGAGGAAAAAGGGATTTCCTTCTGGGAGCTTGTGATGCAGGAGGAAGTTAATGAAAAGCAGAGTACCCCGGAGGAGGTCTTTGATATGATGCAGGAGATGTATCATGCCATGGTACTGGCAGATGAAGGATATCAGCAGGAAAAATCCTCCAGTGGTATGGTTGGCGGGGCAGGGGCTTTAATGGCTGGGTGGAACCGCAACGGAAAAACATTAGCAGGTCCGTTTTTGGGACAGGTGATGGAACGTGCATTGAAGATGGCAGAGTCCAATGCCTGCATGAAACGTATTGTGGCGGCGCCGACGGCAGGCTCCTGTGGTGTTCTTCCGGCAGTTCTGATCACGTATCAGAAGGAAGAAAACTGTCCGGAGGAGGAAGTTGTGAAGGCTTTGTTTGTATCTGCCGGGATCGGTGGGATCATTGCGAGCCGCGCATCCATTGCCGGAGCACAGGGAGGCTGTCAGGCGGAGATCGGTTCAGCCAGTGCCATGGCGGCCGGAGCCCTGACATTTCTAAGAGGAGGAAATCTGCAGCAGATCTACGAGGCTGCAGCACTGGCATTAAAAGGACTTTTGGGACTGGTGTGTGATCCGGTGGCCGGTTTGGTAGAAGTGCCCTGCGTCAAAAGAAATGTGATCGGTTCCGTCAATGCGGTGACCTCCAGTGACATGGCAATGGCCGGGATCTGTTCCTTTATCCCGGTGGATCAGGTGATTGATGCCATGGATGAGATCGGGCGGAATATGCCGTGCCAGTACCGGGAGACCAGCGAAGGTGGTCTGGCGGCAACGCCTGCCGGGAAGGCGGTTACATTATAAATCACTGGAAATTCATCATGATGAGACATAAAGTATCATTATTTTCTCCAAATCCATTGACTTCTTATATAAACGATGTTATATTTTGGTATATAGTGGTCGCACTATGCACGAATGTATTGAAAAAATGCACGAAGGGCATATAAATGCACCTGAAACGAATATAAAAGAAAGAAGGCATGTGAAAGGAGAAATGTGTATGAAGAAGTTTTTTAAGCGACAAGGGAAAAAACTCACCGCAGTGGCGACAGCATTTGCACTGCTGTGTACTGCCGGTGTGATTCCGGAGGATGTATTGCAAGTATCGGCAGCAGAGACTGAAACCGGTGGAATGGAGGAGCAGGTTCCGGAGGAGGAACTGGTGATTGATGAAAATTTTCCAGATGAGAATTTTGGAAATTATTTGCGTAAAGAGGCGGATACGGATGAGAATGGAGCTTTATCGAAGGAAGAGGTGCAGAGCTTTAGAGAAGTGAGGCTGAATGGTCAGGAGAATGATACTCCGGATAATGAAAAAATTGAAAGTCTGAAAGGAATTGAGAAACTCACCGCTCTGACAAGGGTAGATGTCAGTTACAATAAGCTTAGCGGGGAGCTGGACTTAAGTAACTGGTCGAAGCTGGATTCATTTAGTTGTATGGGAAATGAGATCACTTCTTTGAATCTGAAAACACAAACAGAATTAAAATATTTAGCTTGTGCGGATAATTTGATTGAAACTTTGGATTTAAGTGGACAGACGGGGTTGACGCAATTAACATGTGGAGATACGTTGCTCAAAACAATTGATCTTAGTGGACAGACGGGTTCCGTGTATTTTGATTGTTCCAGAAATTGTCTCACCAGTATTCTCTTTCCGAAGGCTCAGAATCAAGAGGAGGAGATCGCTTACCAGAGAAGCATGAATTATCTGCAGCAGAAAAAGATTGATTTTAAGGATGAGAAGATTTTTCCGAACTTTGACACAGGAAGACTTAGAGGCATTTATGTTACCGGTGCCGGCGAGGAAGAGGACAAATCGAAAGATTGTCTTGATACGGTCAAAGAAAAGGATTATGTTCTTACAGATCTTCAAGCAGGAGATAAGGTGTGCTATACCTATAATTGTGCTGCAGAAGGTGCGGAATCTGAAATTTTACTGGATTTCGCGATTACCATTGGCTATCCGGAGGGGACAATGCCGCCGAGGTATCCGAATACTGATGCAGCGTATGATGTTCCTTTTACTACACAATATTTAAAGGAAGTGCCATTGCCGGAAGACTGGAAATGGTCGGATGAGTACGATGGAAACGAGGAATTGAATGATGGAAACAGTTCTTTTTATTGGGCAGAATATACGGGAAGCGATAAAGAATATTACGAGGAGTGTTATCAGACTGCATTTGTGGGATTCTACAGAGACAGATGTGATCATCCGCAGGGGATGATGAAATTATATAAGGTCACCGATTCCACGATCACGGAGAACACCACATATGCAAAATGTGAGGCTGAGGAATGTGGAGGCTACTTCTTAGCTCCTAAGGAGAACAGTGAATATTCGTCCATGGAAGAGACAGATATACCGGTGGTTCCTGTGGTGGATTGTACGGAAAGTACAGAAATACATGTAAGCTATGGAACGGAGTTGAAGGATCTGGATCTGGTCCATTTGAAGAAGGCGGGGTATCTTTCGGGTCAGGAAAGCCCTGTCAGCGTAAATAAATTATTAGTTCAAAATGTATGGTACAAAAAAGATGAAGATTCGGAGCAGGTGGACTACTATGGCCGTGTTGACTTTACGACATCATTGGATGGTGTGGTGGAGCTTACCGGAGAAGAAAAATCATTAGGAAGTATAAGCTGCGACAGGATACTGGAACCGGGAGAGTATACACTGGATCTTGTTATGAAGGTGGGAGAACAGAATGTTCATGTGCTGCGTACAATTTTTGTTGATAAAATAGATCTTTCCAAATATTCGGACTACAATCTCAAGATCACGGTTAATGACAAGGAACTTTCGGATGAACCGATTTCCTGCGATTATACGAAAGAAGCAGTAAGACCGACGGTAGGAATTGTTGATGTGAAAACAAATGAGTCATTAATATGGAATGTTTACTTTACTTATGATTATATTAACAACGTAGAGGTAGCAGAATGGGATGAGGAAAATGCGCCGACGATCATCGTTCGGGGAATTGGTGATCATTATACCGGAGAACTGCGGATTCCATTTACGATCAAGAAACGGAAACAGCCGGATATGCCGAATTCCGCATTGTATGCTTCGTATATTTCCAAGGCGGTAGGTGAGGTTGAATTGAGTGGCGGATGGGAATGGGCATCCGGAGACCGTGAAAAGGCATTGGCAGTAGGAGAATTTGTGCAGGCTACGGCTGAGTATACCGGAAATGACAAGGATCTGTATGAAACAATTGTGCGGGAAGTAACCATTATCCGAAAAGAATGTGATCATAGGTGGGGTTGGGAGCTTCGAAATGAGGTGACGGAATCTACTTGTGAGAATGGATATTCCGGAGACTACTTCTGCAAGGCGTGCGGTGAACTGATGGAAGAGGGAGACATAATCCATGCGCCTCATGATCTGAAGCACGTAGATGAAAAAGCTGCAACGGATACGACACCGGGAAATATGGAATATTATGTATGTCGCAGTTGCGGAAAATATTTTGAGGATGAGGATGCGAAATGGGAAACGACGTTGGAAAAGGTGACGATTCCGGCATGGGGAACGCCGGTGCCGACACAAGTGCCAACAGCGAAACCAAGCCCAACACCGACTGCAAAGGCAACAGATGCACCGAGTGAGATGCCGGTTTACACACCGAAAGCATCGGATCATCCGACGCAGCAGCCATCTCCGACACAGCCTGCATCTCCAATCCCGGCCGCATCGGATATTCCAAATCCGGGACAGAGTATGGCACCCGCACCAAGTCAGACCCCGGTACCATCGGGAGTTACAGAACCGGCGCAGACGACAGAGCCACAGCGGACTCCGATAACGGGTTCTAAATATAGTCAAAAGAAACCTGCCAAGAAAGGCAAACTGATCACAGATTCCAAGGGAAACCGCTACAAAGTGACCAGTTCCAATGTGAAGAAACCGACCGTGACATTCTATTCTCCGAAAGCCACTGCGAAAAAGGTCACGATGTCTCAATCTGTCCGGATCGATGGCGTCCGCTATTATATTACAGCGGTTCGAGACAGGGCATTTGAGGGCAATAAGAAAGTGACGAGTATCCGGCTTGGAAGTAAGGTGAATACCATTGGGGACAGAGCTTTCCGAAAGTGCAAAAAGCTGGAGAAGCTTTACATCCAATCCTCCAAATTGAAACCGGAGAACATTGGTGAGCGTGCGTTTGAAGATGTTCCGAAGGACTTGAAGATTTATGTTCCAAAGAGCAAAAAGGACGAATATCGGAAGATGTTCCGGGAGAAGGGATTGCGGAAACTAATTTCGGTGAATTCCATTTAACTTCTGACATTGGACTTTTGCATTTATAAACGACCATGCAAATTACAAGAAGCCGTATACCGGGATTTCTCCTGGTATACGGCTTCTTTTGTTGCAGTTTCTAATAGGTAAAATGTTTGCTTTCCCTGAATGCTGTGTAAAAAGGATCGCCCGGTTTACTCCTCCAGCATAGAAGTACAGTGAGGACAGCGTGTTGCTTCGATGTCAACTTCGCTCTTGCAGAAAGGACAAACCTTCGTTGTTGCTTTTTCTTCGGCCTCTTCCTTTTTGACGAGCTTTTCGGAAGCGGTATTCATCGCCTTGATGATGATAAAGATCACCAGGGCCATGATCAGAAAATTAAATACGGCGGTAAGGAAATTACCATAATTTAATGTGACCTGTCCCAGAAGCCTGATGTGGTACTGATCGAAATTCATACCTCCGAACAGACCAAGGATCGGGTTGATAATGTCCTTTACCAGCGAAGATACAATGTTGGTAAAAGCACCACCGATAATGATACCCACAGCCATATCCATGACATTTCCGCGGCTGATAAATTCTTTGAATTCTTTGATGAACTCTTTCATTGTGTTACCTGCCTTTCTCTTAAGTTATAAAAAATTTATCGGCAGATGCTTTCAAAGCCTTAATCCATATACTCAAAGAACGGCAGGATATTGGAAATATACTTGTTCATCAGATCAGCAAATTCCCGGATCTGTGCCTCTGTCTGACACTCGCCGTAATCAATGGTGTAGGTATATCCGTTATGGGAACCGATATAGGTCATCATCGGATTTAAATCCTCCATTTTAGAGTGGCTGAAACTGCCTTTCAGACGATGAATGGTAAAGAGTGGCATTTTGGCACCGCCACGTTTGCCGACAAAGGTTACCGTGGATTCACTGCATCCGAAATCAATATTTTTGACATCCTTCTGCTCTTTCAGGGTGACAATGGAAGCAACGCTTTCCGGCAGTTCCACATAGCATTTGGCTGCGTTGCTGCTGAGGCGGATGCGTTTGTCATTTGCCTCGCTCTCATGCAGTGTGATGGTGCGGCCGCCAAAGGTAACGCTTGCAATGGCTTTGGTATCGACGATCTGATGAAACCCAATACGTTTGTAGCCTTCTGACTCTCCGGCTCCCCAACTCTCTGTTACAATATCTTCATAGCGGCTGTCAATACGGCTTCCGTCAGTAAACTGAACGACCAGACGGTCTGATTTCTCATATTTATTCCATTCCTTTTGCGTAAAATGGGTCTTTCCCTGTTTCGTGATCTTAAAATGTGCTGTCAGGGAAAGAGGAGAGATCGCAAGATCGGTCCAAAGTCCCTGAGAATCCATAAGGGATATTTTTTTGTCAACCTTGATCTGCTCCGGTTCGGCATTTGTCCGGAAGTCCCATGCGAGGTTCCAGTTTCCCTCTTGCAGCGTAACAAATTTTCCATGCTCATTCCGATAACCTATATTTTTCAGAGATAATGAGACGTGACTTCCGTTGATATTGATGTCCCCGCCGTCCTGATTGACTCCGCTGATCAGCAGTGGAAATTTAGTGATGCCGTTCTCCACGGCACTGCTGTTGATATCATCGGCAGTGTAATCGTAGTTTGCACCATCCTTGCCTGTAATGACAATGTCCGTATTTTGGAACATAAGGGTGTAAGGCACATCCTTTACTCCGGTGGCGTTGATCACAGCATAAAAACCGGACTGATCGCCAATGGTCTGGGTGACATCCAGCTTAATGTCATTGGATTCCGCCGTTGCGTTGACGTTGGTGGTAAGTTTCTCTGCTGTCTGCTGTGATCTGTCATCATATATCTGAAAAAAGTTTTTGATACTGTCGTCCAAGCCAAAGGCTGCAAATGCAGTGGCACCGGCCAGACAGACAACACATGCGGCTGCGTCGGCAGCTAACGGCCTGTAATATTTTCTCCAAAAAGACGGATGTTTTACCACCTTGGACTCTTCTTTTGTTTCCTCCTGGATCTTCTGCATCGTCCTTTGGTGGATCCGCATGATCTCTTCTTCTGTCAATGATGTTTTTTCCCCTTCCATATCCCCGTGATACTGTGGCATTTCCTGTAATAAATCTTCTATATTTTTCATAAGGCACTCCTTTCTGACTGAATTGAAATCCCCCGGTTTCTGCAGTCCTGACAAATGGCAGCTTCAGGCGACATCCACGCCGCACCGGATCAACTGCTGTTTTAAACGGTTTCTCCCCCGTGTTAATTTGTTTTCTACCGTTTTTGCCTTTAAGGTTAATTTATCAGCGATCTCCTTAATGGAATGCTGATAGAAATACCGGTAAATAAAGATTTCCCGGTCCGGACTTTTCATGGAATCGATCAACTGATATAAAACAGCATATTCCGACCGGCAGACGATCTGCTCCTCCACATTTTCCCCCGATACCAGCTCCCCGGCGGTATCAATATCCTGTGTCGGCTGTTTTTTTGCCAGGCTGCGTCGGCGGTTGAGTGCCGTGCGTCTTGCGATTCCATATAAATATTCTCTTAGACCGCGGCCTTCGATCAACCGGATCTTATCTTTGGACTGCCACAATCCCACAAAGGTATCGGATACGGTTTCCTCAATATCCTCGTTGCTGTACCCGGACAATATGGAGCGGCAGATCGTTTTTACTGCGGATCCATACTGTCTGATGACCAGCTCCATGCCAAGCGAAGCATCTTCGTTCAGGTGGTCCAGCAGCTCTTGTTCTTCCATTTGTTTTTCCCCCTTTATCCTGCTTTTGAAAGATCTTTCACTTATCTATTGGTCGGGAAGCACTCAAATCACTCGCATAATTTCAAAATTTTAAAAATAATGATATTCATGACGTTTCCGGATCAGGAAGGTCACAGTGACGAACAGAGTCAGCAGCTCTGCCGTGGCAACGGACAGCCAGACGCCGTTAATGCCCAAAAAGACAGGAAGTATAAATACAACCCCAAGCTGGAATACCAGTGTCCGCAGGAAGGAGATAACGGCGGAGATCAGTCCGTTATTCAGTGCCGTAAAAAAGGAGGAACCATAGATATTGAAGCCGTTGATCAGGAAGGTCACACAGAACAGGCGGAAGCCGGTATAGGTCATCCGGAACAGCTCTTTGTCGTAGCCGACAAAAATACGGGCAATGGGAGAGGCGATAAGCTGTGCCGTCACGGTCAGAATGATGCCGCAGATGCATACCAGCGTAAGACTTTTGCGGAACAGATTCTTTAATTCATCATGGTTTCCGGCTCCGTAATGATAGCTGACGATCGGGGCACTGCCGATGGAGTAGCCGAAGAAGACTGCCGCAAATATAAAGTTGGCATACATGATCGTGCCGTAGGCGGCTACGCCGTTTTCTCCGGCAAGCTTCATAAGCTGCAGGTTATACATGGCACCGACAATAGAATTGGAAAGATTTGTCATCAGTTCGGAGGAACCGTTGGTACAGGCCTTGAGCAGAACTTTTCCGTCAAAATGTGTTTTGCCCAGATGCAGGATGGCACTCTTGCGGCGTGCAAAATAGAGTATCGGGAAGAAGCCGCCGATCAGCTCTCCACAAGAGGTGGCGATGGCGGCTCCGGCAATGCCCCATCCAAATACAGCGATAAACAGGTAGTCCAGAACGATATTGGTAACTCCGGCGATCACAATCACCGCAAGTCCCAGCTTTGGCTTCTCTGCGGCCACAAAGAAGCTCTGGAAAGCATTTTGCAGCATAAATGGTGCCAGTGTGATAAAGCCCAGTCTGCCGTAGATGGTGCAGTTGCGCAGAAGATCACCATCGGCGCCCAGAAGTCTTGCTACGGCAGGCGTCAGGGCAATACCGGCAATACTCAGGAGCACGCCCCCGAGAGCGGTAATATATACCAGCATGGAGAAATACTCGCTTGCTTTTTGCTTTTTTCCCTCGCCCAGAGTTTTTGCCACGATGGCACTTCCTCCGGTACCCATCATAAATCCCAGAGCTGATAACGCCATAATAAACGGGGAGATCAGATTAATCGCCGCAAAGGCGGTCTTTCCTACATAATTGGATACAAAAAGTCCGTCGATCACCACATAGATCGAGGTGAAGATCATCATGATCACCGATGGATAGACAAATAATAAAAGTTTTTTAAACGTAAAATGTTCTGATAATTGTATTTTCATTTTATTCCTTTCTGCGAATTTCCATAAATTCATTCCGCAATGCGACGTTATATTTTCGGTAAAGCTTAAGCATCAGCTCACATTCCTCTGAGGTAAGAGCATCTAATGCCTTGTTTTCTGCTTTGATCACAGGATATATCTTTTCCTGTATCACATGCTGTCCCTCGTCCGTGAGAAAGATCTGCATGCTCCGGCCTTTTCCGGGAACCAGTCTGATCCATCCTTCCTTCTCCAGTTTTCGGATGGAAGAGTTGATGGTCTGCTTTGAAATGCAGGAGATCCGGCAGATATCCCGCTGGAGGCAGCCGTCTCCCAGCATAAAAATACCATATAAAATGTCAAATGCACTGTCCGACAGGGAGGTGTTGAGCGCGGCTTCGTGGTAAAGGTCATCCAGCTCCTTATAGAGGTGGTTAAATTCCATCTGAACCTTGCTCATATATGGTTTTGAGGGTGTTTTCATATGCACCATCCTTTCTAAAACAAGTCTGATTTCGTACTTAGAGATGTATTATAGTCCGATTTCGTACTTATGTCAAGAGGGAGCTGTTTCACGGATTAATTTTCCGGTGGTTTTTGTTGTACTATGAAGACCCGGAATTTGTCATAAATTTCCCCGGATTCCGGATGCTTTTTTCTTGCTATCTTTATGGTGAAATGGTACTATTATCTTTAGATAAAATTTAAGATAAGAGGGATAGCAAAAACTATGAAAAATTCAAATGAACCCATTTACGACGCTCGTAAACTTGGGATTCCCAAGATGATGATCCTGGGAATCCAGCACATGTTTGCCATGTTTGGCGCAACGATCCTTGTGCCGATCCTTGTGGCAGGCTATTTTCAGGAGGCATGCGGTGAACCGCTGTCCCGTGGACTGACTGTTTCCGTTACTTTGTTCTGTGCCGGATTTGGTACACTGATCTTTCATCTTTGTTCCAGATTTAAGGTGCCGGCATTCTTAGGTTCGTCCTTTGCATTTCTCGGTGGATTTTATACCGTGGCCAATCTCAAGGACGGGATCTATGCTAATATGAATGTCAACGACAAGGTGGCATATGCCTGTGGAGGTGTTGTGGTAGCCGGTTTGTTATATCTGGTGGTTGCCCTGATCTTCAAGCTGGTGGGTGTCAACCGTGTGATGAAGTTCCTTCCGCCTGTTGTGACAGGACCGATCATTATCTGTATTGGTCTGTCTCTGGCACCATCTGCAGTAAGCAACGCTTCCACCAACTGGCTGATCGCATTTGTGGCATTGGCCGTCATCATTATCTTCAATATCTGGGGCAAGGGCATGTTTAAGATCATTCCGATCCTCATGGGCGTTCTGATCTCATATGCATTTGCAGTGATCCTCAATGCCAGCGGAGTAACAAATCCGGATGGCTCAGCCATTTTGAATTTCGCTTCTGTGTCTTCTGCCAGATGGGTTGGACTTCCACCATTCCAGATCTGTAAGTTTGATGTAACAGCGATCCTTGTTATGGCGCCGATCGCCATTGCTACTATGATGGAGCATGTGGGTGATATGTCCGCTATTTCGGCCACAGTAGGCAAGAATTATATTGAAGATCCCGGTCTTCACCGTACTCTGATGGGGGACGGTATTGCTACAGCATTTGCAGGTCTGATCGGTGGCCCTGCCAATACAACATACGGAGAAAACACCGGAGTACTGGAGCTTTCCAAGGTATATGATCCGAGAGTGATCCGTATTGCAGCGGCACTTGCGATCATTCTTTCCTTTATTCCGAAGTTCTCCGCCATTATTTCTACTATGCCATCGGCGATCATCGGAGGCGTATCCTTCATGCTTTACGGTATGATCTCCGCCATCGGTGTAAGAAATGTCGTAGAAAACAGAGTGGATCTGACCAAGTCAAGAAACCTGATCATTGCAGGTGTCATCTTTGTTTGTGGTCTGGGCTTTTCTGATGGTCTCACCTTCCATGTGGCAGGTACCTCCATTACTCTGACTGCTCTGGCTGTTGCAGCCATCGCCGGCATCCTTCTCAATGCGATCCTGCCGGGCAATGATTACAGCTTTGGCAAGCATCCCGAGGGAGACAGAAGCCGTGGTGTCTATGTGATGAACAGTGATGACGAGACAGAGGATAAAGAGTGATCCATACGTTTACGGAACAGATTCTACGGTAAGAATAAACACAGGATAGATGCTGTGGGAAGATAATTTAAAATTATGAAACTATATATGTAGAAAGGGAAAATACGATGATCAAATCAGAAAATATTGTAATTTTTGAGCACCCGTTAATCCAGCACAAAATTTCTCTTTTGAGAGACAAGGCAACCGGAACCAACGAGTTCCGTAAGCTGGTGGATGAGATCGCCATGCTGGAAGGCTTTGAGGCACTTTCCGACCTGCCGGTAGAGGATGTGGAGATCGAGACACCGATCGAGAAGTGCAAGACACCGATGATCGCCGGCCGTAAGCTTGCCGTGGTGCCGATCCTTCGTGCCGGTCTCGGTATGGTATCCGGTATCCTGGCGCTGGTTCCCAATGCAAAGGTTGGCCACATCGGAATGTATCGTGACGAGGTAACACATCAGCCACAGGAATATTACTGTAAGCTGCCGGATCCGATCGAGGAGAGACTGATCGTTGTCTGTGATCCGATGCTGGCAACCGGTGGTTCTGCTGTGGATGCCATTGACCAGATCAAAAAGCACGGCGGCAGGAACATCAAATTTATGTGTATTATCGCAGCTCCGGAGGGACTGGAAAAGCTTCATAAGGCACATCCGGATGTGCAGATCTATGTAGGTCATCTGGACCGCCAGCTCAACGAGGATGCGTATATCTGTCCGGGTCTTGGAGATGCCGGCGACCGTATTTTCGGTACGAAATAATCACCCTTGCTCCTTCATCTGCCGAAGCTCCGGCAGAACCGTTGCGAGCATAACCACAAAACAGAGCGTGCCGCCGATCACATTGGAGACCGGTTCCGCCAGGAAGACTCCGTTGGTGCCCAGATGAAATGTGTAGGGCAGCAGATAGGTCAGCGGTACGACAATAATAACCTTACGAAGCAGGGAGAAGAAGATCGCCTGCTTCTTTTTGTTGAGTGATTTAAAAACGGTCTGTCCCGTATATTGGAGAAGCATAAAGATAAAGGCTGCAAAATACAGCTTCATGGCAGGAACGGCATCCTTCCAGAGCTCCTGATCGGAGCTGAAAATGTGGATCAGAAAACGTGGCTCGGTCAGGATCAGTCCCCACATCAGGACAGAGTAGACCAGTGCCATGAACCCCATGGTCACGGCGGCGCGGATCACGCGGTCCGGGCGGCGGGCACCGTAATTATAGCTGATGATGGGAGAAGAACCCTCCGTGATAGCAAGGATCGGTGTCTCTACCATCTGACGGACACTGGAGATGATCGTCATCACAGAAACATACAGATCACCGCCGGTATGGGCGAGAACATTGTTACAGCAGATGGAAACAAGGCTGTTGGTCAGCTGCATTACAAAGCCGGAGGTCCCAAGGCTGATAATATTTTTGGCATATTGCAGAGAGGTAGGCAGCTCCTTACGATGAAGCAGGCGAACCTTGATCTCGGCCCTTTTCATCAGGAAATACAACACAAATCCGGCAGAAAGGCACTGTGAAATGACAGTTGCAATGGCGGCGCCTTTGATGCCGAGACCAAAGGCGAAGATAAAGATAGGATCTAAAATGAGATTGGCAACCGCACCGATGGTGACGGAAAGCATACCGGTAGTCGCGTAGCCCTGGGCATTGATAAAAGGATTTAATCCCGTGGCAGCCATGGACGGAAAGGTGCCAAGCAGGTAGATCATCATATAAGGGCAGGCGTATACCAGAGCAGCCTTGGAAGCACCGAAAAGCCTCAGTAAAGGTCTGGCAAAGACAAGCCCAAGGACCATTAAAAGCACGGCACATCCACACAGCATGGTATAGGAGGTGTTCATGATCCTCCCTGCCTTCCGGTCATGTCCCATACCACGCTGGATCGCAAAAAGCGGAGCACCACCGCCGCCAAACAGATTGCTGAATGCAGTAATAATGATAATGACGGGGAAGCACAGGCCAACCGCGCCGAGGGCGGTACTGCCGATGCCGGGGATACGTGCGATATAGATGCGGTCCACGATATTGTACAGCAGGCTCAGCACCTGCGCCACCAGCATGGGAACCGCCGCATTAATGATATTGCCGGTAATGGTACCGTTTTCAAAATCTATTTGTTTCATAGGAATCATCAAACCTTTCCAAAGTCTGCCAATGCTAAGATGCAGACGGATGTAATTGCAAAGTAAAGTATAATCACTTTTTTGCAGAAATTCAACCGATCGGAGGATTAACTTAGGATTGACTTGAAAAAATGCGGAAAACTGGTAAAATGGACATAAAGAAAATGCGGTGACATGTAAAAACGGCAAAATAAAAAATGCGGTGAGATGTAAAAATGGCGAAATAAAAAATGCGGAAACATGTAAAAACGACCGAATAAAAAATGCGGAAACAAGAAATAATAACAATAAAGAAAATACGGAAAGGAGCAGCAGTGGATGTTTCAAAGGAAAGTTTACGGCAAAATGTTGGAGTGGAAAGAACAATCCGGTGGGAAAACAGCTCTTCTGATCGAAGGTGCCCGTCGAATCGGAAAGTCAACCGTGGTGGAGAGTTTTGCACAAAAGGAATACCAAAGCTATATTTTGATTGATTTTTCAAGAGCTTCTCAGGAGACCAGACAATTGTTTGAGGATGTATCGGATCTGAACTATCTGTTTTTACAGTTACAGCTTCAATATAAAACGGATCTTTATGCGCGCAATTCCGTCATTATTTTTGATGAGGTACAGCTTTGCCCGAAAGCGAGGCAGGCAATCAAGGCATTGGTAGAGGATGGCAGATACGATTTTATTGAGACAGGTTCTCTGATCTCCATTAAGAAAAATGTTCAGGATATTCTGATTCCAAGTGAGGAACGTAAAATAAACATGTATCCTATGGATTATGAAGAATTTCTCTGGGCTTTGGGAGATGATACAACATTTTCCCTGTTAAAGAAGTGTTTTGAGATGAATCAGCCTCTGGGGGATGCATTAAACCGCAGGCAGCTTCGCCAATTTCGCTTATATATGTTGGTAGGCGGTATGCCGCAGGCTGTGGCTGCTTATATTGAAACCAATAGTTTCAGAAAAGTCGATGAAGTGAAAAGAGATATTATTTCATTATATGAAAATGATTTTGCAAAGATTGATCCCACAGGGAGACTGGCAATGCTTTACGATGCAATACCCGCCCAGCTTAATAAAAATGCGTCCCGGTATCAGAGTAGTGCGGTGTTAAACGGAGAAAGACCGGACAAAATTCTGGAGTTGATCGCCCAGTTGAAGGACTCGCGGACGGCATTGGTTTCCTATCATGCCAATGATCCTAATGCCGGTCTGTCGAACACAAAGGATTTATCGAAATTCAAATTATTTTTGAGTGATACGGGGTTATTCGTAACTTTGATGTTTAAGGACAAGGACTTTGTGGAAAATGAAATATATGAAAAGCTTCTCAGTGATAAGCTGAGTGTAAATTTAGGATATTTGTATGAAAATATCGTGGCACAATGTCTGACTGCCAGTGGAAACGAATTGTTTTATCATACGATCATGAATGAGAGATCAAAGCATAATTATGAGATTGATTTTTTATTGACAGTTAAAAATAAAGTCATACCATTGGAAGTAAAATCCTCCGGATACAAAACACACAAATCACTGGATGTGTTTACCGGGAAGTATTCTGACAGAATTGCCAGAAGATATATCGTTTATACCAAAGACCTTTGCAAAGAGCAGGATATTTTCTGCATTCCTGTTTATATGGTGCCATTTTTATAGGAGGGTTTACAGGAGAAAAAGTGAATGTATCCGACAGATAATACAAGAAAGGAAGAAACTATGAATCAGATACAAAATAATAATACCAATCATGATCAAAATAAAATAGGAATATCTGACAACAGGAAGGTGCTCCGGATCGTGCTTCCACTGATCCTGGCACTGATCTCCATGCTGGTTCTGACAAGGATTTCCACGTCGAGAGATTTCCACGCAAAAACCATTGCATCACTGGATGACAAGAAGTCTACAGTTATGGAGCTGACGGCGGCATCCACTGCAGCATCGGCGGCATTGACACTTCTGCCGGGAGACACGGCGACACCGATCGCGGAGAAGCTGGCGGATATGAGTACCTATTTTCTGATCGTGCTGTGTGCAATCTATGTAGAAAAATATCTTGTCACCATGACAGGGTATGCCGCATTTCTGATATTGATCCCTCTGGGATGTGTGCTGTACGCGGCGGGTATTGGCTTCGGACGTCATACCTGGGAGCGGATCGCAAAGAAGCTGGCATTATTTGGAATCGCAATCGTACTGGTGATCCCGGTAAGTGTCAAGGTGTCGGATCTCATAGAGCATACTTACCAGTCCTCGATACAGGACACGGTGGATGCCGCCAAGAAAGCAACGCAGGATATCCAGAGCAGCAGTGAAGGGCAGCAGGACAGCGACGGCAGTGACAGCAGTGGCGTTTTGTCAGGGATCATTTCCGGAATTAAAAATGGTGTGTCCGATATCTCGGACAAGGTGGAATCCGTTCTGAATAACTTTATTGAGGCACTGGCGGTCATGCTGGTAACCTCTTGTGTGATTCCGGTACTGGTGCTGGTATTTTTCTTCTGGCTGGCCAAAAGTATGCTGGGGACAGCGCAACGGGAGTAGTCCGGATGGATGAGGCTAAGAAAAACACCTTTGAGACTAATCAATCTCAAAGGTGTTTTTCTTAGGTTTATTTTGAACCTGGAAATCACTGTTGTTTTTTGATGCTTTGGATGTAGCTGCCGGTTTTGTTGTAGCCGCAGGCTGCTTTGTGGCGGTATGACCGGAACCCGAGCCGGAGGATGTTGTCCGGCGCACGACAGGTTTTGCGCCGCGGCTGACGGTCAGCGTGATCCGGTTGATGGAACCGGTATTAAATATGGTACCTGCTTTCACGGATTGTGAAATGACACGTCCTTTTTTGACCGTAGAGTGATATTTCTTCTCAACCCGGATCTGTATGGAAGGATCCAGCTTATGTATTTTAGATCTGGCCGTTTTTTGGGACAGACCGGTGAGCTTTTTCATCGTCAGGACAACAGGGGCACCGGAAGCAACTGGTAATTCGGATGAAGAAGTTGCGGGGAGAGATGTTTTGTCTGAGGCTTCATCATTAGCAGAGCCGGTATCTGTTGACTGAGGGCGATAGGTACTGCCGGCAGGATTGGCATCTGATGAGGTGGCAGGATCCACCGAAACAACCCTCTGACGGAGCGGTGATCTTGTACCGGTCAGGTACAGGGCGCCACCGGCTGCAAGACATAATATCAGCAGGATCAGAATACCCTTTTGCGGCGGTCGGAATAAGGTTGCGAAAGAATGTTCCGGGGAGTTTGCGGCTGTCTGCTCCGGGAGTCGTTGCGCGTCTGCCACTGCCGGCGAAAGCTCCATGACGGTTTTGCAGTTTTCCACAGACTCCGGATGCTCCAAAGCATAACTGAAATCCCGGATCGTTTTATAGCGGTCGGCGGTATGCAAAGAAAGACCCCGTTCAATGATCGAGGCAGCCCGCGGCGATATATCCGAAAAATCGGACAGAGGCCGCAGGGTGTCTCTTTGCAGACGGTCAATAGAAGAGACTGGTGTCTGCCCCGATACGGCAAAATATATGGTGGCACAGAGTGCATAAATATCGCTCCAGGTACCCATATTGCCGGAGGAAAGATACTGCTCCGGAGGGGCATACCCTTTCTTGAGTATGATTGTTGTCTGCCTGCGGTTATAATCGATCTGTTTCATGGTGGCTGCACCGAAATCGATCAGATGCAGCCGATTGTCCAGGCCAAGGATCAGATTGTCCGGGCTGATGTCCCGGTGGATCAACCCTTTTTCGTGTATTTTCTCTAGAGAATGGATCAGGGGCAGGAGAAGCTCCAGAATCTCCGAATAGGCAAGAACGCCATTCGTGTGGACGTACTGCTCCAGCGTCAGTCCCTCGATATATTCCATAACGATATAGGCCGTCCGGTTTTCTTCAAAGAAATCATACACAGTCACGATGCCGGGAAGATTATGGCATTCTTTTAAAATCTGTGCTTCCTTCAAAAAATGACGATGCCCCTTCTCAAATTCAATCTTGTTTTGTCCTAAGGGCTGTACCACAAAAAGATCCTGCTTTTGCTCACGCTTGGCAAGACCGGATGGAAAATATTCTTTGACTGCGACCGACATTCCGTTGATAATATCAGTGCACTGATAGATGATCGCAAATCCGCCTTCTCCCAAGACCCGGTCAATGCGGTATGTCTGGTGGAGAAGATGGTTCACCGGAAGAGTATAGCCGTCATAGGCAGATGAATCCTGCATGATTACAGCCTCCTGATAAAACAATTACTATATATACACCATGATACCAGTCCTGTTTCATCTGGTCAAATGCCATGAGAAAAGCCACGATTGCCGAATAAGTCATGTTAATTGTGTCGGATTAGCTGCTAATTATGTCATACATAAACAATTCCTTCTAAATATATGCTATATTTCATTTGTCATAGGAAATGACAGTATAACAGGAAGCATGAAAATATAGGAAGGAGTGCAAGATGAGAAAGAATAACAAAAAATTATTATCAATCCTGCTTTCGTTGGGAATGATCAGTTCGTCTGTGCTGGGACCCTGTCAGACAGACACGGCATCCGCAGCGGCAAAGATCAAGGTGAATAAGACGAAGCTTACCGTGACTGTGGGGAAGACAGCGAAGGTCAAGGTAAAGAATACCGGAAACCGGAAGCTCAAGGCAAAGGTGTCTTCCAAAAAGATCGCCGCAGTAAAGGTGGTCAAAAAAAATATAAAGATCACCGGCAAGAAGGCTGGAAATGCAAAGGTGACATTGACGGAAAAAGGGATGAAGAAATGCGTGATCAAGGTTACAGTAAAGGCTGCCGGTCAGTCGGATTCCGAGACATCAACAGTTGCACCGGGAGGTTCCTCTAATCCAAACGGTACCACCAAACCGGGCGGCAATACGAACCCTGGGACAAATACCAATCCGGGCGGCAATACGAACCCCGGTGGTTCCGCAAATCCGGGAACTACGGGAAAACCGGGAACCACAGACAAGCCGGGCACATCGACGGCTCCCGGAACATCCACAAATGATCCGGCAAAAACAGCATTGCCAAGTGAAGATCCGCAGAGTACATCCTCTGCTGTACCGGGTGATGAGCATACCATTATATATGACGGGACCAATATTGATGAGATCAAGAATGCCACAGAGATGGTGGATCTTGTCATTGCAGGTACTGTGACGAAGCTGGCATATGGAGAGTTCCGCGGCTGCGATAAAATAAGAAGTGTGAAAATATCGCAGGGGGTAACAGAGATTGGTCCAATAGCATTTCGTGAATGCAGCAATCTGGAAAGTGTTGAAATACCGGCCAGTGTTAACTCTATTTTGATGTTACATGAAGCTATTCCGTATTCACCTATTATTAAAAGGCCGGAATTTGGAGAATATGAAACAGCTTATGGACCATTTTATGGTTGTGATCGTTTAAAGAGCATTCGCGTTGCAAAAGAAAATCCGGTATATACAAGTGGAGATAACAGCAATGCGATTATTAAGAAAAAGGACAATATGCTTGTGACCGGTTGTATGAATACCAAGATTCCATCGGATGTAACGGCGATAGGTATTGGGGCATTTGCAGGGCTGAGCTCATTGAAAGAGATTGTAGTGCCTGAGGGAGTTAAAACGATAGAGGATGCAGCCTTTGATCGGTGTGAAAATTTATCCCGGGTTACTTTGCCGGAAGGATTGTCAACAATTTCTTCAGGGGCATTTGCAATGTGCAAAAACTTGACACAGATTACCTTGCCTGACTCCCTGATAACATTGGAAGACTGTGCTTTTTATAATGCAGGCTTGACAAGTCTTACAATATCAAAAGGAGTAACGGAGCTTAAGGGAGCGTTCAAAGGGTGTAATTCACTAAAAAAAATAGAGGTGTCTGAGGAAAACCTAAAATATAACAGCCATGATGATTGCAATGCGATTATTACGACAGAGGACAGAATTCTGGTTCAGGGATGCAGTACGACAAAGATACCATCCGATGTAATCCGAATAGGTGCAGATGCTTTTGCAGGACAGAGCTCTATGAAAAATATGGAATTAACAAATAATATTTATCGTATTGAAGAGAGAGCTTTTTACGGTTGCAGCAGTTTGGAGTCGGTTACTTTAAACGGAATCAGAGAGATTGATGGAGGAGCATTTTATGGCTGCAGTAGTCTGAAAAATGTTGTTTTGCCGGAAAGGCTTCGCTCGTTATCTTATCTTGTTTTTGGTGATTGCAAAGAATTGCAGACCGTAACCATTCCTGCAAATATTGAGGAGCTTTGTTATGAAGATGAATGCTCGATGATAGATGATCATGGAGATCCTTTTTACAATTGTGAAAATTTAAAAGCCCTTATCTGGAAAGGGAACAGTTATGAGAATTATTATAATCTGAGAATGGCTTTTAACGCAGGGACATCAACAGATCCCGATGATCCGGACAATCCATCGACACCATCACCAAGTGCAGAACCATCACCGGGAACCGGAATCGACACACCGGATCCGACCGAGTCCATGGCACCAACGCCGGAAACCGGAACTAATACACCAGATCCGACCGAGTCCATGGCACCAACGCCGGGAACAGGAATCGATACACCAGATCCGGCCGAGTCCATGGCACCGACACCGGGAACCGGAATCGACACACCAGATCCGGCTGAGTCCATGGTACCATCACCGGGAACCGGAACTAATACACCAGATCCGGCTGGGTCCATGGCTCCGACACCGGGAACCGGAACCAGCACACCGGCACCGGACGGAAGTGAGACAGAATCTCCGTCTCCAACCTCAACTGCAAAGCCGGCATTGGATGATGATGATTTTAGGATTACATATACCGGGGATAATATGACTGACATTTTGAGTGCAACGGAGCCGGTCAATGTCGTTATTTCATCTGAGATAGGAGATACGATCAAGAAAAATGAATTTGCGTATTGTAATAATATTAAGAGTATAGAAATTCCAAAGAATGTATTGTACATTGAGGATGGAGCATTTCAGCAATGCAGTAATCTGGAGAAAGTAAAGTTTGCTGATGATGGTGTATGTACTATCGGTTCAAATGCGTTTGATAATTGCAGCAAACTAAAATCTGTGGATCTCCCGGAGAGTTTATACGAGATCGGTGCGTCTGCATTTGCTTTTTGCAGCAGTCTGGAAAATGTGGTATTGCCGGAAAAGCTTAAAACAATTAACAAATGTGTATTTCGAGGTTGCAGAAGTCTGACATCAGTTACCCTGAAGGAGGGGCTGGAAACCATCGGAGAAGGGGCGTTTGATAGTTGTAGTAGTTTGACAGGGATTTATATTCCTGCCAGTGTAAAGAATATTCAGATTGCAGATTCCGGCAGTAATTTTGATACTCCTTTTTTAGGTTGCGCCATGCTGTCTGAAATTACGGTAGCAGAGGATAATTCTGTCTATATGAGTAAAGGCTGTAATGCAGTTATGCAGAGATCCAACAGGACTTTGATCGTGGGATGTACAGGGACCACGATACCGGAGGGGATTAAAGTCATTGGGAGAGGTGCATTTTCAGGGTGTTATGAGATGAAAACCATGGAATTTCCGTCCTCTCTTACAACAATCGAGGATAAGGCATTTGCACAATGTTCAGGGTTAACGGCGCTTAATCTTCCGGAAGGACTGACACAGATTGGAGACAAGGCATTTTGGGCATGCTATAATCTTACAGAGTTTACCTTGCCGGAGAGTCTGAAAAGTATCGGATCGCTGGCATTTTATGGTACGGGGATCACGAGCTTAATGATTCCGGCCGGTCTGGTGGATCTGTCGTCAACGGCATTTGCATCCTGCGGTGGATTGGAGAGTATAGAGGTCAGTGGAGAGAATTCCGTGTACGATAGTCGAAATGGCTGCAATGCAGTTATTACAACGGAGTCGGATACGCTGCTCCTTGGTTGCAAATCCACAATTATTCCGACAGATGTGGTGGGCATTGGCCCTAATGCATTTGAGGGGGTCCAGATCGAGGAGATCACTTTGCCGGATGATTTGGAGAGTATCGGATCGGAGGCATTCCGGGATACCAGATTGAAAAAGATTACTCTTCCGGACAGTATCGAGGAAATTGGGTACGGTTTTGTAGGAAATGGAGGAGGCATTAATGTAGAGATGTCCGTGAAACTGTTGGAAAAGGAGGACATTAACTGGCGGGATGCGCTTAATCTTAATGTATCGGGACGGCCGATTGCAATCAATCCTGATTCATTAAAATATACGATTACCATTTTGCCGGGAGCCACAGAGATTAAGGAAGAAGCATTTGCTGATCTGAGCAGATTAAGCGAGGTGATTCTTCCGGAGGGAGTAGAAAGCATCGGTTCGAGAGCATTTTCAAACTGCAATGATCTTGAAAAAATTACATTGCCGGAAAGTCTGGAAAGTATCGGGGAGTCTGCATTTTCAGGATGTGGCAGTCTGGAAGAGATTTATTGGAATGATAATACATATGTTGCGGATGATTCGGGAAAAACAGCGTATGAAAATTTTCTGACAGCATATAAGGAGTATCAGGATTCAAAGAATACCACTCCGTCTCCAGAGCCAACGATAGATCCGACGGCAACACCAATGGAAACTCCGGAGGAGACTCCAACTGCAATGCCAACGGAAACCCCGGAGGGGACTCCGACTACAATGCCGACGGAAACTCCGGAGGAGACTCCGGCCGCAACGCCAACGGAAACCCCGGAGGAGACTCCAACTGCAGACCCGACCGGTCCGGTAGAGATAACGTTTACCGGAGAGAATCTGTCGGAGATTCAGAATGCAGAGAAGGATGTCAATCTGGTGATCGCAGACACGGTAACCAGCATTGCAAAGAGGCAATTTAACAGTTGTGATAAGATAAAAAGTGTAACGATACCGGCGAGTGTAGAGTCAATTGAAGAGGATGCATTTAGCTATTGTACGAATTTAACAGAGGTAACATTACAGGAAGGCCTGAAATCTATTGGTTCCGGTGCCTTTGGAGGATGTAATGGTTTAACGGACATTACGATTCCGTCCAGTGTGGAATCCGTTGGAGCAGTAGCCTTTTTGATGTGTGATCAATTGACCAGCATTACCTTATTGAATAAGGACACTTTGGTGGAATCCGATGCATTTATGTTGTGTAATAAACTTACATCGATCAACTGGAATGGCAGTACGTATTCTTCTGTCTATGATTTCCGGGAAGCGTATGAGGCTTATCATGCCACATCAGACAATTAAATGAAATAAACTGTAACGAGACTGGCAGATCTATAGTATATATGGATCTGCCGGTTTTGCTGTCTGAATGCCGGATGATAATTATCGTTGGTTGACGAAGACAAAAGGATGGTGTTACAATTTATGTAAAGAAGAAAGGAACAAATGGTTTATATGAAACGAGGGAAAAGCAGGATAAAACGATTCATTGCGCTGCTATGTTGTGCGGCGGTGATCTGCGGTGGAAGTCCGATACATACCAAGGCGTCCTTTGAGGATTGCTGGAATATGAAGCTGAATTCACTGACCTTTTATATTCAGGATAAGGAAGAGACTTGTACAAAGCTGGGAAAGTATACTAAGTCCCTTAATGAGAGTCCCTATGTCATGGCGATTCCGCAGCATGTGAAATATACCAGTGGGAAAGAGTATAAAAATATTGGCATTGAGGATGATGTGTTAAAGCGCCAGACATTTTCGATGATATATGTGCAGACAGGATATGGATTTTCGGTGGGAGCCAGAGCGTTTCAATTTGTTACGGTGTACTATAAACAGGACATGGTAACCGATATGGATGTGGATTTTTACTCGCAGGATAAAAGCAGCGTTGCAAGTAAGGGTGTGATCGAAATAGGAGAGAAGGCTTTTCAGGGGCTGCAGGTTCCGTACGGTTATATGAATATTGATAAAATGAACGGTTCTATCGGTGCCTATGCGTTTGCGGATGCATACATTAAGGAAGGTCTTACGATCCAGGAGGGTCTGATCGACGAGATTGGTGCCTATGCATTTAAGGGACTGAGGGGATCCAAACTGATACTGCCGAATTATAGGAAGCTTGGAAATGGAGCGTTTCAGGAGACAAAGATTAAAAAATGTGCAATATCAAACAAAGCAGAGGAGCTTGGCTCACAGCTTTTTGAGGGATGCGAGCTGTTAGAAAAGATCATTCTGCCGGATACGCCGGGGACGATGAAGAAAGTGGCAGCGGATACATTTCCGGATCAGGCGGGGATCACCATAAAGGTGCCGGCGGGATATAAGGACCTGTCTGTATATCATTTTGAAAATTATTCCAATCTGAAATATGAGCTTGCACCGGAATATACAGAAGACAGCGAGGTTTACAAACAGTTAAAGGAGCTGGGGGCAGAGGTTGCGATTGCCGAGGAGGTGGCAGAAACGCCGTCGCCGTCAGTATCACCGGAGGTAACACCGGTCCCGACAGAGAGTCCGGTAATAGGAACCGGTACGCCGGCCCCGACCGAGAGTCCGGGAATAGGTACAAATACACCGGCCCCGACAGAGAGTCCGGGAATAGGTACAAATACACCGGCCCCAACGGGGAGCCCTGACACAGGTATGGACACACCGGTTCCGACATCGGATTCTGTGACAAGCCCCGGGGGCAGCAGGAATCCATCTGCACAGCGTTCGGCTGTCCCACCTGCGAAGGGAACACAGCTGGTGGTAAAAGGGTTGAAGTATAAAATACTTGGAAATCATAAGGTGGCCTGCATGGGAAGTGCTTCGAAGGGAAAAGCGGTAGTATCTGTTCCGGGGACGATCCGATATCAGCAGGTGTCATACCGGGTTACGCAGATTGCACCGAAGGCATTTTATAGGGATCAGAAGCTGAAACAGCTTAAGCTTGGAAAATATGTACAGGAAATTGGACAGAGTGCTTTTGAACAATGTCTGTCGTTAAAGAAAGTGTCTTTTGGAAGGGATGTTACTATAATAAAGAAAAAAGCATTTTATGGAGATTGCAATATCAGAAGCCTTGATTTTAAGGGAGGCAGACTGAAAAAAGTTGAGAAAAAAGCTTTTTCGCGGGGGCGGCGGAGCAAAAAGGTGTTTGTGCCGGCCGGTGTGAAAAAGCAGAGATATTATAAATTATTACAGGGATCCATTGCAGATTAATATTAACAAAGAAGGGAGATCGATCAAACGGATCTCCCTTCTTTGTTAATTGTTCCATCCGAAGGTTTCATTACAAAATACGATAAAGACCAGAGTACATTTGCCCAGAGTGATCACATCGCGGTCATGTAATATGACAGAGCCGGAAAGCTTCCGGTCATTGACCGCGATATTATTTTGTTCATTGAAGGAAGTAAGAGTAAAACTGCGGTTGGCGGCATCATAAGTAATACAGGCATGATCCTCTCGGGAGATACTATTTTCATAGAGGAGAATGATATCCATTGCCGTAGAACGACCGATCCGGTTTTTCCCTTCCCGGATTGGGAAACTCTCCCCGATCATATTGCCTTTGATGCAGACCAGCCAGCCGGTTGTTTTTTGTGAAGAATGACTGATCTGCTGTACTGCGCCGGCATTGGGAAGAGCGGTTTCGATGTCTGCCTGCTCCCCCTGATGAACCAGGAAGGTCGGAACATGGGCGCAATGTGGGCAGGAGGGAAACTTTTCTTTATTATAATAATGTCCGTTTTCGCATCTGGTTAAGTTCATAATTCATGACACCTTTCTGTATTTTAATGATTAAGAGATAATACTGCAGAATTTGACGGCAGCAAAAACATTTTGTTTTCGATGTATTCTTATGCTAATTTGTAAATAGTTTCTAAATCACCGAAGCAGAGAGAGGTTCCCTTTTGGAAGGTATAAGGAATGCCTTTGGCCAGACGTTGCTTCTGATTTACATAAGTACCACCGCTGGAATAGTCTGTGACCTCATATTCCTGGCGGTCTGCATGATAGATCAGTTCGCAGTGCAGGCGACTGACCAGAGGCAGATTGACCTGGATATCCACCATGTTCAGATCTCTGCCGATCAGGATTTTCTGCTCCGGGCAGATGTGAATGATGGAACCAAGATATGCCCCCTGTGTACAGACAATAGCACCAAAGTCTTTCTGCTTTTCGCTGACGGTGCCAAGCGTTGTGTCCTGATTCTGATGATCCAGAGATAACGCCTCCTGCAGAATTGGCTGGTAGCGGCGGCTGACAGGAATTTCCCGGTTTTGTATCTTGACATGTGACAGAGTGGAATCGACCACATGATGCAGAGAGATCAGAAAACTTTGGTGGCACCGCAGAAAACCGTCGTTTTTCAGGAGATCTTCCAGTTCGCTGAGCTTCTGGTAACAGATATAATCCTGTTTCATTGTATGTACGATCACCTTATGACGGTTGCTTTCAATATACAGAATGGAGTGGATCGGAATGTTGTGCTTTGCTCCGCCACTTATGATCGACAGAAAACGTGGTGATACATTGAGCTCCTTGAGGTAACGCTGCAGTTCCACGGAGATTTCCGTTTCCGATACCGGTTTGAGCAGATAGGCAAATGTATGGTAATGATAGGATTCATATACATAATCTTTGGAAGAGGTAATAAAGATAATATCTGTGTTTACCTCGTGTTCAAATATATAACGTACCGTATTCAGACCTTCGCCGATCATAATATCCATAAAGAGAAGCTGGCAGTCGAACTTCTGTGTTTCAATTGCTTCAATGATCTCATCACTGGTATGAAAAATCTGTGTTGTCCATTCGTCAATAGGAAAGAGAATATTACCAATGGTTTCATGGAGTTTATTGGTAAATATTACATCCTCATCGCAAATTCCAATCTTTATCATTTTAGTCATCCTTTATCCCCTGTTTAGTTATATTTAGTATATCACAAATTCGCGACGCAAGGGAGCTTATTCACTTGCGCAAATTCTGTGGGCAGACATACCCCAACAACAATATATTATAATATGTTATGAATAGAAAATGTTTGTTAAAAGTGACGGAATACACGCTAATAATGCCATCTATCATTTTTTTACTGCTTTTGAATTACAGTGTATGCCAATTCGTATGAAATGCTGTCTTGACCTTATAACGATTATACGGTTTAATATTTAGGGGATAAAATCAGTGATAAAGAGAATGAAAAGATAAATAACTGCTTTGCCGGCAAGTGACAAATATATGAAATACCGGCAGCAGATAGAAAGGTACGGTTACAGACATGGAGAGAAATTTGACCACAGGAAATATTGGAAAGACGATCATATATTTTGCTTTGCCATATCTGTTGTCGTATTTTCTGCAGACGTTATACGGGATGGCGGATCTGTTTATCATCGGCCAGTTTGGGGGAGTGGACGGTATTACGGCAGTCTCCAATGGTGGTCAGGTTATGCACATGCTGACTGTAATTATTGTGGGACTTGCCATGGGAACCACGGTGACCATAGGAAAGTCCGTGGGAGCCGGAAAGCTGGAGGATGCCTCGGAGTCTATTGGCAACACAGTGACATTTTTTATGGGCTTATCTGTTGTGCTTATGGCTGTGCTGATCTTTCTGGTAAAACCGATCGTTACGTTGATCGGGATTCCTGCGGAAGCAGCAGCCGGGACGAGGCAATATCTTCTGGTGTGCTTTATCGGCATTCCGTTTATTACGGCATACAATATTATCAGTGCGGTCTTCCGGGGACTTGGTGATTCCAAAAGTCCGATGTATTTCATTGCGATCGCCTGTGTGGCAAATATCCTGTTAGATTATCTGTTTATCGGATGCTTTGGAATGGGACCTGTGGGGGCTGCACTTGGAACAACACTGGCACAGACCTTCAGCGTCGTGATGGCGTTGTTTGCGATCCGACGGAAGCAGACAGGGATCCATCTGACCGGACGGCAGTTTAAGATCAAAGGAGATGTTCTGGGGCAGATCCTGAAAATCGGTATTCCGGTGGCAGTGCAGGATGGCTGTATCCAGATCGCATTTATCGTGATCAGCGTGATCGCAAATCACAGGGGCTTGAATGATGCGGCAGCAGTAGGTGTCGTGGAAAAGATAATCGGAATGATATTTATCGTACCTTCTTCCATGCTGGCAACGGTATCGGCATTATCGGCACAGAATATTGGGGCAGGAAAGTACGACCGGGTACAGAAGATCCTTCGGTACGCTCTTATAGCCACGACGGTCTATAGTGTTTTGATGGTGGCCTTGGTGGAGCTGTTTTCCCGGCAGGTGGTCGGGACGTTTACAGCAGATGCGGCAGTGATCCTGCTGGGAAGCCAGTATATCAGCTCTTATATTATTGATACGGTCTTTGCGGGAATTCACTTTTGTTTTACCGGGTATTTCTGTGCGTTTGGCAAGTCGTATCTTGGGTTTATCCATAATATTTTATCAATCCTGCTCATGAGAATACCGGGCTCTTATCTGGCATCAAAGATGTATCCGGACACACTGTTTCCGATGGGATTTGCCGCACCGGCAGGTTCATTGCTGTCCATTGTGATCTGTCTGATCGCGTATGCATGGATGAGAAAAGGAATGAGAGAGAATGGACAAAAAGAAAATATCATGTTTCAGAAAGGATGAGAGATATGAGAGCTTATGGACGTTTTATGAAAAACACAGCGGCACTGCTTCTGCTTCTGGCATTGCTGTCGCTTTTGCTGCCTTTCTGCCGTTTTCAGGCAGGGGGACAGGATATGACATTGTCCGGTGTGGAGGTATTGACTGCCGGAGGAAAGGCAGGATATACCTATTTACAGCAGGGCAGCGTGCCGGATGATTTTGTGTTGAAAGCGCCGTTTACCTGGGGAGATGTGAAGGAAGGCATACATTATGCAGATCAGACCGGCAATTCCAATCTGCTGGTGGCAGCGGGAGTGGCGGTCTGTCTACCGGTATTGCTCTGCTTTCTTTCCATGTGCATGCTGTTTCTGGCGGAAGGGAAAAAGACCATGGTGCTGCCAACGATATTTACAGCGGCGGTCACCGCAGAGCTTTTAGTGGTTCTCGTTGGATTGACAGCGCTTCACCCTTTTTTGCTGGCAGGCGTTTATTTGTTTGCGATGTTTCATATCATGGCATTGATCTTGATCCTGTTTGGCTGGACATTGGGAGGTTATCGTGAGCCGAAGAAGAAACGGGGAAAAGACGGACATGACCGGGAGGAAAACGAGGACCGTGACCGGAGAAAAAACCGCGACCGTGGTCGCAGACGTAAGAAATCCAAGCGAAAAAAGAAACATCGTTCTTCGAAGGATTCCAAAAAGAAGGATGACAACAAAGAAAAAAATAACGAAAAAAATAGAAAGAAGAACGAAGATCAGGACGAAAAGGATTCGCAGGATCAGAAGCAAAGAGAGCAGGAAAATAGAAGGAAAGGAATCCAAGCGGCAGGAAGTGTCGGGGATGGAACCGGTCTTTACAGTGGATTTTCGTGGAATTTATCGGATGGAAAGTCTTCTAACGTAACGATCGGCACGACGCCGGAAGCCATGAGAGGAATCGAGACGGGAAGTCTGAAAGCGGCAGGCCATATTGCAGATCACAACTGCCAGATCATTTATCATCCGGAGGACGGAAGTTATACCGTGGCAAGCCATGCCGCCGAGAATATCCGGTTACGGCAGGGAGGCAGAATATTAAAACAGCTTCAAAATGGAGAACGTGTACGGATTTCGGGACAGACCAGACTGGAAGTGGGAAGGGAACATTTCCTGTGGTTAAAATAAAAGATATATGATAGAATGTGTGCGGGGACAAAAGAGATGCCGTCTATAGGAGGTAAAAAGGAAAATGATGAAGAAGCACACAGGAATCATATACGGATTATTACTGATCGCGGTCTTTCTGGCAGGAAGCATGGTGCATACAACCACGGCAACGGCAGAAGAGGCCGGGGTGACATATACTTATGAAAATGGAACTCTGACTTTTCAGGGAAGTGGAACCATTGAAAAGCAGGTGAATGGTGAGGAAAATTCATGGAGATCCTATAAGGATACTGCCACAAAGCTGGTGGTAGAGGTGGGGATCACGGAAATCGGGGACAGTGCGTTTTCCGGTTTTACAAAGCTTCAGGAAACATCTCTTCCCAAAGGATTAAAGCTGCTTGGGGACAACTGCTTTGAAAAGTGCAGCAGTTTGACGAGTGTATCTATTCCTCGCAGAGTGACGACGTGGAGAGACTATTGTTTTAAGGACTGTACCTCATTGACCAGTGTGTCCATAGGACGGGCGTTGCAGGAAGATACGGTTGAAGTAGGAGAAAATCCATTTCTGGGGGATAAGGCACTGGAGAATATCACCGTAGAAGAAGGACATCCATATCTTTCTGTGCAGGATCATGCACTGATCTATCGGAGTAAATATGGCTGGAATACTTTGGTGGCTTATCCGGGAGGACTTACAGATACCGCCTACTGTATTCCGGAGGGCGTGGATACGGTAGGGGACAAGGCGTTTGCAGGCAATCAGAGTATTCAGAAGCTGACGATGAAATCCTCTGTGACCCGCATTGAGGGTAAGGCATTTTGGGATATGACTTCCTTAAAGGAAATTCGTTTTTCGGATAAGATCACTTCTATTGACTGGAATGAATATACGAGTGATGGTTTTGTGGGAGCACTGTATGGCTGTGAAAATGTAGAACAGATTGTCCTGCCAAGACATTTACGGAGTCTGGGAAGCGTTGCGTTTGGAACCTGTGGGAAGCTGAAAGAACTGGTGCTGCCGGCGAGCCTTAAGGAGTTTAACACCGGTGCGGTGGACGGCTGCAACAGTCTCGAAAAGATTACGGCACTCAACAAGGATATGAAGATTACAGGAGAGGATTCGGACATTTCTATCCGGACGAAGTTTTGCGGATATGTGGGAAGTGCATTTGCTCAGTTTGCAGATCAATATGATTATGATTTTGAGGAAATCACGATGCATTCCGTGCTGGTGGATTCCTATGTATTGGATCGGGCAGATGTATTGGTGGATGGCAACATGGTCGAAAAACCAGATACCATATATATGGGGAATCAGGTGGAAATTCGCTGCAAGACCGGCAAAAGCTGTGATGCAGTCCGTTGGAATGATACATTGATCTATCTGCAAAATGGGACATATACCGGAATACTGACCGGGGATGTAAGTATGGATGACTGTTATGAGCTGCAGGAGATTCATAACGGAGCGGAGTTTATCGCTGCGGTAAAGCAGGACATGGCTCACAGGGTATTGAAGCTTGTTTCGGATATAGCCATAACCGACTGGGGCGAAAATGGGACAGAGGAGGTGACGGATTTTACCGGGGCATTGGACGGAGCCGGACATAAAATATATCTGCGGCAGTTCCGGACTGTTACAGCATCTGACAGAGAGCAGGAGCCCCAGTATCTTCACAGTACCTTTGGCAATAATAGAGGTCTTATTAAAAACATAGTATTTTCGGTGGATTACCGGCAGGAGGAGGGAAACGTGGAAATGCCTCTTGCAATCCTGTGCGGCGATAATTACGGAGTTATCAGTGACTGTGAGGTGACAGGAACCTGCCTTTATACCAATGGGTCTGACGATTCCCATATTTATGGTCTGACGAAATGTAATTATTATATGCTTTGGAATGACACCATGAGTGCATGGCTTTCTGCGGGAAGTAAGAAGCTGGGAACCGTCTGCGGCATTACCGGCAGAAATACATTTCTGGGAAGTCTGGTCCATGTCAATATGACCGGTACATTGATCGCCCGAACGGTTTATGGTGTCGGTAAAGATAATGGTGGTGACTATTGCGGCGATGGCATCAGCGGAGGGAAAGATGTGGAGATTGCTCAGTGTGGTGTGGCAGGAAGCCTGTATGGTCAGGAGGTCAAGGAATTTTTTGGAGAAAATAACTCTGATATAGACTTTACGGAGGAAGAAATCAAGTTTTCCGGGGAGAAAAATCCACAGACAACACCGCCGGAGCCGTCCCCGGAGGAGACTCTGCCGCCGGAAGCCACGGAAACAATACCGCCGACAGCATCCCAGAGTCCGGGGGTACCGGTAAGTCCGCAACCAGGAGCGTCCGAAAAGCCGGAGATATCCGCAAGTCCGACAGCGTCGGCCAGTGTAAGCCCGGAGACTTCCGCAAGTCCGACAGCGTCGGCCGGTGTAAGCCCGGAGATATCCGCAAGTCCGACAGCGTCAGCCAGTGTAAGCCCGGAGACTTTCGCAAGTCCGACAGCGTCAGCCAGTGTAAGCCCGGAGATATCCGCAAGTCCGACAGCGTCGGCCGGTACAGAACCGGGAAGCACAACACAGCCGACCGATGTACCGAAAGCACCGGACCAAACCGGGATTCCGGCAAATCAGTCGCCGGTGCCTTCCCAGACCAATATATCGAATGTATCCAATCAGGTGACAAATAATCAGGTTCAGATCCAGAATGTGACAACCAATTATATTCAGTTGACCTGGAAAGCGCAGGGGGACTGTGAATATCATATTTACCGCAGCAAAAAGAAGATGGGAGTGTACCAGTGTGTCAAGATCGTTAAGGGCGGTGGAACCTATAAAGATCATCAGGCAAAAAGAGGACAGACTTATTATTATAAGATCATGGCGGTCAATGCGGATGGTTCTCATATGTCGTTGGATGAGATCAAACCCATTAAGGTGACGGCTGCGTGGCTGAGGAAACCGGCCATTTCTGCTAAAAAAGGAGTCTACGGCGGTAGAAAAGGCGTGCAGATCACATTGAAGAAATATCAGGGAAAATATGCGGTCATTGAGGGAAAATGGAGTGGAAAATTTAAGAAAATTTCCATTCGAAAAGGAACGATCAAATCATATAAAGCAAAATATCGTCTGGCGTATGGCAGTCAGAAGGGAACCATATCTTTGCGGGTCAAAACCTGGGAAAAGATCAATGGAAAGAAACGTTACAGTGCCTATTCGAATGTTGTTAAGATCAGGGTGTGAGAAATGTAATTGTATTATAAAATAGATTACAGGCAGATAAGGAAGGACGAAGGATGAGATATTATCGTTTTGATGGATATTTGATCGCAAAAATGCAGGGAATCACGATCAAGCAGGCGCAGGAAGCCTCGGAGAAAATGCGTTATGACGCATATCGGGAATGTCTGAAGCGGTGTGGGGAGAAACGGCCATGCTCAACCCGTACCATGAAACGGTGGTTTGCTGTGGATGAGTACCATAAACCGGTCAGAGAACAATTATTCAAGCTGTTCTTTGCACTGGGACTGTCGGCGGAAGAAGCAGAGGAATGGCTTGTCAATGGGGCATTGGAGCCGGGCTTTCAGGTCAATGATCTTCGCGAATTTTTTATGATGTATGGATTGGAACATCATTTTACCTATGAAAAATGTCAGGAGATGACAGGGTCATTTTTGGGACAGATGTTACCGGACATTCCGATGGAACAGCATCATGAGACCGGCAAAATATGGGAGGCGTACCGTCAGAACTGTGATATGCCGGAAGAACAGTTTATGGAGTTTGCGTTATCCATGCAGAAATATTTCAAAGGGTACAGTATGACAGTGTTGGAATATTTCCGGGATTTAAAAGATGAAATTCTGGGATATCTGAGGAAAGAATATGAGGGCCTGCTGGAGGCAACTCTGGCGGAAACCTCGTATTATCAATGGAAGCCGGGAAGAATATTTCCGGGCAGAAAAAAAGAGAAAACACTGGATCTGGAGAGTATCCGTCATTATCTGCGGGCATGTGAAAAGGGAAAGACCTCGGCACCTTCGGATGATGTGGTGGGACGAATTAAGGAATATATCCACATATTGGAACGCTCCTGTGATTCCAATACGCAGCTTCTGGAAAATCTGTATCCGGACCGGGAAGATATTGGGGCGCCGGAGGGAACAAGGATGCAGCGGGGAGAGATCCGCATTATGGATGATAAATACTTGTCTGAAATTCTGAATGTTGGTCTTCAGAAGGAACGGGAGCTTCAGCTTATGCTGGAGGGGGCAGACAACCGCCAGCTTCAGGAGCAGAGAAAACGATGCCGCATCATTGACCGTCATGATCTTCTGCCGTTGATCTTCGAGGTGGCCCAGCGGAGATATCAGGCTGATAATGCCCGCAGATATTGTAAAGAAGAAGCCAGGGAAGCCTTTGTATTGCTTGCAAACCAGATTCTGACCGCCTGCAATATGCCGGGGTATCAGCCGGAAAAATATGAGCTGGATACCATACTGGATGTGTGTTTCGGGGAGACCGGGATGCTGTCGTTATATGATATTATACTGGAATATCAGGGCTGGGAGTAATCTTTATCAGAGCATAAAACAATGTGCCAGAATATAATTTCCCGGGAACAAGAATGGAACGAAGGAGAAGTGTATGAATAACGATACAGAGAAGCCTGCCATCTATGAAGGATATTGGCTGCCGCGGGAAACTGTTCTGCACGGCCGGTACCGGATACAGGATGTGATTGCAGAGGGCGGCATGGGAATTGTTTATCTGGGTTATGATCCGGTGCTTGAGACAAAGGTCTCCATCAAGGAATATTTTCCGCGCCGTTATGCAATGCGTATGCCGGGGAAAGTATGTCTTCAGATATATGCAGGATCCTCCGCAGAAATATTTCAGACAGAGCTGGAAAAGTTTATCAAAGAGGCCCGGACTCTTGCGAGATTTGGCGCACTTGACAGTATCGTATCCGTCAAGGACTTTTTCTATGAAAACGAAACCGGCTATATGGTGATGGAATATGTCGAGGGCGAGACGGTAAAGCAGCTTGTAGAAAGAGATGGCAGGATGGAGCCTCTGGCGGTGCTGCGTCTTATGAAGCCGGTACTGGACTGCCTGTCTGTGATTCATCGGGAAAAGCTTTTGCACCGGGATATCGCACCGGATAATCTGATCCTGCGGGAAGATGGCCGATTGGTTCTGATTGATTTTGGTACCGCCCGTTTTTTGAGTGCAGATGATGAAAAGACCATGACAATATACTACAAAAGTGGCTACTCTGCCGGAGAACAATACGCACCCCATACAGAAAAGGGTCCATATACAGACGTTTACGGTATCTGTACCACGATGTATTTTATGCTGACCGGGGTCAGCCCGGAAGAATCTGTTCGCCGGATCCTTCATGACCGGGTTGTTCCACTGTCCAAATATCGGGACATTGATCTGCCGGATTCAGCAAAAAATGCGATTGAAAAGGGAATGGCGGTGGACATTCAGAAACGATATGCAGATGTAGATATGCTTTGTAAAGATCTGTACCAAAATGTGGACATTACCAATGGAAAACTGCAAAAAAGCAAAGGAAAAAGTTTACATATGACCCGGTGGAGTCTGGTGGGAATACTGCTCCTGCTGGTAATTGGAACGGGAATATATGGGAGTGGGATAATGAAACGGACAAATCATAATCATGCAAAAGATGTGATGACAGGAGCAAACATAGTCAACACCGCTGCCGTTACTGTAACGCCGGCGACCACACCGTTGTCAACCCCAACTCCATCCGATGCGGTTCCGGCAACGAAACAACCCTCCGGAAGAAAAACACCGGAGAAAGCCGGGACATCCGAAAAGTCGGTTAAAGCTCAGAAGGCTGGCGTAGCTGCCACAACAAAGCCGACTGCTTTAAGCCGGGCTGCATCTGACAGGAAAAAGCCAGCCTCTTCGAAAAAAGGTTCTTCGAATCAAAAATCCTTTGCAGGGAAATTGCCGAAGGCAACGAAGGAAGCCTTTGCGGGACAGCTGCCGTAGGGGGGCGGGGAATATAATCGCATGGAAACGGCTATAGATAAATATGAAAGTATGATATAATGTGCGCGAAGGCAAAAGTGAACATAGCGATCAGCCAGATACTGGTGCTTGCATCTGGTAACTGGCTGATCACTATGTGAGCGCGCCCGCGAGTGAGGAAAAGCGGAGCTTTTTCGAACCTTTTGCCGAAGCGTTGCGAATTTGTGATATAATATCTCCAAAATCCAGATGCTTCGCATCTGTCGCGCGTTGCGCTTTGAGATTTTGTCGCTCACAAATTCTGCGCAAGTGACAAGCTCCCTTGCGTTGCGAATTTGTGATATAAAGGAACAAGGAGGGGAATACAATGACAGTAAATTCCAGAGCAAGTAAAAATGTAACATACAAAACAGAAAAGGATAAGACAGAGGAAGCTGCTAAGGAGCTGAACATGGCATCTGATTTGGCGGAATATATTTATAATTCAAGACAATTGCCTCCAAATGAGAGCCAGTTAATAAAAAACTTTTATTATAGTATATATCATCTGGTGAAAGCGATTTCTGTACTGGATACCGGAATTGAGTACAAAAGTCATAGTTCATTGATTAGTTATTTTAATCGTGAAATTAAACATGATGATTTTTTGAAAAAATATAATGTAAATATTTCTGATATTAGAAACATAGGAAACGAATTAAACACCTTATTTATTTTTCGGGATAACTATGATTACCGTGATGATGTCGTTGACGAGGAGGATTATGAGGAGGCAGAAAAGATATGGTTAAATCTCTATCCTAAATTAGAAAATATAGTAATATTGATCTTAAACTCCATGAAAGAATAATACACAGCAATGTATCACTCACATTTTTGTTTTGGAACAAACTCAATTTTAAGAACCATTCCCATTCCCTCTGCTAATCTTTTCAGTAAATTGACAGAGGGATTTCTTGTTCCGTTTTCAAGTTTACTGATATCGGCCTGATTAATTCCTGTACGCTCAGCCAATTCTTTCTGTGTCATATTCAGGGAAGTACGCGCATCTACTATAGCTCTTATGACGTCCATTTCCGGCTGTATGGCATCATATTCTTTTTTAAACTCTTTATCCTGCAATTGTTTAGAAAGCATATCATCAAACGTTCTCATCTTTCATCCGCCTTTCTATAAAATCTTTTCTTCGATTCTTTGCAATCAGAATTTCCTTTTTGTATGCTATCAGTTTAAATTTTGTCATGTAAGCTCCTCTTATAGTATGGCATATATGCCATAATGTCAATTATTTATGAAAAGTCATATAGATAACAATTTTTTAGTTGGTGTATGTGTATATTTGCCGATGGATTGACGAACTCAAGAATTACTTTGTACAAAACAAAATGCAAAATAGGAAAAACTCGCGCACATAGGGCGTGATACAATAAACACACTTCAGCGGGTGGAGCGGTATTAAACAAAGTCCTGTGCCGTATTCGTAGATGAGGAAAAACCGGAAATCGTCTAACGGTAATACATATACTCTTTAGGTTGACTGCCGGACACGTACAATGTTATACTAAACCCGTAAATGCAAATTGTTTTACACAAGGAAAAGAGGTAATGATATGAGAAAAATGAAAAAGAAACAAATTGCCGTATTATTATCGGCGGCAATGCTGACGGGATCTGTTCTGGCACCGGGGCAGACAAATACGGCTGCGGCTGCAGCTAAGATTAAGACGAACAAAACAAAGGTAACAGTAGCGGTCGGAAAGACAGTTACTGTCACAGTAAAAAATACCGGTTCTAAAAAGATCAAAGCAATCGTATCCAACAAGAAGACTGCATCAGCCAAGGTGGTCAAAAAAAAGATTAAAATCGCAGGTAAAAAGGCTGGCAAAACCAAAGTGACACTTACCGTAAAGGGAATGAAAAAATGCGTGGTAAATGTTACAGTGAAAGGTCAGGCAGTAAACATAACTGCCACAAATACACCAGCCACTACAAAGCAGCCTGCAACCTCCCCGGCGGCAAATCCACAGGCATCTGCCGGAGCCGGTAGTCAGCCGACGGTAAGCAGCCAGCCGGGAGCATCCGGGCTTCCGGCTGCAACAGATCCGGTACCAACCAATACATCGAATCCGGAAGACACATTAAAAATCTGGCAGAAGCTGCTGGAGGATGAAGCGATTGAGGTCAAGAATGGTGTATTAGTAATGGGGCGAGATCTGCCAAGCGAGCTGGTAATACCAAATGGAGCAGTAACAAGTATTGGGTCTGGGGCATTTATGCAATGTAATGAATTGACGAAGATTACAATTCCTGATAGTGTAACAAGTATAGGGGACGATGCATTCTACCAGTGTTACAATTTGAAGAGCGTTGTTTTGTCTGAGAATTTAAAAAGTATAGGAGAATCTGCGTTTGATACATGTTTCCGCTTGAGCAGTATTACCATACCAAAGAGTGTGACAAGCATAGGAGGCTCTGCATTTTCAAATACTGATTTAGAGAGTATTGAATTGCCTGCTAATTTGGAGAGCCTTGGAGGCAGTGCATTTTCATCCTGTTCCAAATTAAAGGAGATTGTTTTGCCGGATAGCCTGAAAAATATTGGAAGTAGTGTATTTTATTATTGTCTTAATTTGACCAAGGTGGTTCTTCCTGCGGGGATGACAAGTATACCTGATAATATGTTTTGTGAGTGTGGAAAATTACAGGATATTTCTCTGCCGGATGGTATAACAAGTATAGGAGAATATGCATTTTCAGGTTGTAACAGTTTAAAGAGTATCATTATACCGGATAGCGTGACAAGTGTTGATGACTATGCGTTCCAGAGTTGCAGTGGCTTGGAAAGTATTACATTTCCGGAAGGGACAACAAGTATAGGGGAATATACATTTGATAATTGCACCAGTTTGTCGAGTGTTACATTGCCGGAAGGATTGACAGAGATTGGAAAAGCTGCATTTTTCCAGTGTAGCAGTTTGCATAGTATTGTTCTTCCGGAGAGCTTGACAAGTATTGGGGGCTGGGGATTTGGAAAAACCGGATTGACAGAAATTCATATTCCGGACAGTGTAGTAAAGATTGAAAAGTATGCCTTTGTAGATTGCCTGTACCTGAAAGAAATTACTCTTCCGAAGAATTTAGACAGTATAGCATCGGGGGTATTTAACGGATGTACCGGGCTGAAAAAGGTTGTATTACAGGAAGGTTTGACACAGATTGCGCAACTTGCATTTTACGAGTGTACTAATCTGGAGGATATTAATATTCCGGAAAGCGTAACCAACATTGCGCATCATGCATTTTACGGTTGTACTAATCTGGAGAATATTAATATTCCGGAAAGCGTAACCAGGATTGGTGATTTTGCATTCTATGAAACAGCATGGTTGAATACTCAGATGGAAAAGGATGAGCTTGTTATCGTGAACCACATCCTGTTAAGCCATGGAACGCTGAAGAGTGGAAAAATTGTCATTCCGGGGGATATTACCTGCATCGGGGCAGGTGCCTTTATGGATTGTACGGAGGTAACAGATGTTACGATTCCGGACAGCGTGACAGAGATTGGTGCATATGCTTTTAAAAATACCAAATGGATGAATGAATTGGAGAAAACAGAGGAACTGGTTATTTTGAACGGATTTCTTTACTGTACCGGAACAAAAGAGAGTGGAGATGTTGTTATTCCGGATGGAGTGAAGTCAATCTGTGGAAAGGCATTTGAAGGGTGCAGTGGCATCACAGGTGTCAGCATACCGGACAGTGTGACATATATCGGATGGGGAGCCTTTATGGATTGTAAAGGGCTTGAAAGTCTGACGGTTCCGGCGGGCATAACACAAATTGAATCGGAAGCGTTCCAGAATGTACCAAAGGTAATTTATGACGGTACCGCAGATAATTATGCGGATTGGGGCAATACAACGGTAGAAAAGAGTGATGGAACGGTGTTATCATGGTCGTACGATTAAAACTATAGTGATGACCATGTGGAATAAAATATATGCTGCTAATAAATCTGTTTACAATTTTACATTTTCATTCCTGATGCAAAATAGGAAAAACTCAAACACATAGGGCGTGATACAATAAACACACTTCAGCGGGTGGGTGGCTTGCTGAAGTGTGTTGCATTATTTTGGTGAGTTTTTAAGAGTATTATATTGTTCCATGTCGTGGATCAGTTTGCGGAAGGTGCTCATTTGTTCGTCTGTCAGATTGGACTTCATGAGCTGCATATCATCCGAAAGACCCAGCAGGTAGTCAGCAGATATCTGAAATACATTGCAAAGCTTGATCAAAACCTCAATGGAGGGATATTTCTTGCCCTGCTCATAAGCAGAAATCGTCCCTTTCACCAGATCCAGCTTGTCTGCCAGCTGCTTTTGGGTCATATGCTTTTCCTGGCGCAGATCCCGCAGTCTTTCGCCAAAGTATTGCATAGCATCAACTCCTATCTACGTGTATTATATACATACATGGTTAACCAATGGTACCAGAAGTATTCTTAAAGTCGACTGATAGATAGGAGTGGTGTTATACTACGGTTGTAAATGTAAAATGCTTCACACAAGAAAAGGATTATTGGAAGGGAAAGAGCGTATATGGAAAGACGTGGTACTACCGGCAGGGTAGAAAAACGATGTCATATATGCGTCTGGATTCCTAGATTATTTGAAAACATGAAAAAAACGTGATTTGAGAGGCAGTCACATTACTGATATTTTATCAGGATGTGACTGCCTCTTGTTTTTTTGTTATTTTTTATGGCTTCTACAATTATTTGGCTTTTGTATGCCGATATACTATCTATAAGGAGATCAGGGAGGATTCTATATGAAGAAAAAATCAATATCGACCCTGTTGGCTGCGCTGCTGTTTTTGACAGCGGTATTGTCACCGTGTCAGATGAATACGGCATCTGCGGCAGCAAAGATCAGGGTATCCAAAACAAAGGTTACAGTTGTAAAGGGAGATCGCATTACGATCAAGGCAAAAAATACCGGGACAAGGAAGGTCAAAGCCAAGGTATCCGATCGAAAGATTGTTTCGGTAAAGGTAACCAAAAAGAAGATCCGGATTACCGGGAAAAAGCAGGGAAAGACAAAGGTTACGTTGACAGCATATCATATGAAGAAATGTGTGGTCAAAGTAGTAGTGACATCGGATGAAGAGGGAGAGGTTGAAGTTGTTATTCCAACGACGACAGCTCCTGCACCAAGCCCATCGGCAAGTCCCTATGTTAGCTTGACTACAAGCTCAACCATAAAGCCTTCTGTGAGACCGTCACAGCTTCCAAGCGCCGAGCCGGGAGTGAAGGAATCGGCAGAACCACAGAAAAGCGAGACACCGGAGCCAACGCAGGACCCCCAGCCGGGTGAGACACCGGAGTCAACACTGGCTCCACAGCCGGGTGGGACACCGGAGCCGACACTGGCTCCACAGCCAAGTGAGACACCGGAGCCGACACTGGCTCCACAGCCGGGCGAGACGCCAAATCCTACAGCAGCGCCCGAGCCGAGTGAGACACCAGAGCCTACAGCAGCACCGGAACCAAGTGAGACGCCGGAACCGACGGAAACACCGGAAGTAACAGTGAATCCAACGGCAGCACCAACATCGACGGTTTCTGTCACAGAGGTACCAACGGAAACGCCAATAGCGACCCCGGCGGTTTCAGCAACCGAGATTCCGACGGCAGTACCGATAGCAACGCCGGTGATTTCAGCAACCGAGATTCCGACGGCAGTACCAACATCGACCCCGGCGGCTTCAGCAACCGAGATTCCAACGGCAGTACCGACAGTGACCCCGACGGAGTCGGCAACAGAGATTCCAACAGTGACCCCGACGATAATCCCAACGGAGTCAGCAACCGAGATTCCAACGGCAGCACCAACAGCGACTCCGGCGGTCTCGGCAACGGAAATGCCGACAGCAACACCAACGGTGAAACCGACGACAACACCGACGGCAGCACCAACAGCAACCCCGGTGGCCGCACTGGAAACCACACGCCTCTGCTTTGCAGAAAAATCTCTGTATATTGGAGAGAGTACAGAAGCATTGCAGGCAGAGTGGGGAGAACCGGAGCGTATCGATCCACTGCCACAGACAAATATGACGGCATATATTTATAATGGTAACAGTACCACAGAACCATATCTTCTGGTTGGCATCAAGGATCAGAAGGTTGCTTCTTATTTCACGATTGGAAAGGGCTTTACCGTTTATGATGCTACGGTGAATACAGCGGACGGCACTGCCGTACAGCAGACGGAGTTGGTGCAGGAGGGCGCAAGTGCAGCGTCTATGGTGGATGCCGGATGGAGTGAAAATACAGATAACTTTTATGCGCTGAATAGTGATAAGGGAGAGGCGAAGGAAGGAACTGAGGCATATTACCGCTTAACGAAAAATGCTTATATGTATGCGTTCAGTGATTTTTATGATGGAAAAGACAAAGCTGTTTATGGATTTTATGCATTTTCCAAAGACTTCAACAAGTATAAAATGATCTATCGGACATATATGACATATAACGATGAGATTCTGCGGGCGGCGGAAATCCAGGTTTGGGAAATGACAAATGCATATCGGACTTATATGGGACTTTCAAATCTGCAATTGGAAACCAGGGCGGTGGCCTCTGCCAGAGGACATAGTGAGGATATGGCAGAAAACAATTATTATGACCATAATAGTCAGGATGGCACAACGTTTGATGTCCGTATGATGCAGCAAGGCATAAGTAAATATGGTTATAAAGGAGAAAACATTTGTGGTGGTTGTGGCGATGCAATTTATATGGTGATCGGCTGGATTGGTTCCTCCGGTCACAGAGACGGTATCCTGACCACCGGTTTCAAATATATTGGAGTAGGTGTTGCATACAATGCTTCTGCTAAATGGATGATTTATGGTACGCAGGACTTCTGGGGATAAAATAACAAAACATTAAAATAACAAAACATTAAAATAACAAAACACCACGGCCTGGAGTGTTTGAAAGGGAAATCCCTTTATCAATACTCCGGATCGTGGTGTTTTTATATGGATTATAACTTGTATCTTACATATGCCTTAGAAAGTCATCAAAGAGACCGGTTTTACTGATGCTCCTCAACATATTTCATCAGGAACAGGTCATCCTCCGGCATCTGACAGCCCACAATGTAATGGCCCTCATTGTTGGAGCAGCGGATGATACGTCCCTCCAGCAGGCTGTGGGACGGAACTTCAAAATGCTGGATCTGCAGGGTGATCCCTGTACCCTTTGCTGTGGCAAAGAAAGCGGCATCCGTGGTAAAGGCAAATCCGTTTCCGCTGATATTGTCCAGCTTGCCGGTAAACTCCTGTCCGGTTTCCGGGACAGTGATGAGACAGTCATTATTGATATCCATACGAGGATATTTACGACGGTTGTTGATCTTTGGACGGGAACTGATCTGTACCTGATAGATTCCGTTATCGTCCGGGAAGATCTTTGCTTTATCCCAACAGTAAAGGACGTTGCCCACGGTAACCTGCACATGGCAAGGTGTTGTTTCTAAGATGGATAAGGAGGACGGAAGGGTGAGGGAGATACCCTGTGGTGTTTCCGCTACAAGCTCACCGTGGTAGGCCTTATCCGGTGTATTGTCGGGAGAAACGATCACCTTCATGCCGGGTGTCAGATCCTCCAGTCCCATAAATCCGCCAATACCAAGCTCGCACATCAGAGCTTCCACGACATTCTCAATCGTGTCAATATTGACGGCAGTTTCATCGTATTTACTCAACATCTTATGACAGATCTCATTGGAATCCGCAATGCCGGAGGTCATGTCCTCTACGGTAGTGGATACCTGTCCCATATTTGTCACAAGCTGGTGGTTTGACTGCTCCACCCGTTTCATGGCATCATCAATGGTATGTATGTGTTTCTCAATCTCAGAGGAATCCGCGGTGATGGTGGTTACACTTTCATTTGTTTTGGATACTTTCTGGAGTGTATCCTGAATGAGACGCAGAGTATTTTCAATCGCATTTGTCATGCGGTCGGAGGTTTCTTCCAGACGGATCAAAGCATCCTGAATCTGTCCGGAGGATTCCTTTGTCTCAGCACTTAAGGTACGGATCTGATCTGCAACGACAGCAAAGCCCTTTCCGGCTTCTCCTGCCCTGGCAGCCTCAATGGAAGCATTCAGTGCCAGCAGATTTGTCTGATTATTGATCTTTTCAATGGTTCCGGTCTCTGCCTTCACCATTTCGAACTCTGTCTTAAATGCCTGTAATGTCTGCTCTGTTTCAGAGGACAGCTCTGACATGGTCTGTGTGGTCTGCAGGAGACTGCCCAGATCGACGGAGCTGTTTTTGGCATGGGTACCTGATTCGTCGATCAGAGTCACCACCTCTCCGATCATGACAGCGATATGCTGTACCTGAGAGCTGATATCGGAGGTCATATCTACAGAGGAGGCTGTTGTATCCTGCAGATTTGTTTTGTTGTCATTGAGGGTATCCATCCGGGAAGCGACAATGTCGGCTCCGTGTTTATTCTCACCCGCAAGCTCCCGGACTACGATCACGCCGTCCATAATGGAGTTACTGGCTGTTTTTACCTTCTCTACGGTGGTGATGACACGGTGAAGGTCATTTTTGATGCTGTCGGTCATAGCACCGTCCGATTCGTTCAGATGACGGATGGACATACCGTAGCAGATATAACAAAGGATAATACAGGAAAGCTCCAGCTGATAGTCCTTCATATTGGTAGCGGAATCCATACCCAGTACCATGTAGCGGTAAACAGAGCTTCCGATAATGATAATGGCATTGACAATACCGCAGTACCGCATAAACAGCTGATCCTTATAGATCACCAGGAGGCTTGTCACCGGCAGTATATAAGTAAATGCGATCGGTGATGATGTGGTACTGATCACATAGGTATAGAAGATACCGTAGCCAATGACCAGATCAAATTTGTAGCGGGTGGTATCCCAGCCCTTGACCCGGAGAAGGATCTCTCCGGCAATGAACGGGATCCAGCATAATGCCAGAAATGTCAGATAATAGCCGGCACTGTACAGTCCCTGGGAAAAGTCAGAACCATAATTGGCAGATAAGAGAATGGCAAAGATCAGCCAGATCTTACGCGCCTTCCGATTCGCTTTTTCTTTAAATAATTTTTCGTCGTAGTTCATAGAATTCCCTCATTTCTTGTGTATTACAGACTTTTAAAATAATCGGTCATTGCGTGAAAAACCTGTGTACTTTCCGGCAGCTCCGGTTCAAATGCACTGAATGCATGGGTCAGTCGTGGGTCATCCGGAAAGTCCATAATTTCGGACTCCATCTGGGCCCGGTCCAGTGCCATCTTAAATTGCATGGTATAGCGGCGCAGATTGTCCTTACCGCTGGTAACCAGAAAGCATGGTGGCAGGGATTTCATAATGTCCGGATGCTCCGGGTTGACATATGGTGCAAACGCAGAGCGGCGGTATTTCGGTCCGAAAAGATATTTAGGCATGAAAAGTCCGATCTGATCGAATTTATTCGTATAAAACATGCCGCTGATCAGGCCAAGTGCTTTCAAAGGTAATGTCGAAGGGGTCACGCCGGCAGCCTTTGCAATCGTCGAATTGCGCTGTGCGGCCGCAGTATATACCAGCAGACAGGCACCGCCGCTGTCTCCTACCGCATACACATCAGCGGAATCACCCTGATATTTGTCCAGTTTCTTCCGGATAAAATCCATTGCCTGAAAAATATCACTGATCTGGTCAAAGATTGTGCAGTCCGGGATCAGCCGGTACTCTACATTAAAGACCAGATAACCCAGAGTGCAGAGTCTGGCACAGAAATACTGGTTAAACTCCTTGCTGCCAAGAAGCAGACCGCCTCCATGGACATTGATGATCACCGGCCATCCCTTAGCCGGAGCAGTGCCTGACGGTTCCAGTATATCCAGACGATGCGCTTTGATACCATCTGGGGCATAAGGGATCCCCTTTGTCATGGTGATATCCTCCGGAAAAGTAAACCGCTTGTTGCGGTCTTTATATTTCCGGTAGAAGTCCTCGCGCTGCTTATAAAAAATATTTTCAATTATTTTGCTCATGCCTTACACGCTCTCATTCGTAATTAGTTACTTCTATGATACAGAATTATTTGTTGATATTCAATCGGAAATTGAAAAAATTTCTATCCTTTCTGTAAAGAAAGAAAATACTCTTTTATTTTTAAAAAATCAAACTTCCCACTTGCAACATATAGCTGCGCCCATAATATTTCTTATGTCCGCAGTGTAAAATATGATTTTTGCCTTGGATTTTTTGAATAACCGTGAGCTGTGTACACCAAAATTGTCTTGTCACTTACGGATTTCGAAAAGTCTATATGCTTTGCTGTTTCGATGTTCGATGAACGTGTCTTACCGTACGCACCTCCGGGTGGGATTCAGGTGTTTCAAAGGGCACTTTCGCACTCGCTGGTGCTTACGCTGCGTCTTTTGTAGCGTTATGCACCATGCCTAAAGTATTGAGCTGAATAGCTCAATACTTGTGTGTAAAAAATCTTGCATATATGGATTTTTTTACACTGGTTGTCGCGACGTAGCGGGAGCGTGCCCACTGAAATAACTGAGCCCACCCTGGAGGCTTGATCGTCCAGACACGTATTCATCGAAACATTGCAAAGCAAAGACTTTTCAGAAATCCTACTGATCTGCGTCAATTTTGGTGTCACAGCTTCGCGTATTGTTAAAATTTTTGAGGCAAAAATCTATATTCATTTCCTTGAAACATAAGAAATATTATGGGCGCAACCAAATCATTGTTGTGGGAAGTTTGAGTTAAAAATAAAAGAGTAAATTATGCACAATAATATGATGATTGCAAAACACATTTTGTAAAAATTGTACATAAAATTTGTAAAATCGTATTGCATATTTTGGAGAAGGATGATAATATAATTTTTGTAGCAAAAGAAACAACTCTGTGGGGGAGTTGTTTCAGTAATGTATTGGGCGTGATTAGGATGTGGAAAGACATTTTTTGTGGGGACAAAGGATGTCTTTTTTCTGAGCCAAAAATAAGAAATGATCATGAAAAACAATTTATATTTTGTGGGGATTTATAATTGCTTTTTATCGTTTCTTTTGTCCGGTTTTTGGGACAGTTGCGGCCGGAAATTTCATTCTGATCAGCCGGGAAGGAGACTTTTATGGCTTTACGAAAAAAAGCAATGGCCATTGTCCTGAGTATGGCAATGGTGGCAACCTCGCTGTCACTCCCGAATACGACGGCGAAAACTGCAAAAGCTGCCGGAAGCAGCTTTCAGAACCTGAACCAGTCGCAGATCACGGAGGCGATGGGGGTCGGGTACAATCTCGGAAACTCATTGGAGGCCGCAAGTGGAGGCACTCCAAACGAAACAGCCTATGGCAATCCGAAGCTCACGGAGGACTTAGTCCTTGCAGCGAAGGATGCCGGCTTCCGATCAATCCGTATTCCGGTATCTTATCTGAGTATGATCGATGATAATAACGGATACAAGATTGATTCTACATGGCTTGACCGTGTGCAGCAGGTAGTAGATTATTGTGTAGACAATGATATGTATGCTATCGTGAATATGCACGGGGACGGTTACACCACAGTAAACGGCGGATGGCTGTTGTGCGGAAGTGGTGACCAGACAAAGATTAAAGCGAAATACAAAGCATGCTGGGAGCAGATTGCAGATCGTTTCAAAAATTATGATGAGCATCTGATCTTTGAGTCCATGAATGAGGAGTTTGACGGAACGTATGGAACCCCTAGCAGAAGTGCTTATGCCAATATAAATGCGTACAATCAGATTTTTGTGGATACCGTACGTAAATCCGGCGGCAACAATGACCAGAGATGGCTGTTGATTCCGGGATGGAACACAAATATTGATTATACGGCAGGGGATTACGGCTTTGAAATGCCGACAGACAAGTATCTTTCTTCTAATATCGCATCCGGACAGAAACGAATCATGATCTCTGTTCATTATTATGATCCATGGGATTTCTGTGGTACGGAGTCCGGATCTGTGACCCAGTGGGGTGACAGTGTCACAAATGCATCCAAAAAAGCAAGCTGGGGCGATGAGTCTTATATGGTATCCCAGTTCAAAAAAATGAACACCAAATTTGTTTCTCAGGGATACCCTGTGGTCATTGGAGAGTTTGGTGCCATCAATAAAGAAAATTACGACAGTCAGAATAAGATCTGCCGTGCGGAGTATTACCAGAAGGTTTGCTACTATGCAAAGCAGTATGGTATGATCCCGGTTGCATGGGACAACGGTTATAACGGAGAATATGGATTTGCGATCATTGACCGTTATACCAATAAGGTGGTTCATCAGGAACTGATGGATGCCATGATGGAGATCTATGGCGGAGATCAGTCTGCAACTGCGACGGGAATTACATTGAATAAATCTTCTCTGACGATTCATATCGGAGATGAGAAGCAGCAGCTTACCGCTGCACTGACACCGGCCGACAGCAAGGACAAGGTTGTGTGGAGCTCCAGTGATGAGAGTGTTGCATCTGTAAATTCCAAGGGACAGGTAACAGCAGTTGGGGCTGGAACATGTACTATTACAGCGTCTGTGCCTCTGGGATACAAGGCAACCTGTCAGGTGACGGTGCCAAAGGCAGAATATGTACGTGCCAAATTGTATCTGCTGGAGACTGCAAGCTGGCAGTCTGTGATCAGTGATGAGCATGTTGATATTTATTCCGGCGGCGGAGATTTCTCATTGTCTCTGGAAGCAACCAAGAGCCAGCTGCAGAACATTGGATCTCTTTACATTAAGGACATCAATGTGGCAGATGATGAGGCCTCTGTATTTAACAAGGCAACCGTGAAGGTAAAATCCTTCGAGATCAACGGACAGAAATACACCATGAAGAACGATACCTTTACTTATGATGTATCACAGAAGGCATCCGATGATGGTCTGATTTGTCCGGTCTTTAACTTCTCATTTATTAATGTATGGGCCAATACCCACGTAAATAATGTGACCGTAGAAAATTCAAATTATAAGGCATACTTTAATAATGTAAATTATAAGACGACAAATACCGTCAAGATGAACTTTGAAGTAACCGGAATTGATGGAAATGTAACAGAGCCAACAGTAGAGCCGACCGTTGCGCCGATTGTAAAACCAACGGTTGCACCGACGGTAGAGCCGACAAAGGCACCAACAGCGAAGCCGACTGTAGCACAAACCGTAAAACCAACCGAAGCGCCAACTGTTGCACCTACGCTTGCACCAACCACAGCCCCGACGGTAGAGCCGACCGTGGCACCGACTGTAAAACCGACAGAGACACCGGTGATCACAGGAGAAAAGATCATTGCCTCCAATCTGACATCAACCTATGCAACAAACGATGCATCCTGGCTGATGGATGCGGCAGATGATGATATTGTAACAGTTGTATACACATGTACCGATCCATCTCATGGAAACTGGGGCATTCTCGGCTGGGGAGCATCGGTAGATAATCAGTGGCAGAACGGTGATAATTATTCGGCCGCAAGCAATGCGACAGAGGAGATCACCAGAACATATACCGTCAAAGAGCTAAAAGCATCTATGAACATTAAGGAAAATTCCAATGTGACATATCTCTGCCTGTCTGTATGGAATGGTGGAAAGATCGTGAAGCTTTCCATTGCAGGTAATGGCAGCGAGACACCGGAACCTACTGTAGAACCAACGGTTGCACCAACGCCGGCACCAACGGTTGCACCGACCGTAGAACCTACAATTGCACCAACACCGGCACCGACTGTAGAGCCGACTGTTGCACCAACGCCGGTACCAACGGTTGCACCGACCGCAGCACCGGCTGACGACGGTAAGGTAACAGGAACCGTGAAGCTCACCAGCGACTGGGGCAGCGGTGGAATCGCACAGATTACCCTGACCAATAATTCCGGCATAAGCTTTACAAACGGCTGGAACGTTGAGTTTACTCTGGACCGCGAGATCACATCTATGTGGAGCGGCGAGTGCACAAGCCTCGGAAATAACCGTTACCGTGTAAGCAATCCGGGCTGGGATGGTAACTGGGCTGCCGGAAAGACCATTACCCTGAATTGCGGTGTGGGTGGCGGAAGCGGCACACCGGTCATCAGTGATATTGTATTTGTATTAAAGTAATTAAAATGACCTTTCTGTAATAAACGAAAAAACCAACAATTTTGCCATAGTATAGTAATAAATAGACGGCATTCGCAATTTATCGGTTGCGGATGCCGTTTGTTTAGATAAAGGTAAGTGAAACAATACAGTTGTAGAATAGAATTTTATAATAAAAAGAAAAGTAGTTGAAATTACATGAAATATATGCTAAAATAGTATATACAAAAACTGACTATGCGATGAGAGTATAGCCACTACTTAAAAGAATTATAAGATGAAAGAGAGTTAAAAATGAAATCTATTTATTCAAAAAATCAAAATGAAGTTTCTGATGGTAAAACTAAAATAATTCATTCGCTGGGAAAGTTAAACTGGACAATATATGATTGTATTTCCAGTGATCATTTGACGGATGAAGTTATTATTACAAATGAACAGTTATTACATATAAAAAATAGACATCCGGAAGCGTGTGATGACATTTTGGTGTATATTTAGGAAAATTTTGGAGTCGCCTGATTATATTATAAGAGATAAACGCCCTAATGCAGGACTTATTGTTAAGAAGGTTTTAAATAACAGTGAGGCTATGCTCTTAGTTTTGAAGATATGTACACAAAGTGATAAAAAGGGATATAAAAATTCGATCATTACGGGGTGGAAAATAACGGAAAAGAGATTAAACAACTATTTGAGAAATAAAGAAGTGATTTACAAAAAAGAATAATTGAGTTATAATTAGTATATAGTAGTAAAGAGGTTATTTGAGGTGGTAAAATACGTTGCAACCACGCACCCTATGGGTTAAAAGAGATGCAGGAGCCGCGACGCCTGCCAAATAACCTCTTATTATTTATATATGTTACATTTTTAGAGACAAGAGTAATGTCTCTTTTTTTATTATAAGTATACAAAAACATGTGAAATATCCGGATTTCATTGACACCCATATATGTTCATAATAAAATATAAGTGGAATATTTATGTCGTGCGAAATAGAGAAAATAGATATGTTTTACGTAAATTATTTTAATGAAGAAATGAAAATATAAGAACCAATGAGAAAGGAATATACATTTGGAGAATAATATGCGGTTACTGGAAGAGATATTAAACAACTCGATTGAAATGATTCAGGTGAGTGATGCAGAAACTCTGACCATGCTATATGCCAATGAACTGGCGAGAAAGTATACCGGTCATTCGGATCAACCTTATCAGGGGAAACATTGCTATGAGTATATGATGGGATTTACGGAGCAATGTCCGTTTTGCCCGTTGAAACGCCTTGGTGAGGGAGAATGTTTTGAGACTGAGGTGGACAACGGTCAGGAGGTTTTTGCCGTAAAAACCAGAAAAACAGTCTGGGAGGGCAGAGAGGTTTTTGTTGAGTATGCATGGAATATCACGGACAGACACCGCAAGTCCGAGGAGGCACTTCGCAACGCCCTCGCGGCAGCAGAACACGCCAATAAAGCAAAGACGACATTTCTAAGTAATATGTCCCATGACATCCGTACGCCGATGAATGCGATCATTGGTTATACAGCATTGGCGGCAACGCATATCGACGATAAAGAACTGGTGCAGGATTATCTGAATAAGATCAATATTTCCAGCACCCATTTACTGAGTTTGATCAATGATGTGCTGGATATGAGCCGGATCGAGAGCGGTAGTGTAAAGATCGAGGAGACAGAGGTACATATTCCGGATATTCTTCATGATCTGAGAACGATCATTCAGGGCAATATTTCTGCGAAGCAGCTCGATCTGTATATTGATACCCAGGATGTTTTGCATGAGGACATTATTACGGACAAGCTCCGGCTGAATCAGGTCCTGTTGAACATTATCAGCAATGCCGTGAAGTTTACACCGGTGGGAGGCATGATCAATGTCCGTGTACTGGAAAAGCCGTGCAGCATGAATGGTTATACCACCTTTGAGTTTAGTATAAAAGACAATGGAATCGGCATGTCCAAGGAGTTTCAGGAGCACGTTTTTGATTCCTTTTCCAGAGAGCGAACCCCCACAAAGACGGGGATCAGCGGCACGGGTCTTGGTATGGCGATCACGAAAAATGTCATTGATATGATGGGTGGCACCATATCTCTAAAAAGTGAGGAAGGAAAAGGTACGGAGTTTATTATTACGATCCCATGCAAGCTGTCGGATAAAAAGATCACCTACGGGCCGATCCCGGAGCTGCAGGGGGCACGGGCTCTGGTGGTAGACGATGATATCAATACCTGTATGAGTGTGAGCAAAATGCTCCGCTCCATCGAGATGAGGGCAGACTGGACGGCACGGATGCGGTGGAGCGCATGAGCTCCGGGCAGGGAGAATATTATGATATGATCCTGATGGATATCCAGATGCCAAAGATGGATGGCTATACCGCAACCCGCGAGATCCGTACCCTCGCCAATAACAAGATCGCCAATATTCCGATCGTGGCCATGACGGCCAATGCCTTTGAGGAGGATAAGGAAAAGGCATTTAAAGCGGGGATGAATGCACATATTGCGAAGCCAATCGATAAGGAAGTTGTGATGGAGATACTGGACCGGGTGTTTGAAGGGGAGAAGTAGGAAAGTGATTTGAATGTGTGATTGTAATTTATATTTAATTGGAAAAGGTTGGGGTAATGTATGTTCAAAATTACTGAAGGAGATTTTAAAAAACAAAAATATGGAGTGGAAGAATATCTTACAAATTGGCCCATGCTCTATATTTTGGAGAACGGAAAGCAGGCATATATTGGGGAATCGAATCATGTGAAAACCCGTATGAATCAACATCATATGTCTGTTGAAAAAAACATATTTGAAAAAGTTCATTTTATATATTCTAAAGAATTTAATCAATCAGTGACATTTGATTATGAGTCAAAATTGATTCAATACATTGTTGCGGATGAAAAATTTATTGTTACAAATAAAAATGCAGGAATTGCAGATAAGGAATATTTTGATAAGTCAAAATATGATATAAAATTCTATTCACTTTGGCGTAAATTGCAAAGAGAAAAACTTGTTAAGCATTCGATAGAAGAAATAGAAAACTCAGATTTGTTTAAATATAGTCCCTTCAAAGAACTAAATGATGATCAACGCAACGCTGTGGAGAATATAACACATATGATTAAAGAGGATCCTAAACAGGCAATTATTATTAATGGAATGCCGGGAAGTGGAAAAACTATAGTTGCTATATATATAATGAAGTTGCTTCGGGACAGTGAAGAGTATAGGGATAAAAAATTGGATTTGTTGTTCCACCAACGTCTTTGAGAAAAACATTATCCAGAGTATTTAGAAGCATTTATGGGTTAAAAGCGGCAGATGTAATTGGTCCTTCAGATGTTGTGAGGCAGCATTATGATATTTTGCTTGTTGATGAAGCGCATAGGCTGCATCAATATAAAAATATTGTAAATAGAGCTAGTTTTAAAATTAATTGTGAAATGCTGGGGCTGACAACCGAAAGTGACGAGCTTGATTGGATTATGCAACAGTGTGATTGTCCGATTTGTTTTATGATAAAATGCAGGTGGTAGGCCCTTCCGGCATTAATATACAGCGGTTTGATAAAAAAATGAAATTGGAACAGAATCGAAGAGTGGTTACATATTATACCTTATTTACGCAGATGAGAGTAAATGGTGGAAATGATTATATTAATCTGGTAAATGAAATTCTTTCAGGCAAATGTAATCATATTACTCATATAAAAAAATATGAATTCAAAGTAATAAATGATTTTAAAACATTTGATAATATTCAACAAAAAAAGGAAGCTGAATTTACTCTATCGCGCATGATTGCTGGATATGCATGGGAGTGGAAAAGTAAAAAAGATAAATCTTGTTACGATATGGAACTAGATGGCGTGAAGAAGCAGTGGAATTATAAGCTGGAAAACTGGGTTTTGTCTGAAGGCGCTGACAAACAGGTTGGTTGTATACATACAATACAAGGTTATGATTTGAATTACGGGTTTGTGATTATGGGAGAAGAAATTGGCTATGATTCAAACAAGAAGGAAATAATTGTCAGACCGGAACATTATTATGACCAAAACGGGAAGAAAACAGCTAGCGCAGAAGAATTGTTAGATTACATAAAGCATATATATTATGTTCTCATGACGAGAGGAATTAAGGGGACATATTTATATATCTGTGATAAAAGTTTGAAAAAATATATAGCTTCGATAATAGGAGAGATATAGAGATGAAACGAAAGACATTAGAAAGAATTAGAAAATTTTCAGAAGATAGAGATTGGGAGCAATTTCATTCACCGGCGAATCTTGCAAAATCAATTGTGATAGAAGCTGCGGAGCTTTTAGAGTGTTTCCAGTGGTCCGAGGAGGAATATGATTTGCAGCATATAAAAGAAGAGCTGGCTGATGTTTTGGTGTATAGTCAGAACTTGTTGGATAAGTTAGGGCTTGATGCAGATGAAATTATAAACATGAAGATGGAACAGAATGAAATAAAATATCCGGTTGAGAAAGCTAAGGGAAATGCTACAAAGTACGATAAACTTTGAGAGGCCTTTTTCCTTTATTTTCTGATGAAGTTGTTTTCAATTTAACAGGAGGGCTGCCGATGCAATACATTTCTGTTGCTGAAACTGCAAAAAATGGAATATATCCGAACGAAGCGTAAGAAATTACTGTGCCCAGGGACGTGTGCCAATATCAAGGAATTACATTGGGGTCCCCAAAGTGGCACTAGTGATTCCAGAAAATATTGGCTTGCTGTGGACAATTATAAAAAACTTCCTAATGAGGTTGGAGGTATGACCACAGTCCTGCCTGACATTACAGGATAACGGAGGATTACAAATTGATCAGAGTAGCATTTGTCTGCTGGGGAAATATCTGCCGATCAACCCTGAGCGAGAGCATATTCACCTATAAAGTTAAGGAGCTTGGGCTGGAAGACCGGTTCGTGATTGACAGCTTTGCCACAAGTACAGAGGAAATCGGAAACCCTCCTCACAGAGGAACCGTGAACAAGCTGAGAGAAGTGGGGATTCCTTTGGTGCCTCACAGAGCAAAGCAGATTTCTTTTGCTGATTATGATGATTTTGATTATTTTATCGGAATGGATGAGATCAATATGAAATATCTTCACCGCATGCTGCACGGAGATCCGGATGGAAAGGTGTATAAATTCCTGTCGTTCGCCGGATCAGACCGGGATATTGCAGATCCATGGTATACCGGGAATTTTGATGCGACCTATGATGATGTGCTGGAAGGGTGCCAGGGATTTCTTGCATATCTGCGGGAGGCGGGAGAGATTTAAATAACCGGATAACGGCAGGATGAAAGCTGCTTTAAAGATGAATCCGTAAAAAATATGGAACAAAGTGCTTTTTTATACAAGATATGCTGTTGCCTTAAATTACTACAGACTACAAAGATTTAGCAATCCTTCCTTCTTGTTTTCCACCCGTGAATAGTATATAATGTAATTTATATAATATGACGGAGGAACCGAGCATGAAGGAAAGGATTTACAAAAGATTTCAAGAAGTATATGGTGCAGCGGATGATATCGCCGTTTACTTTGCGCCGGGACGTGTGAATCTGATCGGTGAGCATACGGATTACAATGGCGGTCATGTTTTTCCATGTGCCCTGACGATTGGTACATACGGTGCAGTACGCAAGAGAAATGACCGTAAGCTTCGTTTCTATTCTATGAATTTCGGACATCTTCCTGTGATCGAGTCGAGTCTCGATGATCTCAAACCCCGTAGAAATGCCGGGTGGACTAATTATCCCAAGGGTGTGATGTGGGCTTTGCGTGAGAAGGGCTACGACCTTCCCTGTGGTATTGATCTGATGCTGTTTGGCAATATTCCAAGCGGCTCCGGTCTTTCGTCTTCTGCTTCGGTGGAGGTGCTGACCGGCTATATTCTCAATGATCTGTTTCAGTTAGGGATTTCCAATCAGGATCTGGCACTTCTGGGACAGTTTTCGGAGAATCATTTCAATGGTGTAAACTGCGGTATTATGGATCAGTTTGCCATTGCCATGGGCAAAAGGGATCATGCGATCTTTCTGGACACGGCAGATCTTTCCTATGAATATGCGCCGATCAGGCTGGAAGGAGCCAAGATCGTGATCTCCTGCAGCAACAAACGGCGCGGGCTGGGAGATTCGAAGTACAATGAACGCCGTGCGGAATGCGAGAAAGCATTGGAGGAGATTCAGAAGGTAAGACAGGTGGACAGCCTCGGGGCTCTTACGGAGGAGCAGTTTGAGGAAGTCCGGGATGCCGTGAAGGATCCGGTTCGCCGGAGACGTGCAAAGCATGCGGTATATGAGAACCAGCGTACCGTGAAAGCTGTAGAGGCATTGAAGGCAAACGACATTGCACTGTTTGGAAAGCTTATGAATGAATCCCATATTTCTCTCCGGGATGATTATGAGGTGACAGGCAGAGAACTGGACACTCTGGTAGAAGCGGCATGGAAGGTCGATGGTGTTCTTGGTTCCCGTATGACGGGAGCGGGCTTTGGCGGATGCACCGTGAGCATTGTAAAGGATGATGCGGTGGATACGTTCATTGAGCGGGTTGGCAGAGCGTATAAGTCAGCTATTGGATATAAGGCAGATTTCTATGTCGTACAGATTGGTGATGGTCCGGCAAAGTTATCGCCGGTTTAAATTTAAGCATTAATAGAATAAGACTTAATGCACCTAAGGAGAAAGAGACAGAATACGAAGGGGGTGTGTGGTATGGAAATTAATACAGAAAATACGACAGACAGTGGTTTTGAAATGCATAAGGAACAGTTTGCACGTCTGGCGGGCATGTCTGAGTGTGGCATGATGATCGCTAAAATGCAGGCTGAACCGGAGATCATGTATGCCAATGATGGTTTTTACAAGATGTTTCAGTATACCCCGGAGGAGTTTCGGGAATGTTTTGAAAACAGAGTTCTGGGACCTGCCCTGCCGGAGGAGAAGCAGAGGATGAAGGCACTGATGGCGCGTCAGGTCAGCATGGGGGGCAGCATTCATTTGGAGTTCCGTGCAAAACGCAAGGATGATTCGATCATATGGATCTCATTTCGTGCCAAAAGAGAGGCGAAACCGGGGAGTATGATCTATTATTGTTCCGGTCTGGATATTTCGGGTTCGAAACGTCATCTGCAGGATGTCTATAATGCGAAGCGGGAGCTGGATCTCATTGCCAACAGTATTCCGGGCGGTGTGATCAAGGTTCGGTTAAATGATTTCAAGATCATGTATGCGAACGATGGATTTTTCCGTCTGGCAGGTTACAGCCGGTCGGAGTACAATATACAGTTTCATAATGACACGTCGGAGCTGGTGTATCCGGAGGATCTGGAGATGGTAGGAAGAGTGATCCGTCAGGCCATTGAAAACAGAGGTCCCCTTGCCATGGAGTACCGTATCATGGCCAAAAGCGGAGAGATCCGCTGGTCCTATATCAACGGTACCCGGATCGATGATGATAATGGTCAGCCGGTGTACTTGTGCGTGATCGTGGATATTACCGCCAGAAAGCAGGCGGAGGCAGAGCTGGCGGACAATAATCACCGCTCCAATGTCATCACAAAAATGTTAAAAGAAACGATCTGGACCTATGATCTGGATGCACATGTTCTTCACCGGGACGGAGATCTGGGAGAGACCTATTCGCCGGAGTCGATACTGGAGGGACAGTTTACCGATGAAAACATTCGTGCGATCATCCATCCGGACGATGTGGATAAGTTTATACAGCTGAGAAACTCCTGGGATGCCAATGCAGGGATGCATCAGGACATTTTCCGTGTGATCAACAGCAACGGGTCATATCACAAGGTTCAGATCAGCACCTCTACCGAGAAAAAGAAAGATGGACAGGGCATTGTTGTTTACGGTCTTACCCGGCTTATTTCGGATAACGGGCAGAATGCGGTGAAGGCAGAACAGGTCAAAAATTCCGAATTGGAGATTACCCAGCTTGCAGGTAAACTCAAAAAGATCGCAGCTTCGGCGAGAGCCAAGACGGAGGACACCATTACCGGCTTGCTTCCATATGCTTCCTTTTTAAGGAAGGCAGAGAAGATTCTGACATCCCGCAGAGAAGATTCTCATTATGCGCTGATCTGTGCGGATATCAATGAATTTCAGAGTTTCAGCCATCATTATGGCTTTTCGGTAAGTAATCGTATCCTTAAAGCATTTTCCGATGTACTGTTAAATCATTTGACAAAGGACGGAATGTGTGCGAGAGTAGACGGGGACTATTTTGTTGTATTGTTCCAGTATGATACACACAAGGAACTGGTTAATGCCATGTCTGCCGTGGTACGTCATCAGCAGGAAGTGGAGGCGGAGGAGGACAATATTGATTTTGGTTCTACGGTAGGTGTATATCTGATCCAGAAGGAGGATCATGAGCTTCTGGAAATGCTGGAAAAGGCTGATCTGGCCAGAAGAAGCATCAAGGGACTGAGAGGTAACCATTATGCGATCTACACAGAGGATATGGAGGAGCAGCTTTCCAGAGAAGATGAAATGGCAGGCGAGATTCGTCGTGCCATGGATGAGCGCAGCGTGGAGATCAGTTATCTTCCAAGGATTAAGGGGGAGAAGGAACATGTGATCGGATGCAAGGCGATCCCAAGGATCCTGATGAGGGATGGTCAGTATTTTGAATATACGCAGATCATGCATCTGATGGAACGTGGAGCTCAGCTGGAGGAGTTCAGTTTTTATCTGCTGCAGGAGGTAGCAGACAATATTGGTGCATGGAAGGCGAAGGGAAATCAGGTCATTCCGGTTTCTCTGGAAATGACAGCAAGCCAGTTGTCCACAAGGCATGCTGTGGAGCGTATACACAATATTGTTGTGGAGCAGAATAAGCTTGAGCCGGAGAATTTCATTTTTGAGATTCCGGAGCGTTTCTTTGCAGATGCCACGACGGCATTCGAGGTTGCAATACGTAATCTGACCAATCTGGGATATCAGGTGGTGATCAGCCGTTTTGGCGCAGATCACACGGCGGTGAATTCTATGCGTCGTCTGCCGGTGACAGGCATTAAGTTCCACGGAGAATATTTCAGCGAGCATATGATCAATGAAAAGGATACTGTGATCTTCCGAAAGACCGTGGAGATGGCAAAGGAGATGGGACTTACCGTTACCTGTGGAGGCATCCACACCAGACTTCAGGAGGAGTATGCGAAAAAGATTGGATGCGATGTGTTTGAGGGCGTCATATATTATGGAGCCATGAAAAACGTTGTATTTGAAAAATGCTTTTTGAGCGAATAAATCATAAAGGAGAAAAGACATGTTAGATTTGAAATTTGTCAGAGAAAATCCTGACATCGTAAAACAGAACATCAAAAATAAGTTCCAGGACGAGAAACTTCCATTGGTAGATGAGGTGATCGCTCTGGATGCAGAGGCAAGAAAGACTCAGCAGGAAGCCGATGAGCTTCGTGCCCGACGCAAAAAGATTTCCAAGGAGATCGGTGGTCTGATGGCACAGGGCAAAAAGGATGAGGCAGAGCAGAGAAAGGCAGAGGTTGCCGAGATCGCCCCTCGTCTCGAGGAGCTGCAGGCAAAGGAGCCGGAGCTTGCCGAGAAGATCCAGAAGATCATGATGGTTATTCCAAACATTATCGATCCAAGCGTACCGATCGGTAAGGACGACAGTGAAAATGTCGAGATTGAGAAGTTTGGTGATCCGATTGTTCCTGATTTTGAGGTGCCTTATCATACAGAGATCATGGAGCGTTTTGATGGTATTGATCTGGATGCTGCCGGTAAAGTGGCAGGAAACGGATTCTATTATCTGATGGGAGATATTGCAAGACTTCATTCCGCAGTGATCTCCTATGCGAGAGATTTCATGATCGACCGTGGATTTACGTACTGTGTACCTCCGTTTATGATCCGAAGCAATGTGGTAACAGGTGTTATGAGCTTTGCCGAGATGGATGCCATGATGTACAAGATCGAGGGCGAGGATCTGTATCTGATCGGTACCAGCGAGCATTCCATGATCGGTAAATTCATTGATACGATCCTGGAGGAGAAGTCACTTCCGCGTACCCTCACAAGCTATTCTCCATGCTTCCGTAAGGAGAAGGGAGCACATGGTATCGAGGAGCGTGGTGTTTACCGTATCCATCAGTTCGAAAAGCAGGAAATGATCGTTGTCTGCAAGCCGGAGGAAAGCAAGGCATGGTTTGACAAGCTGTGGCAGAATACAGTAGATCTGTTCCGTACCCTGGATATTCCGGTTCGTACACTGGAGTGCTGCTCCGGTGACCTGGCAGATCTCAAGGTGAAGTCCATTGATGTTGAGGCATGGTCTCCACGCCAGAAGAAATACTTTGAGGTCGGAAGCTGTTCCAACCTCGGCGATGCACAGGCACGCCGTTTAAAGATCCGCGTCAAGGGCGAGGATGGCAATAAATATTTCGCACATACCCTGAATAATACCGTAGTTGCACCGCCTCGTATGCTCATTGCATTCCTGGAGAATAATCTGCAGGAGGATGGCAGTGTAAGAATTCCGGAAGCCCTCAGACCATATATGGGTGGAATGGAAGCCATTACTGTAAAGAAATAATTTAGAAGGATTTGCGATGCGGTCTTGACGAAAGAGATTATGTCATCGTAAAATATAGTGAATAATAAAACCGGCATGGACGGCAGAATGCAGAGAATGCATCTGTTGGTCTGTGCCGGTTTTTTTGTTCTTTATTCCGTATCTTCACCGGACTCAGTATCCTCTTCGGTGTTGGCATCTGCCCCCTCTTCATCCTTACGCCGGAACAAAGGAACCAGAAAGCTTCCGAGGATTGTAAAGATAATGTAGCAGGCAGCAACAATAATAACAATACGTTTGAACCATTTCAGATGAACCGTTGTAATGTGATATTCCTTCGTTAGATTGTGCGTGACCTTTGCCTGGATCTTATCTTTTGGAATTGGTCCGATATCACGGCTGTCCGTGGAATGATTTCGGTTGTCCCCCATCACAAAATATTCATCATCGGAGAGGGTGACGGACATATCCTCTGTATGCATTGGCTCTGCAATATAATTCTCTTTTAGTTTCTTGTCGTTGACATAGACATGATCATCCTTGATCTCAACCCGGTCTCCGGGAAGACCGATGCAGCGTTTGACAATGCGCTCGGAGAGAACATCACTGTATATGATCAGGATGTCTCCATGCTTAAAATCTGCCTTTTTATCTCCCACCAGCAGATCGCCATCCGAATAGGTATGGTTCATACTTTGCCCATCTACCGTAAAAAGCGGCATCTGCCGGATAAAGATGATCAATGCGATCACAGCCAGCAGGAAAATAAATTGAAGGGTGTCTGCAAGAGAAAAATGATTCTCCTTTTTCTTTTTATTGTCTGTTTCCGGAGTAGACGTCTTCTCCTCGGAAATGTTATCTGATTCGTTCATATGGTGTAATCCTTTCATTGATAGTGCATTCATCTTATCACATCCCTCCTGCAATGTAAAATAAGACCGGAGTTCCGGTTAAAAGTTCAGAGAAATATGAGAATTCGTTTAGGAAAATCAAAAGAATTTCCCGATGTTTCCTTTTAAAATGGTGTATAAACAAACAGAAATGGGAGACGGAATAAAATGAAAAGAAAACGTAGGAGAAGACAAAGAAAGTGGTTTTGGGGTATCATTCTTATTCTAATAGGAATTCGTTTTTTGTCCATGCATACCTATATGGGTGGTGCATCCCGGACAATAGAAGGACTGCGTCAGAGTCTGTTGTCCGTGGGACAGGATAATTTCTGGGAAAAGAACGAAGGACAATATCCGGAACAGCTCGTCGAACTGGCAAAGAAGAACCCGGAGACAAGGCAATTTGTGAAGGATTACCCGGAGCAGGCGGGGAAAAAACAGAAGATTCGGCTGACCTCCTCTGATCTGGCGGGCAATCAGGAAAGTAGTGTGCCGTTATTTTTACAGTGGGATGAGCGGTGGGGATACCGCAAATACGGCAATGATTTTATGGCGCTGACAGGGTGTGGTCCTACCTGTCTTGCCATGGTGGCATGCCATACCTTTCAAAATGACAAATGGAATCCATGGAAGGTGGCAAAGCTGGCCGGGAAGAATGGCTATTATGTAAAAGGGCAGGGCTCGGCATGGTCTTTGATGACAGACGGGGCGGCGCTGCTGGGGCTTACCGGGACAGAAATGTCCTGTGATGAGAATGCGATCCGGCGGACTCTTCAGCAAGGACATGTGATCATCTGTGCCATGCGGCCGGGAGATTTTACCACAGCAGGTCATTTTCTGGTCCTGGCAGGAATGAAGGATGACCGGCAGGTGATCATCAATGATCCCAACAGCCGCAAAAACAGTGAAAAATTATGGAAGCTGTCACGGGTGGTACCTCAGATCAAGAATTTGTGGAAATATTAGGATATGTGGAAATATGTAGAAATATTAGGGTAAATTGCATGGAGAAAATATCAGAAAAATAGGTGTTGACTTATATTTTGGAATGTGCTAAAATATTTCTCGGTTTGTGAAGCAAACCATACTGCCGTAGACAGTAGGTGCCGATCGTTCGGCGTAAGGACACCGCCTACCGAGGAAGGATGTAATTATTTTGATGATTTCACCTCTCTGTGTTTACGCAGGGAGGTTTTCTTATTTTGAAGTAAGACTTCCCAGGCAGGAAAAATATGGGACTGCCCAGGAAAGGAGATATCTTATGGCAAAGGTTGAATTAAAACAGCCAATCGTTGATGAAATCAAGGCGAAGATCGATGGTGCTACTACAGTAGTTCTCGTTGATTATCGTGGACTGACTGTAGAACAGGACACAAAACTTCGTAAGGGATTGAGAGAGGCAGGATGCGAGTACAAGGTATACAAGAATACACTCATGAAGCGTGCGTTTGAGGGTACTGATTTCGCACAGTTAGATGATCTTTTAGATGGACCATCTGCTATCGCAATTTCTAAGGAAGATGCAACAGCACCTATCCGCGTTCTGAATAACGTTGCGAAAGAGGCTGAGGCTTTGGAATTCAAGGGAGCTGTCGTTGAGGGAACACTCTATGATGTTGACGGTGTTAAGTCACTGGCAAGCATTCCGTCAAGAGACGAGCTTATTTCCAAGCTGCTTGGTTCTTTGCAGTCACCTATTACCAATCTTGCTCGTGTGCTTAATCAGATCGCAGAGCAGGGCGAGGGTGCAGCAGAGGCATAATTATTATTAAGAAAACAAAAACGAAAAGAAAATAATACGGAGGTTATAGAAATGACTACACAGGAATTTATTGATGCTATCAAGGGCATGACAGTGTTAGAGCTGAACGATTTAGTTAAGGCATGTGAGGAAGAGTTTGGTGTATCTGCAGCAGCAGGCGTTGTTGTAGCAGCAGCAGGCGGAGATGCAGCAGGCGCAGCAGAGAAGGATGAGTTCGATGTTGAGCTTACAGAAGTTGGTGCAAACAAGGTTAAGGTTATCAAGGTTGTTCGTGAGGTAACTGGTCTTGGACTGAAGGAAGCTAAGGAAGTTGTAGATGGCGCTCCTAAGGTTCTTAAAGAGGGTGCTTCTAAGGACGAGGCTAACGAGATCAAAGAGAAGCTCGAGGCTGAGGGTGCTAAGGTTACTCTTAAATAATTTAACCTTAAATACCAACGACATAATATGTCGTGTAAATATGCTGGCAGAAATTTCAGAGATGAGATTTCTGTCAGCTTTTGTTTGCTTGTAAATTTTGCCAAAGGAAAATGGAGTGAGAAAGTTATGGCAAAGAAAATGACGGAAGGCAGACCTCTGCCTTTGATAATGGAATTTGCAGTACCCCTTCTGGTGGGAAATATACTGCAGCAGACATATAATATTATTGATGCGGCAATTGTCGGGAGAGCACTGGGAGCCAATGCTCTGGCGAGTGTAGGCGCATCGAGCAGTGTCCAGTTTCTGGTGCTGGGATTTTGTATTGGGATTGCCTGTGGTTTTGGCGTGCCCATTGCAAAAAGTTTCGGGGCAGGGAATCTGCCGGAAATGAGAAATCATATTTTCCATGCAATGTTTCTGACAGGTGTCTTTGCGGTAGTGTTGACGGCGGTCTGTGCACTTTTCTGTCCACAGATCCTGCATATGCTGTCTACCCCGGACAAGATCTATCCGGGCGCATATAACTACCTGATCATTCTTTTTCTGGGCATTCCGTTTACCCTGTTATATAATCTGATGTCCAGTATCCTGCGGTCAGTGGGAGACAGCCGGACGCCGTTTATTTTTCTGGCGATTTCCACGGTGTTAAACATTATACTGGATCTGGTCTGTATTCTGGTGTTCCACTGGGGCTGCGCCGGTGCGGCAGCAGCAACCATCACGGCACAGGCGATCAGTGGAATCCTTTGCTGTATTTATATCTGGACGAAGGTGCCGCTTCTGAGACTATCCAGAGCAGACTGCAGGCTTCACAGCCGCGGCGTACGCATTATGACCACCATGGGAGTACCCATGGGACTTCAGTATTCCATCACGGCCATCGGAAGCATGGTGATGCAGTATGCCAATAACAGTCTCGACAGCGTTGTATATGTTTCGGCGTTTACGGCGGCACTGCGCCTGAAGCAGTTCTTTATGTGTCCCTTTGATGCAATCGCTACCGGGGTGTCTGTTTTTTGCAGCCAGAATCTGGGAGCGGGCAAAAAGAAGCGTATCGTCAAAGGTCTTTTTCAGGGAATGGCAGTGGCTGTGGGATACGGTTTGTGTGCCGGTATTATGCTGATATTCTTTGGACGGCCGTTGTGCAAGATTTTTATCAGCGGGAAGGAAGTCGAAGTACTGAATGCGGCAGCGCAGTATCTGTTCTGTCAGGGCTTTTTCTTCTGGAGTCTTGGCATCCTGAATACCTGTCGTATGACCACGCAGGGACTGGGATATTCCGGCAGAGCTGTATTTTCCGGTGTCACAGAGATGGTGGCAAGGATCGTGGTTAGTCTGATCTTTGTGCCGGTCTACGGTTACACGGCAATCTGTTTTAGTGATCAGACAGCATGGGTTTCCGCATGTATTTATATTCTGCCAACCTGCCTGATCTGTCTGAAAAAGGTCGGAGCCGATTTCCGGCTCCGAAAGACAGCCTGAATTTTTATCTTATATACCGAATAGACTACTGTTTTAGGCGTTGAATTAAAACCGGAACGGCGGGAAAAACAGACCGCGTTTTGGGTGGGGACGGCAGGGTGGTGGACAGTGTGGCGGTCCCGGCTGGGGTCTTGGAGGTTCAGACGGTTTCGGCTGCGGACAGGGGGGCGGTCCCGGCTTTGGCGGCATACAGAACGGACAACACGGAAAACAGGGCGGCGGACAAGGCGGAGGTCCTGGCTTCGGCTGAGGTCTTGGAGGCTTCGGTGGAGGGGCTGGCTTATGCTTGTGACCACAGAAGCCGTCCAGCATAGAGTTTACATCCTCCCAGCAATGCTTCAGATGAATGACCTTGCGGTTTAATCGGAAGTTATATTGTGTTCTCCGGGCGATACTTCGACGGATCGACATGTGCCGGCCTCCCTTCTCGCAGACTTTTTTCTGCGTATTCACATTATTTTATGTAAAATCCATGAAAATGTGCATAAAAATTTGTTTGCCTCTAAAGAACAGAACAGAAACAGTCGATATTTTTAATAGAAAACCATATGTTTTAAGCAGATATGTTCGCAACAGGAAAAAGGAGGTTCGGGAACATGAGTGTATCATCAATTAACGGAGTAAACGGATATACAGCAGTAAAGACCGCAGAGACAGAGAAGGCATCAAAGGCGGCAGAGACAACAGAGAAGCAGGTCAAGGATGACGGAGTTGTATACGAGAAAAGCAATGAGACAAAGAAAGACAGCACAAATCAGATTTATAATAAGGACAATGTGATCGCGAAGCTCAAGGCAGACCAGCAGAGCCGTCTGGATAGTATGAACAGTCTGGTGCAGAAGCTTTTGGGCAAGCAGGCAGAGAAGTTTGATCTGGCGACAGGTACCAATCTGGCAGCTACATTCCGTGAGATCGCAGGCAAGGTAGACCAGCAGACCATCGATGATGCCAAGGCATCGATCGCAGAGGATGGATATTGGGGAGTGGATCAGACCTCAGACCGTCTGGTCAGCATGGCAATCGCGCTTGCCGGTGGAGATACGGACAAGGCAGATACCATGATGGAGGCTATCGAGAAGGGATATAAGCAGGCAACAAAGGCATGGGGAGAGGATCTTCCACAGATCTGTCAGGACACCATGGATGCCACCCGCCAGAAGATGGACGACTGGAAGAATGGAGTAACCACGGCAGAGGACTATTCCAAATACCTCAGCTAATATATTTTGAAACGAATGTCTTAGGACAGAGCAACATAAAAGACGGGGCACTGCGGATCATATGCGGTGTCCCGTCTTGTGGTTATCAGGGGTGATTCCCTGTTGTGTAAATGCAGTGAATAACGAAGTCTACTCCTCCGGCAGACGGGTGCGGCACAGGATGATATCATAATCCGGATATTTCTCCTGTGCTTTTTTTAATGCCATACGGGCAAGGATTTCATCCTGATACAGTCCGTATGTGGTAGGACCGCTTCCACTCATGAGTGATCCGATGGCACCGTTATCCTTTAAAAACTGCTTTAGTTCCTCTAAAATAGGGTATTCCGGAATGGTAACCGTTTCCAGTACATTGGATAACCGGCGGGCAAGGGAAGCATCATTGTGACGGCGGATACACTCGATCAGCTGCTCTGTGTCCGGGCGATCCGTGATCTCCTCGAGCTTCAGATGGGTGTATACATACCCGGTGCTGACGGAAATATCCGGCTTGATCAGCAAAGCCCACAACGGTGTCAGATCCGGCAGTCTTGTAAGGATTTCACCGATCCCCTCGGAAAGCATCGTGCCCTTCTGGAGACAGAACGGTACGTCGGCTCCCAGAGTAACACCGATATCACACAGCTCTCCAAGAGTCAGCCCCAGTTCACAAAGCGCATTGATGCCCAGCAGTGTGGCAGCGCAGTCCGAGCTTCCTCCGGCCAGTCCGGCGGCGGCGGGAATATTCTTTTCCAGATAAATATCAAGTCCGTCTGTGATATGGCATCGCTCCTGCAGAAGCTTTGCTGCTTTCCAGACCAGATTTTTCTCCGGTGGGATATGGTCCGGCAGCTCTTTATTCATAGAGAAATGAATGCCCGGTTCTGCCGTTTTGCGGATGGTCACTTCGTCGTACAGATCAATGGTCTGCATGATCATGCGAAGGTCGTGGTAGCCGTTTTCCCGGCGGCCGGTCACATCCAGAGACAGATTGATCTTTGCAGGTGCCTTTATGGTAATGGATTCGCTCATAAACAGATACTCCTTTCGGTGGCGGGGATATGGCTTGAAATGCTTTGTAGAGAGCCAGATTTTCCCTGCGTTGTAATTATGTTAAGTATAACAGCAAACGGACAGAAAGTACACCGCATGGAGAGGTTTGCGGCAGGAAAAATGATGTTAAGAAAAAATTAAGTATTTTTTTTAACAAGATATGGTACATTCTCTTGAAAATAAAAACAAGATATGGGATAATAGTGTGAAAAGTACTTTTAAGACAGCAAAAAACGCTGTCAACAAGTACTAAGGTTTCACACAAAAAAACGCCTAAAGCGCGTTTTTTCGGTGTTTCTAAAGTGGCGAAAGTAGCATTTTTGCCTTAACATAACAATGGGGGAGAATACAAATGAAACGTGCGGTAGTTGTATTTATTGCATTAGTGACAGTTTTTGCGGGCTTATTGTCGCATCAGCTGGGAGATATAAAAGCGGGATCTGAGGGGCAGACAGACACCTCAGACACAGGCTATGAATATTATACCGGAGAGGATCAGAACGAGGAGGACTCCGGCGTGAAGAAGACGGTCAAACAGAAAAAAGCCAAACTCATCAAGGTGGATACCAAAGAGGACAGTGTGACGGTTCTGGTAAACCGGCAGTATCGTATGAGTGCGGATTATATTCCGGCTGATCTGGTGGTGCCAAACGTACGGTTCAGCTTTTACGGCACCTATGAGAAGAGTTATGTACGCAAGGTGACCGCAGATGCTTTGGAGAAGCTTTTTGCGGCAGCGGAGAAAAAGGGCGTAGTACTGAAGGCGGTGTCGGGATATCGTTCCTATGCGCGTCAGAAGGAGATTTATGACCGGAATGTCCGGAGCCGTGGCAAGTCAGCAACGGATCTGGTATCGGCAAAGCCCGGCAGCAGCGAGCATCAGACGGGACTTACTCTGGATGTATCCAGTGAGGCAGTGGGATGCGCTCTGGAGGAGAGCTTTGGCAATACCTCCGATGGCAAATGGCTGGCAAAGAACTGCCATAATTATGGATTCATCATACGTTATCCGAAGGATAAGACAAAGATTACAGGATATTCCTATGAGCCATGGCATATCCGTTATGTTGGAAGAAAGCTGGCGACTTATCTTTACAAAAAGAATATGACGCTGGAGGAATATTACAAGACTACAACTGTAGATCAGCAGATCAAAGAGCCGGAGGGCAAGATCCGGGATGTGGCAGAGGATGATAAGAATGAGCCGGTTATGACTGAGGCACCGACACCAAAGCCGGATCACAAGATCAGTTCGGTAAAGCAGGTGACAGAGACAAAGAAACCTGTTGTCACACAAAAACCGACACCAAAGACGACCAAGAAACCTGTGAAAAAACCGGCGGCAAAGCCGACCAGGAAGCCAACACCGAAGCCGACGAAGAAGCCGGTTGCAACACCGGCATCTGATCCGGCAGACGATACAAACGCACCAGCCACACCGGATACAGAGGACGGACAGGACGGTGTGGAAACCACTACAGAGGATACCACATCCCAGCAGAATGCAGATGAGGACATTGATCTGGGGACGAGGTAGTCTGATATATGCAGTAGTATAAGAATGGAGAATCGAATGAGAACAGTTATTGTCGTAATTTATCTGATACTTTATTATATTTTTAGTATACCGGCATGGATCGTAGGCTGGGTGATCGGAAAGATCAATCCGGATATGAAGCCGAGATATGCACAGACATTGATCCGGAGGGCATTTAAGGATATTTTGTTTATTTCCGGCGTGAAGGTGACAGTGAAGGGAAAGGAGAATATTCTCCAGGGCGAGTCAGCGATGTATGCCTTCAACCACAGAAGCTATTTCGATATTCTGGTGGGATATACAACAGGTCCGATGCCCATGGCATTTGTATCCAAAGATGATCTCGCGCATGTGCCGCTGATCACACGCTGGATGAAGTATATGAAATGTTTGTTTCTGGATCGAAACGATATCAAAAAGGGACTCCAGACAATTCTGGAGGGAATTGAGTTGTTAAAGTCCGGTCATTCCATATTTATTGCTCCGGAGGGAACGAGAAACCACGGTGAGGAGTTGCTGGAGTTTCATCAGGCAAGCTTTAAGCTGGCAGACAAATCCCACCGTCCTATCGTGCCGGTGGCACTGAACAACACAGATGAAGCCTTCGAAAATCATTTTCCGTGGATCCACAGCACGCATGTAATTGTGGAGTACTGTAAGCCAATCTATATGGACGAGCTGGAAAAGACGGAGAAAAAGCACGTAGCAGAAAAAGTACGGGAGATTATCGGAGAAACTGTAAAGAAAAATGCCGCAGAGTTGTAGTTAGGTATTTTCAACTTGGCGAAAATGTGGTATTCTTATGAACAGTTTGAAGAAAGGTTTGGTTAAATAATATGAATGAATGGATGATGATCATGCCGGTATTTGCAGTAAAGGCATGGCTGATTGTTACGATTATTGTTATCATTGCGCTGGTTGCAGGTCTGGTGGCGCTGAGCATCTATGGTCGAAAGCTGCAGACACGTCAGGAGGAGTCGCAGAAACAGCTTCAGGCCGCAGCCCAGAATGCATCGTTTCTGGTTATTGACAAAAAGAAAATGAAACTAAAGGATTCGGGATTGCCACAGCTGGTCATTGACCAGACACCGAAGCGTTTCCGTGGTCAGAAGGTGCCGATCGTCAAGGCAAAGATTGGAAACCAGATCATGTCTCTGATGTGCGACGAGAAGATCTTTGAGCAGATCCCGGTCAAGAAATCTGTTAAAGCAAAGGTCAGTGGTATTTACATTCTGGAGGTGCATGGACTTCGTTCTACTCTGGAAGCACCGACAAAGAAGCGTTCCTTCCGCACAAAGATGCAGGACAAGCTGTCCGGCATGCAGGCGAAGGCTCAGGCGGAAGTGGATAAAACCAAAAAGAAATAATCAAGAATTTTCTACAATGGAGATGGACATACTGCATTCACTGATGGGGTTTCCATTCATGTGGAGCTTGTATGACAGATTGACCGAAATCGCCCCATCCTCTTCTGTAATCTTCAGCTCAGAGGTGTTGATGCGGAGAGGCAGTGAGCCGAGGGGCGTCTGATAAAGCGTATTATGAGCTGTACCAGGTGAAAAATGCATTTTTACCGGGGCAGCTCCTTTTTTACTTAAGATCACATTGTTTTTATCAATCTTCAGCATACATGGAATGGCTTCCGGGGCAGCGTTCTCCTCTACTTCCGGATATTCCACATACCGGATAATATGCTTTCCCTGAAAGAAAGCATATTTCCCGGGGTATTTTGTTTCAATGGTATTTTCATCATCGTCTGTCAGATGACGGCCAACGATGGAGATCAGTACATTTTCATTCATGGTATCCCTCCTGATTTCTCGTTTTCAAAGTGATTTCAGGGAAGCCGGCCACCGGCCGTCCTGCCTGTCTGTTATTGTACGGGATGAGGGAGGGAATGTCCAGACTACTTATTCAGCTTCTTCGTGATCCAGTCACATGCGGCAGAATGAATCTCCAGGGATTCATATTCCTCTTTGGAAAGAGAACTTTGCAGCTTTTCCTTGGAATCTGCCGGAACGACAGCATGTGTCTCATCCACAAAACAGAGACTCGGGAAAAGGACGCACCACCAGTTATGACCGGAGGCGGCACCGATACGGACACACAGAGCTTCGTAATTTCCGGCAGGAAAACGCAGATCGCCATAATCCTTTATGGGGAAATACTGATTGCCTAAAGTTACTTTGACCGGATAGGAATATCCTTCTTTGACAATGGTTTCCTGTGCCTTCTGCCGGACAGAGGGAATCTGGGCGAGGATCTGGCTTCTGGCATCCTGTACGGAGCCGGTATCCGTCAGACTGCTCTGGAGTCCTTCGATGATGGCATTACGGACCTTGAGTTTCAGAGCCTGATCCTGTGCTGTGTCACTGTTGGCAATGACATGGAGGCGGATGACCTGGGAAGCAATATTTTTCTGGATCTTTTTCGGGGATTCCCGGTGATAGATCAGAGAAGTGTCAGAGCCGGCAGTTGATGTAACGATGGAAACACTCTGGGACAGAGCTGTTTCGCAATGAAGGATCCGAAGCCCCAGCACCAGCAGCGTAAAAGCCATGGCATAAAGGAAGATCAAAATCAGTATTTTGGGAGATAATATGGTTGGAAGCTGTTCCAAAAGAACCCAGCGTACTTTTTTGTTATTTTTGGTATTATTTGATATACGATACATATTTATAATCCTTTCTGTTTTGATGGATGTCCGCGAAACATTTTGTTGATCGATATGAAGATTTTTGCCCGATTGCCGAAAAATATACAGCGGGAATAAAAATAGGAGAAAATATATAGTATTCTTTAATTTTTTAGGAAATAAATATGACAAGAATCTTATGAATTTATGAAAACGACAGTATAATGATGCAATTTTGAATGAAATATGCTATGATAACCACATTAGAAAGGCGTGATAAAAGTATGAATTATTCAGAAAGAGGCAGAGTATCAGGAAACTCTGCCAGGAGACCGGTGGCGGCAGCGCAGACGGGTAAGGGACGAAAGGCAAAACGCAAAAAGAAGCATCCAAAGCTTCGTTTATTTTTCAAGATATTATTTTTGCTGATCCTGTTGGCGATACTGGCAGTGGTTGGATTGTTTTATTTTAAGTATGGTAATACTTTGCTCAAATGGCAGTCCGAGGCGAAAAAGATGGTTCAGGCATCTTCCGAGGATACCTTTAAAGCGTCCGAAGCAAGCTTTATTTATGATTCCAAAGGAAAAGTTCTGGCAAAGCTCAAAGGAGATCATGATTCCTACTATCTTTCCTTTGACAAGATTCCACAGTATGTAAAGGATGCGTTTGTGGTTACAGAGGATCGAGATTTTTATAAGCATGCAGGTTATGATCCGAAGGCGCTTGTCAGCGCCGGTGTCACTTTGTTTCTCAATAAACTGAGAGGACAGGATGCCACCAGAGGTGCCAGTACCATTACACAGCAGCTTGCCCGTAATATCTTTACGGACTATCTGCCATATACGGATAAGTCTTATTCCCGTAAGGTCAAGGAGATTTTTGTGGCCACGGAGATGGAAAAGAAATACTCGAAGGATCAGATCCTGGAGTTTTATATCAATAATGTATTTTTTGCCAACGGATATTATGGCATTGAGGCGGCGAGCCGGGGATATTTCAGCAAGTCAGCATCTGATCTGAATCTTGCAGAAGTGGCGTTTGTATGCGCTATTCCAAACCGTCCTCAGAGTTATGATCCGCTGGAGCATTTTGACAATACCGTTAAGCGTAAAAACCGTATTCTTGACCAGATGCTGTCCCAGAAGTTTATTTCTGCGGCAGAGTACAGCGATGCGTATTATTCGGATATTGTCATGAAGCCGGCGAAGGAGATTAAAAATCAAAATTATCTTACCACATATGCGGTAAGCTGTGCGACCAAGGCATTGATGCAGAAGCAGGGATTTGAGTTCCGGTATGAGTTTTCATCAGACGCAGACCGGGCTGATTATGATGCAGAGTATAAGGATTCCTATGAGGAATGCTACAAGCTGCTGCATTCTGCCGGATACAATATCTATACATCATTAAACAAAAAGATACAGTCGAAGCTTCAGAAAGCGGTCAACGAGCAGCTGGCAGGCTTTACCGAGAAGACAAAGGGTGTCTACGCAATGCAGGGAGCGGCGACATGTATTAATAATAAAACAGGAAAAGTAGTTGCTATTGTTGGAGGAAGAAAGCAGAAGTCCACCACAGGCTATACCATCAACCGTGGCTTCCAGAGTTATCGCCAGCCGGGAAGCTGTTTTAAGCCGATCGCGGTTTATACGCCGGCGCTGGAGCACGGATATACCGCCAACAGTATCGTGGACGACACGGCTTTTAAGGGTGGTCCGCGAAATGCAGATGGCCGTTACCTTGGCAAGATTCCGCTGCGTACGGCGGTTGAGAAGTCTAAAAACGTTGTTGCCTGGAGGATCTTCCAGGAGCTGACACCTGCCGTAGGTTTAAGCTATGTCAAGAAAATGAACTTTTCCAAGATTGTGGACAGTGATTATGTGCCGGCCGCTTCTCTGGGTGGTCTGACCAACGGTGCCAGCACCGTGGAGATGGCATCGGCTTATGCAACCATTGTCAACAATGGTAAATTCCGTAATCCGACGTGTATCAAGAAAATTACAGATTATGACGGAAACGTGATCGTCAATATGAATAAACTTACAAAGCAGAAGCAGGTTTATAAGCCGGAAGCGGCAGAGGCGATGACAGATATTCTGAAAGGGGTACTGGTCCGGGGTACTGCAGCAGGGAAGCAGCTTAGCAACATGGCATGTGCCGGTAAGACAGGAACAACCAGTGATAAAAAGGATGGCTGGTTCTGTGGATATACACCATATTATTCTACAGCTGTCTGGGTGGGTTATGACAATCCAAGAGCCGTAAGCAACCTTTACGGAAGCACATATCCGTTGTATATCTGGCACGAGTTTATGGAAGATCTCCACAGTGGTCTGGAATATGCGGACTTTGTATATGATACCGGAAGCTCGGATGGCAGTGATAAGAAGTATACGACAACGACAGAGGATCCTAAGGCAACGAAAAAGCCAGAGGAGACTATTGATCCGGATGCAACCAAGACGGTAGCGGAAACGGCAGATCCTGTGGTGACAGATAAGCCTCAGGGGGATGATGCAAATGATCCGTCAAATCCGGATGGGGCACAGGGAGATAATAACGACAACACGCAGGCTACCACAAAGCCGCAGAAGCCGGCGCAGGATGACAGCAATCTTGACGATGTGGGTCAGGAGACTACGGTGGAAGATGTTGCAGAGTAATGAGGGCTCGCGGATGGACACAAATGGAGAACGGACATGAAAAGGAAACGGTACGGCATGGCAGCAATATTGATTTTGGGCGTATTGTGTATAGGATACTTTGCTCTATATATTACAGCTGTAGATATGACAAATAAGTTTACCTGGTTCTGGCTGCTGATGGGCATAGGGCTTCTTGCAGGGGATGGTCTGCTGGTGGTGCTGCATCGTCATGGATATCAGATGCCGGGAAAGCTGCGGGGCTGTATTCTGGCAGTATGTGGCATTGTGCTTTTGGGAATTCTGTTCATCGAAGTGGTTATTATGGGATATGGTTCGAGCAAACCGGATCCCGGTGCAGATTATGCGGTGGTGCTGGGAGCCAGAGTCATTGGAAAGAAACCATCATATAATCTGGAAAAAAGACTGGAAAAAGCGTATAATTATCTAGAGGAAAGTCCGGATACGAAGGCGATTTTGTCTGGTGGCAAGGGACCGGGTGAAGATATCAGCGAAGCACAGGCAATGTATGAATATCTCACGGGACGAGGCATCGCCGGAGATCGGTTGATCCTGGAGGACCAGTCGGTAAACACAGATCAGAATCTGGAATACAGCATTGCAAAAATGACAGGTTCCGGAAAGAAGGTTGTGATCGTCAGCAATCGGTTCCATATTTACCGGGCATTAGGGATTGCCCGCAAGAAGGGTCTGTCCCATGTGCAGGGACTGGGTTCTGCAGTCAAATGGTATACTGCACCGAATATGTACGTGCGGGAAGCCTTTGCGGTGATAAAGTATAAAATATGTGGTCAGATATAATACAATAAACAGGAGTCCTGCAAAGGGGCAGGAAGGAATACAATGGATGATTTTAAACGGGGGATGCATGACGGCATCCCCATTGCTATGGGATATGTGCCGGTAAGCTTTACGTTTGGACTGATGGCGGTGTCGGTGGGGATGACCTGGTGGCAGGCATTGTTGATCTCTGTGACTAATCTCACGTCAGCCGGACAGTTTGCCGGATTGGATATTATGGTGGCAGGCGGAGCGTATATGGAAATGGCGTTGACACAGTTTATCATTAATCTGCGTTATGCGTTGATGTCCTTGTCTCTGTCCCAAAAGCTGGATAGTTCTATGACACTGCCGCATCGTTTTGCGACGAGCTTTGGAATCACGGATGAGATTTTTGGCGTGGCATCCAGCCGCAGCGGAGAGGTCAGCAAATATTATTTATACGGTCTGATCAGTATTCCGTTTATAGGATGGCAGGCAGGAACCCTGTTTGGTGCACTGTTGGGAGGAGTACTGCCGCCAATCGTAAGCGATGCGTTGGGCATTGCGATTTACGGTATGTTTCTGGCGATCATTATCCCGCAGGCGAGGGCAGACAGTGCCTGCCTGAAGGTAATACTGATCGCAGTGGCAATGAGCTGTTGTTTCCACTGGATTCCGTTGTTAAAACATATTTCCTCAGGATTTGTAATTATTATCTGTGCGGTAGCGGCCTCTGCACTGGGGGCATGGCTGTATCCGGCAGATGAATAAAGAAAGGCAGGTTTACATATGGATACCATGAAATTTTTTATATACCTGCTGATCTGTGCAGGGGTGACATATCTGATCCGGATGATCCCCTTTGTGTTATGCAGAGGGAAGCTGGAAAATCAGTTTGTCCGGTCTTTTTTGTTCTATGTGCCATATGCTGTGCTGGGGGCTATGACATTTCCGGCTATTTTTACCTCCACCGGATCTATCATTTCCGGAACGGCGGGGACGATCGTGGCACTGATCCTTTCGTACCGGCGGAAAGGTCTTCTGCAGGTGGCTGTGGGAGCCTGCGTGGCAGCATTTCTGATGCAGCTGGTCCAGATGCTTTTTTAGAGTATAGGAAAATGCTTGTAGCGTAGAGGGAAGCCAACGAGAATTGCGAAGCAATTCTTGGAGGGCAAAACGCTGGTTTTGCCCTTTTTTAGAGTATAGGAAAAGTGAGGGAGAAGATGACTACATTCAGTTTATGTATGATCGTGAAAAATGAAGAAAATGTATTGGCGCGCTGTCTGGATTCTCTGGCAGATCTCATGGATGAGATCATTATTGTGGATACCGGCTCGACGGACAAAACCAAAGAGATCGCAGCAAGGTATACAGACAAAATTTATGACTTCAAATGGATTGATGATTTTGCGGCGGCAAGGAATTATGCAGCGTCCAAAGCGACCATGGACTACATTTATACGGCGGATGCGGACGAGTTTGTGGATCCGGAGAACCATCGGCAGATCCGGCAGTTAAAGGAGGTTCTTCTGCCGGAGGTGGAGATCGTACAGATGTATTATTGCAATGATCTGGGAGATTACAATACCACGGGGAATTTTGAAAGAGAGCTCCGGCCAAAGATTTACCGCAGGCTGCGTTCCTTTACATGGATCGATCCGATTCATGAGACGCTGCGTCTGGATCCGGTGGTTTTTGACAGTGAGATCGAGATCATTCACCGTCCGCAGGGAAGCCACGGCTCCAGAGATCTGTCGGCATTGAAGCGGCTTCATGAGAAGGGGATTCCTCTGTCCGCAAAGCTTCATCATATGTATGCCATGGAGCTTTTTATAGCCGGGGAGGATGCGGATTTTCTGGCAGCAGAGGAAAGTTTTCTGGAATCAGTGGAGCAGCCGGCCCGCAGCGGCGATGAGATCCTGGAGGCGATTTGCGCACTGGCGCATATTTATCGGCTGAAGGGAGATATACACCGGTTTATGACATATGCCCTGAAGGGAACGGCAATGGGAGGCAGTGCGGAACTGTGTTGTGAGCTTGGAGCCTATTATGAGGCATGCGGAGAAGTTCAGGAAGCAGTAATGTGGTATTATAATGCGGCAAATGAGACAGAAAGTGTGTTAAATATTGCCTGCCACACAACGATCCCGCAGGAGGCATTAGAACGGCTGGCGAATCGGTAAAAAACGGGAAAATGTATTTTTTTACGGCAAGGGACAACATAATTGCGCAAAAACGAGAAAATGTATTGACTTATAGGAAATGACGAATATATAATCATATTGGTACTTTATTTTTGGGTGCTTAAGAGAAACATTGAAATGAGGATTACCATGATTATAAATAAAGAAAAGAAACCGCTTTATATATTGCTGGCATGCAGTGTGCTGGCACTTGCTGTTTCCGTCTGGGCATTTCGTATGGAGATGGGGAGTGGCACGGTGGTGTCGGCTGATATAGAGGATCGCAGTTTTACCTCCGGACAGGATGACGGGGATCAGCCGAAGCAGGCGGACAGTACACTGGACACAAAGGCATTTGCCAGTACGGTGATCAAGAAGGTCGCTTTTGATACGAAGCTGGAGAAGATGGATGACTCTGTGGCGCAGAGTATGATAACGACAGCTTCGGAGGACACAAGCACGGAGCTGTATATGGGAGAAGGAACCAGCGCAGATGAGCTGCTGATCGTTACGGTAGAGGATGAAAGCCAGATGGATCAGGAGATTGAAAATGTACAGAAGCATCTGACGGATATGCGGCAGTCCTTTCAGGATTATCTGCCCAAGGAGGCTAAGAAGATTGACGATGCAGTCATTCTGCAGAGTGGGAAATATATTGTGGCATGTGTGTCCGGAGATAAGGACACGGCAGGCAGTGTGATCAGAGAGCAGCTAAAAGGGAAAAAATAAGATACCAATGTGTTGCGGCGGAGGAATGAAATGAAAAAGGGTTTTGCACTTTTTATGATAACGGTGGGATGTGTTGTCAGCTTATCAGCATGTGGTCAGAATAAAGCCACAGATAGAAGTAGTTCATCAGTTTCGGTCAGAGAGATTACCATAGACGGAAATAAAAAGTCTGCAGAAGCAGGGGCAGAAGGGAAAGAGACAGAGGATAAGGCAACGCAGAAACCGGCAGTCAAGAATAAAAAATCTTATGATAAGATTATCTCGAAGGGTAAAGTGGAAAGTTTTGGGGGTACGGTAAAGGTGGGAGACAGTGCGTATGAGCTGTACAATTATGTGGAAAGTTCTGCCAAAAACTATGCCTCTGTAGTCAATCATGTGGCAAATGCCCTGAAGGGAAAGGCAGATATTTACGATATTGTTGTGCCTACCAGCGTGGGGATTACATTCCCGGATAATAAAACCTCAAAAGTCAATTCATCGAATCAGAAAAAGTCGATTCATTCCATCTACAAAAAAATGAATCATCAGGTAAAGAAGGTTTCTCTGTATGACACACTGATGAGCCATCGGAAAGAATATATCTATTTTCGGACAGATCACCACTGGACCGGGAAAGGGGCATATTATGCATACCGTCAGTTTTGTGATGCAAAGGGAATACAGGGACATGAGCTTTCTGATTATCATCAGGAGGGTTTTGGCAGCTTTTTAGGTTCCTTTTATCTGGATACCGATCACAATAAATCTCTGCGGAAAGATAAGGTAAAGGCTTATTTCCCGGTAGATCATAAGCAGATCACCATGACTTATCATGATCAGAATGGGGGAAAGTACAAATCCTCAGTGATCGCCAATGGCAAAAAGTACAGTCTTCAGTTGAAATATTGTGCTTTTCTGGCCGGAGATAATCCCTACACCGTGATCCATAACAAAAAGATCAAGGACGGTTCCAGCTGCATTGTGGTGAAGGAATCCTACGGCAATGCATTTGTGCCTTATTTGGCGGATCATTATGAGAAGATTTATGTGATCGATTACCGTTATTGGAAGGGAAGCGTTTCCGGTCTGGCCAAAAAGCAGAAGGTGCAGGATGTTATTTTTATCAATAATATTTCCATGACACGAAATGCATATCTGATTGGAAAGATTTCACAGATCAAATAGATACAAGGGGTAAAATATGGTTTTTAGCAGTATGGTATTTCTTTGCGGATTTTTGCCGGCAGTGCTGATCGGTTATGCGGTCTGTCCGGCAAAATACCGCAATTTCTTTTTGTTTGTCGCAAGTCTCTTTTTTTATGCCTGGGGGGAGCCTAGGTATATTGTCATCATGCTGTTTTCAACAGTATTTGATTTTTGCAACGGTCTGTTGATGGAGTATCTGGACCGCAAGAGGAGACCGCAGTACCGGAAATGGGTGCTGGTTTTCTCCGTTGTGATCAATATTGGTATTTTATGCTTTTTTAAATATACGGATTTTGTGCTGCAGAGTGTATCGCAGCTCACAGGAAATCCGGTACATCTCTTAAAACTGGCTCTTCCTATCGGAATCTCTTTTTACACATTTCAGACGTTATCCTACACCATTGATGCGTATCGGCATCAGGTGAAGGTACAGCATAATATCATTGACTTTGGCATGTATGTATGTCTTTTTCCGCAGCTCATCGCAGGTCCTATTGTGCGTTACAGCGATATACAGGAGCAGATCAAAGGGCGCAGGGAAACCTGGGAGGGTCGTTTCTACGGAGTACAGAGATTTATTCTGGGACTGGCCAAAAAGGTGCTTCTGGCAAATCAGATCGGTGCATTATGGAATCAGATTTCTGTGCTGCAGCAGGGGGATATGAGTATGGCATCGGCATGGCTGGGTGCGATCGCGTATACATTTCAGATATACTTTGATTTTTCCGGATATTCCGATATGGCGATCGGATTGGGATATCTGTTTGGATTCCGTTTTCCGGAGAACTTCAATTATCCCTATATCTCCCAGAGTATTACGGAGTTTTGGAGACGTTGGCATATTACGTTAAGTACATGGTTCCGGGAGTATGTTTATATCCCTCTGGGAGGCAACCGCAGGGGAATCATTCGTCAGATCTTTAATCTGCTGGTGGTATGGTTTCTTACGGGCTTGTGGCATGGTGCCGGATGGAATTTTATTTTGTGGGGACTTTATTTTTTCGTGCTTCTGCTGGCAGAAAAGCTGTTCTTACTGCGGGAGATGGAGAGATGGCCGCGGATTTTCCGTCATCTCTATGCCCTGTTTTTTATCGTACTTGGCTGGGCAATTTTTGCCTGTGATGATATGAGCCGGCTGCTTACATATCTGGGAACCATGTTTGGTGTGGATACTGTGGCAGGTAATAAAATAGCAGTCTACTACTGGAGTACTTACGGATTGTTTCTGATGATCCTGCTGATTGGAAGTCTTGATTTGCCAAAAAAGATGGCAGGAAGACTGTATGGGAGTTTGAAAGAAAAGCTTCTGACGGTATCGCCGGTATGGGGAGAGCGTGTCACATTTGTTTTGCGGCTTGTGTGGCTGGCGGTGCTTCTGGTGATCAGCGTGGCATTGCTGGTCAGTGGCAGCTATAATCCGTTTTTGTATTTTCGTTTTTAAGCAATCGTTCATGGACAGGAGGAAGCAATGGCAAAGAAAGAGTTCATATCCGTTGTGCTTTTTACGGCAGTGCTGGCAGTCGGTGGGATTGCAGCGGCACGGGGACAGAGAGAATATTCCGACAATGAAAACCGCTATCTGACGCAGTTTCCTTCTGCCAATGTGCAGAATGTCATGACGGGAGAGGCGCAGAAGGAACTGACGGATGCATTTAACGATCAATTTCCGGGGAGAGACGGCTGGACCGGACTTTCCACAAGGGTAAAAAAGTGGATCGGTATGAAGGATGTTGGTGGTGTTTATCTGGGAAAAGATCATTATTATTTTGAAAAGATCATGAATCAGGATATTTCCCGGACAGATTATTTTCAGAATCTCCGGTTTGTAAACCGGCTGGCAGCCCTGAGTCCGGGATCACAGACCACCGTGATGCTTGTGCCGCCTCCGGGGAGGATTTTAAGGGATAAACTGCCGGCACATGCGTCTCTGTACGATGCCGATGCCATGTACAAAACGGCAAAGGAGACGCTGCAGGGGGCGAAACTGTTAGATCTCCGTCAGGAGCTGCAGCAGGCGAGAAAGACGAACAAGGGGACAAAGGACAACAGAAAGAAGGAGACGCAGGTTTATTACCGCACGGATCACCACTGGACCCAGTACGGGGCGTATGTGGGATATCGGGCATACAGTGAGAGTACCGGGAGAAAAGCAGCATCCTATACTTCCTTTGAAATTCGGAAGCTCAGCGATGATTTTTATGGAACGTTATATTCCAAGGCACTGGACAGGGATGCCGTGCCGGACACCATAGAGATTCCCCAAAAGCTGCCGGAGGCAGAGAGTATCTGTGACGGCCGGAAGATGGATGAAATATATGATATGACCAAAAAGGATCAAAAGGACAAATACGCCGTTTATTTCGGTGGAAATTACGGAGAAGTAGACATTAAAATGAAACATCCGGACAGTGACCGGACACTTTTGATCTTTAAGGACTCCTTTGCCAACAGCATGGTGCCGTTTTTGATGAAGGATTACGCACAGATCCGGATGATCGATCTGCGTTATTTTAAAAAATCTGTCAGGAAATATCTGGAAGAAAATCCGGCGGACGAAGTGCTGGTGCTTTATGAGATGAGCAGCTTCGCCCAGGCGGACCAGTTAAATAAACTAATGAAATAATTATCAATGAATATAACTCATCATACGCAGTAAAAAGATCCAGAAGGTCAGAGTAACTGAGGATAACAGGGTGGTGGCGACAACGATGCTGGAAGCCAGAATGTCGTCACCATCCATATTTTTTGCCATAATGTAGGCAGCAGGCGTACAAGGAGAAGCCAGCATAATGAGCAGGGCGATGAGCTCCTGATCCCGGAAGCCCAGCCATACCGCAATCGGCAGGAAGATACCGGCCCAGCCTAAAAGCTTCATAAAGGAAGCTGCGAAAGTAGGCTTCAGCTTGGCAAGTGCCTTGCGGCCCTCAAAGCTTGCACCGATGGAAAGCAGAGCAAGAGGCGAAGTCATAACAGCCAGATTGTTGATGGATTTTGTAACCATGCCCGGCAGGGAAAGATTCACATAGGATGCCACAAGTCCTGCAAAAATACCAATGATGATCGGATTTTTTAGGATATTGATGAAGGCTCTGCGGATATTGGCAGAGGAATCTGCGCTGTCATGGCCACTCTCGAAGGTCAGCACGATCACGGCAAAAATATTATAAAGGGGAACGGAACCGATGATCATCAGTGGAGCCATCCCGGAGGTTCCGTAAATATTCTGAATAAAAGCAACGCCAAGAATGGCAGCACTGCTGCGGTAGGATCCCTGTACGAAAGCACCCACCGAGTGCTTGTCCTTCAGAAACAGCTTTGCCAGGATCCATATGGACACGATCGAAAAAAGCGTTGCCACGAAGCAAAAGCCCACATATTTAAAATCAAAATGATGCCGGATGTCTGTGCCGGCCAGATCCAGAAATACCAGACAAGGCAGGCAGATCTTGAAAACAAAGCGGTTGGCCACAGAAGCAAAATGGTCATCAATAATGCCGATCCGCTGAAAGAGATTTCCAAGGATCATCATTGCGAATATAGGTACGGTTGCATTTATACTAAAAATAAAACTATCCATTGTATTTTCCTCCGCTCCAATTCTAGCAGAAGAAAGCCGTATTTTCAAGAAACTGTTTCGCCGTGCCAGCGATGAAATCCGCCATTTAAACTCATAACAGAGTATCCGCGGACTGCCAGATCTCTTGCCGTGATCAGGCTGATATGTCCGGAATCACAGTACAGAACAATATGTGTGGGGAGTGTCCCGTGAGTTGTTTCAAAATCGGCAAGAAGCGCAGGTAATTCTTCAACGATATGCTCCCAGTCCTGCCAGACAGCTCCGGAAATATGTTTTTTCTCGTAATCCTCCCGGCTGCGGAGATCCACCAGAAGAAGTCCGGGCATTTCCAGATAATGGGACAATGTTTTTTCGGATATAACCTGATAATTCATGGGACCGCCCCCCCAATACCTTAATTATGTAATGGGGCGTAAAGCCCCGGATAATATTTAGTAGCAGTCTGACTCGTCAGAAGCGTTGTGGCAGTTCTTTGTAGAATTCTTGCTGCTGTTCTTTGTCTTGTTGGAAGAATTGCCTGCGTTCTTTGAAGTGTTTGATGCATTACTTGTGTTGCTGGCATTTTTAGAAGAATTGTAGCTGTTGTCAGCATTTGTTGAATTTGATGAATTTTTTGCCATAATATTACCTCTTTTCTGAGTGATAATGGTTCTGTCAGAAAGCTTCCTCTGACAGTCTTGTGATTGTTGCAACAAATAGTATGGCAGAATTTATGATTTTTATGCAAAAATTCTAAAAAGATTGAAAAATATGGTCATATACTATATTATGTAATTATCTGCAAAGTGTTACGAAATTGTTTTCGCTAAGACATTCATTAGAAAATGAGGTGTAAAAATGAGGAGAAAAAAGAGGGTATTGAAAATGGCGGCCTGGATTATGGCATTTGCCATGGTAGTGACAAGTACACAAATTCCGGTGTCGGTAAATGCGGCGAAGAAACCGAAGTTAAATCGCAGCAGTGCCGTGATCAAGGTGGGAAAGAAAGTAAAGCTCCGGGTCAAAAATGCCGGAGGCAAAAAGGTCAAATGGTCCAGTACCAGGAAAAAGATTGCCACGGTCAACAATAAAGGAAATGTCACAGGGAAAAAACCGGGCAAGACAGTGATCCGGGCAAAAGTAGGAAAGAAAATATTAAAATGCAGGATTACTGTGAAACCGATTGAAGAGGATGATCAATGGGATGATAATATTGATGATGAGGAGGAGGAAACAGAAGCACCTGACAGTCTGAAACCGTCTGCAAACAGCGCGGTATCTCCTGCACCGACATCCTCTTTGATGCCTGACAGGTCGCCGTCCGCGAGCCCGAGTGCTGATTCGTCAACGAGTCCAAGCGTCAGTCCGTCCGCAAGTCCAAGTGTTGGACCGACAGTGAGCCCGAGCGTGAGCCCGTCCGTGAGTCCAAGTGTCGGACCGACCGCGAGCCCGAGTGTCCGTCCATCTGCGAGTCCAAGTATCAGTCCGTCCGCAAGTCCAAGTGTCGGTCCAACCGCGAGCCCAAGCGTCCGCCCATCCGTGAGCCCAAGCACAAAACCAAGTGCCGATCCATCCGGGAGTCCAAGAGTCGAACCAACCGCGAGCCCAAGCGTCCGTCCATCCGTGAGCCCAAGCACAAAACCAAGTGCCGCCCCATCCGTAAGTCCAAGTCCAACGAAGGAGCCGGTATTTACTGTGCAGGTCGTTACACGAAAAGACGATGCTGTCTGGGAAGATTGTAACTACAAATATTGTCTGAAAAAATCGGATGCAGCGAATTATGAGGACAGCATGCAGGTACAGAAGGGTACCTATGACATTTACGTTTCGGATGGAAACAAGGTGGAGGATACAGGAGTTGATATTACCATAGAAAATGCAGATTCCTGCATCGCATATATTGATTATTATACGGTAAGCTTTACCGATGAAAATAATAATTTACTGTCCAATATCGAAAAACAGATCGTGAGAAAGGGACAGAAAGCGGAATGTCCTTCTAATTCCGGAAAAGAGGGATATATCTTTGAAGGCTGGTATTGGAATACTTCCGATGGCAGTCCGGAAAAATATGATTTTACACAGGAGATTACACAGAAAACAACTCTGCAGGGAAAATGGACACAGGCTTCCCAGAGTACCGTTTACACAGCAAATATATATTTACAGAATCTGGATGGCACATATTCAGATACACCAAGTATTACCCAGGAAGGCATTGAGGCAATGATCGATAGCATTGTGAATGCATCAGATCATTCACAGAAAGGATTTGAGCCGGATGCAGATAAAAACCAGCCGGTATCTGTTAAAGCCGGTGGGAATACGGTCGCAAACTTTTATTATAAGAGAAACAGCTATACCCTGACATGGGATTACAATGGTGGTACAAAGAACTGGCAGGGTTCTATGCAGGAGACTGTAAAATATGGACAGCCAATTGTGGCACCAACGGATGTGAGCTTTACAGGATATGATTTGGTAAGCTGGACAAAAGAGGATGGTCAGCCGATGGTATCCGATGAAAAAATGCCGGCAGCCGACATGAAAGTAAAGGCAGTATGGAAAGCAATAGAATATAGTGTCACATTTGACTTAAACGGTGGATCCTTCGCACAGGGGCAGGAACCGGACAGCACTTATACCATCAAGGATTCGTATTCTTATTATGGAAGTCCTGTGAAGGAAGGCTATACATTTGAGGGATGGATCGGTGATAACGGCAATACTCCTCAGAAATATATCTGGATCAGTGCAGGGACTACAGGAGACAAGAATTATCAGGCTGTTTGGACAGCAACAGAATATAAGATCGAATATGATCTCAATGGAGGAAACTGGGGATCTTTCCATCCGGTCACCGGTTATACAATAGAAAGTGATGCCGTTGTGCTTATGACTCCGCAGAAAGAGGGATATACGTTTGCGGGATGGACCGGAAGCAATGGGACAGAACCGCAGAGAAATGTCACAATTGCACAGGGAAACATTGGCGATAAAAAATATGTTGCGAACTGGCAGGCAACGGCAACACCGGAGCCGACCGCAACAGCAACGCCGGAGCAGACGGCAACACCGGTACCGACCGCGACAGCAACACCAAAACAGACGGCAACACCGGAGCCGACCGCAACAGCAACGCCGGAGCAGACGGCAACACCGGTACCGACCGCGACAGCAACACCAAAACAGACGGCAACGCCGAAACCGACTGCGACAGCAACGCCAAAACAGACGGCAACGCCGAAACCGACTGCGACAGCAACGCCGAAACCGACCGCGACAGCAACACCAAAACAGACGGCAACGCCGAAACCGACCGCGACAGCAACGCCAAAGCAGACGGCAACACCGAAACCAACCGTGACAGCAACACCAGATCCAACGGCAACGCCGAAACCGACTGCGACAGCAACGCCGAAACCGACCGCGACAGCAACGCCGGAGCAGACTGCAATGCCGGACCCAACGGCAACACCGGAAGGAAATGCAGATCTCTTAACGGTGGGAAATTACAAAATAAGGTTGGGGATGACGTTTGCGGAAGTAAACCAGGAAATGGGTAACAGCCGGATTGACAATGGATGTTCTCCACAGGGAAATGCTTCCTATTTGTACAATCCGGGTGGAGAGTATTCCTCCCTGATAGAGGTTCAGTTTAGAAATGATACGGTAGTAGAAATGTCAACAATTTCTGGGGACTTTGATTACGAAGGAACTGTGAAAGCCAAAGACAGTATCAGTAATCTGACCAACAATGGGTTTACAGAGATGGGGACATTTAAATATACAATTTATAATAAGACAGGTGATAAAGAACACATTAATGTGATGGTAGATCTGCAGAGAGACAGTAAGGTGGTATATGGAATTCAGATCTTTGATCGGAGCTTAGGAGAGTTAAAGAAACTTTTGCTGCCGGAAAATTGCAGTTATACCGGAGATGTGAATAAATATCAGGGAAGACTGGAAGCACATTATCTAAATGCATACCGTGCATATCATAAATGTGATCTGATGACTATTACGAGTGAGGGAGTGGCTCAGACACAAAGTGAGTATATGGCGGAGAAAAAAACGGACACAAAATCAGATGCGAGAAATTGGGATTGGATAAAGCGGTTTGAGGTGGATTATGGTGGCGGAGATCCGGATGAGTATGATGAAGGAATTTTGTATGAACGATACGAAGCTGCTCATGAGGGTGACAGCGATAATCCCTATGCACCCTATGAAGATATGTTGCATTATAGATCGGAATATACATCTGTGGGCAGTCCCGATGCATTTTCGGCGGTAACTTATACTATTGCGGAACAGGGCGAAACCACAAAATTCTATAAATATATTTTGATGAATGAAGAAGAGATGAATATAGAATGTGGTTTTGCAGATGGTTATGTAGCATTTGATTTTTACACATTTTTTGACTGACTAAAGGATTTTTACTGGGTAAAATTATTTCGACATGATCAGGAGGCATCTATGGGAAAAGAAACAAAAACAAACGCAATGCGTATTCTGGACCGGCAAAAAATTCCATATCAACTAAATACCTACGAATGTGGGGAGTTTATTGACGGAGTCACCATTGCCGACCAGCTGGGACAAAGTTATGACATGTCCTTCAAGACATTGGTTATGATCGGAAAGAGCAGACAATATTATGTGTTTGCCCTTCCGGTTGATAAAGAAGTAGACATGAAAAAAGCGGCGAAAGCCGTAGGAGAAAAAAGCGTGGAAATGTTACCGGTCAAGGATATTAACAAGGTGACAGGCTATATCCGGGGAGGATGTACTCCGATCGGCATGAAAAAACAGTTTCCAACGGTGATCCATGAAAGCGCAGCAGAACTGCCGGAGATGATCGTCAGCGGAGGACGTCTGGGAGAACAGATCATTTTGAAACCGGAAGATCTGTGTAAGGTTACCGGCGGCAAATTTGCAGATATCATCCGGGATTAACGGATACAGCAATATACGATATATCGGGGGCAGCAGATTCTGCCTCCGATTTTATAAGAAAGGCGGGTTAATATGAAAAAATTTCATTGGAAAAAAGGTCTGGCGGTTGTGACAGCGGCAGCCCTTGTGATCACGGCAGCGATACCGGGAGGGGTCAGCGCCAAGGGAAAGGTGAAACTGAATAAAAAGAAAGTTACCATTAAAGTGGGTCAAAAGGTAAAGCTGAAATTAAAGAACACCAAAAAGAAAGTAAAATGGAATTCTTCTAAGAAAAAGGTGGCATCTGTCACTGCAAAAGGAGTTGTGAAAGGAAAAAAGAAGGGCACGGCAAAGATCACAGCGAAGTGCGGCAAAAAGAAATATGTCTGTAAAGTGACAGTAAAAGGGAAAAATGAAAGTATCGTGGAGCCCGGAAAGCCGGGAGCATCTGCAGCACCGGGAGCAACAGCTTCTCCGTCTGTAAAGCCATCGGGTTCGCCATCTGCCAATCCGGGGGTAAGCCAAAAGCCTTCCACTACGACAGCACAGCCGGTAAAACCTTCTACGGCGGCAGAAAATACGCTGGCGGTTGGAAAGATCAACGTGACATTGGGAATGTCTAAGGCACAGGTGGAGGCAGCAGCAGGCGGAAAACCGGATCAGACGGGAAAATCACCAAAGGGACTGGAGACATATATTTATAATCCATCCGGCAATTATACCAATTATTTTGAGATGCAGTTTATGGATGACAAGGTAGTAGAAATGTCAACGATATCTCCTTATTTTTGTTATGCCGGTATCGTTTCCGCCGGGGATACGGTAAATACCATCAAAACAAATGGTTTTGTGGAGATGACAGAGTTTTCTGCATATGAGGCAGCTTATAAATATATTCAGACCAATGCGTTTGTAACGGCTTTTTCCGATCATCAGGGAGATGGTGGAATCTACGGAATCCAGATTTTCGACAAAACATTAAGTTCAAATTTAAAGAAGTTATTCATGCCGAAGGAATATACGTATGATGATGATGTGGCAGCTTTGATGCAGATTGAGATGAGAGATTACCTCAATGCGTTTCGTGTATATAAAGGCAAGGTGCTGATGGCAGACAGTGTCATTGGGATTGCCCAGAACCATGCGGTAGATATGGCGACGGCAGGTGCCGCATCCCAGGGAGACTGGAAAAAACGATTTGAGGAAAATTATGGGGAGTGTATTGCCAGAACCGAGTTTGTTTGCGATGGCTGTGCGGATGCGTTTAGTACCGTGGTCTATGCAGTGGACAGCACCAAAAACAAAGAATCGGGAGAGGCAGTAAGCACTGTATATAAGCATTTGGCAGCCATGGCAGTGGATGGAGACGGAGAATCTCTGGAGGAAGAACTGTATAATGTAGAATGTGGATTTGCTTACAATACCGGGAGTACACAGGTTACCTACGGCGTGATCGATCTTTATGCTTTGAAATGATAAATATCAGATTGATCGTGAAGGGTAAAATGAAATGCTTGAGGAAAGATATCAGAAAACAGGAGGAAGCAATGGAACGGGCGTATGGAGCAGAGAGCCCCTTTGACTTTCTGTATATATAAGTTGTGCCGAACGAAAATGTTTAACAAAAACAATTTTTTATGACATTTTACCGAAAATCCCCATATTATGTGGGGTAAGACACATTCTCATCACAAAATGTAGTCAAATATGACAACAAAAATAAAAAAATCAAAAAAATACTTGTATAATTTGCTGACATGTGTTATAGTGGTCTTACGGAAAAAGTTGAGGGAACGTTCCTAAACAACGTAATCATTTTCGTGAGGATGGTTACATTTTAAGAATGGTGATACCATGATATTTCTGCTGTGGGTGCAGCATAAATATAAAGCAAACAATTTAATTTAGAGGAGGCTTTTTATGAGAAAGAAAGTATTAAGTGTACTTCTGTGTACAGCAATGGCTGCAACAATGTTAACAGGCTGCGGCGGTTCTTCAGATGACACAAACAAGGGAACAGACAAGACAACAAGTGGTGCAACAAGCGCAACATCCGAGAAGAAATCTACAGCTCAGGTTTCCGATGGTGGTAAAGTTCTTAACATCCGCTGCTGGAACGATGAGTTCAAGAGCCGTATCGAGGCTCACTATCCAGGATATAAGAAGACTGGTAAGTGGAAAGGTAAGATCGGCGATGTAGAAGTTAAATGGACAATGGTTGCTAATGAGGGTAACGCTTATCAGGACGCTTTGGATCAGGCACTTCTGAACCAGGCAGACGCTAAGGATGATGATAAGGTTGATATGTTCCTTGTTGAGGCTGATTATGCATTGAAGTATGTTAACTCAGATTACACAGTAGACGTTGTAAACGATCTTGGTGTTTCTGAGGATTCACTTTCAAACCAGTACAAGTACACACAGGATATCGTAAGAGATTCCAAAGGAGCTCTTAAGGGTTCTTCATGGCAGGCTTGCCCGGCTGGTATGATCTACCGTCGTGACATCGCAAAGAAGGTATTCGGAACAGACGAGCCTGATAAGATTCAGGAAATCTTCTCTGACTGGGATGCTTTCAAAGAGGCAGCAGCTAAGCTGAAAGACAAAGGATATCTTGCAACAGCATCTGTAAACGATGCATACCGTGTATTCTCTAACAACGTAACATCTAAGTGGGTAGAGGATGGCAAGATCAACATTGATGAGAACATCAAGAGTTGGGTTGATATGTCCAAGGAGATGGTTGATAACAAAGAGACAGCTACATATGATCTTTGGTCTTCTGACTGGAGCAAGGGCTTCATGAAGAGTGGTAATGTATTTGCATACTTTGGACCAGCTTGGTTCTTCAACTTCTCAATGAGCGCTGATAAGAAGGGTTCCGTTGGTAAGGACGGCGGCTGGGCTCTCTGTAAGGGACCTCAGAGCTTCTATTGGGGCGGTACATGGATCTGTGGTGCAAACGGCACAGATAACTCTTCTCTTGTAAAGGATATCATTGAGAAGATGACAACTGATGAGTCAATCATGACAGATATCGTTAAGAAAGACAACGATTTCGCAAACAACAAGGCAGCAATGGATAAGCTTTCTAAGGATAAGAGCTTCAAGAACACCATCCTTGGCGGACAGAATCCACTTCCAATCTTCTGTGACGGTATCGAGAGCATCGACCTCAGCAACCTGTCTTCTTATGATCAGGGTTGTAACGAGGAGTTCCAGAAGGCTATGAAGGATTACTTCGATGGTAATGCTGATTATGACAAGGCTCTGGATCAGTTCTATCAGTCAGTTGAGACTAAGTACCCTGATCTTACACACTAATAGTTCGGGCGTATAAAATGTAACACGAATCTGGATGTGCCTGCTTACGGACGTAGGCAGGCACATTTTATACCTAAAAAAGGGGAGAAAAAGAAATGAGCACATCTCCAAAGAGACGAGGAAAAGTTGAAAAACACAATAAATGGGGTTATATTTTCCTGATTCCGTTTGTTGTTGTATATGTTATTTTCCAGTTGATTCCTTTGATCAGTACCATCTATAACAGTTTTTATGAAAACTATCGTGCCGGTTTGATTCAGGTCGGTCCGAACTTCGTAGGGATGGAGAACTACAAGGAATTGTTTGCCGGAGGATACTTCTGGCTGTATCTGAGAAATACCTTGATCATGTGGGTACTTGGATTTATTCCACAGATCATTGTATCATTGATTTTGGGAGCATGGTTCTCAGATATGCGACTGAATATTAAGGGCTCCCGTTTCTTTAAGACAGTTATTTATCTGCCAAACCTGATCATGGCATCCGCATTTGCAATGCTGTTTTTCGCATTATTTGCAGATACAGGTCCCGTAAATGCTATGTTAAAAGGAGCAGGCATCCTGAAAGATTCTTACCAGTTCTTATCTCACACATGGAGTGCAAGAGGTCTGGTTGCTTTCATGAACTTCCTGATGTGGTTTGGTAATACAACGATTCTGTTGATGGCAGGTATGATGGGTATTGATCCATCACTGTTCGAGGCTGCCGAAGTGGATGGAGCTACATCTACACAGGTATTCTGGCAGATTACTATGCCGCTGTTAAGACCGATTATGGTTTACGTTTTAGTTACTTCCTTGATTGGTGGTTTGCAGATGTTCGATGTTCCGCAGATTTTAACAAACGGAACCGGTCAGCCAACTCAGACCACGATGACACTGATCATGTACTTGAATAAGCACCTGTTTAGTAAGAACTACGGTATGGGTGGCGCATTGTCCGTTGTAATGTTTATTATCACGGGTATCCTGAGCTTGATCGTGTTTAAGGCATTTGCACAGAAAAAGGAGGTTTAACGATGGCGAATTCAAGAACACCAAGTGATGAGATTACAAAAGAGGGATTTGGCATTCATGCACGTCGTGCTGTTGCATATATCTTTCTGATCTTTATTACGATTTTATGTTTGTTCTGGTTTTACGTACTCTTTGTAAATGCTACCAGAACACATAGTGAGATTCAGTTAGGTTTCCATGCACTTCCGGGTACAAACTTTGCTAAGAACTTTTATAATACGATTATCAATGGTTCTCAGCCGGTTTGGAACGGTTTGATCAACAGTGTTATCATCGCTGCATTGAGTGCTGTTTTAACCACTTATTTTTCGACAATGACAGCGTATGCGCTTCATGTGTATACCTTTAAGTTAAAGAAGTTTATGCATACTTTCATCCTGATGATCATGATGATCCCGACTCAGGTTACCGCTCTTGGTTTCCTGCAGCTGATCATGAAGATGAACTTGATGAATAGTTTTATTCCATTGATCGTACCGGCTGTGGCTTCACCGGTAACATATTTCTACATGAAGCAGTATATGGAGTCATCACTGCCGATTGAGATTATCGAGGCATCCCGTATTGATGGTGCCGGAGAGTTCCGTACCTTTAATCAGATGATCCTTCCGATTATGAAGCCGGCAATTGCAGTACAGGCAATCTTCTCATTTGTTACAAGCTGGAACAACTACTTCATTCCATCCCTTATTTTAACGGATGACAAGAAAAAGACACTTCCGGTTTTGATTGCCAATTTACGTAGTGCAGACTTTTTGAAGTTTGATATGGGTCAGGTTTACATGATGATCGCGTTTTCTATATTCCCGGTTATCATTGTTTATCTGATACTTTCAAAACATATTGTACAGGGTGTTGCATTGGGAAGCGTAAAGGGCTGATGCCCTCTGTGCCCCGGATAGTAATATCCGGCAGGACCTGATAGTACAATGATCCTCTCTTTCTCATTGTATATGGGGCTGTCTGGCAGGAAACTGTCAGGCAGCCCTTTTGGGTTGCCCAAAAATTATTTGTGTGGTATTCTAAACAAGTATGAAAGAATATATATGTGGCCAAGGAGGTAGTTATGCGTCATTTATGGAAAAGAGGACTTGCGCTTGCGCTGGTATTTTGTGTATCTGTCAGCGGGGCAGGATGTTCTGGAAATAAAAAAGATAAAAAAGACAAACCGGCAGCAACGGAGGATGCATCATCGGAAAAGGCAACAACATTGCCAAAAGTAGAGGCCGGAGGCAAAGGAAAGGATAAATCGGATGTGCCATTGGTGGTTGCCTGTGATACGTTGGAAAAGCGGTTTAATCCATTTTCGGTAACCGGCAAAGCAGATCAAAGGGCTGTGGATCTGACACAGCTTCGTCTGTTGACCTTTGACCGGGAAGGGGCAGTAGTGAAACATGCGATGGAAGGAGATAAACGACGTTTCAATGGAGAGATGTTTTACTATGAGGGGCCGGCAAATGTAAAGGTACGTCGTAATCATAAAAAGGATACCACCTCTTATATTATAAAGCTGCGCGAGGATATTACCTTTAGTGATGGTTCTCCTGTAACGATAGATGATGTCATCTTTTCTATGTACGCTTTTGCGGACAGCAGCTATAAGGGAGCTGAAAAATTTGGTACGCTGCCGATCGTTGGTCTGCAAAAATACCGGGGCAATGCAGAATCCGGGAAAGACAGCGGAAAGAGTGCATTGGATATTGAAGGAATCGAAAAAGTAGCGGATGACAGGGTGAAGGTTACCGTAAAAGGATATGACCGCAATGACATTACGGCGTTAAACATTCCTATTTGTTCTCTGTCGTTTTATGGCAATAAAAAAGAATTTAATGTCCTGGCCGGAAGTTTTGGGTTTAAAAAGGGTGATATATCCGGTTTGACCAAAAAGAAAAATGCGCCATTTGGTGCGGGACCGTATCGTTATATTAAATATGAAAAAGGAATTGTATATTACGAGGCAAATGAGAAGTATTACCGTGGATGTCCACAAACGGCATTTGTCCAGCTAAAGGAAGTCAAAGGATCTTCGGATGTACAGAAGCTGGAAGCATTGGACAATGGGGATTTTGATGTGGTGGATATGAGTGCATCCAACAGTGTTATGGATATTATTACAGAGGAGAATTCCAGCGGTAAACTGACGGGACGAGTATATGGCGGAAAGCTCTGGGATGGAGATTATTATCATTATATCGGTATGAATGCGGAGAAAGTGTGCGTGGACGGAAAAGCGGACAGTACACGTTCTAAAAATCTCAGAAAGGCTCTTGCTATTTTGTTTAGCTGCAATAGAAGTAATATGGTAGAGATTAGCCAGAAGGGTGCTGCAGTGATAGACTATCCGGCATCCCAGACATCCTGGTCTGTACCACAGGCGGAGGATGAAGAGTACGAACAGGCATATATGAAAGATGTGGATGGCAACGTAATCTACAATAGCAATATGAGTGTGGATGAACGGGCACAGGCAGCCTGCAAAGCAGCTTTAAAATATCTGAAAAAAGCCGGTTTCAAGATTAAAAAGGGTACAGTAACAAAAATACCGGAAAACACCCGGAAGAAATATACGATTTATATTCCCGGTGATCTGCAGGAACAGGGTATGCTTACGATTGCCAGAAATGCCCAGAAGCTGTTTAAACAGATTGGATTAAAGCTGGAGCTTAGAGAGGGCTGCAGTCAGAAGAAACTCGAAAAGCGTTTACAGCAGGGGTCAGCACCGATTTGGTGTGGTAAGGCAGAAACATCCGTTAACGGAAATATGTATGCGATGTATCACAGTCGTCTCAAGAAGGACAAACTGGCAGGAAGTCTCAATTATTTCCATATCAAGGATAGTGATCTGGATGATTATATTGAGTCTGCTATGAATGCAGTCAAGTTGAAGAAAAGCATTTCTCTCTATGCCCAGAGTTATGACAAAATCTTGGACTGGGCAGTGGAGATCCCTGTATATCAGGAGCGTAATCTTACCGTATTCAGCACAGCGAGAGTTAATCTGGAGACAGTTGCACAGGATATCAGTCCATATTATGATTGGACACAGGATATTCAGATGGTAGAGATGAAGTAGAAAATGTCCGCCCGGATATAACAAAATTCCGGAACAGTTATTGGATCTGAGGTGAAGAATTTAATACTGCAAAAACAAAAGAAGCATTTTCGGTTTTGAGAATGCTTCTTTTATTTTTACTTAGCCTTCTGTTGAGAGTTATATGGAATATCAGCTATTATTTTAGTAGATAGCTGTATACCATGACAAAATGACAAAGACTGCCTCCCATAACAAAAAGATGAAAGATTTCGTGGCCGCCAAAGCCCGGATGCAGCCTGTTAAATACAGGGAGCTTTAATGCGTAGATCACGCCGCCAATGGTATAGATCACACCGCCGGCAAACAGCCAGAAAAAAGCCTGAGGACACATGTAATGGTAAATGCTGCGGATCGCAAAAATACAGAGCCAGCCCATGGCAATGTAAATGGTGGAGTTGAGCCATTTGGGGGAATCGACCCAGACAGCGGTGAGGAACAGACCTGCCAGAGCCAGTCCCCAGACGATCAGGCAGAGGGGTGTGCCGATAGAGGATGGCAGAACCAGCATGCAGACCGGCGTATAGCTTCCGGCGATCAGAAAATAGATCATAATATGATCCAGCTTTTTTAACAGGAGCGTTGCCTTATCATTTGTAATAATGGCATGATAAAAGGTGCTGGCACCATACAACAGGATCATGCTTAAAATAAATAAAAGACTGGATACAACGCTTTTGACTGTGCCGGCCTGAGCAGCTCTTTCTAATAAAAACGGTGCTGCGGAGACAGCGGCTACCATGCCAATAAAATGGGTAATGGCACTTGCTGGATCCTTTAATCGGAATGTTGTGTGGGAAACGACGGAAGATTGTGTAATAGCAGTCGATCCCGGATAGGATTGTGAATTGGTAAGAGTCGTCATAATATCCCTCCGTTCTATGATATGATTCATCTGTCGATAAATGGTTTGCAAAAATAACACACGTAGTAATGAAAACTACTTTATAAAGTATAATATACATCCTTTTGCGATTTTATGCAAGTGGTATTTCTGATTTTGTGACATAAACGTTGCATCCGGATATTTACAAAAATATGGAAGAAATGTTATGATGGAGGAAATAATTACAGGATAATAAGAATAGGAAAGCGGGGAAAGAAAGATGGAGCTTCATGTAGGTGATGTGATCAAAATGAAAAAACAGCATCCATGTGGAGAAAATTGTTGGAAGCTGGTCAGAGTTGGAATGGATATCAAGATGGAATGTATGGGATGCGGGCATCGTGTCATGTTGCCACGAAAGCAGGTAGAAAAGGGCTTTCGCGGCTTTCTTGAAAAAAAAGATGAAAAAAATTAAAAAAAATCGAAAAAAAGTGTTGACATTTTGGCTTGAGTATAATATACTCTTACTTGCGTCACGGAAATGACTTAAAACTCTTCGGGGTGTGGCACAGTTTGGCTAGTGTACCTGATTTGGGATCAGGGGGTCGCAGGTTCGAATCCTGTCACCCCGATTGTGACGTAAGTTATAAATTTAATATAGGGAAGTTGAAGTTTGGACTTTCCAATTTATGCGGGTGTAGTTCAATGGTAGAACACCAGCCTTCCAAGCTGGATACGTGGGTTCGATTCCCATCACCCGCTCTTTGTGCTAGTAGCTCAGTTGGATAGAGCAACGGCCTTCTAAGCCGTTTGTCGGGGGTTCGAATCCCTTCTGGCACGTTGATCAGAGAGTATGTTTTTGGCAGATATCTCTGATTTTGTTAAGTAAGCAGCTTTTCGTGCCAGTGAAAAGTTCGCCACATTATAATTATGGTGGGTATAGCGCAGCTGGTTAGCGCGCCAGATTGTGGCTCTGGAGGCCCTGGGTTCGAATCCCAGTATCCACCTTAGAATCCTTGTTATAGAAGTTATAGCAGGGATTTTTGTTACTGTATAGGAAACTTTTTGTTTCCGGAAGGTACTTTTCCATAAATGCAGAGAAAAGTACAATAGAATAATGGGCTATCGCCAAGCGGTAAGGCACAGGACTTTGACTCCTGCATTCACCAGTTCGAATCTGGTTAGCCCAGTAGAGGGAATCCCCTGCAGACGCGGTCTGCAGGGGATCTTTCTTTGTGCTTAGGATTCATCCCAAAAATCGAGATCTAAAAGATCCCCTAAAAGTATCACTTCTTCACTTGTGATGCAGGAAAGGATCAGATGATCAAGGCGGTATTGTGCATTGATTTCGCGCATATCACAAGTAGTAAGAATTGTATCTGCCAGTGAGATAAAAGCCTGTCGAGCCTCCTTCTGATCGTATCCGGTCATATTTTGCCGAATCTGTTGATCGTATCGGACAGAAAAGATATATTGTATCAGGAGAAGAAAATCTGAGCGCTGGATGTTGCGGACTCTTGTTTTTTGTTTTTTTAATTCCTTTGATATGATTTTTTGGGCTTCCCCTGCGGACAGTTTTTGAGCATCGGGAAATTTTTGGCGAAGGGGTTGACAGATCCACTCCGGGCAGGTATCCTTTTCCGAAAGCTGTTTCAGAGTAGTGTTTGCTCTTTGGTAGAGCATTTGTTGTTCTTTCTGGGCAGATATGGAAAGGAGCTCGGAAATATATTTTGAGTTTTCCCATTGTATTTCTTCGCCTAAATAATCCGAAAGCAGAGCAAATATTTCTTCGTTCCATGTTTTGGAGTCTTTTTGGTTATTATGGTAGATCTGGTTTAAAAGATCTGTAATACGTGCTTTAGGTGCATAGGCAATGACATAAAGATTCTGGATATCTTTTAGGTCGTGGGGATCCACAGAAGAAGATTTCCGGCGCTGGATATTTTTGAGATAACGGTGAATATGTTCTTTTTCTGTTTCCCGTAAATAAATGTCATTGCTGTTTTGCTCCGTTTTCCAGATTGCATAATCCGTCCGGGACAGCAGTGTCTGCAGCTCTTCACGGCATTCTGTCTGATAGTATGTGAAAGCCTCATTGAGAAGGGAGACGTAGTAACTGTAAACAGTCATGCTGTACCCTTTGAATAATTCTGCACTGTGACACATCCAAAGTAAAAAATCTTTCAGAGGCAGATTTTTTTTCTTTTCATATGTTTTTTTGAGTATGTCTGTGCGTGCGGTTTGAAGTGGACGCAGCTCCTGATCCGTATGTGTTTCAAAGAATTCTACCATAAAATGAAAGTTTTCCGGGCCCAGATCATTTTCCAGACAATACATACAGATCATTTCTTCGTAATCATTGATTTGAAGGTCCCATTGGGACAGTCCGTGCAAAAGATACTCCTGGGTCTCCTTCAGGCTGAAATGGAGACAAAGGGCGCATTGCAGAAATTGTCTGCGGGATGGCATGGAAAATCCGCCAATGCCAAACCAGCGCTGAATGGTCTGACGTGAAACAATTTTAAAGGGCTTTATCTGTTTATAAAAATGGAGATATGCATCCCGACGTACTTCTTCGGAGCAATTTCCGGGTAGGATCGGGGACGGGGTGTTATTAGAAATTGCCCACTTTCGGATCAGATAAATATCTGACCGTGGCTGGGCTTCTGCCCGGAGTATATTTATAATTTTTTGTTTACTGTTCATGATGTTCTCCTTCTATGATCCATAAGATTTTTCATTTTATAATCCATCAAGATCGCCATCAAATTTTTTGGAGTTTTTTTGAGGAAGTTTTTCTGTCTTTTTTTTGCCGGAAGGTGTAACCGTTGGACGTTTTTGGACAGAGGAGCTTCCGGAAGACTTTTTGGTGGGGATGGAAGCCTTTCGTTTCGGTGTGCCGGAAGGAGAAAGGGGTTTTTTCGATGGCCGAGGTGTTTTTGGGGATGGTGGTGTAGAGACCGCCGATCTAAAAGTGTTGAGGGGGCTTGCCGCCGGAGACGGGGAGATACCTGCGGTTTCAACAGATGTCTGCGCAGGGGGAGCGGTTACGGTTGTAACGTCTTTCGGAGCTGAGGACGGATGAAAATACCGTACGGCAGTTCCCGAAATAAGGAGGATCAGAAGAAGGAGAAAAAACGGCAGCTTAAATTTTTGGGCGATACGAAGTAAAGACTGCTTTTTTAAAGAGTCCGTGATATCGTTGATCAGTTTTTCCGTAAAGTTTGATTCTGTGGTGGAAACTGCGGAGGGCAGGTTTGTGCTGTTTTTCGAAAGAAGCTCGTCTGTGTTACCGTTTCCGTATAGACCGGTATACAAAAATGCCATGGATGAATAGCGGTCCTCCGGTTGGACGGCCAGTCCCTTCGTAATGCAATCCATTTCCTGTGGGGTGAGTCCGATTCCGTCGATCTGCTGCAGAGGAATTAGTGTATCATTGATCAGGCGGTTGACGGAGTCTGGCGGTATGATGCCGGTTACCATATAATACATAGTTGCACAGATGCCATATACATCTGTCCATGGTCCTTGTTTTCTGCCGCTGCTGCATTGTTCGATGGGGGCAAAGCCGCGTTTAAAAATCAGTGTAAATTCCTCGCCCTTCGCTTTTTGTGTTAATCGGGCAGCGCCAAAGTCAATCAGTTTTAGCCTGCCATCTTCTGTAAGAAGGATATTGTCGGCACTGATATCCCGATGAAGGATTCCTTTTTCGTGAATGTGTATGAGACTTTGCAGAAGAGGTTTTAGCATGAGGAGCATTTTATCCCCGCGGATGCGTCCGTTTTGTTTTACATATTCTTTGATATTCATTCCATCAACATATTCCATAACAATATAAGGAATACGGTCTTCTTCAAAAAAATCACGGGCAGAAGCAATGCCCTCCAGATCGTAAAAGCCGGCAGCGATTTTTGCTTCCTTCGTCGCTTCTTCCTGACCGGAAAATGAGCTGTGGTGGTATACCTTCAGGGCAACCGGAATGCTCAGGGCATGGTCAAAAGCCTTGTAGGTTGTTGCAAAGCCGCCACTGCCTAATTCTTCTAATATTTCATAACGATCCCGGACAATGTCTCCCGGCTGAAATGAATGTTTATGATTACTCATGATCTTGTCCTCTTGTAAATTGTGTCACATGTGGTTATTCGTTGATCTGTATAATGGTTTTCCTGGAATAAAAACTGCCGTTTGACCGTTTTTTGTTCTGGAACGTCTGTACCTTGATGCCGATGGTTGCTTTTCGGAATGTATAACGCAGATCAAAGGTTTTCTTTTGCTTCTTGATATTGTCGTTTTTCAACTGGAGAAGCGTATATTTTTTGTTATTTTTTCGGATGTAAATATCGGCATAACGTCCCTGATATTTTAGAAGTGTAATCCGCAGAAAACGTTGGCCATCGTGGGTTTTTTTGCGTTGTACCGTGAGGACGGGAGCCATGATACGGGATAAAACCCTGCGGCGGTTACTGGCGGTTCCGGATATTTTTTCTCCGTTTTGAAGGGTATAAGGAATCACTTTATAGTAATATGTCCGGTTTGGTTTTATGTTGGTATCAATAAAGGTGCAGCGCGTACCGGTGCCGGAGAAAGTGGTGGTAAAGTATTTCCTGGTTTGGGAAGTATTTAGTGTAGCAGCAAGGCTGTATTTGGCATGTTTGCCCATGGCACGGCAGACAAAATATCCATCGCATAGGGAAGTGTTGTGCCACACAATTCGAATGCCTCCCATTTTGTTGGCTTTTGCTGCCAGCAGATCCGGTTTGGATAAAGATGGACTTGAGGATGCGGTATCCATGCTGTCCGGTGATGAAGTGGCTGCAGACGGTTCTGTGGGGGTGTTCTCCGGGGGAGAGGTTGGAGCAGGAGACGGGATGTCTGTACTTGCAGGAAAGGTAGCAGTAGGGGGAGGAATATATGATTTTTTGGCAGGGGAAGGTGATTCCACAGGAGCCCAGCTGTAGGAAGGCGTCGGCAAAGGAGAGCAATTCCGTGGATCAGGGGCATCGGATAATATCAGGCAGGGATGTTCCGTGTCTCCGGACCAGGTTTGCGGAGATTTTGGAAAATAACAGGTCGAAACATAAGCCCGGTCTGTATTTTCTGAATTGGCAATCCAGGCATTCAGACAGGAGAGAAGATCCGGATAGGAATTATAGGTGGATGTGCCAATATTTATGGCGGTTTCATTTCCACAGAGCTGGGAAGAAGAAACAATACAGCTGTTGGACGGTTTCACAGCCGAGATATTGTTTGAAAGTGCCGATCCGTCCAAGATGGAATATGGCCAATAACCACAGTATGGAAGATCGGCTTCTGTCGTATAACAGTAGTTGACCTTTCGCTTGTTATAGTTGTTGTAGCAGTAACCGATCAGACTTGCGGTGAGAACAGGCCGGCGAATGATATGATCTGCCGATGTGTCTTCCGGATCAGAGGAAGACGGAGAGACAGTAGAAATTGCCGGCGCTGTGCTGTTGGAGGCGACATGGATCGTTCCGCAGTGAAAACAGTTTTCCATGATCAAGGTCTTGCATGGATTTTGCTCTGTGGTACGTCCGATCAGACCGCCGCAAACAGCAAAATTTGTCTTGATATCGGCATCATTATAGCAATTATAGATATAGGTGTTATGATAGGTCTGACCAATGAGTCCGCCAATGCAAGCAGAAACTTTCCGGATATTTCCAATGTCGGTCGTAAATAGTTTGGCATTTGCAGGATCATACTTTGCCAGTGGAATAAAGGAACGATCCTTTACAGAAATGGCGCCTGCAGTTGTATTCACGATCATTCCGCGGTTGGAACAATCTTTCAGGTAAGGACAGCCGGCCAGAGCGATCATGCCACCACCTCTGGAAAAGGAACGGATCGTGCCGGAATTTTCGCTTCCAATGAGAATAGTCAGAGGACGATAGTAATCAATGTCGGAAGGAAAGTTACCAGTAAAGTAAGCATAATCATAACTGATCCCAACAATTCCTCCTGCGTAGATACCGTTAATGGATGCCGTATTGACCGCACGGTTGATGTATATACAAAAGGAATCTGCTGTGTCGGAAGGGATTTTGCCGGAAGAATCGAGGGCATATTCTTTGGAATCCATCTCAATAAATCCGATCAGCCCTCCGGCGATACAAGCGGAAAGAATATCTGCATGATTCTGACAGTTTATCAGGATAGGAGAGCCGATGATTTCTCCACAGAGACCTCCTGCGATATAGGAACTGTCGTGATCAACAATATGACCGGAGGTATTGCAATTGGACAGAGTGATGGAATGATTGGAATCGCTATACCCCATCAGCATACCGCAAGCACCTGCGATACCAGAAGAATCCTCAGAAGCATTCTCAGCAGATATCGGATTTTTTTGTCTGGCGGACAGATGGATACTGGCGGACGCAGATGTGTTTTCAAACACATTGTCGTCTCCCTGTCCACAAAGGCCACCGACAGCGAAAGAAGCGTTTGAATGATTTTCAATATCGATAAATGCGTTTTGCAGATGGCAGTTCCGGATCGTGCTATTATCGCAATAACCGGAGAGAAGCCCCACAGCCCCGGAATTATTCCGGGAATCATCGGAGTCTGCCTCATAAGAGAGCTGCAGGAATGCACCGTCAATCGTCAGATCTGAAATGACCGCATTTTTCAGACATGCAAACAAACCGGATTCTGTCCGGGAAGAAAAAGAAGAATCGGATGAGGTATTCCACAGTCCCGTGATTTTGTGACCATTACCGTCGAATGTGGCGCAAAAAGGCTGGGAGGAAGAACCGACGGGTTTCCAGGGTGTTCCCTCAAAAGTAAAATCTGCAGGGGTTTGTAGAGATTCATCCGTATAAAAGGAAAAAGTATTTTCATCATATACGGATGCCAGAGTATCTTTGTAATAAATAGAAATAGTTTTGGTGGATTTATCATATCGAAAGGTGTAATCGGATACGGCAATATCATTGTTCAGGCGAAACGTGTATTCGTAGGAGGAACGAAGCATTCCATCATTGATATAGCTGTCTAAAGATTCCAGATCTTTGCGACTCTCTAATAGAATCGTTGCTCCCTTTGGCAGGGAAGAATTCATAAGATCTTCCATGGTATATTCCGTAGTTGCAGCTGTTGCAGGAAGAGCCGGAGAAAGCGAAAGGCTCAGGAGACAGAAGAAAAGATAAATGATTAATTTATTTATTTTGAAATTCATTATGATTCACTCCTTTGCAACAAAATTATATGAATCATTATGAATGAAATAAGATTGATTTGCAATATGTGAATAGCAAATTTGTGTACGTGAAAAAAAATAAAAATCGAAAGGACAGGCATGATTAAAATAAAAGTGTTGGCAGTGATGAAAAAATTATGGAAAAAGACACAGGAAAATGACAACTTACAACGACAGGGCGATTTGCTAAAATAATAGTAAAGGCGGTGGAAAAACATGGAAGAAAAACAGGAATCAGTACCTGTATATGCCGGAGTGTATGAAGAAATCGCAGAAATTATCGGCAAAGAGCGAATTGAAGAATTTTATGATCGTTTTAAGGGGCAGCAGTTTGTTTTCCCGATGAAGCTTTATTCCAGGGAATATGTTATGCAGGAGATCAGTCATCTTCAAGGGAAGGCGAAGATATCTGATATTGCAAAGAAGTTTGGCTATAGCGAGCGGTATGTGCGGAAAATGCTGGCGGAGGCAAATCAGGGGGAGATGTGTGTGGGAGAGGAAAGAGGTTAGATAGAGGAAAATGAGCACGAAGAAAGAAAGGAGGTGATTATATGGCTCTTACTAGAGTTGAATACATGTGTTCATATTGTGGTCGAAAAACCACAAAAGCAAAGAATCAAGGAAGACCTTTACCAGGAAGGTGCCCAAGAAAGAAAAATGGAGGACCACATTCTTGGAGAAAAAATAGGGAGTATTAAATACGTTCGAAAAAAGGTCGGCCTGCTAGCTGTGTCGAGGAAAATATAGCGTACGGAGATAGCGGGACACAATTAAAACCACCTATGTTATCAAAAGGGTGGCGGTGTAAGATATAATCTTATATAGACATAGGTGGTTACATTTTATTGGGAGAATGAACGATGGGAATATTTACTGGTATAAAAAATTTTGTTGATAGAATGGATGATAGTAAAGAGGATAGCGAGGTCAAAGAAAAATATATTGAAAAAATACTGCTGTATGAAAATTTAAAACATAGAGAAATTTTTTATGAATTGATAAATAAATACAAAAATTATTCGTGCTTTTCTTTTGGAGAAAATATTGAAAAACAAGATGTATTTATGACATTTGGAATAGGTAATAATGAAATTCCCGTATTTTATATGCTTCAAAAAAAGGGGGTTATTTTCGGAAATGCTAATGTTGAAGTTGTGGTGACGGATAGCGCATTATATTGTAATCCTCATACAATAAATAATAATAGAATATTAATAAACGAATTACCTAAGTATATTATTAGACATAGTATTAAGGAAGGTATTATTGACTTTTATTCTGAAAATAAAAAAGTTGTTATATGTATAAAATCATTGGTTAAAGCACACTTATCCAATAATACAGATATTGATTTATTTTACCAGTTGTTATTTGATTTGCAACAACATTTAATTGCAAGTAATTGTTCATTGAAAAAAAATAGGATTCAATTATTTAATTGGTTATCAAAAGAAATTAATTTAGTAATTCGAAAAGAAAGAGTAGAGAACTATTTGTTAGATCTTTTATATCATCTGCAACAAGAAAATATACTTTATACTATATCAACTAATTTATTGTTGAAATTTTTTCTTTATCGTAGAGAAAAAAATAGATTTATGAAGGTGCTTGATAATTTAAAGGCATTAGGACAAGCTGAATGTATAGATATCATAGAAAAATTTAAACAAGATATTATTGAATATATTCAGGAATTAAATCAATTTGATTGTCATTTTTCGGACGCATGTCTTTGGAACGCAGATATTAGCTCAATTGATAAAATAGATGAAAAAGATATTAATGAAATAACAGAATTGAAACGAGAAATAATACAAATATATAATGCTAATATAAAAGAAATGGAGTATCTTGCAGCATTTAAATATAATCCACAAATAGATTTAGGTGTTGTGAAATTGTCGTTTGAAATTAATAATTTATCGCAGAATGAAATTAACCATTTTTTAAATTTGTATTTTAGATTTAAAAATAATTCAATGTTAGAATTATTTCAAAATATATCAAACGGTAAACACGATTGTGATAACTATTTTATTACATACACGGATGGATATGGGCTTTCTCCGTTTCATTATTCATTAATTTTAAAAAATGAGGAAGCCATTGAATATTATATATCGAGATTTAGCAAAATGCCAAGCGTTCTTGGTTCAGAAGAGCAAGAAGATTTAGAAATAGTAAAAAATTATGCTGTTGTAGCTATTCTGACAAAAAATGAAAAGTATATTAGAGATATTGCGATGAAATCTGAAGATTTAGCTCCGTTATATAAAAACGCATTGATTATCAAAAGAAAAATCAAAGCACAGACAGCAATGGCAAAAACTATGGAGTTTTCAGCACTTGTGGCGCAGTATCAGATTGATTATGTAGGGGATGCTATTTTAGATGAAAAAAAAGATTCACAACAGTGCAAGATAGATAGAGTTGTTGGTGGTGCTGGAAAAATAAATGGGAAGATTGAATTACTAGAACAAGAATTACAAAGTATAGAAAATCAAATTAAATCTATGATAAATTATATTATTGCTGTTAGCAAAGAGTGTTCAGCTGATATTTGTGATAGTACAAATCCGGTGAATAAATTGTTTCTTGCAATATATTCGAAACCAATATTATTAAAACAAAGTTTAGAAGTAAAAAGATTGGAGGATTTTTTTATTTGGTATAAAAACGAGAGTGAGCTGTTTGTATATGAAAAAATAATTGATAAAAAAACAATTGAAAAGAAGTCGTTTCAAAATAGTAACTCAAAAAATGAAGATACGAATAACATAGATAAACAAAAAGAATATGGTGATTCATGGTTTTCACCTGAAGCACATCAAGATTATGATATTTTGGTAAAAGAATATCATAAATTAGTAACGAAGTATCATCCAGATAATAATGGAAATGTCGTTATATTTCTAGATATTCAAAAGGAAAAAGCAATTATATCAGAACAAATCAAGTGATTTTTTATATCTTATTCTGTGAAAGGAGGTGAATAAAATGGCAGCATGTATAGTAAAATGTCCACATTGTGGAAAAACTGGAATTTCATGTTCTGTAACAAATGGAAGCACAATTTGTCCAGTTTGCAGAAAGACAGTTCATGTGAAAAATGGAAAATCAGTAAAAAAATAGATTTATTGTTAAATAAATAAAATTTTACTGGTATCAACTCAAAATACTACCCCCATCGGCTAGATTGGAGGGGGTAGTTTGATTGTTAGGGCATATGCCCTGTTTTGCAAGCAAATTTCTCAATAGAGAAATGGGCGAAGCAAAAAATAATCTACCTGCTGTGCGGGTGGTTAGGATAGCTTGAGCGATGTGCAATGACAAACTTCTTTGTTATAATAATGATGGTCTGTCAACCACATTTTGAAGAATTCAAATGAACAAGTATTACGAATATTTTTGTTTGAAACACTAGCTATTATTATTTCTGATTCGGAATTTGATGAGGAAGAGAAAAAATTTGTTGACACTCTATCATCAAAATTTGGTATTTCGAAAGAAAAAACAGATGAAATGCTGGAATTGTTGTATGAGTATTCGCAGATATTTAATAAAATCAATTCTTTGATTCTGCAATGATTATTTTGGTATAATCTTATACTGTTCATAAAGGAGAAATGCCTATGAAGAAAATTTTATTGGGAGTTGCCGGTGTTTTAGCGGGTGTGGCAACGGTTGAAACCTGTAAGGAAATTGCTGAAATAGTAAAAATGATGAAAGATATCCATAATTTTGGTTCAGAACAAAGATGTGTTCACTTTGTGAAAGAGGAAAAGGATGGAGAACAGGAGTTGTATTAAGAGTGCCTGTTTCAATAACATGAATAAAAGGGCTGATATATTATTGATTTATAATATGTCAGCCCTTTTTTTTGTATGCAAGGGGCTACTGCTCCGGAATCTCCCCGTCCAGATATTTTTGAAACTCTGCCACAGAGACATGCATTTCCCGGGCGGCGACTTCGATGGAAATATCTCCAGATCTGCATAGGGATACAAGCAACTCGATGCGTTCTTGAGTGCGTCCCTTTTTAATACCCTGTTCTTCTAATCTCTGAGCAACACTAGACATGGTTGTCACCTCCTTTTTTGACTCTGCCGGAGTAAGGATGTTCTCGTAGCGGTGGTCGCCGCTCATGACGGCGAGCAGCTTGAGAACCTCGTCTACATGCTGAATCGTTCTGGTGTCATCCGGAACGTAATTTTTATTTTTACGTAATTCTGAAAAGTATCTTGCGACAATGCCAAAATCACTTTCAAACTGGTTGATCTGTTCGTCCGGCAGCCAGGCAATCTCGAAAACATGGATGTGGCAGTCATTGACGTAATCCTCCAGTCCCTCCGGGATATTTAAAAGTGCCTTTAGATTTCGCGGTTTATGCCAGCGCTTCTCTGTCCCAAAATACAGAACCAGAGATATGACTGGTATAATGGTTTGATTCTTTAACTGGCTGCGATAGTTTGCACCTTCATAACCGAAAATCCGAACCGACATCTTTGTATCCGGTATGGTCTGGTTTTCCAGACCGATCAGAGCAATCTGGATATGGCCGTCAGTCCATGCTTTCAGGATATCCCGCTCCTGTTCATGGAGCTTGGAGTCATCTGCCTTGTAATGGGATCTGTTTTTGGTGGACTGCAGAGAAGATGGAATAACCCGTTTCTCGCCATGGAACAGAAGCACATTTACAATATCGGCAAAGACATCCTCATAGTCAGCCAGAAGTTTTTCTGAAATATCTTTCTCGCCCAATAAGTCTCCTTCCTGCGGAAGACAGCAACTCTAGGTTGGGAAAGCTGTATTTAGCTTTTATTATATGCCGTTTCCGTCTGAAATACAATGACATAATCTACTGAATTTTTGATTTGATCACTTGGATAAATTTAAGATTAAAAATGCGTCAACAGAATTAAATTTCAGGTGTAGAAAAAAGATATGCAGATAAGAAAATATCTGACAAGCTTTTCCAGGATTATAGCATGGCAGCAGTGCAATGTCGATGAAAAAGTGAAATTTCTACATAGTGCTGAAAAATAAAGTGAAATTTCGACAATGTGACGAAAATAAAAGAATTCTTGGTACACGTTACGGGTTCTTCTGTCCGTGGTTCTTCCATCTCATCCAGTGCAAGCCATTATTCTGGCGAATGATCTTCTCTGGAAATCGGTGTAATTATATATATGCTGTCATTATTCTGGGTTTTGTAAAGCTCTATCTGTGTTTTCAGGTAGAGTTGAGTATTTCTTTTTTCGTTATTTTATGACTGCGTTTTTGCTTGTGCTGGAGTGAAAATACCGTTATAATATAACCAATAATGTTTGACGATGAATGAAGAAGGCAGGTGAGATTATGAAAAAAGTGATCGGCATAGGAAAACAGAGTTTTTCATCATTAAGAGAAAAGAATTACTTTTTTATTGATAAGTCATATTTTATAAAAGAATGGTGGGAAAAAGGTGACGATATTACATTGATCACGCGTCCCCGTCGTTTTGGCAAAACTTTAAATATGAGCATGATGGAATGCTTCTTTTCGAATAAATATGCGGACCGGGCAGATCTGTTTGAAGGTCTTTCTATCTGGGAAGAGGAAAAATATCGGAAGCTGCAAGGGACATACCCTGTAATCTTTTTGAGCTTTGCTGCGGTGAAGGCGGATAATTTAGCAGAAGCAAAGATACAGATTAAACAGGAAATTGCAGATTTGTACGAAGAAAACAGATATATATTAGGTAAAAATATACTGAGTGATAATGAACTAAAAACATATAACAACACAACCGGGGAGATGGATGATACAACGGCGCAGAAAGCCTTAAGGAGCATGTCTGCCTGGATGGAACGATATTATGGTAAGAAGGTCATTATTCTTTTGGACGAATATGATACTCCGATGCAGGAGGCGTATGTGCAGGGATATTGGGAGGAATTTACAGCTTTTGCGAGAAGTCTGTTTAATGCGACCTTTAAGACCAATCCATATCTGGAACGTGCGATTATGACCGGAATTACGAGGGTGTCGAAAGAGAGTATCTTTTCCGACTTGAATAATCTTCGGGTGGTGACAACAACGTCAGATATGTATGCGGATTGTTTCGGTTTTACAGAGGAGGAAGTATTTTCTGCATTAGATGATTATGGAATGGGAGACAGGAAAGAGGAAGTAAAAAAATGGTATGATGGTTTTACTTTCGGAGAGAAAAGAGATATTTATAATCCATGGTCGATCACCAATTATCTGGAGGAAAGGAAATTGTATCCATACTGGGCTTCGACCAGCTCCAATGGACTTGTAAACCGGTTGATTCGGATGTCATCTGCAGACGTGAAAGAGAAGATGGAGGATCTGCTGCAGGGACAGACGATCGTTGTGAATTTTGATGAGCAGATCGTATATAACCAGCTTGATCAAAATGAAAATGCGATCTGGAGTCTTTTGCTTGCCAGTGGCTACCTGAAGGTGGAAGAGGTCGATTACCGCGGGATTACAAGAGAACCGTGGTACACGTTGAAGATTACGAATATTGAGACGTTGAGTATGTTTATGACGATGTTCCGGGGGTGGTTTCAGAACTCCGATGCAAAATATGGTGATTTCCTCAAAGCATTAGTTGAGGGGAATGTGGAAGCAATGAATTACTATATGAATAGGATAACTGTTTCAACATTTAGTTATTTTGATGTGGGGAGTGGAAACGGGGATGATCTGGGACCGGAAAGATTCTATCGCGGATTTGTACTTGGTTTGATCGCAGAGCATGCGGAGGTTTATGAAATCCGATCCAACCGGGAGAGTGGATTTGGAAGATATGACATAATGATGATACCGCGGGATTACGAGAAATATCCGGCGATTGTTATGGAATTTAAGGTGTGCAGTCGAATGAAAAAGGAGACCTTGGAAGAGGCAGTCTGGTCCGCTTTGGCTCAGATCGACGAGAAAAAATACGACACAGAGCTGTTAGCTCGTGGAATTCCGGCAGACAGGATCCGTCATTATGGATTTGCGTTTGAAGGGAAAAAGGTCTTGATCGGATCAGGAAACAGTATTATGTAGAATAAGTCTGAGGCATAGGAGTTCATTTGGCGTATATAATCGTGTATTTTGAATGAAGAAGGCAGGTGAGATTATGAAAAAAGTGATCAGCATAGGAATTCAGGGATTTTCCACGCTTAGAGAACAAGATTGTTTTTTTATTGATAAAACGAACTTTATAAAAGAATGGTGGGAGCGGAAAGATAGTGTAACATTGATCACGCGTCCCCGCCGTTTTGGCAAAACCTTAAATATGAGCATGATGGAATGTTTCTTTTCGAATAAATATGCGGACCGGGCAGATCTGTTTGAAGGTCTTTCTGTCTGGGAAGAGGAAAAATATCGGAAGCTGCAGGGGACATATCCGGTAATCTTTTTGAGCTTTGCTGCGGTGAAGGCAGATAATCTGTCAGATGTAAAAGAGCAGATCAAGCAGGAGATCGTCCGGCTTTATCGGAGAAATGGGTATCTGGCAGAGTCTGATTGCCTCAGCGAGGAAGAGAAGAGGGAATATCGGGAGATATCTGTGGAAATGTCAGATGCAAGGCTGGCGACTTCTATCAACGTTTTGTGTGAATATATGAGCAGATATTACGGTAAAAATGTGATCGTTCTTCTGGATGAGTATGATACTCCGATGCAGGAGGCGTATGTGCAGGGATATTGGGAGGGATTTACATCATTGATCAGAAGTTTATTTAATGCTGCATTTAAGACAAATCCATATCTGGAGCGTGCGATCATGACCGGGATCACCAGAGTATCCAAGGAATCTATTTTTTCTGATCTGAATAACCTCCGGGTGGTAACAACAACGTCAGATATGTATGCGGATTGTTTCGGTTTTACGGAGGAGGAAGTATTTTCTGCATTAGATGATTATGGAATGGGAGACAGGAAAGAGGAAGTAAAAAAATGGTATGATGGTTTTACTTTCGGAGAGAAAAGAGATATTTATAATCCATGGTCGATCACCAATTATCTGGAGGAAAGGAAATTGTATCCATACTGGGCTTCGACCAGCTCCAATGGACTTGTAAACCGGTTGATTCGGATGTCATCTGCAGACGTGAAAGAGAAGATGGAGGATCTGCTGCAGGGACAGACGATCGTTGTGAATTTTGATGAGCAGATCGTATATAACCAGCTTGATCAAAATGAAAATGCGATCTGGAGTCTTTTGCTTGCCAGTGGCTACCTGAAGGTGGAAGAGGTCGATTACCGCGGGATTACAAGAGAACCGTGGTACACGTTGAAGATTACGAATATTGAGACGTTGAGTATGTTTATGACGATGTTCCGGGGGTGGTTTCAGAACTCCGATGCAAAATATGGTGATTTCCTCAAAGCATTAGTTGAGGGGAATGTGGAAGCAATGAATTACTATATGAATAGGATAACTGTTTCAACATTTAGTTATTTTGATGTGGGGAGTGGAAACGGGGATGATCTGGGACCGGAAAGATTCTATCATGGATTTGTACTTGGCTTGATCGCAGAGCATGAGGAGGCTTATGAAATACGATCCAACCGGGAGAGTGGATTGGGAAGATATGATATTATGATGATACCGCGGGATTATGAGACATATCCGGCGATTGTTATGGAATTTAAGGTGTGCAGTCGAATGAAGAGGGAGACTTTGGAAGAGGCAGTCCAGTCCGCCTTGGCTCAGATTGACGAGAAAAAATATGACGCAGAGCTGTTAGCTCGCGGAATTCCGGCGGACAGGATCCGTCATTATGGATTTGCGTTTGAAGGGAAAAAAGTTTTGATTGGGTAAGGATAGAAGGGAGCCCGCTTGGGACTCCCTTCCATTTTTCTATAGAATGTTTTGATTGTTTGAAGATATACTGCCAACTCGTCAGATGGTATTTAGTCATCACTGCTGGAGTCATAGCCTGTAGCACTGTCATAAAGGATTGTTCCGTCACTCTTCATGATTTTTTTGGCACCCCAGTTTGGATAAGTATAGCCGCCTGCTGTTCCGTCGAAGATGATCAGAGGTATATCCTTGAATGGAGATAATCCCATGCTGGTCACACTGTCTGGCAGGGTGATGGAGGTAATGCCGCTGCAGTCGGAAAAAGCACCATCACCGATAACTGTTATACCATCCGGAATAACGATATCACCGCTTGTCTGAGTGCCGGAGTGCAATAAGGTATCGCCTAAAATAACAAAGTCATCGGTTTTGGAATGGGCTTCGATAAAGTTTTCAAGCCATGGGGTACTGTAAAAGGCATCACCGGAAATGTGGGCAACATCGTCTGGGATATTAACAGTTGTTAATTTGCTACAGTTTGCGAATGCTCCGCGGTCGATGGAAATCACATTATCTGGAATGTCAATGTCTGTCAGGCTGGAACAATGCGAAAAACTGAAGGAACCAATGGTAAATAATCGACTGGAAAGCCGGACGGATGTTAATTTACTGCAGAAGTTAAAAGTATTGTAGTTAATTTCCGTAACGCCATCAGGGATAGCAATGGAAGTTAAATTACTACAGCTGCTGAAAGCAGAACTACCAATTTCTGTTACAGTGTCAGGGAGAGTAATGGAAGTTAATTTGCTGCAAGACTCAAAAGCAGAATCGCCTATTTTTGTTACAGTGTTAGGAAGGGTAATGGAAGTTAAATTACTACAGCCGCTGAAAGCAGAACTACCAATTTCTGTTACAGTGTCAGGGAGAGTAATGGAAGTTAATTTGCTGCAATCCTTAAAAGCAGAATCGCTTATTTTTGTTACAGTGTTAGGAAGGGTAATGGAAGTTAAATTACTACAGCTGCTGAAAGCAGAACTACCAATTTCTGTTACGGTGTCAGGGAGGGTAATGGAAGTTACTTCACTGCAATCCTTAAAAGCAGAATCGCTTATTTTCGTTACAGTATCAGGAATTGTGACTTCGCCGCTGAGGTTTGTGTTTGCAGACATCAGAGTTCCGTTTATAATCCAAAAACCATTATTTTGCAGCTGTTTATCCAGATATGCGGTTCCATAGAAAGCGTTAGTTCCTATTTCTGTGACACTGTCTGGAATATTGATGGTTTCCAATTTACTGCAATTATAGAAGGACTCGCTGCCGATACTGGTTAAACCATCGGGAAGATTAATACTGGTTAAATTGTTACAGCCGCTAAAAGCACTTTCGCCGATTGTTGTTACAGTGTCAGGAAGAATGATAGTTGTCATACTGTTACAACTTTCAAATGTTGATTCACAGATGTAAGTAATGCCGTCTGGAATGTGAACGGAGGTCAGGTTGCTACAGCCGAAAAAAGCGCAGCCATCAATATATTTGCAGTTACTTATAAAGTCAATATTTTTAAGAGCGGTACATTCCATAAAGGCTTTGAAACCAATAGTAGCGATAGCAGTCTTGTCAGAGGTGTTGACATTGGTTAAACTGCTGCAACATCCAAATGCAAAATCATCGATATCTGTAATACTATCCGGAAGGGAGACGCTGGTAATTTCATCATAATATCCAAACGCTCCAGAACCAATTTTTTTTATGCCATTTGGTATAGTAATATCACCACTTGATTTTTGACCGGGACATATCAAAATGTCATGAACGATCACGAAATCTTCCGTCTGCTTACGATTATTTAACCAGGGAGTTCCCTCAAAAGCATCTGATCCGATATAATCTATTGTTTCTGGAATTGAAATATTGACCAGGCTGCTGCAGTTCATGAAAGCCTCGTCCCGTATGAATTTTAAACCCTTTGGCAGGGAGATACTTGTTAATTTTGTGCAGCCTTCAAAAGCATTCCAACTGATATCGGTTATGCCTTCCGGAATCACAAGTTCTCCGGATACCGTGTCGCTGCAGGAGGTAAGGGTGTCATCGTCGACCGTGATCAGACCGGCTTTCAGATATTCATCCCAGGATTTTGGCTCATTTGCAGCATCCGGTGTGCCGGTTGGATCTGCCGGCTTGTTTGTCTGTTCCGGTGAAGCAGTTGGATCCTTCGATGGAACAGCGGAAGCAGTTTCTTCCGGCGCCGATGTCTGGTTCGCATCGTCTGTTGGTTTAATGTCTGGCGCTGATGTTTGGTTTGCGGCATCTGTCGGTTTAATGTCCGGCGCTGATGTTTGGTTTGCATCGTCTGTCGGCTTGCTGTCCGGAGACTTGCTTGGAACTGCCGCTGTTGTGCCGGTTGGATTTGGCACGGTACTTGCAGAAGCAGCGGGCACATTGGATGTCTTTGGCGCAGAGGAAGCAGTTGTGACAGGTGCAGAGGAAGCTGTACCGGCAGCCGCTTTTACCGTCACTTTGATGACACATTTCTTCATGCTTTTTGCAGAGACTGTGACCTTCGCAGCTCCGGCTTTTTTGCCGGTGATGCGGATATTTTTCTTCACGGCTTTGACTTTTGCAATCTTTTTGTTGGAAATTTTGACCTTTAATTTATTGTTTTTGGTATTTTTTGCTTTTACCGTAACGGTTTTTCCGATGGATACGGTTACTTTGGTTTTATTGACTTTGATCTTGGCTGCGGCCTGAGCCCGTCCGGTCTGAATCGGTGACAGGATCGTGGTGGTCAGAAGCCCAAGGACTGTAAGACCGGAAATAAGTTGTTTTTTCGTTTTCTTCATTGTTATCCTCCTTGTATTTTGGTGAAATGATTGTATTGTACCAGGTTCTATGATAGCATTTTGATGTTTAATAAGTCAACTTAAAGTATACTCATACCACCCGTGGAATATATCACAGATTCCAGCTGATAAAACCTATATACAATGTGTTTTCATTGTAATACGAAGGGGGGGGTTGAGTTTTTCCTATTTTGCATCGTAGAATTTTGTCATGCTCCTTGTTTTTTATTTGATCTGGGATAAAATAATACCAAATCACGATTTAGTAAATCAGGATTTGGTATTATGTTTCCCTGAACAAATTGTTGATAATAAATGAATCAAAAACATTCTCACGACAATATATAGGTGAAGATCAAAATACGGGAAACCGGACAGGAGGTGTCAGCAGATGTCATCACAGGAAATGGAACAGATCATACAGGAATATGGGGATGACATTTATCGTTTCTGCTTTCACCTGACCGGGAGTCGTGAAGAGGCGGATGATCTTTATCAGGATACTTTTGTGAAAGCGATTCAGATCGGCCACAGACTGGACCGCGGTGGCAATATCAAGAGTTTCCTGATGGGTATTTCTGTCAACCTATGGAAAAACCGGACGAAAAAGGACAAGCGTCGGAGAGAATTGATACCGGAAGTCAGTTATGAGAGCGCAGAATGGGTGATCAGCGGGCAGAACGATCCACTGGGTAATATTTTGGAGCAGGAAGTGGGACGTGATGTGATGACAGCCGTTAAGCAGCTGCCGGACAAACAGAGAGTGGTAATTCTTCTTCATTATACGCAGGACTATTCCACCGGGGAGATTGCCGGAATACTACACATACCAAGGGGAACCGTGCTGAGCCGCCTGGCCAAAGCAAGACAAAATATCAGATCATATTTGGAGGGAAGAGGTTATGAAGTATGAAATGGATCAGTTGTTGAAGGATGTTTACCAACAGGAAGTTAAACCAGAGAGTATTCTTAATCAGAAAACCCTCCGAAGAATGCAGACGGAGGAGCGAAACGATATGAAGAAATTCTGGAATTATAAAAAGGTTGCCGTGGCGGCAGTATTGTCATGTCTGGTGGTATCACAGGGGGTTGGAGCGGCATATGCGGCGATCAACCATACCAGCATCTTATCTCTTTTTTCGGGGGAAACAAAGGAGATCAAAGATCAGGCAAAACATCTCAGGGAGACCAATGTGGAGCAGACGGCGGGAAGCAATGTGGAGCAGTCTGCATATGCTGATTTTTCCGTGAGAGAAGCTCTCTGTGACAAAAATCAGGTTTATGTGGAAGCAGTTGCAAAGCCTGCCAGTGACAAGTATCTTCTGGTACCGTCAGAGTGCTGGTCCGAGAGAGATACATTCTATGCATCGGAGCTTAAGATTGCCGGAGAGGATACCGGAAAGGAAACCATCGCGCAGTACGCAAAGCGCATGAACAAGACATGTGTGGAGGTTGGAATGTGGATCAGTGCAGATGATGTGGCTTCCCAGTCTATAGATTACCAGACAGAGGCAGATGGTACTCTTGTTTATCACATTACCTTTGAAAACAATGAGAAGACACAGAAGCTGGATTATTCCTGTGATACGGTTGTCTATGCACCGGGCCGGGAGGATCAGAAGCTGGAGGATTCCATTGCCTTTACGTTAAAGGATCAGTCCGGAAAGGCAGAAACAATTTCTTATCTGCCGGAGAAAACACAAACCATCAAAGGAACCAGTCTGGTTCTCGACGGCATTGATTTTGAGAAGAGTGCATTGAATATGAATTGTACCGTGAAGTACCACACGACAGATCCGAAAGCACAGACATGGGAGAAATGGATCAAAACCGATGATTCCGATGTTAAATTTTATCTTCTCGATGAGGATGGAAATGAGGTGGAGAGTGAAGGTGGCTATGGAGACGATTCCATGGGCAAAGGCGGCGCACTGACAGAGCATGATCAGTACAGAACAGCCGAGCTTCCGGACACACTGACTTTCCTGGTTCGTAACTGCATGACGAAGGAAGTGCTGGGAACTGTGACAGTGAAAAGAAAATAAAGAAGCAAAATATCTTTTCTTAATTAAATGATGAAATTAAGACAGCCATACTCTTGTGACATGGGAGTATGGCTGTTTTTTGTCAAAATAAAAAAGAAAATAGGACAACTGCCATATATAATAACGTAGAAACTTGTATAAATAAAACAAACATATAAAGAAATGAAAAAGGAACTTTACAGGAGGAGAAAAATGGTTGCAATTATTTATTTGGTACTTGCATATTGGGCAGTTGGTTATACAATATATGCCAACAAAATAGTGATAGGTACAGGATTTGCTATTTTTTGTCAGAAAATGGCAATTGGTCTGTTGATAGGCTGGATATTGATACCGGTGGCAGTTTTGAAACTGATATTTGTGAGAAAGTAGGGTGGAGATTATGGTAGATGATAATAGAACATTATGGAAATACATATTATTTTCTGTATTAACAGGAGGAATTTACAGCCTGTATTTTATTCATAAGCTGGCAAAGGATGTTAATTTGATTTGTGGAGGTGACGGAGAGCAGACAGCCGGAGCATTAGAATATGTTGTGTTTGGCATTTTTACCTTTGGCATATATGATCTTGTCTGGCTGTACAAGCTTGCAAATCGTTTAAAGGCAAACGATGAAAGATATCATGTAAGGCTTTCGGAGGATGGTGCAACGGTGATAAAATGGGCCATATTTGGTCTGTTATTGTTTGGCATCGGTCCCTTTGCTGCTCTTTATATTATTATAAAAAATACTAATATTCTGGCAGAGAGATATCTGAGTGAAAATGCAGATCATGTGGAACAGGTTGTAAAAAGCGGCGATAACTATATATGGCTTGCGGTTGTAGCTGCATGTGTGGCTGCTGCAGTTGTTCTGTATATATCATATTTCTATGCGTGGATTCCACAAGGTAGAAATTTATCTGCCTGTGTTGGGAAAAAAATAGGACTGGTAATGTTTATGCATCCTGTTCAAAAAGAGGATGACAGCATTTATTCTATAGGAGATTATCTTCTTAGTGTAGATTCCGATAATAATATAGTTACAACCATCGGTCAGAGAGACGGAAAGAAAAAAACTGCAGAGAAATATAATATCCGAGGAATTTATTATAATCAATCCCGGAAGAAAGCAAAGGAAATTTTGAAAAATAAATTTATATCGCTGGGGAGAATGGGGTATATATTCAGGGAGAATTCGAACTATTATTTTTATGTACAATTTGATGATGGAAAAGTCAGTCAATTATCTCTTATGTACTGGAAGCAGGATGAAAGAGAAAAACAATGGATAGAAGCGGCAAAATCAGCAGATGCAGATGAAAATTACGGGGATGCATTTATGTATTACCGGGCGATCCGCTCTTTCGATGTAACGCAGGAAATGGAGGAAAGCCGTTATCGTTATGGAGAAAAACTTTTTGAAGAAGGGGCCTATCTGGATGCGGAAAAGCAACTGGAGAAGGTGACATTGGATTCTTACCAGACGAAAAAAGAGGAATATTTACAGAAAATAGACGAAGTGAAAAAAATATTTAACCTGGATAGAGATGATGCAGATGTTCTAAATGCATGGTATGGAGAAGACAAAACGACTCCGTTGGTGCGTCTGGTCTTTGATGAGGATGGACTGGAAACTTATATGGGGAGTGAGAACGTTTATGTCGTACAATCCTGGAAGAAGGATGATGCTATACATCTTGGGTATCAAGCGTCATATTATTTGCTGCAATTGAGAAGATTGTCGAATGATCAGATCGTGAATGTTCGTTTAAGCACTGATGGAAAAAATTCCCGTTTGACATTTCTTTAAAGATAAGCAGCTTAAAGATTTTTAGAGTAGATGAAACAGCTGATTTCATCTACTCTTCATTGACAGATAGTAACTATCGTGATATGCTTTGCTTGGTTCAGTGATCTATCAGCAAGCCTGCGCCGCAGCAGGTTACGGGATACGTTTCACCTGCAGTTCTGACATTGCCTGCTCAGGAGATGTCAGACAGGGAACAGTATCCGGTGATGCGGGATAGATTGAAAAGGGAATGCAGTGAGATGCTGCAGCAGCCCCCGCTACTGTAAGAAGGATGACTCTTTCACCGGAGTGAGGTCCGGAACCACTGTACTGTATCGACAGTATGGGAAGGGAAAGAGGAAGATGATTTCGAGCCAGGAGACCTGCTGGACAGAGACAAGCATACAGCGTTTTGATGAACGGGACCTCGGTGGGAGGTAAACGGCATGGAAACGTTTATTTCTGCATGGAAATTTATTTTCCGACGTGAATTTTTATATGATTTTTAGTCTCTGTACAGCTTAATGCGTGTACAGAGATTTTTTTGACCGTAGAAAAGAGGAAAAAATGAGACAAAAAAATTGGAAATATATTATTGTGGCAATGATTGTGATCTTTGTGGCAATATTGGGAATACGGCAGACCCGTTTTCAATCCGTGGATTCTTATCGGCAGGAACAGCGGCAGCTTGCAAAAGATGTGAGTGATCCGAAGGAAGATGAGCTTGCTTCCATGTATGACACACCGGATCCGCAGAGTCCGGAAGAGACGGATGCGACATCTTCGAAAACGAATAAGACATCACAAAACAAAGAAAAAGCGGCGAAAGACAAAACGAAGCTTGCGGAAGCTTCCGATCAGGCAAAAACGGGGAAAAAACTTTCCGGTTCAAAAGCTTCTTCCTCAAAGCAATCCTCCCGAAAGGCGGACAATAAAAGTTCTGCAAACAAAAATAAGAAGGAACATAAGCCATCGAATAGCAGAAAACCGGCGCAAAACAGGAATGAGACGGCGTCTCCTTCTGATACGGAGTCCCGGAAGGATGAAAGTTCCGGAAACACCGGACAGAATACAGAATCCCCGAAGGAAGATAACAGCAACACATCCGCAACCGAAAGCGGACACAGTCCGTCCCCATCTCCTAAGCCGTCGCCAACGGCAACACCAAAGGATGACAGGATCACCTGTACGATAGAGATTCGTTGCGATCGTCTTGTGGAAAACAAGAAAAATGTATCGGAAAGCATCTGGAAATATATTCCATCCAATGGACAGATCATGGAAAAGGTATCCGTAAAAGTGGAAAAGGGTGCGAGTGTTTATGACGTTTTAGAGAAAGCATGCAAAGCCAAGGGTGTTGCATTAGATTCAGAATATACGCCAATGTACAAAAGCTATTATATCAGTGGGATTGGAAATATTTATGAGAAGCAGGCGGGAGATATGAGTGGATGGATCTACAAGGTGAATGGAAAAGCTCCAAACAGGGGGGCATCCGCGTTTAAGGTATCGGATGGAGACATGATCAGCTGGTGTTATACCTGCGATGGGAGAACGACTTAAAAGGGGCAGAGAATACGATGAATAGAACAAATTCTGAATTTGCCGGGCGACATCCGGTGGTTATTACAGTTTATATTCTTTTGTGTGTGATCTGGACAATGGTCACGAGACATCCGGTCGCATTGCTCCTGTCTTTCCTTTCCTCTGCTTTTTATTTGGTGGTAATAAAAGGGATTCGATCCTGGGGAAAGGTGATATGCTCCGGAAGTGTGATGCTTTTTTTGGCGGCAGTCATTCTGCCTTTATTTTCGCATAGAGGAGTTACACCGATTTTTTATGTCAATGGTATGGCGGTGACCTGGGAATCCGTGTTTTATGGAATGATGATGACGCTGATGCTCCTGGCGGTGCTGCAATGGTGCATGGTGGCAGGGTGCCTGTTGGACAGTGAGAAAATATTGTATTTGACGGGAAAGATCATACCAACGATCGGACTGCTGCTGATGATGATATTTCGTGCGCTGCCCCATATGCAGAACCGTTACCGGCAAATCCATGAAGCCCAGGCGGGGCTTGGCAGAAATGGAGATGAGGCGAGCCTGTGGCAAAGGACACAAAATATTGTAAGAGAGCTTTCGGTGCTGATTTCGTGGTCTTTGGAAGACTCCGTCGAAGTTTCCATGTCAATGGAGTCCAGAGGATACGGTTCCGGTAAAAGAACCTGGTTTCATTTATTTCAAATGCAGAAAGAAGACCTGATATGGTGCATATATCTTGTACTCATGTCTGCCGGGATATATATATGCCAGTTTCAGGGCAGGCTGCAGGCATATTATTTTCCGGAAATTTTTTCGTCATGTATCAGTGGAAATGTGTGGATGATACTTTTGGCTGGCACTTGTGGAATGATAACACCGTGCATGTATGATCTATATTATCGATTTCGCGATATAAGAAGATCTGTCCTGGAAATGGGTCAGAGGAAATAGACGCAGTTGTTTGAGAAAGGAGGGCACAAAATGGGACAGATACCGGTTTTATCCTGTGAGCATTTATCCTTCTGTTATCCGAGACAGACGGAGGAGGCAATTCATGATATTTGTTTCCGGATGGAGGGGGCGGAATTTATAGTTCTTTGTGGTCCCTCAGGGTGTGGCAAGACAACCTTTCTGCGTCATTTTAAGAAAAACCAGATTCCATTTGGAACCGGAAGTGGTCACATGTATTATCGCGGAAAAGATCTGGAGACGTTGAATGATAGAGAAAGTGCTGCAAGGATCGGTTATGTGGGACAAAATCCGGACACGCAGCTTGTGACGGATAAGGTATGGCATGAACTGGCATTTGGTCTGGAAAACCTGGGAGTACCGGGGATGCAGATCAGACGGAGAACGGCAGAAATTGCCCAGTATTTTGGTATGGAGAGCTGGTTTCATAAAAACGTGTCAGAACTTTCCGGTGGACAGAAACAGATTTTGAACTTGGCATCCGTTGTGATCATGCAGCCGGATGTATTATTGCTGGACGAACCAACAGCACAGCTGGATCCGATTGGGGCCGGGCGTTTTCTGGATACGCTGGTGAGATTGAACCGGGATCTGGGAACGGCAGTTTTGTTATCCGAGCAGAGGCTGGAGGAAGTGATGCCCCTGGCGGACCGGGTATTGCTGATGGATCAGGGGCATATGATCGGGGATAGTGTACCCGGAAAATGTGCCGGTATATTGGAGCAGTTTGAGAAAGAGCATGGAAAGGAGCTTCCGATTGCCCCGGCGATGCCGGTGGCAGTGAGAGTGTGGCAGAAATGTCATGGAGACAATGAAACAGAATCTCCGGTCAGCATTCGTCAGGGAAAGGAATGGCTGCGGAAACGAGTACGAAAAAGCGGACAGGCTGACAAAGAGATACAAGTGGATAAAAAGCAAATTGCTCTTGAAGCAAGAGGGATTTCTTTTGCGTATGAAAAGGGGAAAAGAGTACTGGATGATTTTTCGCTTCAGGTACCGAAAGGAAGTCTGTTTGCTGTTATGGGGGGCAATGGCTCCGGAAAATCTACGGCATTAAAGATTCTCATGGGGATTTATAAGCCACGTCGTGGCAAGGTAAAAGCTATGGGAACGGTGCGTTATCTGGCACAGAATCCACAGAGTCTGTTTACGGAGCTTACCGTAGAGGAAGAACTGATGGTGATGCAGCCGCGGTTCACAGAAAAAGGGCAGCAGCCGTGGAAGGAAATGCTGCATTACCTGGAACTGGAGGGACAAAGAGAGCAGAATCCCATGGACTTAAGTGGTGGTCAGCAGCAACGTCTTGCCATGGGAAAGCTCCTTATGACGGATCCGGATATTCTGTTGCTGGATGAACCCACCAAGGGGCTGGACGGTGCCTTTAAGGAGAAACTGGCAGATCTGCTTAAGGATCTGTGCGCACGGGGCAAGACAATCCTTCTGGTATCTCATGATATGAATTTTTGTGCGCAGTATGCGGATATATGTGGCTTGCTTTTTGACGGACAGATGATCAGTCAGGACAGGACAGAGAATTTTTTTGAGGATAATGTCTTTTATACGACTCCTGCAAGCCGGATGTCCGAGGGGATTCTGGAACATTGTTTTCGGACGGAGGATATTATAAAAGCTCTGCAGAAGGCGGGGGATGCCGGATGAAAAAGCAGAGGAAAGAGACTGGAAAAGGCATGGATGTTTCCTGCCGGCGGTGCTTTGACTGGGAAGAGTATCTGAGAGAAAAGGCGAAACGCCGTAGATGGAATGGACTGTTTCTTTTTGTGGCGGTTGCAATATTGTTATTTGTGTCGGCTGTTTTACTGCAGGGGAGACATTATCTGTTTATGGGGTTTGGTGTGGTGATTCTGATACTGGTCCTGTTTTTTGGACAGTATGAAAGAAGAAAGCCCCGTGCCAGAGAGATAGTTCTTTTATCCACGCTGACAGCGTTGTGTGTGGTGATGAATGAAATCTGTGCTCACACCATTCCGCTTCATGCGGGAACAACAATGGTGGTGATCTGTGGCATCGGTCTGGGACCGGAGGCGGGTTTCCTGGTTGGTGCCATGAGCAGACTGGTATGTAATTTTTTTGATGGTCAGGGGCCATGGACACCCTGGCAGATGGCTGCCTGGGGAATGGTCGGATATTTATCCGGCATGGCTTTTAATAAAGTGGAACGCAGAAGGACCGGTGAGACACTGGCGAGACGCCTTTCTTTGGAGAAGGGCAGAACATTTCGGGTGATCATGGGACCGGTTTTTTGCATTTTGTTTGCATGGGTGCTTGCTTATGTAGTCTTTTTGCTCCGGGACAATCCTGACGGGCAGAGCTTCTTTGGATGGAGGCTTTATATCTATGGGATTGTGGGACTGGCAGTCGGATGCGTGCTGCAAAGAAAGAAGCTTCCGGTGGATGATATCACAACGACGGTGTTTACCTTTTTTGTGGTATTTCTGTTGTATGGAGGGCTTATGAACTTTGCAACCATGTTGATGACCTATCCGGCGGATCCTTCTGCCGGACAGATAAGCTGGGAGACACTGAAAGCGTTATACCTGACAGGGGCACCCTATGATGCGGCGCATGCCGGAACGGCAGCGCTGTGTATGTTCCTTTTTGGGGACAGCATTTTACAAAAGCTGGAGCGTATACAGGGGAAATTTGGGATCACAATGTAAACACAGCACAAATGAATGGAGGATTGAAATGAGTAAGAAAAAATGGATGAGCAGTCTTCTTGCGGCAGCTTTGGCATTTACGACAGTATTTAGCACAAGCTCTGCAGTAAAGGCTGGCGAAACGCAGGAGACCACGGACAAGATTGTTGTTTATGTGGCAGCAGAGGGTACGGATGCAGATGGACATACAGTGAATATTGGAAAAACTGCAGTCCAGGTTGATGAAGGGACAAAAGGCGACGTTGTTGCAGAAAAAGCATTCCAGGCAGCCGGACTGGAGGAGTCGGAATACGCTATTGAGGACAAATCCGGATATGGAAGAAATATCGAGAAAATAGGCGATATTGCAAATCCATCTGACTGGCAGAAGGGATATTGGGCGTTTTATCTGAATGGCAATTATGCGGATTCTTTAGGCAATGTTGTTATGAATGATAATGACAAGATCAGCTTTATTTTTGCTTACGGCGATGATGCAAACAAGAAAGAGGCTTCTGTTTACAGCGATGATGTGTCCAAAAATCCGGATAGCGCAAAGGCGGCAACACTTCTGGAAAATGCAAAGATCCAGCAGGATATTGTTGCAGAGGCAACCTATGAAAGCAGTATTCTGGACGGAGGAAAGACGGTTTACGGTATTGAAAATCCGGATGCCCTGTATATTGCCTTTTCGCTGATCCGTGCAGGCTATACTGAGGCAAATGATTATTATGAGAAAATGTATGCGAAAGTAAAGGGGCAGTTAGAGGAAATAAAGGCGAATGGGTCTATTACAGTAGATGGAAAAGAAATGAATCTGGATACCATTGGTGCAACTGCTTATTCTAAGGCTAATCCGGAGATAAATCGTGCGAAGGTTGTACTTTTTGTTACAGCAATGGGGAAGGATGCAACCAATATCGGTGGTTGTGATCTGATTGACGAGATGGCACAGAAGGCAGTATATGAGGAGTCTCCGAAGGTATATATGCTGGATTGTACAATGCTTCTGGCACTGGACAGTGGAAATTATACGCTTCCGACAGGAGAAAATTACATTACCAGAGGAAAGTTGGTCAATAATGTTGCCACAAGTATGGACAGCATGATTGGAATGGCACTTCAGTGGTCTTCCATTGATATGGCAGCTATGCCGATCCAGTGTATGTATCCATATACTTTGGAGAATGATCTGGCTGCGAAAGATGCGGATTTTGATCAGAAAGCACTTCAGACAGCATATAACAAGGGAGTTCATTTCCTGGAAAGTACACAGAATAACGATGGTACATGGAGCGGATACGGTGAAGAGAAGAACAATGTATGGACATTAGCCCAGATTTTGACTGCAATGGGACAGCTTCGTATTAATCCATGCAGCGAGACTGATGGCAGTGATTTCATTAAAAATGGTGTCACTGTTTTAGATGATGCTGCTGAATTTTTTGATATGGAAAATAAGACACTGGATACCGCAAAGGTGCCAAGTGCACCGGAGCAGCTTCTTCGTGGTTTAAATGCAGTGATCCGTGTAATGGAGGGAACGAAATCTCTTTATGATCTCAGTGACGTGACAAAGAATCCGGATCCAACACAAACCCCGATACAGACACCGACAGCGACACCGACAGGAACTCCGGCAGATCCGACAGCAACACCGACGGGAACCCCGGCAGATCTGACACCGACTCCAACCGGAGCAGGAACACAGACAGCAGCACCGACACCGACGGGAAATGTAGTTCCAACTCCATCCGTAACACCAAGTCAGACTCCGGCAGCAACTCCATCTGCAACGCCGAAAAACACAACAAAACCGGCATCTACATCGGCAGCTGTGAAAAAGGTGACAGCAGTAAAAACAACGGTAGCTGTAAAGACCGGCAAGAAAGCAAAGATTCAATGGAATGTGACAACGGCTAAGAATGCATCCGTCAAGAAGCTTGTGAAGGTGACGGTAAACAAAAAGACAGTAAAAGTTGTGAAAACATCTGTCAAAAAAAAGAAAGCCACAGTGACACAGGTGACAACGACGGTAAAAGGGATCAAGAAAGGTTCTGCAGTAGTAACCCTGAAAGCCGATGGAAAGAAGAGTAAAGTGAAGGTTATTGTGAAATAAAGCAGCTTTTGAAAAATAAAATGTGAAATAAAACATAAGAAAAAAATCCCCGTGGATGACAGGAGATTGCCCGAATCACAGATTATATCCGATGGTTCAGGTGATCCTGTATTCACGGGGATCTTTTATTGTATAAAAATAACTGTGTTACAGATATACGAATGATGTCATAAGACTATTTTGCAGTCATAGCGTCTGCAAGCTTCTCCATTTCCGGAAGATCACTGTCTTTCATAACGGAACGGATCGTAACTGTAGGTTCTACGATCTCGATATTTTTCATGGTTTCCAGAATGGATTTCATGGTGCGGGCTGCGGTTGGTGCCCAGGAACCATTTTCCATAATACCGACTTTACGGTTCTGATATGCCTTGCTCTGGAGATGATGAAGAAAATCCTGCATGCAAGGGAAAACTCCGGCATCGTAGCTGGCAGCTGCCAGAACCATGCGGTCATAACGGAACGCATCTTCGATCACCTCTGCCATATCCTCTCTGGCAAGATCACTTACAACAACCTTTTCAGCACCCTTTTCGCGAAGCATTTCGGCAAGCTTCTCCGCTGCTTTTGCCGTATTGCCATGGATGGAAGCATATGCCACAAGGATACCCTTATCCTCCGGCTGATAGCTGCTCCAGGTATTGTACAGGCCCAGATAGTAACCGAGATCATCCTTTAAGATCGGACCATGAAGCGGGCAGATCATAGCGATATCCAATCCGGCAGCCTTTTTGAGAAGTGTCTGTACCGGTGCACCATACTTACCAACGATATTGAAATAATATCTGCGGGCCTCACATGCCCAGTCATCCTCGCCTTCTGTCTTGGAAAGGGCACCGAATTTACCGAATCCATCTGCGGAGAAGAGGATTTTTTCTTTGGATTCATAAGTAACCATAACCTCCGGCCAGTGAACCATAGGTGCCATGACGAAAGTCAGAGTATGCTCTCCTAAGGAAAGAGTATCTCCCTCCTTGACGGTCAGGGTATGCCCCTCTAAAGGAATGTTGAAAAACTGTGGAAGCATGGCAAATGTCTTGGCGTTGCCTACCAGAGTGACATCCGGGAAAAGCTCCACCAGACGTGCGATACTGCCGGAATGATCCGGTTCCAGATGCTGCACTATCAGATAATCTACCTTTCTGCCATTCAGGGTGTCCAGAAGATTCTGTTCCCACTGCTCCATACCACGGGGATCTACGGTATCCATAACAGCAACCTTCTCGTCAAGGATGACATAGGAATTATAAGAAACTCCCTCCGGAACCACGTACTGACTCTCAAAAAGATCGATCGTGGTGTCATCTACACCAATGTACTTTACGGAATCTGAAATAACTACACTCATAAGTAACCTCTTTTCTGCGCACGGTATAATATTGTATGATCCGGTGTGTATATAAAACTCAGATTGTCGCACACCTGTTATAATGAACTTGTTTTACAGTTGATCGCAAGGTGCAGCAGCTGTGCGCCGGATACTGCGTTGCGATCATCAGGGAGACATGATAATGCTCCGATTGCTTTCTATTCTAAAATGGGGCAAATGGTCTGTCAATAGAATTCTCAGTCCAATTTGATCCCCTGTAAAAGCTTTGCAAAAGGACTGGTATCCTGGTCCTCGTCCGCAGTAACCGCAGAATATTCCGCAGGAATTTCATAGGATTCTTCTTCGGTATCCGGTTCGTCCTCACGAAGTGCCTTAATGCTCAGTGAAATACGGTCACCCTCGATCTTCAGGATCTTTGCTTTTACTACCTGTCCCATTTTCAGCTCTTCCTTTGGAGATTTGATAAATTTATTGGTGATCTGGGAAATGTGGCAGAGTCCGGTGAGACCCTCTCCGATATCAATAAATACACCGTAGGATTCCATACGGGTTACCGGCCCCTCTACAATATCGCCGGTAGTCAGCCGTCCGATGTGCTGTGTTTTTTCTGCCAGAGCCTTTTCCTTCTGGATCATTTTGGCAGAGAGTACCAGCTTCTGGATATCCTTTTCTACGGTGATGATCACTGCCTGAACAGTCATTCCCACATAGCTTTCCGTGTCTTCGACATAGGTGAGGGCAAGCTGTGAAGCCGGGATAAACGCACGGATTCCTTTTACGTATCCAACCACACCTGCAGGGACTGCCTCTGTGATCTTTACATGAAAGACAGTTCCGTCAGCCATATCTTCTTTTAATTCATCCCAGACAAGCACTCGGTTTGCTTCTTTTCTGGAGAGGATCACATTGCCACTGGCATTTTCCGGATCCAGCACCATTGCTTTGATCACATCTCCGATGATCATATCCTTTTTAATGGAAAAGGATGGATCATCACTGCATTCCTCAATCGGGATAATGCCTTCTGTGTAATAATTCAGATCAACCGTTACCTCTGTGTCGGAAACACCGATCACGGTCACATCCAGGATATCGCCCTCGCGCAGTACCTGAAAGGAACGTTCCAACTCATTCTCATAGTCTTTCATACTCTTTTCTTCACTCATAAAAATCCTCCAATACAGTAATCAACTCTTTTTCTGTCATTTCTTCCATCCCTTCACCGCCTTCCTGATTGTAGTATAGCGGATTTACAGTGTGTTTACAAGCGGACTGATTTATATGACGTTAAGAAAAAAGATACCTTACAATATTTCTCCCTCTGTTCTTAAAATGAATTGTTTTTGGGATAAATAATGTATGCTATTTCAGAACCCGGATCGTACAGGTTTCTTTCGTGCCATCCTCTGTAAAGGAAATGACAGCAGTTCCTGCACTTCGGGCGGTAAGATTGCCGAGCTGATCCACCTGAACGATGTTTGGCTTGTTTGATTTGATCAGTGGTGCATTGCCACTGGAGACCATATAATCGAGTGTACGTGTTTCTCCTGCTTTCATGGTGAGAGAAGTGGAAGATATGCGAATCGTTGGAGATGCTACTTCAATCTCACAGGTTTTGGTGACACCGTCCGCTTTGGCGGTAATGATTGTGGTACCATGCTTCTGGGCGCATACCAGACCGTTGTCGTTTACGGTTGCCACGCGGGATCGGCTGGATTTCCAGGATGGCTGGATCCCGGAAGACACATTGGCCGTCAACTGGATCTGCTGACACCGGAATAGTTTGGCGTAGATGTGATTCAGTTTGATCACAGGCTTTTTAACGGTGACACGGCAGTTGACCGTTGTTTTGCCGGCTTTCACGGATATTACAGCAGTCCCCGGTTTGCTTGCAGTGACGATTCCGTTGCTGTCAACAACAGCAACGCTTTTTTTATTGCTGCGATATACAGGAAGCATACCATTGGAAACCGATGCCTGAAGTGCGAAGCTGTTTCCGTTTTCCATAGATATTCGTTTGGTGTTTAAGGTGATTTTTGGCCTGGCAGTCGTTTTTCCTGTGGATCTGGCAGCAGCACTGCAGGGGATCACAGAGATATGGAAAAGTTCCAGGATGATTAACAGTGTCGTGAGTGTGATGAGAAGATATCGTCTCAGTAATAATGAATGTTTCATAGAAAACTCCCTCCTTGTTGGGGGAAAAATATTGTAAAGTGTCTGGAGTATAACACCACGCAGTGCAAAGGTCAATAGACATTCTGTTTTTTTGGAACATTGCACGAAAATATATATTTTTTCCGGTAAACATCACGGAAAATTGGGAAATCTCCGGAAAGAGGTTTGTGCATCATGCTTTTTTATGGTATAGTGAAAAGGAGTGATGTTTTAATGCATACATGTGCATCAGTATACGAAACAATTGCCGGAGATTTTTGATAAATCCGGCATACATATTGCAAAATGGAGGATAATGACATGGCAAAGATCGAGATGAAGACACCGTTAGTGGAGATGGATGGCGACGAGATGACCAGAATTCTCTGGAAAATGATCAAGGATGAGCTGCTTCTTCCTTTTATTGATTTGAAGACAGAGTATTACGATCTCGGACTGGAGTACCGTAATGAGACAAATGATCAGGTAACGATCGACTCTGCAGAGGCAACCAAGAAGTATGGTGTTGCTGTAAAATGTGCAACGATCACACCAAATGCGGCTCGTATGACGGAGTATAATCTGAAGGAAATGTGGAAGTCTCCAAATGGTACGATCCGTGCAGCATTGGACGGTACCGTTTTCCGTGCCCCGATTCAGGTAAAGGGCATTGAGCCTTGCGTAAAGAACTGGGAGAAGCCGATCACACTGGCACGTCATGCCTATGGAGATGTTTACAAAAATACAGAGATCAAGGTACCGGGTGCAGGCAAGGCTGAGCTTGTATTTACCGGAGCAGATGGTAAAGAGATCCGTCAGACGATTCAGGAGTTTGATGGACCGGGTATTATTCAGGGTATCCACAATACCGATAAATCTATCACAAGCTTTGCAAAGGCATGTTTTAACTATGCACTGGACACAAAGCAGGATCTGTGGTTTGCAACCAAGGATACCATTTCAAAGATTTATGATCATAATTTTAAGGATATTTTCCAGGATATCTATGATAAAGAATACAAGGAGAAGTTTGAGGCAGCAGGCATTGAGTATTTCTATACTCTGATCGATGATGCCGTTGCCCGTGTTATGAAGGCAAAGGGCGGATTTATCTGGGCCTGCAAGAACTACGATGGAGATGTTATGAGCGATATGGTTTCTTCTGCCTGTGGTTCTCTGGCAATGATGACTTCTGTATTGGTTTCTCCTTCCGGTGTATATGAGTATGAGGCTGCCCACGGAACCGTTCAGAGACATTATTATAAGCATCTGAAGGGCGAAGAGACATCCACGAACTCTGTAGCAACAATCTTTGCATGGACCGGTGCTCTTCGTAAGCGTGGTGAGCTGGACAATATTCCGGAGTTGATGGCATTTGCCGATAAGCTTGAGAAAGCAACACTTTCTACGATTGAGAGCGGAAAGATGACAAAGGATCTGGCACTGATCACCAGTATGAAGGATGTGACGGTATTAAACAGTGAGGGATTTATCAAGGCAGTCCGTGAGTCGCTGGAAGCAATGCTGTAAAAGGACATTATAATTATGATAGAATTTGAAAAGGAAATTGCCGGTATTGTGCCGGATCATGGTTTTACCCATGGAGCGAAGTTTCATGCGGATGATGTATTTTCGACAGCACTTTTGCGATTGCTGAATCCCTTCATTGAAGTGGACAGAGGCTTTGATGTCCCGGAGGATTTCGATGGCATTGTATATGATATTGGAAGGGGGAAGTACGACCATCATCAGCAGGACAAAGAAATTCGTGAAAATGGCGTGCCATATGCGGCATTTGGACTTCTTTGGAGAGAGTTTGGTACCTGCTTTCTGACAGAGGAGGAGGCGGCTGATTTTGATGAGAAGTTTATTCAGCCTTTGGATGAATCCGATAATACCGGTTCAGATAATACTCTGTCGGAACTGATGGAGAAGTTTAATCCGGGATGGGATTCAGATGCTTCTTATGATGATCGGTTCTGGGAGGCAGAGGCATTTGCAGAAAAGATCCTGATTCGATATATAGAGAGTATCCAGGGACTTCGCCGGGCATCGGATGTAGTGAAAAAAGCGATGGAGGAGAGCGATGGTGAGATCCTGATCCTTCCATGTTATGTACCATGGAAACGGGATGTGATCGGCAGCAGTTATCAATTCACTGTGTATCCATCCAATCGGGGAGGCTACAGCGTGCAGGGGGTGCCAAAGTCCAAAGAAGACCGCAGTCTTGTCTGTGATTTTCCACAGGAATGGTGGGGATGTGATCCAAAGGAACTCCCGTCTGTCAGTGGTGTAGAGACGGCAAGATTCTGTCATGCGACAGGATTTATGGGAGCGGCTGATACAAAAGAAGATGCTGTGAAGATGGCTCACATTTCATTAGAGAAAAACAGAAAATCTGTTGAATAAATATTATGGGAACATGTGGGGGTTAAGCTGTATATAGAAACACTTATAGGGGAGAATCTATTTCCATTTGAAATAAATCCTCCCCTTATTTTGTTTTGTGTTTCAAAGTTTAATGATCATCCTTCGGTGCCGGAGGGGGTGGCGGTCACCCGATCCTGATAAGAAAGCACTTTTTCTACAGAAGCACAAACGCTGTAATACTCTCGCTTGGTTTCCTCGAGATGCTCTTTACCGGCCTCTGTCAGATGATAGTAGACACGGAAACGCTTTCCGACTACCTGAACCTTGCGCTCGTCAAGATAACCATTTTTCTTTAAACGGTAGAGTGTTGGGTACATTGTAGCTTCATTCAACTGGTAATCGCCCTCACTCTGCTTTTCCAGATCCTGTGATAACTGGTAGCCATATTTATCTTCCTGCTCCAGTAAGTGCAAAAGGATCATCTCAATAGTTCCACGCTTTAAATTGTCTTTGATACCCATTACTATCTATCCAACTTTCTATAGTTTTTTATGTATTACCTATTATAACACATATTCAGAAAAAATGTCACACCCTAATATAAGAAATTGGAACATTTTTTAAAATATACGCTACCAGCCAATTTACAACAAAGTATCCAATGACAGTAACAGCAATACAGCCAACGGCAATAGCGAGTAAGATTTTTCTGCGATGTCGTTGGTTAAGAATTTCCTGCGTATCGCCATCCACAAAGTGATGGTAGATTTCGAGATATCCGTAATCGGGATGTTCTTCATAATACTGCAGCATATCACTGTAAAGCAATAAATGTGCCTGGGATATATCATCCCTTGTAGGCTCACTGTTGGTTATTGAAAATTTATGCCGAACCAAGGTGCGGCTGAGACAATACAATCGTTGATTTAATAGGAATGAGTGCATGGAGACTCCTTTCTACTAGCTGATCACTCCATGTTTTGTGCATGAAATCTGTAATTTAACCGTTTTTTTCGCGGAAGTTGTCAAAAGACGAAAAACTGCCTTACCATATGCTGTATTACCGGACTTCCAGCGTTTTGCTTCATCGTAGATCCAATTTCTAGGGTTATGAATAGTAATTTCATGGTATACGTCAGAACATACCACTAAATAGTCATCATACATGAAAGTTCCATGAAGAACATATTCCCATGTAAGAACATTTGCACTATTGTAATATCGAAATGATTTTTTTGCTCCTTTTGTATGTGTAGTACCTCGGGTGATGGAAGGAATGGTAGTTTCTGTCGTGGTTACTACGCAATAACCGCCATCAGTTGTTTCAACGGTCTCTTCAGATATGACTGTCTCTGAAGCTGAAACAGGTTTTGATGTTAGTAAATTAGATAGTAATAAACAAAATGCAAGTGTGAAACAAGTGAGTGCTTTAAAATGTTTTTTCATAAAATTTTCCTCCTATTCTATAATATGAAATTGTGGATTGGGAGAGGAGGTGTTTACAGGCGGACCAGAATTGCTGGGTGTTTCTTCCTCGAGAATTATATTCGCATGTCCGTTGACTTCTGTGATTATGTGGTGACCATGAATAATAAAAGCTCCCAATACTAAAATACACGATATGCAAATCATGGAAATTAATATTTTGGTAAAAAAGCGTTTCTTTCGGGATCGCTGCATTAAAATAGCTTCCTCGTATTGCTCCTCAAGCTCCTTTGGATGTCCGAAATGCTGAAAAATCTCTGCCACTGTAGCAGACGGGTGTTCTTCCAGATAACAATCCAAAGAGTCACTCATATCTTCGAGAAACTGTTCTGTGTCATCACGGTCTCCGGAGTAGTACATCCGTAATTGTTTCAGATATTGTTCCCGATCAAAAGAGTTCATCAAAAATCCTCCTCCTCTTACGTTACATTTTTATCATAGCAAATCTAATATTTTTTGCAAATACATTGACATTAAAAACATTATAGTCAATTATATTTTAACAATGTAAAGACAATGATAATATTTAGTTTATTATTATAGTTATTATTCTTGCAAAGATTTATTTTATCAAAAATATAACTGTCATACAAGAGCGTATCAAGTGAAAAAAATAAAATTATTCTAAATAAGAGTATAATTAAACTAAAACAGAATATAAATATCCGTAATACACAAGTATAATCAAAAGAAGTAGATTTGTAGTGTGGGGCAGTAAACATGTACGTTCCCCACAGGGAAATAGAAGGTGTATGTATGGCTTTGAGTGACAGAGAGATTGGAATGAGAGTTCGAGCGGTCCGTAAGGAACATGGGCTGAGTCAGATTAGCTTTGCGAGAAAATTTCATATGACACAGCAGACGTTGAGCCGTTACGAAAATGGAAAGATATCTATTCCAAATGCAACTCTGGAAAACATTGCCAAGGCGATGGATGTGTCCGTGGGGTATTTTCTTGGAGTGGATTCCATGACCTTTACGGATGATGAGCTGAGACTGATCAACATCTATCGTCGTGTGGATGACCGCATGAAGGAATATATATTAGAGATGGCGCTGATGACAGAGGCAAAACTTAAGGGAAAGGATTTGCCGGAGTAAATAAAATTTTTATGGGTTGGCAGTTGACAAGCAGCGAAAAGGATACTAATATAGCATTATAGTGAAAAACTGTGACGGAGACAGTATCTTATCTGGAAACGCTTCAGTGAGTCCGGGATAGTGTGAACCGGATGCATAGAGAGGAATCTCTTAGATAGATGAGGGAAGATCACTCCTGAGTTGCAGACTGGAACGTTGTGTTATCAGTACAGCCTGACGGATCCCGCCGTTATAGGGGTATGTATCGAATCGTTATTGCGTACAAGGTGGTGTACACAAGGGCAAAGCAGTTGATCTGCTTCATTTCCGTACAGATTAAATAGGTGGTTATGAATGTTTTGGCTTTCATCCTGTTTAGGGTGAAGGCTTTTTTACTTTATAGGAAACTTCTCGTTTCCTATAAAATAGCAGCCTTATTTATATAACGGTTCACGAAATGGCAGATTGTTGATACCGGTCTGCTTTTGATCAGATATTTTAGAAGGAGGAAAACATATGTATCAGAAAGTTTCACCTGACATGAATTTCGTTGACAGAGAAAAAAACGTAGGAAAGTTCTGGCGGAATCAGCAGATCTTTGAAAAGTCCATGAAGGCAAGAGAGGGCAAGCCGGTTTATACCTTTTATGATGGACCGCCTACTGCTAACGGTAAGCCGCATATCGGTCATGTGCTGACCCGTGTTATTAAGGATATGATTCCTCGTTACAAGACCATGAAGGGATATATGGTACCTCGTAAGGCGGGATGGGATACCCACGGACTGCCGGTTGAGCTTGAGGTGGAGAAGCTTCTGGGTCTGGATGGCAAGGAGCAGATCGAAGAGTATGGTATGGAGCCTTTCATTAAGAAGTGTAAGGAATCCGTTTGGAAATATAAGGGAATGTGGGAGGATTTCTCCGGAACAGTTGGTTTCTGGGCCGATATGGACAACCCATATGTTACCTATGATGACAATTTTATTGAGTCCGAGTGGTGGGCTTTAAAGGAGATCTGGAACAAGAAGCTTCTATATAAAGGGTTCAAGATCGTACCTTATTGTCCAAGATGTGGAACACCTCTTTCCTCTCAGGAGGTAGCACAGGGCTACAAGCTGGTCAAGGAGCGTTCAGCCATCGTTCGTTTTAAGGTAGTTGGAGAAGATGCTTATTTCCTGGCATGGACTACAACACCTTGGACACTTCCATCCAACGTGGCACTTTGTGTAAATCCGGAAGATACTTATATTAAGGTAAAGGCAGCAGACGGATATACCTATTATCTGGCAGAGGCTCTGGCTGACAGCGTACTTGGCAGTCTGGCAAAGGAGGAAGGCATCAAGGCATATGAAGTGCTGGAGACATATAAGGGAAGTGATCTGGAGCATAAGGAATATGAGCCGCTTTATGCCTGTGCCAAGGAATGTGCGGACAAGCAGCACAAGAAAGGCTTCTTTGTGACATGTGACACTTATGTAACCATGTCTGATGGTACCGGTATCGTTCATATTGCTCCTGCATTTGGTGAGGATGATGCTAACGTAGGACGTAATTACGATCTGCCGTTTGTACAGTTTGTAAACGGTAAGGGTGAGATGAGCGAAGAGACTCCGTTTGCAGGACTTTTCGTAAAGAAGGCTGATCCGGAGGTGTTAAAGGATCTGGACGCATCCGGCAAGCTTTTTGCAGCTCCGAAGTTTGAGCATGATTATCCTCATTGCTGGCGTTGCGATACTCCGCTGATCTATTATGCCCGCGAGTCCTGGTTCATCAAGATGACAGAGGTTCGCGATGATCTGGTCCGCAACAACAATACCGTTAACTGGATCCCAGAGTCCATTGGTTCCGGACGTTTCGGAAACTGGCTGGAGAATATTCAGGACTGGGGTATTTCCAGAAACCGTTATTGGGGTACTCCGTTAAATATCTGGGAGTGCGAGGGCTGCGGCAGACAGGAGTCTATCGGAAGCCGTGCAGAGTTAGCGGAGAGAAGCGGCAATCCGGAGGATGCAAAGGTTGAGCTTCATCGTCCATATATTGACGCGGTAACATTTACCTGCCCGGACTGTGGCAAGACCATGCGCCGTGTTCCTGAGGTTATTGACTGCTGGTTTGATTCCGGAGCAATGCCGTTTGCACAGCATCATTATCCGTTTGAAAACAAGGATCTCTTTGAGCAGCAGTTCCCGGCACAGTTCATTTCCGAGGCTGTGGATCAGACAAGAGGCTGGTTCTATTCTCTGATGGCAGAGTCAACTCTTCTGTTTAACAAGGCTCCTTATGAGAATGTTATCGTTCTGGGTCACGTTCAGGATGAGAATGGACAGAAGATGAGTAAGTCCAAGGGTAATGCGGTAGATCCGTTTGATGCACTGGACAAGTATGGTGCCGATGCGATCCGCTGGTACTTCTATATTAACAGTGCTCCATGGCTGCCAAACCGTTTCCATGGAAAGGCAGTGCAGGAGGGACAGCGTAAGTTCATGGGTACTCTTTGGAATACCTACGCATTCTTTGTGCTTTATGCAAATATCGATGAGTTCGATGCAACAAAATATACATTAGATTACGACAAGCTCTCTGTTATGGATAAATGGCTTCTGTCCCGTCTGAACAGTACTGTTAAGGCGGTGGATGAGAATCTGGCAGCATACCGTATCCCGGAGACAGCAAGAGCGCTGCAGGAGTTTGTAGATGAGATGAGTAACTGGTATGTACGCCGCTGCCGTGAGCGTTTCTGGGCAAAGGGCATGGAGCAGGATAAGATCAATGCTTACATGACACTTTATACCGCACTTGTTACGATCTCTAAGGCGGCTGCACCAATGATCCCATTTATGACAGAGGATATCTACCGCAACCTGGTATGCTCTATCGATCCGGGCGCACCGGAGAGTGTACATCTGTGTGACTTCCCTGAGGTGGATGAGGCACATATTGATCTTCAGCTTGAGGCAGATATGGAGGTTGTACTGGAGGCAGTTGTCATCGGACGTGCCTGCAGAAATACCGCCAATATCAAGAACAGACAGCCGATCGGCAAGATGTATATCAAGGCCGGCAAGGAGCTCAGTGATTTCTATGTAGATATCATCCGTGACGAGCTGAATGTGAAGGAAGCAGAGCTTACCGATGATGTGAGCAAGCTGACCACCTATAGTTTTAAGCCACAGCTTAAGACGCTGGGACGTCGATTCGGCAAGAAGATCAACGATGTAAGACAGATCCTTGCAGAGCTTGACGGTCAGGCAGCTATGGCAGAGCTCAATGAAAAGGGTACACTGACGATTCAGGTAGATGGTCAGGATGAGGCACTGGAGAAGGATGATCTTCTGATCGAGGCTGCACAGATGGAAGGCTATGTTTCCGACAGTGACCATGGTATTACGGTAGTTCTTGATACCAACCTGACACCGGAGCTTCTGGAGGAAGGTTTCGTACGTGAGATCATCAGTAAGGTTCAGACCATGCGTAAGGATGCAGGCTTTGAGGTAATGGATCATATCAGAGTCAGCATGCAGGACAACGACAAGGTTCAGAAGGTCATTCAGGACAATGAAGCACAGATTAAGTCGGAGGTTCTGGCTGACGAGGTTTCCTATGACGGAGCAAAGGGCTCTGTCAAGGAATGGAGCATCAATGGCGAGAAGGTTACCTTTGGTGTTGAGAAGCTGTAAGAATTAATGAATTAGTTTTGAAAATAAAAAGCCGGTGGGCTGTCGCAAATGTGGCAGCCCACCGGCTTTGTTGTGTGTTAGAACAAAGATCTGTACACTTACAAATACTTTGTATTATATAGGTGACTCCCGTTCGGAAGTATCTATCGTGATCATAAATATCAAAGATCAGGACAGTTTCTCGATCGCTGCAATGGCGTCATCAAACCAGTTACCCTGCAGCTCCTCGACATTACCGGCATCGCTGGCGGCAGCAATATCGGCAGTCATTGGGATACGTCCCAGAACCGGCAGATTATACTGCTTTGCAACTTCATCGACGTGGCTTTCACCAAAGATGTGGATCTGTTTGCCGCAGTCAGGACACTCTACGTAGCTCATATTCTCAATGATACCGAGAATTGGGATGTTCATCATCTGTGCCATACGAACCGCCTTGCCGACGATCATGGAAACAAGCTCCTGAGGAGATGTCACGATGACAATACCGTCTACCGGAAGAGACTGGAATACGGTCAGAGGCACGTCGCCGGTTCCCGGAGGCATGTCCACGATCATATAGTCCACGTCTTTCCATAATACATCTGTCCAGAACTGTTTTACGGTACCTGCGATGACAGGTCCTCTCCAGATGACAGGGTCATTGGAGTCCTCCAGCAGGAGATTGACAGACATGGTCTGGATACCGGTCTTGCTTTCTACCGGGTAGATCACCGTGTCCGTGCCAATGGCATGCTCGGTGATTCCGAAGGCCTTTGGGATAGACGGACCCGTCACATCGGCATCCATAATGGCAGTGTGGTGGCCCTTTCTCTGGAGATTGACCGCCAGCATAGAGGAGATCATGGACTTGCCAACGCCGCCTTTTCCACTGACAACGCCGATCACCTTATCGATGCGGCTCTCTTTATTTGGTTGTTCGATCATACTCTGCGGGGAACGGCTGCTGCAGTCTGCAGAGCAGCTTCCGCAATCATGGGAACAGCTTTCGCTCATAATAATCCTTCCTTTCTTTATACACGTAAAATTCAGTATAACAATTAATTGATAAATTGTCCACACCTGTTCTAAGAGATTGAGAATTTACATATATTATGGTGCAGGGGGCAACAGAAAATTCTGCTGTTTGCACGACCAGATAGAAAAGAATGAGGATGATGTCTTTCGGTACTGCCGGGTCGATCATTCCGGAATGGAGGAAATATGAGCGGATATCAGAGGATGGTTTCCTATCTTTATCGATATGAAAAGGGGGCCAAAGAAAAAAATGTTGGTTATGCAAGAATTGAATCGAGAAACGATCAATGCCGTATTACAGTGAGATTTCAAGATAGGATCACAGTATCTCCCCGGTTTTCATTTTTTATACAGAAGGAAGAAGGAATGCTTACAATACCGGTGGGAAAGCTTATGCGTAACGGCAGTATTTTTACCGGAAGGGTCGAGATATCCCGGACACACATAGCAGGGTCGGAATATTCCTTTGAGCAGATGGACGGAATTTATATTTCGGGACCGGAAGATGTGTTTTATGCAACTACATGGAAGGATATTGTTATTTCGGAGCAGGGAATTTCTCAAAAGGCAGAGACCTTCGAAATACCGGAACAAATATTCCCAAAAACGACCGAAGCAGCAGGAAAATTGGAGCAAACGAATGACGCAGCGGAAAAATCTGAACAGAAAGTCCAAATGGAGCAGGAACCCCAGATGGAGGCATCCTCTGTACCGGCAGAAGAGTGTGACCGGAATGTGGCCAAGCAGAGGAGAAGGCAGCAGGGCAACAAAAACCGTTCTCAGGAATTTTGTGAAAAAATGCTGCGGATCTTTCCGAAAATGTATCCCTTTGAGGCGGAAGGTATGGGAGAATGTGTGCGGATCGACCTGAAGGATATCGGAAATCTTCCGGTGGCATACTGGTCGCTGGCAGGGAACCCATTTCTTTTGCGGGGATATTACTGCTATCGCCATCTGATCTTTACCAGAATGGCTGGAGGCGGTTATGCCGTAGGCGTACCGGGTATCTACAGCGAGGACAACGGCAGATGGGCGGAGGAATGCCGGATGACAGGATTTCAGCCGCTTTCCCGGGTGAAGGATCGTCATGGAGCGTTCGGGTACTGGATGTACCGCATTTCGTAGCAATGCCGCTGCAAAAAGGGAAGAGTGGTAAGAGCTTTTCATGAAAATACAGGTTTTCGAACAGATAGGATCTATGTTAAAATAGATCTTACAATAAGAAAAAACGGAGCGAAGACTACGATGGTAGAAGAAATTAAGGTGAAGGAAAAGTATATGAAGGAGGCACTGCGTCAGGCGAAAAAGGCGTCAGAGGCAGGGGATGTACCGATCGGCTGTGTCATTGTACATGAGGACAAGATCGTTGCCAGAGGCTACAATAAAAGAAATCAGCAGAAAACAGCGCTGGGTCATGCAGAGATCGTGGCAATACGCAAGGCGAGCAAAAAGCTGGGAGACTGGCGGCTGGAGGAATGCACCATGTATGTTACTCTGGAGCCGTGTCCGATGTGCGCCGGTGCCATTGTGCAGGCGAGGATCCCGGAGGTGGTGATCGGTGCCATGAACCCCAAGGCGGGCTGTGCAGGAAGTATTATCAACCTGCTGCAGATGGATCGGCTGAATCATCAGGTGCGTATGGAAACCGGAATCATGGAGCCGGAATGCCAGAAGCTTCTGAAGGATTTTTTTAAAAATCTGCGGGAGAAAAAGAAATCAGAAAAGAAGTCTTCAAATGAAAATTGATGTGTTCTGTCCGGAGGAACCGAAATTTTATGCAAGATATGTATAAATATAATGATCTTCCCATTGACCGTTGATCTGGGCAAAGTCATGAAGCAATCCTTCCCGGTGAAAGGTCAGCTGTTCCAAAAGAGCGATGGATGGGAGATTATCCGGCATAACATATGCCTCAATGCGATGAAAACGGTATTCCTTACAAACTAAAGGAATAAGGAAGGAAAGGGCTTCTGTCATATAGCCCTGACGGAGATGATCCTTGTCTGTTTTGTATCCGATCATACAACTGGAAAAAGCACCCCGCAGAAAATTGCTGAAGCAGATGGTGCCCACGGGAATCTCCGGCTGCTGTTTCTCGTAAATCCACATGCGCAGATAGCGGGATTTGACGAAAGAATTATACTCAAAGGTAAGGTTGGAACGCTGAAATTCCAACGTGTAAAATCCGGGTCTCTTGGTGGGTTCATATGGCTCCAGAAATACGCGGTTGTTTTTATAAAATGTTAGGACACTGGCGGCCTTATCCGGGTGGCTGACACTGAGAAAAAGGCGCTTTGTCTCATATTCCGGTCGCATGGCATGCTCCCTCCTTTTGTTTTTGCCTGTTGCATTAGTTTAGCATGTACGGGGTAAAATAACAAGGAAATATATCTTGACAATATCCTGTGGGAGAGGATATAATGAGCCTTACCTAGTATTATATTGTGTGAATGATGTCATAAAGCTTCCGTGCTAGCCGGGGAGATAGCGGTGCCCTGTACCTGCAATCCGCTACAGCAGGGGTGATGTTCTGTTTCGGACGCATTGATTGTGGAGCTGCCCGGTATAAGTGGTGTTGACGTTTTGGTCTCGCGCAATGGGAACTCATGAACCGTGTCAGGAGGGGAACCTAGCAGCACTAAGTGAGCCCTCCCGTGTGCCGTGAGGTTGCCGGAGCCGAGCTAACTGTACCGGTAACGTCTGCAGAGATGTGTACAACGCAGAATGCACGGTTTTAATTAATAAAATAGTATATGTGAAAGATAGAAAAGTGGATGAAATGCCACTTTTTTCTTTATTTCTGACGTAGATTTTGGTAAAATAAGGTATATTGTGAATGTTCGGGTACAAAGGGGGAGAAGTAGTGAAAGCAGAGTTGAAAAAAGGCAGTATCAATCAGATACTCAAAGGGACAGATATATATGAAGCAGGAGAGTTTCTTGACTCTATTGCAATGGTGGTAAAGGGAAGGATACGGGTACACGGCTATGGTATCAATCTGGTGGTGGGATCCGGATGCTTTCTGGGCGTGCGTGACCTGAACCGGGGGGCGCACAGCGTGACGTATACAGCACAGACCAATGCGGTGATCTATGTATTTCCGTCCTCCGGTGCAATGAGTGATATCCGCAAGATCATGCAGATCAATAAGGACTATGTGGCATTGATGGTATCAGGGCTTCACCGTTCTCTGGCAGAGCAGGAAGCAGCTTATGAAGAATTGCAGGAGGCAGCGCAGGAATCGTATGAGTTGATTGGCAGAGTGTATCGGAAGTGTCAGGAGGTGTCCAAAGAGACAGGGGCATATTTTCAGGAACTTCCGGTCATAGATAAGCTGCATCCTTTTGATGAGCCGCAGATGCTGCCGCTGGACAAGGTTCATTATTATCAGGCGTGTGCCAAGGTGCCAATGGATGTGCAGAAGGCATTTTATGGAAGTTCTGCAGAGATTTGCCTTTACCATGTGCGGGAGCAGGTGGACTTAATGCATCAGCTTCACGATTACAGTAAGGCGCTGACAGAATATCTGGAGATGATGATGCGCTATCTGATCTTGGATGGCAGAAATCTTTATTCTTCAATGGCAGGGTTTGCGCTGATCCTGCAGAGGGCGGATCAGGATGCGGGGGAGATCATGTCGGAGCTGGATGACGTGATCGACCGGATCAATGTGCTGGAAGGTGTTCTACTGAAGCGCGCAGATGTGGAAAGTGCCATTGACAGATCTGCGATGGAGGAGACCTATTTTAATTTGCTGAATCCCAGCCGCAGTACAGGGAATACTCTGGATATGGCAGGAGATACTCTTGCGCTGGTGGAGACATCGGATGTTGATGCGGCGGAGCTGGTGGATACACTGGGAACCATTCTTGCTTTTGGAGAGATCGGTGCAGAGGATGCTGAACATTTTGAAAGTTTAGTAAGTCAGTTTGAGGCATTGGAGGACAAGGAAAGCTCATCGGATGAGGTGAGAAATCTGCGCCGTTCCTTAATGAAGGCATATTATCCGATCTACGAGAAAGTCTTTCTGAAGGATTTTTATTTCAAAGAGGAAACACCGATTGAGGTGGATCTGTTTCTTCGCTATGGCTTTTTGAGTGAACGTCTGTTACGAGAGGATCTCATCGAGGATCTGCTGTCTTTAGACAATGGAGGAATCCATCAGAATGGTTGTCAGGTATATGATATGAAGGAATGGCTGCAGGCCATTATGAACGGCGACAGAATGCCATCGAAGAATGAGTTTGATCTGGATTACGAGGAAAACCTCCGGGATAAGGTCAAAAATAAAGAGATTACTTCACAGCGGCGGGATGAGCTGTTGAAGGATCCGGAGCAGAAGTTGCATTTTGAGGTAATGAACATGTTCCGTATTACGCACCGTCTGGTGAGCGGACAGATCGTGTCTTTTGTACCGTTTTTATACACCGAGGGATGTACGGCGCTGGAAAAGAATTTTTTGTCGAAGGAAAAGGTTTGTGCAGCATTTAACAGACTCCGTCGTATTGATTTCTCAGCATTTTACCGGGAAGTGCTGTTTCAGAAGGAGGTATCCGGTATCAAAAAGGAGTTTATTCAGGAGGAGGTATGTCCTGATGTGCTCCTTCTGCCAACAGTGGGGTCGAAGGACATTATGTGGCAGGAACTCAGCGGAAGAAAACGGAACACACCGGGACGTTTGCTGCTACCGGTATTTCTGGAGGGAGATCTGGACAAGTCTGTGACGCACCTGACCGGAGCATTCCGCTGGGAGCTTTGCCGTACCATGCAGGGTGTTTATTGGAACAATATCCAGTATAAATCCCTGACCAGCGAGTATTCCGATTTCCTGCAGTTTTACCGCAAGAACCGTGAATTGTCCGATGACCGCAAGGAGAAGTTAAAGCTTCAGATCCAGAAGCATCGAAATAACAGCAGAGAGATATTTGCAGCGGATTACAGCAACTGGATCCTGCATGAATCCCAGGGCGGAATGCTTCTCAGCAAGCCGGTGCGGGAAATTCTGGCAACGTATTGTCCGTTTGCGTCAGAGCTTCGCCAGAATCTGGAAGCACAGCCGGTATTCCAAAATGCCATGGCCCGGTATGAACGGGAAAAGGGAAAGAAACTTCGGGAATATGATCTGAAATTCCGTGTATGGGAGAAGGATCATGTGGAAGTGCCGGCAGAGATCGTTCAGACCAAAGAATTTTATGAGAAATAAATCGATACCACCGGTCAGATCCATCCTCCGTCCAGAGTGATGATCTGGCCGGTCATATATTCCGGTGCTTCAGCAACTTGGTGGACCAGTGTAGCAACTTCTTCCGGGGTACCGGCCCGGCCGGCGGGGATCTCTTCGGTCAGAGCAGTCAGCTCATCCGGTTCCAGAAAGGCATTCATGGAGGTGTCGATCATGCCGCAGGCAATGGCATTTACCGGAATACCGCTGGGAGCCAGCTCCTTTGCCAGCGCCTTTGTGAGGGCGTTGATCCCGCCCTTGGAGGCAGAGTAGGCAGCTTCGGTGGAAGCCCCGACATTGCCCCAGACAGAGGAGATATTAATGATCTTTCCGTGTTTTTCCCGCAGAAAATAAGGAATGATAATACGGCTTGTATAAAAAACGGAGGAGAGATTGGTGCGCAGAAGCGTATCCCACTGCTGTGGTGTCATGTCCTGAAGCAGTCCGATATGGGAGATGCCTGCATTATTAACGAGAATCTCCGGAATCCCAAAGGTCTGCACGGATTTTGTGATAAAAGCCTCTGCTTCTTCCGAATTTCCCATATCCCCGTAAAATGTAAAATACTGGCCGCCGGCAGCAGTGATCTGTGCCTTGGTATGTTCCATGTCCGGACCTTTGTGGCGGCAGCAGATGGAAATATTCCATTCCATGGAAGCATATAAAAGGGCAATCGCCTGACCAATGCCACGGGAGGCTCCGGTGATAATGATGTGATGTGTATTCATGATATTTAGTTCCTTCCTTAGTAATTCCATTCATTTTTAACACAATATATAGTATACAGAAAGGGAGTTTTCATGCAAGTCTTTACAGCGTTTGGGAAGTTTGCTATAATTTGCTATAATGTTGTAAATTTTGAAAACAATTCTATAGGGATAATTACAGAGAATAAAAGAAAGGTACTGATATGAAGAAAAATGCAGTGATGTTCTTTTTTAAGAGCTTATTGAAATCAATTTTGGTTATCGTGTCTATTCTGGCGGTAGGCGTGATCAGTTACAAGGTTTCCTACGAATATTTATCCAAACAGCTGGAAGCCGGCAAACTGGATGTGCAGGAGAAAGAATTGGAGACGATCCTGGACCAGGCAAAAACAGATGAAATTTCCAAAAACCTCATCTATGTTGTGAACGACAAGCAGAAGATTACGCATATGCTGCTGGAAATCTGTAATACGAAAACATACAATATGGATTACATAACGATCCCAGTCAATACAGACTACACGATCCCGGCAAAGATGTATCAGAAGCTATGTGTTGTGGATGAGGAGATTCCACAGATCGTACGTCTTTCCAAACTGCGCAAATATTTTGCTGATCTGGAGGACGCGCAGGCATATGGTTATGCAGAGCTGATCATGGAAAAAATGTTAAAGACAGATATCAGTTATTTTACTGTGATCTCACAGGATATATATGATCTTCATTATCAGGAGCAGGAGATGACGACGCAGTATACTAAGGTGTTAGCAGGTACATCAAAACAGGCTGCGGCATCACCGGATGCAACTGCAAAGTCTCAGAATTACAGCTCGTCTGTCACGATGAAGGTGGCAGTACTCAGTGAATCCTTTACCAATCAGTTAGATGATCTGGGAGACGATGAGGCAAAGATCATGTCTTATATTAAGGAGCAGTATAAGCAGGATGGTATGCAGTCCAACCTGACGGTATATAATAAGATTGGATATATCGAGGCATATATGAAGATGAAGACCTCTTTGTATCACTATTGGGGACTGCCGGGAGAGTATAGCGGCAAGCTGTTCCAGATAGATATGGCATCGGCAGCCAAGTTTATAAAGAAACTGGAAAATAACGCAGAAACGTATACAGAGCCGCAGAGTCAGGAAGAGGCGGTGCCTGCTAAAAAGCAGATCAGTTCAAAAGGGAAAAAGATCATAATACTGAATGGCAGCAAAATTTCCGGTCTTGCTGCTTCTAAGCAGACAGAACTGGCAGATGCCGGCTTTACCGTTCCTAAGGTAGGAGATTATACACAGGAAGTGCTGACCAGAACCAGGATCATTGTTTCCAAAAAGAGAATGGGAACAGATCTTACAGCGTATTTTAAGGATCCGGAACTTGTAGTGGGAGAGACACCGAATGGATATGACATTGAAATAATTCTTGGCACCGTAGATGCCAATTAGAATGGGACTTAATTATGCAGGCTTCAGTAAAGATCATGGATATAGATGTAGATATGATGAGTAACGACGTCTTTATCCGAAAAATGAATGAATACTTGACGGATGACCATCTGGATGTCATTATGTTTGCTTCCACCAAAATGCTGAATAAAGCGATGGAGGATGAAGAATATCGTACGCTTCTCGAAAAGGCAGATTTGTTTCTGCCGGGAGAAAAGGCATTACTGGCATCGCATCATGCAGATGCTCTGGAGGCGGGCGATATGGTGGTAAGCTACCGTAGTCTGGGAATGATGCTGGAAAACCTCATTAAAGAGGATCGTACACTTTATATCATAGCAGATAATCAGAATTCTGTTGAAAAGCTGCAGCATTACTGCAAAAAAATGCAGCCGGAGCTGCGGGTGGTTGGCTCATACTCTTGTGAAATGGATATGGAGGATGCTGCGATCGTAAACGAGATCAACAGCCATACACCGGACATGATTTTATTGAATCTGCCGGTGGGTGTACAGGAAAGCTGGATCATAGAGCACTCTTCTCTGCTAAATGCAAAGCTTTGTATTGCCATAGGAGGAGTTGCAGAGCTGATCCTGGCAATGCAGAGGGAGACACCGGAGTGGGTCAAAAAACTGCATCTGGAGGGACTTTACCACAGGATTTTCCGGGAACAGGCGGTCAAAAAAGATGTCCGGACCCGTATATTTCGCAAAAAAGTAGCCAAATATAATAATCAGAACGAAATCAATGAAATACATGATTATACAAAGGATGATGGCAGATAGCCGTCATCCTTTTCTATTGAAAAGAGGATGGCTATGAAACGAGAGGGTTTGGCAGGAGGAAAAGGGAAGGATTTTGCGAAGATCGCAGCAGGTACGATATGTATGGCTCTGGCGGTGAATCTTGTATATGAGCCGCTGGGAATGGTGACCGGTGGCATTTCCGGTCTGTCTATTATTGTGAGAAGGCTTACCGGCTGGTGGTTTGGTGTCAGTGTACCCGTGTGGCTGTCAAATCTGCTGCTCAATATTCCGATTTTTTTGACGGCATTGAAGATAAAGGGAAGAACATACATGAAAATGACTTTGTTTGCCAATCTGTGTTTTACGGCGGCACTTTTTCTGATTCCTGTGCCTTCAGCCCCGCAAAAGGATTTTGTATTGGCAGCAGTCGTGGGAGGCGTTCTGACCGGGGCAGGACTGGGCCTTGTTTTCTCCAGAGGCTGTTCTACGGGTGGAACGGATCTTCTGGGGGCTGTGATCCATCACTGTTTTCCGTATTATCCGGTGGGACAGATCTTGTTTCTACTGGATTGTGTGATCATTGCGGCGGGAGCCTGTGCCTTTGGCATACGTCCTGCAGTGTATGCGGCAGTGGCAGTGTATCTGACTACGCGGCTGATGGACACTATTGTGGCAGGAGGCAATTTTGCCAAGCTTGCTTATATCATATCGGATCATCATGAGGAGATCGGACAAAGTGTGATGTCGCAGCTTGGAAGAGGTGTGACTGTGTTGGAAGGAACCGGTATGTATACCGGAAAAACGAGAAAAACACTGATGTGTGTGGTGGATCGGAAACAGATCAGCAGGGTTAGTCAGATTGCGCGGAATATCGACAAAAAAGCATTCGTCATAATTTCAGATATCAGGGAGGTTCAGGGAGAGGGATTTGTGGAAAAGGTACAGACGTGAACCTCGCAAAAGGACTATTTTTTGACGAAATGAACGAAAAAAAATAAAAATATACGGTTTGCACAAAACATTAAAATGTTCTTTGGCTATTTGTGCTATGGTAAACAATGCTTGGATAGTGTAATATAATGCTTGGGTAAAGCGTTAGGGATAAACGCGAAAACTTGAAAGGCATATTATTTAAAACATTATAGGAGGAACACACAATGGCAAGTTTATCATTAAAGAACGTTGGTAAGACATATCCGAACGGATTCGTCGCAGTTAAAAATTTTAATCTTGATATCGCAGATAAGGAATTCATCATTTTCGTAGGACCTTCAGGTTGTGGTAAATCTACAACACTTCGTATGATCGCTGGTTTGGAGGAGATTACATCCGGAGAGCTCTGGATCGGTAATACAATGGTAAATGACGTAGAGCCTAAGGACAGAGATATCGCCATGGTATTCCAGAGTTACGCTCTGTATCCACATATGTCAGTATACGACAACATGGCATTTGGTCTTAAGTTAAGAAAGACTCCAAAGGACAAAGTTGATAAGCTCGTTCACGAGGCAGCTAAGATCCTCGACATCGAGCATCTGTTAGACCGTAAGCCAAAGGCTCTGTCCGGTGGTCAGAGACAGCGTGTGGCAATGGGTCGTGCAATCGTTCGTAATCCTAAGGTATTCCTGATGGATGAGCCACTTTCCAACCTGGATGCAAAGCTTCGTGTACAGATGCGTATAGAGATTTCTAAGCTTCATCAGAGACTTGAGTCTACTATCATCTATGTAACTCATGATCAGACAGAGGCTCTTACACTTGGTACTCGTATCGTAGTTATGAAGGACGGTGTTATGCAGCAGGTTGCTACACCAATTGATCTGTATACAAAGCCATGTAACCTGTTCGTAGCTGGTTTCATTGGTTCTCCACAGATGAACTTCATCGATTGTAAGGTTGTCAGAGACGAAGAGGGCATCAAGCTTGCATTCGGTTCTTATGCAGTGAAGCTTCCGGAGAGCAAAGCAGAGAAGCTTGTTGAGGGTGGATACATAGATAAAGAAGTTATCATGGGTATTCGTCCGGAGGATATTAAGGATGAGGAGATCTTCATCAACGCAGGCAGCAGCAACGTACTCGATGCTACCGTTCGTGTATACGAGATGCTCGGTGCCGAAGTATTCCTGTACTTCTCCGTTGAGGGACATGACATCACAGTTCGTGTTAACCCACGTACAACTGCTCGTCCTGGTGATACGATCAAGATTGCTCTTGATACCAGCAAGATCCATATCTTTGATAAGGATACAGAGACAACAATCACAAACTAGTCTGAAATACTCAGAAGGCAGAGGCAGCATGGCTGTCAGAATGCCGGATTGGTTATATGATCTGAAAAATGGAGGGCTGTCCATAAGGGCAGCCCTCTTTACATTTGTGCAAAATGATGATAAAATACAGGGGGTAGCGTCTACGTATTAGAAGAAATAACAATAAATTCATAATAAAGCAACAGATAAGACAAATAACGTGGAGGGGTTGTATGATTTCAAATCAGGTATTGCAGACAACGATTGACGGGCTGAAAAACATTACCCGTATTGATATCTGTGTTATGGACACAGAGGGAAAAGCGTTGGCAACGACGATCAACAATGTAGAAGAGTATGAAGAAGCGGTAATGGGGTTTGTAGATTCACCGGCAGACAGCCAGGTGCTGCAGGGATATCAGTTTTTCAAGGTGTTTGATGAGCATCAGTTAGAATATGTCATTCTGGCAAAGGGTGACAGTGACGACGTATATATGGTTGGCAAGCTGGCAGCATTCCAGATTCAGAATCTGCTGGTAGCATATAAGGAGCGCTATGACAAGGATAACTTCATTAAGAACCTGTTGTTGGATAACCTGCTTCTGGTGGATATATACAATCGTGCGAAAAAGCTTCACATTGATACTACAGCACGTCGTCTGGTATTCCTGATCGAGACAAAGAATGAGAAGGATACCGGTGCTCTTGAGATTGTAAAGGGGCTGTTCGCAAGCAAGACCAAGGATTTTATCACACAGGTAGATGAGAAAAACATCATTCTTGTGAAGGAAGTTAAGCCAAACGAGACCTATGAGGATATGGATAAGACCGCTAAGGTGATTCTGGATATGCTCAATACTGAGGCGATGACATCCGTTCATGTATCTTACGGTACAATGGTCAATGAGATCAAGGATGTATCCCGTTCCTATAAAGAGGCGAAAATGGCACTGGACGTAGGAAAGATTTTCTACAGCGATAGAAATGTGGTGGCATACAGCAGTCTGGGAATCGGCCGTCTGATCTATCAGCTTCCAATGCCGTTGTGTAAGATGTTTATCAAAGAGATCTTTGGTGATAAATCTCCGGATGAGTTTGATGAGGAGACGATTGCGACGATCAATAAGTTCTTTGAAAATAGTCTGAACGTGTCAGAGACATCCAGACAACTTTATATTCATCGTAATACATTGGTGTATCGTCTGGATAAGCTTCAGAAAAGCACAAATCTTGACCTGAGGGTATTTGAGGATGCGATCACATTTAAGATCGCCTTGATGGTAGTCAAATATATGAAGTATATGGAAACCTTTGAATATTAATTCAAGATAAGCGAAAGCCCCAGAAATGGGGCTTTTAAACGATATGTCCCTGTATGGGGCATGTGAGCGGAAATGAGGATAGAAATGACAGGAATAAAGACCTTTGGAAATAACAGCGAAGAAATGGAGACCATGATCCGGATGCAGAATGTGAATCTGGTGTATCCCACAGGGACCGCAGCATTGAAGGATTGTTCTCTGGAAATTGCAAAGGGGGAGTTTGTATTTATTGTGGGAAGCAGCGGCTCCGGTAAATCGACGCTGATCAAGACACTTTTGGGGGAGTTGGCGATCAGCTCCGGCAGGATTGAGGTGGCAGGAAAGAATCTGGCCAATATGAGTCGGAGGGAGCTGCCTTATTTTCGAAGGAGACTGGGGGTTGTGTTTCAGGAGTTTCGTCTGTTGGATGAGATGAATGTCTTTGAAAATGTGGCATTGGCCCAGAGAGTCGTCGGGGTATCCAGCCGGGAGAAACGACGGAAGAATTCCCTGGCTATGTTAGAAATGGTTGGTCTTGCCAAAAAACTTAAGGCGTATCCGAAAGAGCTTTCCGGAGGAGAGCAGCAGCGAGTGGCGATTGCCAGAGCCATGGTAAACCGCCCCGCTATTCTGCTGGCGGATGAGCCGACAGGTAATCTGGATCCGGAAAATTCCTGGGAGATCATGAAGCTTTTGCAGGATGTTCATGAGTTGGGAACTACTGTGCTGGTGGTAAGTCATAATGAGGATATTGTCAATAAAATGCAGAAACGAGTCATCACTTTGCATAAAGGGCAGATCACAAGCGATGCAAGACAGGGGGGATATTTACAGTGAGTACATTATGGTATGGCCTGAAACAGGGCATTAAGAGTATTATCCAGAACAAAATATTTTCTCTGGCGGCGATTGGAACCATTACAGCTTGTTTGTTTTTGCTGGGGGTATTCTATTCATTATTTACAAATTTTCAACATATGGTATATAACGCAGAGAGCACCGTGGGGATTATTGTGTTTTTTGATGAAAATGTGACAGAGGCACAGATCCATAGTATCGGGGAACAGATTAAGGCGCGAAAGGAAGTAGAAAAGGTTGATTTTGTTTCTGCTGAGGAAGCATGGAAACGTTTTCAGTCAGAAATTCTGGAAGATCAGAAGGAACTGGTAACGGTATTTGGAAATGATAATCCACTGCAAAACTCTGCTTCTTATGAAGTATATTTGAAGGACGTCACCAAACAATCAGAGATGGTTTCTTTTATTCAGGGATTAAGTGGTGTCAGAAAGGTAAATAGTGCACAGGATGCGGCAACGGGCTTTGGAAGTTTCAATATGCTGATCGGCTATGTATCGGTTTCTATTATTGTACTATTGATCCTGGTTTCTGTATTCCTGATCTATTCCGCAGTAGATATGGGAATTAATGTGAGAAAGGATGAGATTGCGATCATGAAGCTGATCGGGGCGACGGATTTATTTGTTCGTCTGCCCTTTATTGTGGAGGGAATCGCTATGGGCATCATTGGTGCGGCGATACCGTTGGTCGTTTTAAGGATCATGTATGAAAATGTAGTCTCTTTTATCGTCGCGCATTTCTCTGCTCTTTCCGGGTGGCTTGCATTTGTAAGTACGGGGCAGGTATTTCAGGTACTTCTTCCTTTGTGCATGGGAATCGGTATAGGGATTGGTGTGCTGGGAAGCACCATGTCGGTTCGGAAACATCTTCATGTATAAATAAGGGGATGAAATGAGAGTGGTTTTATAAAACAAGTCATGCAGAAGAAATGGAGTGAGACGGAATGAGACGCAGATGGAAAGCAGTAGCCGGTGTGTGGCTGGCGGGTGCTGTGCTGACAGGTGCAGCAGGTTTTGTAAAGACAGATCTGCCGGGCCTGAAAACCATGGATAAAGTGTATGCGGCACCTCAGCAAAGTGAGGCGGTATCCTCTGACGGAGACAGTTCTTATGGGGATAATAGCTATCAGGGAAGACTGGATGCGGCGGAAAAGAAAAAACAGGAGCTCCAGGAAGAGCAGAAGGCTTTGGAAAAGAAGCTGGATAATATTCAGCAGTTTACAGAGGATGTCAATAAATACGTAAAAACGTTAGATATGCAAATGACGAATCTGTTGGATAGTATTGACAAAAATAAAGAGGAAATGAAGGCAATCCGGGAGGAGATCTGGGAGGTTAATGAAGAGTACGAGAAGGCACAGAGTCTGCAACAGGAACAGTACGAGGGGATGAAGGCACATATCAAATATATGTACGAGAATTCGGACAATAATTATCTTGTGTATTTGATGAAATCCCGGAGCCTGGCAGATTTTCTCAGCCGGGAAGAGTATGTGGAAAAGGTAACAAACTATGATAAAGTATTGCTGAACAGATATCAACAGGTACTGGATGAGGTGACTCTGGCGCAGCAAAAGGCGCAGGAAAAGCAAAAAGAAGTGACGGCAACAAAAAACTCTCTGAAGTACGAGAAAGAAAAGGTGCAGCAGCTTTCCCAGGAAAAGACCCGACAGATTAAAGTTTATCAGGGATTGATCAGTGATAATAAACAAAATGTGGCAAGCTATGCGGCACAGATTGCAGCACAGGAAAGGGAAATAGAAGGTATTTTACAGCAGAACCGTGATAATATTTCCGCCCGGGAGAAGGATGGGGATACCGTTCAGGTGATGCCGACTACAGGAGAATATGCATGGCCGCTGCCGGTATCCGGAAGGATCACTTCGACATTTGGTTATCGCAAGGCACCGACTGCAGGTGCCAGCAGTTATCACAAAGGAGTCGATATTGCAGTAAATACAGGCACGAATGTACTGGCATGCAAAGAAGGAAAGGTTGTGACGGCAGCATATTCTTCTTCGGCAGGAAATTATGTGGCTGTTTATCATGGCGGTGGTATTTATTCATACTACATGCATTGTTCCCAGTTGAAAGTATCTGTTGGAGATCATGTTGAGAAGGGACAGGTGATTGCCAGGTCCGGCTCCACCGGCATTTCCACAGGACCGCATTTGCATTTCGCAATGTATAAGTCAGGAAACTATGTAAATCCGATGTATTATGTGAAGCAACCATAAGATAAGCAAAAGATACCTGCAGCATTTCGTAGCGCTGCAGGTATTTTAATTCATAGGCGGAAGATGGTATATTATGAGGTAGAGAAAAGAAAGGTGTGATCAAGTGAAGGACAAAAAATTTTGGCAGGGATTTCTCGGAGGAGCATTGTCGGTACTAGCCTGTGTTCTGTTAGGATGCGTGTTATTGACGGCGACAGGAAAGGTGAATCTGACACTGGTGTTACAGAGAGATTCCCATGGCATTCTCAACAGCAGCCTGCAGAAGAAGATGGCAGAGATTCAGTCTTATGTGAATCAGTTTTTTCTGGATGATATTGACCAGGATAAAGTGCAGGATGCGATCTGTAAGGGGATGGTAAACGGTTTGGGGGATACATACGCCGCTTACTATAATGAAGATGAATATCAGGACATGAAGGAAAAGACCTCTGGGAATTACTGTGGTATTGGTGCTGTTGTCAGCCAGAGTGCCACAGATGGAGCAATCAATATTGTACAGACGATCAAAGGGGGACCGGCGGAGAAGGCTGGTTTGAAGTCAGGGGATATTATCATAGAGGTAGATGGCAATTCTACGCAGGGGATGGATCTCACGGCACTGATCAGCAGAACGAAGGGAGATGCCGGAACAAAAGTAAAGATTGTTGTATTGCGTCAGGGACATCAGAAAAAATACACCATCACACGGAAGGAAATCCATTCTCAGACCGTCGAATCGAAAATGTTGGATGACAAGATTGGTTATATTGCCGTGAGTTCCTTTGAAGAAGTGACAAAGCAGCAGTTCCGCGATGCGCTGGAAAAATTGGAAAAGGAAGGGGAAAGATCACTGATCATTGATCTTAGAAATAATGGAGGAGGCCTTCTGAGTACAGCCGTAGATATGCTGGACCGGCTTTTGCCAAAGGGGACTCTGGTTTATACCATGGATAAGAAAGGCGAGAAAGAGGTTTACAGCTCTACCGATAAGGAACACTTCGACAAACCGGTTGCTATTCTGGTGAATGAAAATTCGGCCAGTGCTTCCGAAGTATTTTCCGGAGCGATGCAGGATTATAAAAAAGCAGTCCTTGTGGGTACTACAACATTTGGAAAGGGCATTGTGCAGACGGTTTTTGATCTGCCGGATGGCACGGCACTGAAACTGACCACTTCCAAATATTATACGCCAAATGGGAGGAATATTCATGGCACAGGGCTTGATCCGGATATTCCGGTGAAGTTGAATGATACAACATATACCCAGAAAAAGAGTGGTCTGACCATTGATAATCAATTAGAAGGCGCGGTTGAATATTTGATGAAGAAATGATACTATTAAGCTGTAAAGAAATGGGGAAAGTTCTCCGATATAAAATACACAAAATATAGGAGGGATAAGACATGAACCAAAGAATAAGAAAATGCAGCATATCATGGTTGTTAGTTCTGTCCATGGTACTGGGTCTTTTTGGAGGAGAATTTGCGAGTCCGCAAAAAGTTAAGGCGGATGGGGAAGCCACAATCGAATTTGGGACCGCAGATATTTCCACCGCAGGATATTATACATATCCGAATCTGAAAGTGTCGATACCAAGTGGAAAGAAGGAGATACATAATCTTACGGTCACTTCTGACAGTGGATATATCAGAGTGACAGGTACGACCATCAAAGATAATAATGATGAAAAAGTAACAGGTAAAGGTATTCTTACGGAGGAGAGTCTGGACGAGAAGTATGGTGCCAACGGAGGTCTTAGTGAGGGTAGTGGTAAAGAGGATCTTTCTACAGACAGCACCTCCCGTTATGAATCTATTACATTTGACTTTGATGGAGATGGATATAGTGCAGCCGGCGCATCGGTCAGCGACGTTCAGAAGTATCTGAGAACATTGCAGTTTAGTACAAGTAAAGACGGAAAACAGACGATTACGATCACGGCAACTACATTGTCAAATATTGATCTGAAAACAACCATCAATGGAAAAGAAGTACAGTTGTACTATTATAATGGGCATTTTTATGGATATGTGCCATTCAAAAGTGCTTATGCAGACAGTAGCTGGAATGATGCCTATGTGGAAGCAAAAAGTGCCAAATTTATGGGAATTTCCGGCTATCTTGCTACGTTGACAACGCGTGGTGAGGATCGTTTTCTGTATTCTACATTCCCGTTAACATGGTATCCGAATCATGCCTTAGAGGGATGGATCGGATGTACCAGAATGTCCCTGGAGGATGTTGAGGCAGGAAAAGCAGGAGAAAAATTGCCGGTGTTCAATGAGGAAAACCGTTCTTTATTTGAATGGCGCTGGGTAACCGGTCCTGAGGCCGGAACTGCTTTTGGAAAGCAGACAACTGCCTGCGGTTATCAAGATCCTACGACGGGACAGTTTTCTTATGATGGTGGATTTGAAACCTATGATGGATATTTCTCAAACTGGGGTATTGAAGGAAATATTGAGCCAAATGGTGGTATAACAACCGGTGATGAGGGCTTTGGTTACTATGGTCATTATGCGTATGGTCGTTGGAATGACTATCCAAACAACGGATCGATTGGTGGATACTATATCGAATTCGGTGGTATGAAGGGAGATGACCAGACGATCAAGGATAATCTGGAAAATGAGGTTATCGTATCCGGTAAAGTTACGGAAAATGATGTAGTTAATCCGGATGTACAGACGAAAAAGAAGTTGGAAGGTAAGATTTCTCTGAAGCTCGGCGATGAAGAGGAAGGCGTTGTTCCGGATGCAAGATTATATGTAAATATTGATGAGTTAACTCCAAATAATGCGAAGGAAGGAATAGACTATACATATAAGTGGTATTTACAGGATAAGAATACCGGTGTATGGAATGAAATTCCATATAAAAACAGTAGTTCCCTGACTCTTACGGAAGATATGATCGACCATCAGATCAAGGTGGAGCTGCGGGGAATCGGCGATTACGAGGGAAGCGTTATCAGCGCAGAATTTAATGCATCACATGATAAGGTGCCTATTACAGGCAACCCGGTCATTAAAAAGAAAAATGAAGATGATGCTTTGGAACCGGGAACTATTCTGGAAGCCAATGTGGATGAGTTGATCGACTCGAATGATCCTAACATTGGAGATAAATTAAAGGATCAGCTTCATTACACATGGGTTGCAAAGGATCCTGAAACCGGAGAAGAGAAAGAGATTGGCTCAGACTCACCAAATTATGTTATTAAGAATGAGGATCAGGGAAAAGATATTTATGTTACGGTAAAGGCAAAGGATGATTCAGAGGATTACACCGGAGAATCCAAATCGCAGGAGGCATTTTCGATTCCGTCTGCACCTGCAACGCCGACACCGACGCCAATATTGACTACGATTATGGGTAAACCATCTATTGTAAATAATGACAAAGATACAGACGGAAATACTATAAATGAAGCAGGAACGGTTCTGACTGCAGATATAGATGCAATTACACCGGCGGCAGCGAGAGACAGCCTGAAATATCAGTGGTATATCGTGGATGAAAATGGAGATACCACTGCAATTGATGGTGCAACCGATAAAACATTTACACTGACAGATAAGGAATTAAACAAAAAGCTGACAGTGGCTGTGACAGCAGAGGAAAGTAAAGGATATCAGGGAACGCAGTTTGCAGATCCATATGATACAACACAGCAGAAGAAAGAGATTCAGGGAACGGTCAGCATTGTTAATGAGACAAAGCAGAAGGATGCGGATGGAAAAGAATATGAAGTAATACGTGAGGGAGCCATTCTTACAGCAGATATCTCCGGAATCACACCGAAGGATTCGCAGGATAATCTGAGCTACCAGTGGGGTACGGTAGACGGGGATGGAAATTTCACACCGATCGAGGGTGCTACAGACCGCAGTTATGAGCTGACGACAGACGATATTGATAAAAAGCTTGTCGTAAAAGCTACAGGCAATGGTCAGTACAAGGGAACGATCAGTTCTGACCATTATGATACAACACGTACGGATTCTGATATAAAGACAGAGGATAAAGATGGTAAGAGATTGATCGTTGTAACTCCGATTATGAAGGATACATATTATGCGATCGTGGATGCCAGTGGTAATGGAAAGCCGCTGCTGGATATTCCGACTGTTGATGAAAATAATATCACACAGGTTCCATCTAAAGTTGTCGATGGCGAGGAGGGTTATTATAAACCTGCATTGCCGGGTGGTAAGCTGATCTTTACCGTTGATAAGAATAAGCAGTATGTCATCTATGCCAAAAAAGAAACGACAACGGATATCGTAATCGTTGCCCCGGACATTGATGCAAAGATCAAAGATGGTTCTTATGATGATAAAGGCACTTTGGATAAAAATACGGATGATACCATTTCTGTTGAGGTAAATCCGGCAGATCCTGATTTTCAGTATGCAATTCTTCAGAAGAAGGATGGAAAATATTACGACATGGGACTTACCTATGATCCATCCACGGGAGAATATAAATACAACAAAGACAGCAGTAATCCTTGGACAGACGGAGATGAGGGAAAAGTAATATTCTCGAATCTTCCGGCAGACGGAACTTATAAAGTAGTAGCCGTTGCAAAGGGAGCAACCTTAGATGATGGAATTTTAAAGGGATTGGAGCCAAAACAGATCAAGGGAGGTTCCGCAGACATTATTTCTGTACCGAAGGGTGTTGTGAATATCTCTCCTAGCCCTGATGTGCAGCCAACAGGAGATCCGAATGCAGGAAAATCGCCTGTACCAAGTGCAAGTCCGGCGGATACTTCTTCTGCATCCCCTTCTGTAACTCCTGTCAGCGGATTAACACCGGATCAGGTTAGCAGAGTAGATCGATTTGTTGAGGATCATGGAAAGGATCCGGCCGGAGATATCATTAAGAAGATTGATGATCTCACAAAAGACATTATTTCTTCCGGAGAGAAGGAATGGAACAATTTGTCATCTGCAGAACAGGATGATGTCAATAGACGTTTGAAAGAAGGTGGATGTCCATATACCTATCCACAGCTTCTGGAAATGGCAAATGCATACAAGATTCCTGGATTCAAGCTTCACAAAGTAATGAAAAAAGGAACAAAATCTAAATTGAAGCTCATGAAGTGTAAGGGTGCAACCGTTATTGTAACATCATCCAACAGCAAAATTGCTACGGTAAATAAGAAAGGTGTTATCAAAGCAAAGAAAAAGGGAAGAGCTACACTTACAATTACAGCGGTTAAAGGAAAGTACAGCAACCGTCTGGTGATCAATATAGAGGTTCGTAAAAAATTTAAGAATGCAAAGGAGTTGAAGAAGTTCAAATCCAAGCGAATTAAGACCCCGACGATTTTGATCGCTAAAAAGAGAAAGATCAAGAAGTCTACTAAGATTAAAATTTACGGTTTGGAAAAGAATGCAAAGGTGAAGTTTGTGTCATATAACAAGAAAGCATTGCCGATAAATAAAAAAGGACGTTACACTGCAAAAAAGAAAGGGAAATCCCTGATGCGGGTTACCGTAAAACAGAATGGTAAAAAGTATCTTCTGTATTTGTATGTAACTGCTTTCAAATAAAAATGCAGAGTGTTTCTGACTAACTTCAGAAAAGAAAATAACAAGCGTCGTACGAAAGGTGCGGCGCTTGTTGACGTTTTGGGGTGGGGAGACGGCTTCGCCCGGTCTGCAAGGCAAGGTCAAACCGAAAACAAGTTTTTTGATAATTCCTATTGACAAAGTATGAAAAGGGGTGTAATATATCCCTAGTAAATCGATAGAGATTGCAGAGATTGGAGAAAACAAATGACAGAGTATGGATTTAACACAATGCTTTTGCACGGTGTACCACAGGAGGATCCTTACGGAGCCACCCATACACCGATCTATCAAAGCAGTGCCTTTCAGCACAAAAGTGCCGAAGATCTGGAAAATATCTTCACGAATAAGGCGATGGGGTTTTCTTACACCCGGATCAATAATCCTACCGTGGAGGCATTTGAAAAGAGGATCACGAAGCTGGAGCACGGAGTGGCAAGTGTCGCATGTGCTTCCGGAATGGCAGCATTATTTAATGCACTGGCCAATATCCTGCAGGCTGGGGATGAGGTGGTTGCGGCAGCCGGACTTTACGGCGGCACCGTAGAGCTTTTCGAGGATCTGGAAAGCTTCGGGATCACTACAAGGTATGTGACAGAGAATGAGCCGGAGGCTTATGAGAAGCTCATCACAGACCGGACGAGAGTGATCTTTGCAGAGACCATTGGCAATCCGAAGCTGGATGTCACAGACATTCAGGCGGTGGCGGACATGACACATTCCCACGGACTGCCTCTTGTCATAGACAATACCGTGGCAACTCCTTATCTGGTAAAACCGCTGGAGCTTGGAGCAGATGTGGTGGTAAACTCCTCTTCAAAGTACATAAATGGAAACAGTGATGCCATCAGCGGTATCCTCACCTGGGGAGGGAAATTTCAATGGAATCCGGACAGATATCCGGGACTTGTCCCATATAAAAAGTTTGGTCCGATGGCATATGTGGCAAAGCTTCGCAACGGATTATTCCGAAATACGGGAGCCTGTTTATCTCCGCAAAATGCATTTCTGAATAATCTGGGGCTGGAAACTCTGGGGCTGCGAATGCAGAGACAGTGTGAAAATGCAAAGGCACTGGCGGAGTTCCTCAGAGATATGGGAGCAGGACTTACGGTAAATTATCCGGGACTGCCGGAGAGTCCATACTACGAGCTGGCAAAGAAGCAGTTAAACGGCGGCTTCGGAGCAATCATCACAGTGAGGACAGGAAGCAGGGAGAAAGCATTTGAGATCATCAACACATTAAAGCTTCCATATATTCTGTCCAACATTGGGGACACCAAAACATTGGTTCTTCATCCGGCATCCACGATCGCGGTTCATCTTTCCAAAGAGGATCAGATCCAGTCGGGAGTGTATGAGGATCAGATCCGGATCAGTGTTGGTATTGAGGATATTGAGGATCTGAAAAAGGATTTTGAAACTGCGATCCATGCAGTAAACGCATAAATAAGAAATGATCTGATCAGAGAAGATCAAAGGAGAAAGCTGCGGCTGGCGCAGTTTAGGACATAAAGGGCATATGAAATATGAAAGGATAGGTACAGAACATGGCAGTAGATTACGGAACATTGAAAAAAGGCGGATTTATGAGACAGAAGCAGAAAAATAACTTTTCTCTTCGTATCGCCGTAGTGGGTGGAACCCTTACCGCAGAAAATCTCAAGAAGATCGCAGAGGTTGCAGAGGCACACGGTGAGGGATATGTACATCTTACCTCCAGACAGGGAGTAGAGATTCCGTTTATTAAGTTAGATGACATTGATATGGTGAAGGAAGAGCTTGCCGAGGGCGGCTGCAAGCCGGGAGTATGCGGACCGAGAGTCCGTACCGTGACAGCCTGTCAGGGTAATGCGGTTTGTCCAAGCGGTAACATTGATACACAGGACATTGCAAAGAAGCTGGATGAGCGTTATTTCGGCAGAGAGCTTCCACACAAATTTAAGTTTGGCGTGACAGGATGCCGTAACAACTGCCTTAAGGCAGAGGAAAATGATGTGGGAATCAAGGGTGCCACAAAGGTAGCCTGGAAAGAGGATGCCTGCATCGGCTGTGGACTTTGCGTAAAGGTCTGCCGCGAGGGAGCATTGAAGCTGGAGGATGGCAAGATCACACTGGATCAGGGCAAATGTAATTACTGTGGCCGCTGCGTGAAGTCCTGTCCGACAGACGCATGGGATGCCCAGAGTGCATATCTGGTATCCTGTGGCGGTACTTTTGGAAATACCATCAAGGAGGGTCAGTATATGCTGCCGCCGATCACCTCAGAGGAACAGCTTTTCCGGGTGACAGATGCAGCGATCCAGTTCTTTGGCGATCATGCAAACGCAGGAGAGCGTTTCAAGTTTACCATTGACAGAGTAGGAAGCGATAAATTATACAAGGTATTAAAGGAGGCATATGATGGCTGAGATTAAGATTGATGATAATGTAGATATTACAGATGTGGTTTGCCCGGTAACTTTTGTAAAGGCAAAGGTAGCACTGGAGGAGCTTGATGATGGAGAGATCCTTGCAATCAGGATGAATGACGGTGAGCCGGTACAGAATGTACCGAGAAGTATAAAGGAAGAGGGTCATCAGATCCTCAAGCTGGAGGACAACGAGGATGGAACATACACCCTGATCGTCCGCAAGGTAGAAGAAGAGTAGAGAGAACAACTTACAGAAAGGCATGGTGATACATATGGCAGCAAGAATTAATGAGCAGCAGTTTGAAGAAAAGGTATTGAAAGCGGATAAGCCGGTTTTGGTGGATTTTTATTCGGATACATGCATTCCATGCAAAAGAATGGCTGGTGTGCTTGGTGAAATTGAGGATGATTACGAGGGCAAGCTAGACGTGGTTAAGGTCAATGTAAATTATGAGCAGGGTCTTGCCGGTAAGTACGATGTAATGTCAGCACCAACACTGATCTATTTCATTCACGGAGAGCAACAGTGGAGACTCACCGGAGTAGCGAAGAGAGAAGAGATCACAAAGCTTGTGACAGATATCTGAAGACATAAAACAATGTCCGTAAAATGGGACATATAAAACAAGGAGAAGTATCCTAGAAACGGGACACAAAAAGTATATAAAATATGTCCGCAAAACAGGACATACCAAAATAAAAAAGACAATGTGTCTGCAGGTTAAGCCAGATACAGGAAAGGGTAAAGGTTATCATTATGACAATCACAATCGCAGGAAACAAGAAAGAGTATGAAGAGGGCGTTACAGTAGAGCAGCTTATTGAGAAGGAAAATGTAGAAAATCCATTGTATGTTACCGTAACGATCAATGATGATTTTGTAAACAGAGAGAAGTTTGGCGAGACTGTCCTGAAGGACGGAGATGCCGTAGAATTTCTTTACTTCATGGGAGGAGGAGCAAGATAATGGCTTTTACAAACGAACAGCTTGAGAGATATTCCCGTCATATCATTCTCCAGGAAGTGGGAGTGAAGGGACAGAAAAAGCTGCTGAATGCCAGCGTTCTGATCATCGGAGCCGGTGGACTTGGTGCTCCGGCAGCGCTTTATCTGGCAGCAGCAGGAGTAGGAACCATCGGTATTGTGGATGCGGATGAGGTAGATCTTTCCAATCTGCAGAGACAGGTCATTCATACGACCAATGATGTGGGCAAGGCAAAGGTGAAATCCGCAGCAGAGACGATGGAAGCCATCAACCCGGATGTAACCGTAAAGACATACCGTACCTTCGTAGATTCCAGCAACATTATGGATCTCATTAAGGATTATGATTTCATTATCGACGGTACCGATAACTTTCCGGCAAAGTTTTTGATCAATGATGCCTGTGTTATGGCGGAGAAGCCATTCTCCCATGCCGGTATCATCCGCTTCAAGGGCCAGCTTATGACCTATGTACCGGGAGAAGGACCATGTTACCGTTGTGTATTCAAAAATCCACCGCCAAAGGATGCTGTTCCAACCTGTAAGCAGGCCGGTGTTATCGGTGCCATGGGCGGCGTGATCGGAAGTCTGCAGGCAATGGAGGCCATCAAATATATTATCGGTAAGGGAGATCTTCTCACAGGAAAGCTTCTGACCTATGATGCGTTAAAGATGGAATTCCATACCATTAAGCTTCCGAAGGATGATCACTGTGCGGTATGCGGCGATGAGCCGACCATCACAGAGCTGATCGATTATGAGCAGGCTACATGCGACTTAAAGAATTAGGAAAGCAAGGTGAAAATATGGCGATCACGCTGAAAATGAAAAAGGAAGATTATGAAAAGATCCTGGCACACTGCCGGGAAGGACTTCCAAACGAGTCCTGTGGTCTTTTGGCAGGAGATATTGACGGAGAGATCAAGACGATCACCGATGTATATCTTTTGACCAATATTGATGCAAGTAACGAACATTTTTCCATGGATCCCAAGGAACAGCTTGCAGCCGTGAAGGATGCGAGAGCCAAAGGAAAGAAGCTGATCGGCAACTTTCATTCCCATCCGGAGTCGCCATCCCGTCCTTCCGAGGAGGACAAACGGCTGGCTTATGATTCCACGATGGAATATCTGATCCTGTCTCTGCAGGAGGCAGATCATCCGGTATTAAAGGCATTTGGTATTGATCCGGAGAAGAATGTTACGATACATGAAATACAGTATATTTGACCATGACAGTATTTCAGCCGTCAGGGAGATCAGATAAACAGATTTTGCTATGATAAACACGACACAGAAAGGATGGTTCCATGAGTAAAGATTTCGAGGTGCGCCGGATCACGACAGACGTGCTGATCATCGGAGGAGGTACAGCAGGCTGCTATGCAGCACTGACTTTGAGCCGGGATACGGAGCTGTCCATTGTGATCGCGGAGAAAGCACATATTAAGCGCAGCGGCTGTCTGGCAGCGGGAGTCAATGCGATCAATGCCTATATCACGAAAGGTCATGTGCCGCAGGATTATGTGGATTATGCCAAAAAGGATGCTGCCGGCATTGTCAGAGAAGATCTTTTATTGACAGCGGCAGAGCATTTCAATGAAGTGACGGCAGATATGGAGCAGCTTGGCCTTGTGATCCTCAAGGATGAAAATGGAGAATATGTTACCAGAGGAAACCGCAATATCAAGATCAACGGCGAAAACTTCAAGCCGATCCTTGCCAAAGCGGTTCAGGCACAGGAGAATGTATCCATCTTAAACCGGGTGAATATTACAAAGCTTCTGACGAAGGACGGAACCGTTTACGGTGCCGTAGGATTTTCTCTGGAGGATGAGGCAGCCTACGTGATCGAGGCAAAGGCTGTACTGGTAGCAACCGGAGGTGCCGCAGGACTTTATAAGCCAAATAATCCGGGCTTTTCCAGACATAAAATGTGGTATCCGCCGTTTAACACGGGAGCCGGATATGCGATGGGGATTCAGGCGGGGGCCGAGATGACATCCTTTGAGATGCGCTTTATCGCACTGAGATGTAAAGACACCATTGCACCGACCGGTACCATTGCACAGGGTGTCGGAGCAAAGCAGGTCAATTCCAGAGGCTTTGTCTATGAGGATAAATACGGACTGACCACCAGCGAGCGTGTCTATGGCACGGTCAAGGAAAATCAGCTGGGGAATGGTCCGTGTTATCTGCAAACAAGCGGAATTGATAAGGAACAGGAAGAGAATCTCCTGAAAGCCTATCTGAATATGGCACCAAGCCAGACGTTGAAATGGATTGAAACCGGGGAGCTTCCGGGAGAGCAGGATGTGGAGATCGAGGGAACGGAGCCTTATATTGTGGGAGGTCATACCGCCAGCGGTTACTGGGTGGATACCAACCGGGAGACCACGATCCATGGTCTTTATGCTGCCGGAGATGTGGCAGGAGGCTGTCCGCAGAAATATGTGACCGGAGCGCTGGCGGAGGGAGAGCTTGCCGCAAAGGCGATCGAAGCACAGCTTGCAGGAAATGCAAAGGTCTTTGATGAAAAAGCAGATCAGGCTGAGAATGATTCGTCGAAAAAAGCAGTATCTTCCCGGGAAAAGATAAAGAAATATATTGAGGCTCAGGCGGGACAGGAGATTGAGGCTTATGAACATATCCTGAGTGACCATAAATCCTCCTTTACCGCAGAGGAGCTGGAGGAAGCGATGCAGAAGGTAATGGATGAATATGCCGGTGGTATTTCAACCCATTATCAATATAACGAGAAGCAGTTAAAGCTTGCGGATGAAAAGATTGATCAGCTGCTCGCACTGGCAGATCAGCTTGCGGCAGAAAATATGCATGAGCTTCTGTTTGTTTATGAATTAAAGGAGCGTCTGATCGTCTGCAAGAGTCTGATCGCTCATTTGAGAGGACGTAAGGAGACGAGATGGCATTCCTTCAATGAAAATCTGGATTATCCGGAAACAGATGAGAATTATTTTAAATATGTCAATTCCCGTCTGGTGGATGGAAAGCTTCAGATCATCTTAAGAGACATTGTAAAGGAGGGATCCTATGAGCATACAAATTAATCGGCAGAAATGTGTGGGATGCGGACAATGTATGGAGGTTTGTCCCGGCACTCTCATCGAGAAGGAGCAGGGAAAGGCAGTCATGCGGTATCCCAGAGACTGCTGGGGATGTGCTTCCTGTGTGAAGGAATGTCCCGTGGGAGCTATTGGATTTTTCCTTGGAGCAGATATTGGCGGCAATGGGAGCGTTATGACTGTGACAAAAGACGGACAGATCTTACATTGGAATATTCATAAAAGCAACGGACGCGAGGTTACGATCGACGTAGACCGGCGCAGTTCCAACAAATATTAGAAAAGGATGGAGACGACTATGAGTGGATTAACACATTTGGATGAATTAGAGGCAGAGGCAATCTACATAATCAGAGAGGTTGCCGCAGAGTGTGAGAAGCCGGTTATGTTATATTCGATCGGTAAGGACAGCTCAGTAATGCTTCATTTGGCAATGAAAGCATTTTACCCGGAGAAACCGCCATTTCCTTTTCTCCATGTCAATACGACCTGGAAATTCCGTGAGATGATCGAGTTCCGTGATAAAACAGCAAAAGAGCTGGGCATTGAAATGCTGGAATATATCAATGAAGAAGGTGTAAAGCAGGGGATCAACCCGTTTGACCATGGTGCTGCTTATACCGATATCATGAAGACGCAGGCACTGAAGCAGGCACTCAACAAATATGGCTTTACCGCAGCATTTGGCGGCGGCCGTCGTGATGAGGAAAAGAGCCGTGCTAAGGAGAGGATCTTCTCCTTCCGTAATGAGTCCCATGCGTGGGATCCGAAGAACCAGCGTCCGGAGATGTGGAAATTATACAATACAGAGATCAACAAGGGCGAAAGCATTCGTGTATTCCCGATTTCCAACTGGACGGAGAAGGATATCTGGCAGTACATTAAACGGGAAAATATCCCGATTGTACCACTTTATTTTGCAGCAGAGAGACCGGTTGTTTACCGCGACGGCAATATTATCATGGTGGATGATGACCGTATGCGTCTGGAGCCGGGCGAGAAGCCGGAGATGAAAATGGTTCGTTTCCGTACTCTGGGATGCTATCCGCTTTCCGGCGGTATCGAGTCTGATGCAACCACACTGGATGAGATCATTGAGGAGACCTTAAGCTCCGTAGAATCTGAGAGAACCAGCCGTGTCATTGACAAGGACGGCGGTGCTGCAAGTATGGAAAAAAGAAAGAGAGAGGGGTATTTCTAGGATGAATGGATTATTAAAATTTATAACCTGTGGAAGTGTAGATGACGGAAAATCAACCTTGATCGGACATATTTTATATGATTCCAAGCTGCTGTATGCAGATCAGGAGAAGGCATTGATCCTGGACAGTAAGGTTGGTTCCCGTGGCGGTGAGATTGATTATTCACTGCTTTTGGATGGACTGATGGCAGAGCGTGAGCAGGGTATCACTATTGATGTGGCATACCGTTACTTTACCACAGACCATCGCAGCTTTATCGTGGCAGATACACCGGGTCATGAGGAGTATACAAGAAACATGGCAGTTGGTGCTTCCTTTGCACAGCTTGCGGTTGTAATGGTAGACGCAAAGCAGGGTGTACTGGTACAGACCAGACGCCACGCAAGAATCTGTGCCCTGATGGGTATCCGCTATTTCGTCTTTGCGGTTAATAAGATGGATTTAGTAGATTACAGCGAGGAGCGTTTCAAAGCCATTGAAAAGGATATTAAGGAGCTGGCAGAGAGCCTTGGTCTTTACAGCGTAAAGATCATTCCGGTCAGCGCGACAGAGGGTGACAATGTCACGGTAGAGTCAGACAATATGCCTTGGTATCAGGGTGGAACACTCTTAAACTATCTGGAGACAGTAGATATTTCAGAGCAGGAGAATTCTTCTGTATTTTATATGCCGGTACAGCGTGTATGCCGTCCAAATCATGAGTTCCGTGGATTCCAGGGACAGATTGAAAGCGGTAAGATCAAGGTGGGAGAGACCATCACTACACTGCCGAGCGATGAGAAGGCAACCATTAAGTCAATCCTGAACGGAGATGCCGAGGTGCAGGAGGCAGAGGCAGGACAGGCGGTAACGATCCAGCTTGACCGTGAGGTGGATGTAAGCCGTGGCTGCGTGCTTACCAATGACGAGGATCTGCCATATACCAAGAATGTTACAACAACGCTTCTCTGGATGGATGACGAGCCGTTATCTCTGGGCAAGGAGTATCTTGTCAAGCTTGGAACCAAAAAGATTCCGGGTATCTTAAAGAGCATTGAGTATAAGATCGATGTCAACAGCGGCGAGCATATTCCGGCAGACCATGTAGAGAAAAATGAGATTGCCGTATGCCATCTGGAATTTTCCGAGAAACTGGTGGTTGATAAGTTTAAGACCAACAAGACACTGGGTGAGCTGATCCTGATCGACCGTATCAGCCACGCAACTTCCGCATGTGGTGTGGTAGAGGATGTTTCCCAGGACGGTGAGGTTCCTTACTTCCAGAAGGATGACATTAAGACAGGCGGTTATATCTTCGAGGAGTTCTACTTCAACCTGGAAAATGCATTCCTGTCCAAGGTGAATACACAGGATAAGACATACCATGTAGGTGATACGGTACCGATCGAGGGCGACAGTTTCAAGTATCCGGATTATTTTGATATTCTTGCAGCAGACAGCGATGCCGTTATTCTGATCCGTAACCGTGTTATCGAGGATATCATTCCACTGTCCGATTATCAGTACACAGGACTTCCGGTACTGGATGAGAGAGGTTTTGCACTCCGTATCCGAGTTAAGGCTGATCTGGATAATTATTTATACGAGTACAAGAATCTGGACAAAGAGAACCATTTAGAATTCTTTAACAAGTGGTCCAAATTTGAGACATACCGTAGAATTATATGCACTGACAATTTCTGGATGATCTAATAATTCTGTCAAGCAAATAAGCAGTGTGGCTGCTTGCAGACAAAGCTGCTTATTTATTTGACAGATAAAAGACATGAGCAAGTAGGACGATTAGTCCGGATTGCGAATGGCTGTTGCGATTTCGAGAGTTCGTAGAACGGAGAAATCGTAATTATTAGATATATGATATAGTAAAGGAGTTCAGTGTGAAAAATAAATTTTTCACACGCAAATTTGTGCCTGCGGCCCAAAGTTTGCAGGTATAAGGAAAGGTTTAGGTTCTATAATGAAGATTTCTACCAGAGGAAGATATGCTTTGATCCTGATGCTGGATCTGGCGAATCATAATCGTGGCGTGCCGGTGCCATTAAAAGAAACCGCAAAACGTCAGCAGATTTCAGAAAAATATCTGGAGCAGATTATTTCCGTGCTCAACAAAGCTGGTTTTGTAAAGAGCGTCCGTGGGCCTCAGGGTGGTTATCTGCTGAAAAAAACACCGGAGGAGTACACGGTGGGAATGATCCTGCGGCAGACGGAGGGGGATTTAATGTCCCTTTCTTCGGACATGTCCAACGAAAGAGAAAAGGCATCTGTGATCAACCGTGTCTGGGACAAAATGGGAAAAGCGGTCAATGATATTGTAGATAATATTACACTGCAGGATCTTTTGGACTGGGAGGAAGAGCAGACGGAAGAAGCCGGATTTTATGTAATCTAAATAATAAAAATAATACCGATAATGTTTCTTGGCGATACAGGATAAGGCATTATCGGTATCTTTGGTTTTGGAAAGAGAAAAACGGGAAAGGAAAACAGATATGAAAGATATTATAATTATAGGAAGCGGCCCGGCGGGATTGTCCGCGGCAGTTTATGGCAGACGTGCCGGTCTGGATATTCTTGTGATCGAAAAGGAATATTGTGGAACCGGACAGATCGCAGAGAGTGGTCAGGTGGATAATTATCTGGGCATTCCGGGGATTGACGGATATTCTCTGGGAGAAAAATTCCGGGAGCATGCCGAAAATCTCGGGACGGCTTTTCTGGAGGAAGAGGTCACGAAGCTGGAGCAGTCCGACGGTTATTGGAAGGTGCTTCTGGCAGACGGGGATGTTTTGGAGACAAAGACCGTGATCTACGCGGCTGGTGCATCCCATCGTCATTTAAATGTACCGGGAGAGGACAAGCTTTCCGGCAGGGGTGTGTCTTATTGTGCTACCTGTGACGGTGCATTTTTTCAGGGAAAAACCACCGCAGTGATCGGTGGTGGTGATACGGCTCTGGATGATGCTCTTTATCTGTCACAGATCTGCGAGAAGGTTTATCTGATCCATCGTCGTGACGAGTTTCGCGGAAATGCGGGTACGGTGCAGAAGGTAAAGGATGCAGAAAATATTGAGATCCTGACGAATGCGAGAGTACAGGAGATTCAAGGTGAGCAGCGGGTAGAGGCTGTAGTGCTGGATAATGGTAAGAAACTGGAGGTGGCCGGTGTATTTGCGGCAGTGGGAATGGAGCCGGTAACCGGACTGCTTCAGGGCATTGCGGAGCTTGACGAGTATGGTTATGTGGCAGCCGGAGAGCAGGGGATCACCTCTGCACAGGGAATTTTTGCTGCAGGAGATGTGCGGACCAAGGCGCTTCGTCAGGTGATCACGGCGGCAGCAGATGGAGCCAATGCAGCGACGGAGGCGGAGAGGTATATCCGGAGGTAGTGTTTCTTTCTCACTGTGAGTGAGAAAGAGAAAGAAAGGGAAGAAAGAATAGAAATGTTTTGTTTTGGAAAAAGGAAGGAAAGCCAGAGGAGAATATTTCATAAGGACACAGTCCGTCAGGCATTCTGGCGGGCTTTGCCCATTATGGGGAGTTATTTGTTTGTGAGCATGTCCTATGGACTTTTAATGCAGGAGGCGGGCTATCGCTGGGGATGGTCGTTGCTTGTGAGCATGACAGTGTATACCGGGGCATTCCAGTTTGTTCTGATCACATTTTTAAGCAGCGGTGCGTCTCTTCTCACCATCGGTCTTACGGCATTATTTATGAACAGCCGACAGTTCTTTTACGGGCTCACCTTTGTGGAGGATTTTCCTAAAATGGGGAAACGCTATCCTTACATGGTGCATACCATGACAGACGAGTCCTACGCGGCAAACTGTGCGCTGCGGATGGAGCAGGAGCAGAAAAGAGAAAAGTCCGATCGTGAGATATATGATGAAATGTTCTGGATCGCTCTTTTTGCCAGAATAAGCTGGATGGCAGGAGCCGTAGCGGGAGGTGTGATCGGACAGAGCTTACCGGTGGAGTTAAAAGGTATTGACTTCTGTATGACGGCATTATTTGTGACAATATTTGTGGATCAGTGGAAAGCAGCGAAAAGCCATATACCGGCACTTTTGGGACTTGGCTGCGGGGTGGTGCTTCTTCTGGTCGTGGGACCGGATTATTTTTTACTGCCGACGCTGATCCTGGTATCGGGAATCCTTTTGGCGGTACGTGGAAAGATGAGTGGGGAGGTTATGGAAGATGAGTAATATTCAGGCATTGAAAGCAATCGCATTGGCGGCAGCATGCACTCTTTTTATGAGGGCACTGCCCTTTACCCTACTTGGGAAAAAACAGGAGATCCCGGCGGCAGTCCGGTATCTGGGGAAAATCCTTCCGGCGGCGATCATGGCGGTGCTGATCGTGTATTGTCTGAAATCCGTTCCGACGGATTTAGGTGGGACAGGTCTTTGCCAGCTTCTGGCGGTGGGAGTCTGCGTGCTTCTTCATCTTTGGAAAAAGAATACTCTGTTAAGCATTGTAGGGAGTACGGCATTTTATATGGTACTTCTGCAGGTGATGGGGTAAGGCGGCAACCCTGTGATCCATACATTAAAAATAGGAAAAAGGGGATATCATAATATCAATGATTGTGGTACACTGAGTAAGACTATTAGAAAGGCATGGTTATTAGTATGTTAAATCAGTTTTCCAGAACACAGCTTTTATTGGGAAAGGAAGGAATTGACCGGCTGGCATCGGCAAAGGTGGCAGTTTTTGGTATTGGCGGTGTCGGCGGTTATGTCGTGGAGGCACTTGTCAGAAGCGGTGTGGGTTCTTTTGTACTTGTTGATGATGATAAGGTATGTCTGACCAATCTCAACCGTCAGATTATCGCAACCCGCAGTACCGTTGGAAAATATAAAACAGATGTGATGCGTGACCGTATTCTTGATATTAACCCACAGGCACAGGTGGAAGTCAGGCAGTGCTTTTATCTGCCGGAAAATGCAGACGAATTTGACTTTTCCGGGTATTCTTATGTGGTGGATGCGGTGGATACAGTGACCGCCAAGCTGGACATTATTATGCGGGCGAAAGAAGCAGGCGTGCCGGTGATCAGCAGTATGGGAGCAGGAAATAAGCTGGATCCCACGAAGTTTCAGGTGGCAGATATTTATGATACGACAATCTGTCCTCTGGCGAGAGTCATGCGCCGGGAGCTTCGCAAAAGAAATGTCAAGGATCTGAAGGTGGTTTACTCTACTGAGAAGTCGATTCGTCCTTTGGAGGATATGAGTATCAGCTGCAGAACAAACTGCATCTGTCCGCCGGGAGCAAAGCACAAATGCACAGAGCGCCGCGATATTCCGGGTAGTGTGGCATTTGTTCCATCTGTAGCGGGACTGATCATTGCCGGAGAGGTTGTGAAGGATCTGGCAGGTCCGTTGCCGGTTGAAGAATAGAAGGGATGATATCCGATTATGAATATTGAAAAGTTAGAAAAAAATCTGAGAGACCTGATCCTGGAGGAGCAGGTGAAGCTTGGTTATCGTAAGGAGCTTTTGCGTCTGTACTATCCGTTATCCTCTCTGAATCATCTGCTGGAGGTAGATTGTACGGAAGAGGAAATGTTGGAGAGGATGAAGGAGTTTTCGGAGGCTACAAGAGCGCATTTTGGCGGGATTACAGCATCTTCTAAACAGGAAAGATTTTGCATCCAGATTCCACCGGAGGGAGTGGAGTATGTCCACGAGCATCAGGAAGAGGATGATTTCCTGGTGAAATTTATAGAGACGATCGCCCGTCACGGCTGTACTCTGAAGGATGTGGAAACACTTTTTGCACAGTATTCGGATCAGGTGTTTGAGGGCAGTTATGCAGGGGATGATTTTGATTATCTGTTCTATTTTCGGGACAATAAACCAAATGATTACCGCTATTGCATTACCTTTGAAGGCCGTCATGTGATCTATCACCGGTTTACTCCGGAGGATTATGTGGATTATGATTTTGGAGAGGTTATTCCGATGAAGGGAGAGTAAGATTATGTTTACAGGAACAATTTGGTCATTGCTGCCGCCAATACTGGCGATCGTGCTTGCTTTGATCACAAAAGAGGTTTATAGTTCGCTGTTTGTGGGGATCGTGGTAGGTTCCTTTATGTATGCACAGTTTCATCCATGGACGGCATTTACCGTGATCTTTGACACCATTAAGGACAGCATGAACATCAATATTTTATTTTTTATGGTCATGCTTGGAATGGTGGTTGTGCTGATGTCCCGTTCCGGCGGTTCTGCCGCCTATGGAAAGTGGGCGATTTCCAAGATTAAAAATAAAAAGATCGCATTATTATCGACCATGGGACTTGGTGTACTGATCTTTGTGGATGATTATTTTAACTGTCTGACCGTAGGTTCGGTGATGCGTCCGGTGACAGACCGCTACAAGGTATCCCGGGCGAAGCTGGCATATATCATTGATGCCACGGCAGCTCCCGTCTGCATTATTGCACCGATCTCAAGCTGGGCGGCGGCAGTGAATTCCTATGTGCCGAAGGGATCCTCCCTGACCGGATTCAGTTTGTTTCTGCGGACGATTCCGTACAATCTGTATGCAATCCTGACCCTTTTGATGGTGCTTTATCTGATCCTCACCGGTTTTGATTTCGGTTTGATGAAGAAGCACGAGATCAATGCGGAGCGAGGTGATCTGTTTACGTCCGGAGAGGATGCACTGAAGGAGGAGAAGCAGGAAGAGGTTAACGAAAAGGGACGTGTTGCCGATCTGGTTCTTCCGGTCGTGCTTCTGATCGTATCTGCGATCGGTGCCATGATCTATACCGGATATTTAGGAGGAGCAACGAATGTGGTCGCTGCGTTCTCCGGCTGTGACTCTGAGCGGAGTCTGATCTTTGCAGGACTTGTTACGATCCTTTTCTGTTTGATCTGGTATCTTCCGAGAAAGGTTCTGAACTTTGCCGATTTCATGGAAAGCTTTGTGGAGGGATTTCGTCTGATGGTTCCTGCCATGGCGATCCTGACCTTTGCATGGGCATTGAAGGGGATTGGCGATCATTTGGAGATCAGTACATTCGTTAAGGGTGTTGTAGGACAAAATGCATCCGCCAGCCTGTTTATCCCGATGATCGTTTTTGTGATAGCGATCTTTCTGGCATTTTCTACAGGGACAAGCTGGGGAACCTTTGCGATTCTTGTACCGATCGTGATCGCTATGTTTCCGGAACAGGGACATCTGGAAATGATGATCATTTCCGTGTCTGCAGTTCTGGCCGGAGCTGTGTGTGGTGATCATGTGTCCCCGATTTCGGACACAACGGTTATGTCTTCGGCGGGGGCACAGTGTAATCATATGAATCATGTATCGACACAGCTTCCTTATGCAGCAGTGGTAGCGGCCGTTTGTGTTGTGGGATACATTCTGGCGGCTTTTATCCAGATCTGGTGGATCGTACTTCTGCTAAGTGCAGCGATCCTACTGGCAGTGCTTACCGGAATGCGAATATGGCTTCAGAAGAAAGCGTGATCTTAACGTCAAGGAGGAGTGTTCGTATGACATACTACCATTTAGTAACCAGAATCCCCATGACAGAGGGGCAGATTATTGATTTTTCAGGAGAAAATAAAAATCGTTCTTATATCAAATATAAATTATTAGCCAATCGACTTGACGAGTGCTAAAATAAGTGGTATAACATAATCGAAAGTAAAAATGCAATACAGCAGGGTTGATATATTGGATGGTCTATCACCCTATTAACAGCCTTGGAGGGATGCGAACCGGTTCGTATGCCTCTTTTCTGTATATTTTCAAAGCTTCTGTTTTTCCACAGTAAGTGCGGGAAAATGGATAGTTTTATTTTATTCGGAGGTGAGGATGATGAAGAAACGAGATTATTACGATGTCCTTGGTATCCGGAAAGGAGCGGATGAGAAGGAGATCAAAAAAGCATACCGCAAGCTTGCCAAGAAGTATCATCCGGACGTAAATCCGGGGGATAAAGAGGCAGAGAAAAATTTTAAGGAAGTAACCGAAGCATATAATGTACTCAGTGATGCAGAAAAGAAAAAGCTTTATGATCAGTATGGTTTTGCTGCGTTTGAGGAAGGAGGAACCGGCTCTACAGGGGACGGACATTTTTATCAGAGTTATGGCGGTCCTGATTTTGGGACAGGCGGCTACCGGGAATATCATTTCGAGGGTGGCAATATGGATGATATCTTTGATGATATTTTTGGCGGCATGTTTCATGGAAGATCCCATGGAGAGGGCACTCACAGGAAAAGTCGCAGTGGCTTTGGCGGTTTTAGTCAGGGTACCGGAACTGCCAAAGGAGAGGATCTGGAGGCGCAGACAGACATTACCTTTGAGGAGGCGGCCTTTGGCTGTGATAAAACGATCCATCTGGTTTCCGGAGACGGTTCCGGACAGAGAACATCCCTGCAGGTACACATTCCTGCCGGAGTAAGCGATGGCATGCGTGTCCGTCTTCGTGGTAAGGGTCAGCCGGGATATGGCGGTGGACCGGCCGGTGATCTGTTTTTGAAGGTACATGTAAAGTCAAAGCCGGGATTTGACAGAAAGGGAATGGATATATATACTCAGATTGAGGTACCTTTTACAACGGCAGTTTTTGGCGGAGAAGCACCGGTAGACACGCTAAACGGCAGAGTGATGTGCCGCATTCCGGAAGGAACCCGGGCGGGAAGCAAGATCCGTCTTCGCGGCAAGGGCGTTGTGTCCATGAAGGATTCTTCCGTTCACGGAGATGAGTATGTGACAGTACAGATACAGGTGCCAAAGAATCTGAGTCCGCAGGCAAAGCAGAAGCTCCGGGAATTCCAGCAGATCTGTGACGGAGAACGTCACAGTCGGAGAGGCAGTGCAGCCTGAGAGAAGATCGTTTCGGACAGCAGTGGTGCATTGGTATCTACATTAGAATTACTGAAGTTATCGATATGGAAATAAACTATAAAAGCAGGAGGGGATTTTATATGAGTGAGACAATGAAAACAATCCGTACAAGAAGGAGTATTCGTAAATTTCAGGAGAAAATGCCGGAGAGAGAGCTGATTGACCGGGTCATCGAAGCCGGAACCTATGCGGCTACAGGAATGGGCAGGCAGTCTCCGATCATTGTAGCGGTATTAAATAAAGAGGTGAGGGATAAGCTTTCCCGTATGAATGCTGAGATTATGGGAGCGGCTGAGGGAATGGATCCTTTTTACGGGGCGCCGGTTGTACTGATCGTACTGGCAGATAAGGCAATGCCAACCCATGTGTATGATGGAAGCCTTGTGATGGGAAATCTGATGCTGGCAGCCAGGGATGCAGGTCTTGGAAGCTGTTGGATCCACCGTGCGAAGGAGGAGTTTGAAAGTGAAGAAGGAAAGGCACTTTTGAAATCTCTGGGGATTACGGGAGATTACGAAGGCATCGGTCATTGTGTCCTGGGTTATGTGGATGGTGATGAACCGGAGGCAGCACCGCGCAAGGACGATTATGTATATTATGTGGAGTAAAACGATGAATATGAAGATTTTCCGGACACTGAAAAATTATAAATTAAATTATCTGTCAAAGGACATTTTGGCAGGTATTATCATAGCGGCAGTATCGATCCCAATATCCATGGGATATGCGGAGGTCTCAGGACTTCCGCCTGTCTATGGACTATATGGGTCTGTACTGCCTATTTTATTTTTTGCAATGTTTACCACGTCACCTCAGTTTATCTTTGGAGTAGATGCGGCACCGGCGGCGATCATCGGTGCGGCCGTGGCGGGGCTGGGCTTGCAGGCGCAATCTCCTGAAGCAATGGCATTTATTCCCATGACTGCGCTTTTTGCCGGGGTGTGGCTTCTTCTCTTTTTCTTCTTAAAGGCCGGCAAAATGGTTGATTACATATCTACTCCGGTTATGGGAGGTTTTATCAGCGGTATTGCAGTGACGATCATATTGATGCAGATTCCCAAAATACTGGGAGGCAGCTCCGGAACGGGAGAACTGCCGGAGTTGATCGTTTCTATTATAGAGGCGGCATCACATATCAATCTGGTTTCTGTTGCACTGGGAATCTGTTCTCTGGCGGTGATCATTGTGGCAAGGAAGCTGGCACCGAAGTTTCCTATGGTGATCGTAGTTATGGCGGCTGGGGTATTTCTGACCCTTTTTGGCCATATTGATCAGTACGGAGTAAAGCTGTTATCGGCTGTGGAACCGGGACTGCCACATTTTCAGTGTCCGCAATTTCGGTCAGTGGATCTGTCACAGGCGGCAGGACGCGGACTGATGGTTGCCGTTGTGATCATGGCAGAGACGCTGTTATCAGAAAATAATTTTGCATTTCGAAATGGCTATAAGATCAGAGACAATCAGGAAATACTGGCATGTGCGGCGGGAAATATAGCATCGGCACTTGTTGGCTGCTGTCCGGTCAACGGAAGCATTTCCAGAACATCCATGAATGACCAGTATGGCGGCAGGACACAGATGGTTTCTGTTGTAGCAGGTTTTGCCATGATATTACTGCTGTTATTTGGTACGGGATTTATTGGATATCTTCCGGTGCCGGTTCTTACGGCGATCGTAATATCGGCTCTCATGAAGGTGGTGGAGTTTGATCTGGCAGAAAGGTTGTTCCGTGTCAGCCGCAATGAATTTTATATTTTTATGGCTGCCTTTTTTGGTGTCCTTTTGCTGGGTACGATTTATGGAGTAATTATAGGGATTATTCTTTCCTTTATCGCAGTGGTTTTGAAAGCAACAAATCCCCCAAGAGCTTTCCTGGGAGTTATTCCGGGGAGAGAGGGATTTTATGACTGCAGCAAGAATCGTTATGCCCATGAGATTGAGCATGTGGTGATCTATCGTTTCAGTGAGAGTCTTTTCTTTGCCAACGTAAAGACCTTTCAGGAGGACATTGAACGTAGCATAAAAGAGGATACGAAGGTTGTGATCGTGGATGCCGGAGCGATGACGAGCATTGACATTACAGCGGCGGACCGGTTGGAAATGATGTGTGACCGTTTCGAAAAACAGGGAATCCATTTTTATATGACAGAGCATATGGCATCGGTCAATGAGCAGATGCGGCAGCTTGGGATCGGACATCTGATCGAAAAAGGAAAGGTGCGCCGCACCATTACGGCAGCACTTCATGACAGCGGATATGTGGAGCCGTATGCTTTGAAAGGTTATACTGTCCATAAAAGCGGACATATGATTAATATTCCTGCGGAAACAGAAAATACTCTGGAGGAGTTTACCTGGGCCTTTGGTGACGAGACAGTGGATCAGATAGAGAAGAGGGTTCATCAGGTGCTGGAGAGCATTCATAGCATGCCGGACTGGGAAGAGATTGCGGAGCAGGGAATCGAGAGCAGTCTGAAATACTGGCATGGTCTGGGAGCAATTGATGAGGACGAATTTTTACGACGTATGGAGATCCATATGGATGAGCTGCCGGAAAAACTGGCGGATCAGGATCACAGGAGGATTATTCTCGGTCTGTTGGAAAAACGACGTCATCATATCCGGGAGCAGATCGGCAGAGAGCATCCGGAGGTGTTGGAAAAGCTTCAGAGACGCCGGGAAAAGCTGGAACAGCGGTTGGAAAAACAAAATCCGGAGGGAGCCCGCAGGCTGCACCAGTGGGAGCGTGAGCTTCGCCAGAAAAAAGAAGAAAATAAAACGATATAAAAGGTGGTTATATGAGCTTGGATTTTTAGATCGCTGTGTGTGATGATGAGGCCTATTTTCGGGACAGAATAAAAGAATTGCTGCAGAAATATTTCGCAGAGAAAGGACTTTCTGTTTCGATCGATCTGTATGATAGTGGTGCTTCCTTCTGTAGTGATCCGGACAATTTTAAAGCGTATGATGTCGTATTTCTGGATATCGAAGGGACACAGATGTATATGTACGGACAGATCAATGATCTCCAAAAGCAGCTGGCAGATTTTTCATTTATCCGGCCACATCAGAGTTTTCTGGTCAACTTAAAATATATAGATCGGATCCGGAATTATACGATCTATATGACAAATGGAATGGAAATTCCGGTGACGAAACCGCGATATGTGGAAGTCAAAGAAAAGTTTTTGATATTTTTTTAAAAAGAAAATATGCCTCTCTACAGGCAGATGTTATTTCTGTGGCACTGCTGACAGGATTATTTTTGCTTTGTGCCGTCAGTACACAGTTTGGAGGCTATTATATTTATCGGATGATGGCAGCGGTTGCCAGTATTTTATTGTTTTCTTTTATATTTTATTCAGGGAAATGGCTTCCGAGGATATTTCTGGCAATTTTGTTTTATGCACTTTTGATCTGCGTAGATTATCTTGGCCTGATCTTTGTGGACCGAATGCTTGACCCCGGTGTTTTAGCCAATAATTTTATACAGGTGCTTCTGGTGCTGTTGTGTAAAACGGTTTTATTTATTTTTGTGCTTATACTGGATTATTTGTGGAAAAGAAATCATGAAATCTGCTTTTAGTCAAATATTGTCATTTGTATTGATTTCTTTTTGCTATGTGTTAGTTCTGTATACGGAAAAATGATAGCCTGTGTTCTATTGATTTCGATCGTATTTTTGGTGGGAAACCCCATTGCTCCTTATCTTTGCTGTCAGCTTTATGGTGCTGAGGCTGATGATGGGCGGGGATCATGTGGAAAGTTTGATCGAATGTTCGGCTAAGAGGGATTTTTTTGAACAAGAAAGGGTTGTGCCTGAACAGTTTCATCTGTTAAGGCAACAACCCTGTTGATTTTGAGCTACTTGATAGATTTACTGTGCGATCAATTGCCATTTCTGGCAGTTATGTCCGTTATAAACCCATTGCTGTACATTGCCGTTATTGCTACGGTTTGCATTAGCAATCTCGACAACGCTCTTGCAGCCGGAAGACTTTGTATAAATGCTGTAGCTTCCGTCGGAATTTTTTACAAGCTTGTAAAGCTGGGCACTGCAGTTGGTATTTTTGTAAATTCCGATGTTTGTCCCATTTGCACTGCTGTTGCATGAAACATCCAGAAGAAATGTCTTACCGTCTCCCAGACAGGAGTAAATATAATAATATCCTTTTCCGTTAGGAACAAATTTCCAGGTATTATTTGCTTTTGCTCTGGAAGCAGAGTACTGGATGACATTTGTACCATTTACCGCTTTTGCACCGCAGACATCCATATACAGACCGCTGTTTACGTTTTTCAGCATATATGTTTTGCCGGTATCAATGCTGCTTGTGGAACCGGAGGTATTGCCTGAAGAAGGATACACGGCAGTGATGGCATTGATGATCTTTGGCTGTGTAACTGCACCGGTACTGCGGTTAAATAAACCGAAACCATATGTACCGGTTACACCGTTGTCCCACCAGATTGGAATACAGCCGTATTTCTTTGCGTAAGTGCAGACTTTGGAAGCAAATTCCGCACGGCATGCCGTGTTGTTTGAATCGAAAGCAGATTTATCAATGGCACCATATTCTCCGATCACAACCGGATATCCCTGGCTGCAGAATTTGTTATACAGACTGTTAAACTGGGATTTCAGATAAGACTCATCTCCCCAGGAATCAACCTTTGAGCTGTTATTTGCCTTGCTTCCCCATTGGGTTGCCGTGGTGCTTTCTTCTCCGCAGAAGCCCCATGGATCATAATAATGAACAGAGATCATGATGCGCTTTCCGCCGGCAGTGCAGTTGTTGTCGGTAGGAACCCGGAAACCATAATCGCCTACAGTGTAATTGATGTTGGTGTTCCAGCCCGGGAGCATTAACCAGCGTTTCGCATTATTTCCACCGGAAGTGCGTACGGTATCTACAAAGATCTGATTGAGCTGATTGATATTTTCATAATATGTTCTGTTTGGAGTTCCGTAAGTGCCATCAAATTCTTCATTCATGGATTCGAAGATCAGGTGCTGGTCATATGAGCGGAAACGTGTGGCGATCTGTTTCCAGCAGGCTTTGTATTTGGCACGGATCGCAGTCTGGTTGGAACCGTCACAGAAAAGCCAGCCGCCATCGACAGAATGATAGCCATCGCCGTGCATGTTAATAATGACATACAGGTCATTGGCAATACACATATCAACTACCTGCTGTACCCTGTTTAACCAGGATGAATCGATGGTGTAACTTGAGTTGCTGCTGATCTTGCCCAAATAGGAAACCGGAATACGGATGGAACGAAAACCGGCATTTTTTACTGCCTTGATCAGATTGGCGTTGATCGTAGGATTACCCCAGCTTGTTTCATTTGGCGTTCCGTTCAGGGATGCTTCCAGCTGATTTCCCAGGTTCCAGCCGGCTCCCATTGCAGATGCAATCTGGCTCTGGTTCAGATCAACAAAGCTCGCAGCTTTTGCGGTTTTTGGAGCAGAAAAACCATGAAAACCATTGAGTGTGGACAGTGTTACAGCTGCTGCCATTACGACAGCGAAGATTTTTTTCAATCTCATAAACCCTCCTTTGAAAAAGCTCTGCCTTTTCGAAATATTTTTTTGCTCACCCTGAAATAAATGTTAGCATGGTTTGTGCAAAATGACCATATATAAAACAATTCATAAGATAAAATCAGCAAAAACAACAAAAATACTGCAACTTAAATGATTTACTATAACATTTAAGTCGGATAAATTGCACAAATTTGGAAACGTAGTATGTACAACTTTACAGCTGTTTTGTAAGTTTTTTATAATAACAACATGCAGCTATTTGTGTTTTTCTGATTCCTGATTTGCCTTGTACCCTCGGAGGAATATCGTTATAATAGGATAAATATATAACAACAGGAGAGCAGGATTGGAAGCAATCGAACTATAGGTAAGGTATGGAATAATCGGATGTCTGTAGGGTCAGAACCGCAGGCTTCCGGAAAGGGACAGGTATAGATATGGATCAGTTAAAAAAAGCAAATGAATATGTAAAACAGAACCACATTTCCCAAGAAGAGCTTCCGGCGTTCCATGTAACACCGCCATGTGGCTGGATGAACGATCCCAATGGCTTTTCTGTATATCAGGGAAAGACCCATTTGTTTTACCAGTTTCATCCCTACAGTACAGTCTGGGGACCGATGCACTGGGGACATTATGAAACAGAGGATTTCGTGAAATGGACGGAACTTCCGGCAGCATTGGCTCCGGATCAGGCGTATGATGAAGCAGGTTGTTTTTCCGGTTCAGGAATAGAGACAGAGAAAGGTCATCTTCTTGTATATACCGGTGTCATGGAAAAAGAGGAGGATGGGCAGAAATATACGTATCAGAATCAATGCATTGCTTTGGGTGATGGAAAGAAATACAAAAAATCTGCGCAAAATCCGGTAGTGACCGGTGATATGCTTCCGAAGGGCTTTAGCAGAGAGCATTTCAGAGATCCGAAGATCTGGAAAGAAGATGACGGATATTATATGGTCGTTGGAAACAAAACAGACCAGGGAAAGCCGCAGGTTGTATTATTTCATTCGGAGGATGCCGTTGAGTGGAAGTATGTATCTGTATTGGCAGAGGATAAAGACGGAAATCTTGGAACAATGTGGGAATGCCCGGATTTCTTTGAACTGGACGGGGAATATATACTGCTTGCTTCTCCGCAGGATCTGTGTGCCGGTCCGGAGTTTCATAATGGAAATAATGCAGTATATTATACCGGCAGTTACGACAGGGGACGGCATGTATTTGATTATTCGCATGTATATTCTCTGGAGGATGGCCTGGACTTTTACGCATCACAGACCATGCTGTCTGCGGATGGCCGGCGTATTTTGATCGGATGGATGCAGACCTGGGATGCCAATATTCGTCCGGCAGATCAGAAATGGGCCTGTATGATGACTATTCCAAGAGAGCTTCGTCTTGAAAACGGGCGGATATTGCAAAGTCCGGTGCGGGAGTTGGAAAAATACTACAGTACCCCGGTTCATTATGATCAGTGTACGATAAAAGGGACATGTCAGAAGGAAGGAATCCGGGGACGTGTCCTGGATATGACGGTAGAACTTTTGGATGGCGATTATACTTCGTTTGATATCTGCTTTGCACAAAATGAAAAGCATTTTACGAAATTTACTTATGACCGTGCGGGTAAAACTATAGAAATAGACAGGACATACTGTGGAATGATCCGTGATGTACTGGCACAGAGAAAAGTTCCGGTCAAAGTTTCGGGTGACGTTGTTAAGATCCGGATGATCCTGGATAAATATTCCGCAGAGATTTTTATAAATGATGGGGCACAGGTGATGAGTACGACATTCTATACTCCGTTGGATGCCGATCAGATCAGTTTTGTCTGTGATGGCTCTGTGACTGTCAATATTGATAAATATGATATATCTATCGGCGAAAAGGCATAATGTATGCAGATGGGAGGAAAATGATGAGAAAATTTGATGTGGCTGCATTAGGGGAATTACTCGTGGATTTTACGGAAAATGGAATCAGTACACAGGGAAATCCTGTTTTGGAGGCCAATCCCGGAGGAGCTCCGTGTAATGTATTGTCCATGCTGCAAAATCTTGGAAAAAGTACGGCATTTATCGGAAAAGTCGGGGATGATGTTTTTGGACGGATGCTGGCAGATGCAGTAAAAATACAGGGAATCAATACGGATAATCTTGTTGTAGATCCGGAGGTGCATACTACGTTAGCCTTTGTTCATACAAAGGAAGACGGAGACAGGGAGTTTTCATTTTATAGAAATCCCGGTGCTGATATGATGCTGTGCTGGGAGGAGGTGCAGCAGGAGAAGCTTGCCCAGACAAGGATTTTTCATTTTGGAACCTTGTCTATGACGCACGAGCAGGTAAAGGATGCAACCCAAAGAGCCGTGCAGCATGCCCAAAAAGAAGGTGCCCTTATCTCTTTTGATCCCAATTTAAGACCACCGCTATGGAACAGTCTGGAGGATGCCGCACGTCAAATGTGGTATGGAATCGGACAGTGTGATATCTTAAAGATTTCCGATGATGAAATCGCTTTTCTGACCGGTAAGAAGGATATTGATCAGGGTATTGCGGAAATTCTGAAAAAAAATCATCCGGCATTAGTATGCGCAACGATGGGAAAGCAGGGAAGCAAGGCATATTATCAGGGGAAAAGTGTATTTTGCGAGCCGTTTCTGCGGGACGACACGATAGAGACCACAGGAGCGGGAGATACCTTTATGGCATGCGTTTTAAATACTGTCCTGGAAAAGGGACTTGATTCTTTGACGGAAGATGATCTGTATGAAATGCTCCGGTTTGCCAATGCGGCATCTTCAATCATTACCACCCGGAAAGGGGCATTGAAGGTGATGCCGAAGCGGGAAGAAATTATTTCCGTGCTGACGCAAAAGTAAAATGGAATAAATGTTTGTGTTTTCGGCTGCTTTACAACTGTCGTGCATTGTGCCTTATGATTTTTGACTCTTGATTTGCCTTGTAATCTTGGAGGAATATCGTTATAATGTAATGAATATATAAGTTGTAGTGAAGAAAAAAGAATACATCGGTGAAGCCGAGAGAAGTACAGAACACGATGACACCGTCACCGGATGCATCAGAGCCACCGACAGGTGCACAGGCAAATACTCTTGCAGTGGGGAAGATCAATATTACCCTCGGAATGTCAAAGCTTCAGGTTGAGTCAGCAGTTGGGACAGGCCCGGATCGGACAGGGGTCTCCCCGTGGGGCTGCGATCAAGGCAAAGGGATTTGTGGCAATGAAAGAACTTTCAGCATATAAGGCGGCATACAAATATAATCAGACCAATGCCCATGTAATGGTCTTTTCAGATCATCAGGGAGATGGTGGGATATATGGTATCCAGGTATTTGATAAGACTGTGCAATCCGATCTGGATTCAAACGGAGATTCCGGCGAAACACTGGATTTTCATGTGGAATGTGGATTTGCCTATAGTATAACAAAGGTGACTTATATGACAGTAGACCTATATGTTTTGAATTAGGGAATATGTATAAAGCATAAGAGAAATGATAAAAGGAGATAACAGATGGGACGAGCACATGGAAACGGGTTGAAACGTCAGACAGATAACGCATTCCTTAATATGTATGAGATTGATGCCGTAAAGAGGGACGGATCCCATTTTCCATATTATATGGCAACCAGACGGCAGCCGGGAGACCTCATGTATGAAACGGGCAGACTTCGTGCCGATGGGGTTGTGATCTACCCGGTATACAGAAAAGATCCGGATAAACTGGTAATACTGCGGCAGTTTCGTTATCCGGTGAATGATTATATATATGAAGTGCCGGCAGGACTGGTAGATGCAGGAGAAACGCCGGTCGAGGCTGCAGTCAGGGAGATGAAAGAGGAAACAGGCTTTGATTTTACTCCGTTTACAGGATATGACACCGCATTGCTGCGGCCGTTTGTGCAGAGTCAGGGGATGTCAGATGAATGTGATGTGACAGTCTTTGGGTATGCAGACGGTGATATGCGGCAAAGGACACCGGAAGAGACAGAAGATATTGAGGTGTTTGTGGCGGACAAGAAAGAGATACGGAGGATACTGCGGGAGGAATTGGTATCTCTGAGAGCGGCATATCTGTTTGCGGCATTTTTAAAAAGTGATCCATCAGATCCTTTTGGATTTCTGGAAATTTAGTGTAAATAAAGTGGCGAAGGTCTGTGATCATAATAAAAAGGATTCAGACCTTTGTTATTTTATACAGATAGGACAAAGCAAAGGAAGGAAAAAGCTATGTGAAAAAGAAGATTAAAAAAAGGAATAGCAATTATGCTGTCAGCAGCCATGATACTCACGGGGATCACGGTGCCTGACAACGCAAAAGCCGGATAGTCAGGCATCTGCAAAGCCATCGGAAACAGTGGAAACACCAAAGCCAACAGAGAGCGCAGATCCGGGTGCTACTTAATGACAGGAGAGCAGGTGAGCATATGAAAAAGGCGATTAGTATAGGAATACAAGGTTTTTCTGATCTGAATAATCTGCGAGTTGTAACGACGACTTCCAATCCACATGCAGATTGCTTTGGCTTTACGGAGGAGGAAGTTTTTGCTGCACTGGATGAGTATGGGATGGAAGATAAAAAGGATGAAGTGAAACAGTGGTATGATGGTTTTACTTTTGGGGAACACAGAGACATTTACAATCCGTGGTCCATTACGAATTATCTGGATGAACATAGATTATATCCATACTGAGCATCCACAAGCTCCAATGGGCTTGTGAGCCGGTTGATCCGGACGGCATCTGCAGATGTGAAGGAGAAGATGGAGGATCTGCTGAGGGGGCAGACGATCACTGTAAACTTTTATGATGTGATGCTTATACCGATGACAGAGGTGGATGATGCGATTGTAATCGAGTTTAAAGTGCATGAACCGGATGAGGAGGAAACTTTAAAGGATACGGTTCGGACGGCTTTAGACCAGATCATAGAGAAGAACTATGATGCCGAACTGTTGGCACAGGGAATATCAGCAGACAGGATCCGTCATTATGGCTTTGCCTTTGAAGGGAAAAAGGTTTTGATCGGACAGGACGAAAAGGTCTGATTGATATTTGATTTTTATTTGAGTATAATATAGTTTAAGAAAGAAATGAATACAGAGTATTGTCGGATGGAGGTGTTAGATATGTGTAGTATTGCAGTACAAATACCAGAAGAAGTATTATATGACATAAAAATGACAGAAGAACAGGCGAATGATTTTGCTAAAAGATCAATTGCAATGATGCTCTATACTCAAAATCACATTTCAATAGGATATAGTGCGCAGATTGCGGGGATGACAGAAGAGGAATTTATAAAATATTTGAGCAGTAATGGTGTATCAATATTTAATTTTGATGATGAAGAAGAATTTCTGGAGGAAATGAATAATGCTTAGTGTGATTGTGAACTCAACACCATTAATTGCTTTATGTAATGCTGGATTATTAAATGTTTTAAAAGCAGTTTATGGACAAATTACGATTCCCCAAGCTGTGTTTGATGAGGTAACAGCAAAACCGGATTCGGCTTGTTTGCAGATAAAAGATAATCGGGATTGGATTCATGTGGAAAAGATAATGGATGTGGCTGATCGAAAGATGTACAAGGCAAAGCTTCATGCCGGTGAAGTAGATGTAATGATTCTTGCACAGAATGATCCTAAAGCGGATCTGGTCATTATTGATGATAATGCGGCGAAAAAAACCGCAAAATATTTAGGATTGAAAGTTACAGGAACAATAGGTGTTTTGTTGAAGGCTAAAAGAATGGGAGTGATTATATCTGTTAAGGATGCTGTTGATCAAATTCGGAATAATGGCTTCTATATCAGTGAACGTGTAATTAAAATGGCAATAGAACAAGCCGGTGAATAAATTTTTGAACTTATAAATTGATAAAATTATATAGGAAGCTCCTTTGTATTAAAGGGATGATTTGGAAAATAACAGGATATTGATATTTGCGTTTTTTGACTCTTGATTTGCCTTGTAACCTTGGAGGAATATCGTTATAACGTAATAAATATATAATGACAGGAGAGCAGGTGAGCATATGAAAAAGGCGATTAGTATAGGAATACAAGGTTTTTCTGATCTGAGAGAGCAGGATTGCTTTTTTGTAGATAAAACCAATTTTATAAAAGAATGGTGGGAAAACCGGGATGTTGTAACATTGATCACGCGTCCACGACGTTTTGGTAAGACGTTAAATATGAGTATGCTGGACTGCTTCTTTTCTAATAAATATGCGAACCGGGCGGATCTGTTTGAAGGGCTTTCTATCTGGCAGGATGAAACGTATCGGAAACTGCAGGGAACATATCCTGTGATCTTTTTGAGCTTTGCTGCTGTGAAAGCAGGCAATCTGGAGGATGCAAAAACCCAGATCAAGCAGGAAATCGCAGATTTGTACGAAGAAAACAGATATTTATTGGAAAAAATATACTAAGTGATAATGAACAAAAAATATACAACAATACAACAGAAGAGAAGGATGATACAACTGCACAGAAAGCATTGAATTTTACAAAGGGAAACAATTAACTATGAATAAAAAGGAATTGTTATTTTATGATGATTACGAAGCTTTTTACACAATGACAAAAGAATCAAATGCGTTCCGGTCTTTTTGTAAAGATGCTTTTGGTGAGGACTTTTCACAGGATGGATTTAGCAACAAAGAGCAGACAGATATGATTCTGAAATACATACCGCAAAATGATGATGTACATATTTTGGACATTGGCTGTGGTAATGGAAAAATGCTGGGATATTTGCAAGAAAGGACAGGGGCACATATATATGGTTTTGATTATTCGGAAACGGCAATTACCACTGCAAAGGCTCTGTTCTGCAAAAATGCCGAATTTAGAGAAGGTATCATCGGTGAAATAGAATATCCTAAAGAAAAATTTGATGTGATTATTTCTATGGACACCCTTTATTTTGCCACAGATATGATCGCATTTGTGGCACAGACGCGAAACTGGTTAAAAAAAGATGGTGTGTTTTTTGTTGGTTACCAGGAAGGTGATGTTATACCGAAAACATCGAATGCTCACACTACGATGTTGGTAAAGGCGCTGCAGGAAAATAACATGACATATGAAGTCACGGATATTACAAAACAAACTTATGAATTACTTAAGAAAAAGCGGGAATCGGCAATGAGATATCGTATGCTGTTTGATGATGAAGGTTATAGTCAATGGTTTGATATGCTGATTGGCCAGACGGAATATAGTAATGTACCGTTTGAACAATTCAAAGAAAAAATGGCAAGATACATCTATGTCATTAGGAGCGGATTACGGTGATATTATGGAGTATATGCCTGAAAATCAGAACAAGTAGATATGCAGGAGATAATATATTTTGTCCACATGAACAGTAAAAACAAAACAGAACAAATGTTCTATTTTTATTGCATTGACAATTATACTGTGCTATAATAACTCCAAAATCCAGATGCTTCGCATCTGTCGCGCGTTGCGCTTTAAGATTTTGTCGTTCACAAATTCTGCGCAAGTGAACAAGCTCCCTTGTGTTGCGAATTTGTGATATACTGATTTTATGAAGGATGAAAGATACATAGGGAATGAATCGCCATCAGGGAGAGATTTGTTCCCTGTCTTATTATAAAGTAAAAAGACATAAATCGGAGAGAGAGCACCGGATATGTTCCCTGCAGTTTCCGGTATTTCTCTTATTTGGAGGTGTTCAGACAATCATGGATCATTTTATTTTACACAGCGAATACCAGCCCACCGGTGACCAGCCGGAGGCAATCGACGCCTTGGTCAAAGGCTTCGAGGAGGGCGACCAGTTCCAGACTTTGCTTGGTGTTACCGGTTCCGGTAAGACATTTACCATGGCAAATGTCATTGCAAAGCTCAACAAACCGACTTTGGTCATTGCGCACAATAAGACCCTGGCGGCGCAGCTCTACGGCGAGTTCAAGGAATTTTTCCCGGAGAATGCGGTGGAGTATTTTGTATCCTATTATGATTACTATCAACCGGAAGCATATGTTCCGTCTTCGGATACTTATATTGAGAAGGACTCCTCTATTAATGATGAGATCGATAAGCTTCGCCATTCCGCTACGGCTGCACTGACAGAGCGGCGGGATGTGGTGATTGTTGCCAGTGTATCCTGTATTTATGGTCTGGGTAGTCCGATTGATTACCAGAATATGACAGTATCCCTGCGTCCGGGGATGATGAAGGACAGGGATGAGGTTATTCGCAGGCTGATCGACATGCAGTATACGAGAAATGATATGGATTTTCAGCGTGGTACGTTCCGGGTTCGCGGGGATGTGCTGGAGGTGTTCCCTGTTTCAGAGTCAGAGCGTGCGATCCGTGTGGAGTTTTTTGGAGATGAGGTCGATCGGATCACGGAGATTGATGTTCTGACAGGGGAGGTATTATCAGAACTGGAGCATATGGTAGTATTTCCGGCATCGCATTATGTAGTAGATAAGGATGCCATGGAGCGAGCCATCCGTGACATTGAGGCGGAGCTGGAGGATCGTGTCCGGTATTTCCGCTCCGAGGACAAGCTTTTGGAGGCGCAGCGGATTTCCGAGCGGACCAATTTTGATATTGAAATGATGAGGGAGACAGGATTTTGTTCCGGAATTGAGAATTACTCCCGACATCTTTCCGGCTTGAAGGAGGGAGAGCCGCCTCACACACTTTTAGATTATTTCCCGGACGATTTTATTATTATGGTGGATGAGTCTCATATGACGATTCCGCAGATCCGGGGCATGTATGCCGGGGACCGTTCCCGCAAAAAGACATTGGTGGATTATGGTTTCCGTCTTCCGTCAGCTTTGGACAACCGTCCGCTGAATTTTGAGGAGTTTGAGCAGCATATTAATCAGATGATGTTTGTTTCTGCAACACCGAATATCTATGAGACAGAGCATGAGCTGGCACGAGTGGAGCAGATCATACGTCCTACCGGTCTTTTGGATCCGGAGATTGACGTACGTCCGGTGGAGGGGCAGATTGACGACCTGCTGGGAGAGGTCAACCGCACCATTGCTGCCGGCAATAAGGTGATGGTCAATACACTGACAAAACGGATGGCAGAGGATCTGACGGATTATCTGAGGGAAGCCGGGATCCGGGTGAAGTATCTTCATTCTGATATTGATACTCTGGAGCGGTCGGAGATTATCCGCGATATGCGTATGGATGTTTTTGATGTGCTGGTGGGAATTAATCTGCTGCGGGAAGGTCTGGATATCCCGGAGATCGCATTGGTTGCTATACTGGATGCGGACAAGGAGGGCTTCCTGCGTTCTGAGATCGCACTGGTTCAGATCATCGGACGTGCTGCCAGAAATGCCGAGGGACATGTTATCATGTATGCCGATATGATGACGGATTCCATGAGAAATGCGATTGATGAGACAAACCGGCGCCGGAGCATACAGCAGAGATATAATGAAGAGCATGGCATTACACCACAGACGATCAAAAAGGCAGTACGGGATCTGATCCGTATTTCCAAGAAGGTAGAGGAGACAGAGACGGGTGATATCCAGAAGGATATTGAGTCCATGAGCCGTAAGGAACTGGAGCAGCTTGTGGATAAGATTAAGAGGAAAATGAATACGGCAGCAGCAGAATTAAACTTTGAGCTGGCAGCAAACTTACGTGATCAGATGCTGGAGATCAAGAAGCAGTTAAACGATTAAACGGTGCAGAGAGAGTTTGACAAAGTTGAGAATGAATAAAAGAGGAGGCGTGCATGAGCATTCAGATAGGAGTAGACTATTACCCGGAGCAATGGCCGGAACAGATGTGGGAGAAGGATGCCGACCGTATGAAGGAATGTGGCGTAAAAGTGGTGCGCATGGCAGAGTTTGCCTGGAGCCGGATGGAACCGGAGGAGGGTATTTACGATTTTGAATGGCTGGACCGCGCTGTGTCCGTTTTTACGGACAGACATATCCAGGTGGTTTTATGTACACCGACATGCACTCCACCTCTGTGGGCATTTGAAAAGTATCCGGAGATTATACAGACCGGATCAGATGGACATAGGATTTCTATTGGGATCCGTGGACACCGCTGTATGAACAGTCCTGTTTATAGGACACTCTGCGAAAAGATTATTCGACAAATGGTGACCCGGTATCGGGACAATCCTGCCGTGATCGGTTATCAGATTGATAATGAACTGGAAGCAAATCATTGCCGTTGCGAAGTATGTCAGGAATCCTTTCAGAACTGGATGCGGAAAAAATACAGGAATGTACAGGAGATCAATACCGCCTATGGCAATTCTGTCTGGAGTGGAGAGTATTCTTCTTTTTCTCAGGTGAAGCCGCCCATGGGAGATTTTATTAAGTGGCAGAATCCGTCTTTAACACTGGATTATAACCGGTACGCTTCGGAAAGCACGGTGGCGTATCTTGAATTCCAGCGGACATTGATCCATTCTCTGGACCCGGATGCATGGATCACGACAAATAGCTGGCTGTGCGAAAATATGCCGGATTTTTATGACCTGTTCCGAAATTTGGACATGGTATCCTATGATAATTATCCGACGACAGTGATCCCGGAGAGTCCGGAGGAGTTATATTCTCATGCATTTCATCTGGATCTGATGAGAGGGATCAAACAGCAGAATTTTTGGATCATGGAACAGCTCAGTGGTGCAGTAGGAAGCTGGATGCCGATGTCCCCTTCTCCGGAACCGGGGATGATCAAAGGATATGCTTTGCAGGCAATCGCACATGGAGCCGATACCGTCGTTCATTTCCGGTGGCGTACGGCGGTGGCAGGTGCAGAGATGTACTGGCATGGGATACTGGATCACAGCAATGTACCCGGCAGACGATATGAGGAGTTTCGGGGGCTTTGCCGGATTGTTGATGGATTGCAGGAGCTGGATGGCTCTTATGTGAAGAATACCGTGGCATTGTTGTACAGTTCGGATAATGAATATGGTTTTAAGCTGCAGCATCAGGCGGAGGGAATGTATTATCTGGAGCAGCTCAAAAGTCTTCATGATGGATTTACATCGATCGGTGTAGGAGTTGATATCATTGACGAATCCGCAGATTTATCGGAGTATGAGATCGTACTTGCGCCAACGATGCTGATCGATCACGAGGAGACAGAGAAAGCATTACATGATTTTGCAGCGCAGGGAGGAACGGTTCTTCTGACAAATCGTTCCGGCGTGAAGGATTCGTATAACAAATGTGTCATGCAGCCGCTTCCGGGAATATATAGGGAACTGGTTGGTGCGCAGGTGCGGGAGTATAATGCGCCTGGGTCATATTTGGGACAGTTGAAACTGACAGATGATATGCTGCGGGAAAATTATAAAAAAAGCTGCCGGTATTATCAGGGAGGAGAGGCTGATGAAAAGCTGCCCCGGGAGAATGCCGTGTACCGCCAATGGTGTGATATACTTGAAGCAGAAACGGCACAGGTGCTTGCGGAGTATGGAGATCGTTATTATTCAGGCAGCGCAGCCGTGACAAGAAACTGCTACGGAGCAGGAACGGTATATTATATAGGAACAGTATGTGATAGAATGTTCTATATTTCATTGGCAAAATGCATGGCATCGGAAAAGAAAATATTCTATTATGATAATCTCCCACTGGGAGTAGAGGTTACATACAGGCAGAAAGGCGAAAAATTGTGGAGATTCGTATTTAATAATACGAATAAAGAACAAAAAGTATGCCTTGATTCAAAAACATATTGGATGAAACCGTTTGAGATGAAGATCAGCAGGGAATCGGAGGAATTTATATGAAATGGTGGAAGAGACTTCTTTTGTCAGTGATCAGTTTGATCTGGGGGTATGTTTCTATAGATTATTTATATATTGCTCTGGGAAATCTTACCGGAAACAGAGTACATGGAACCGGAAATGAGATATCAGGAACACTGCTATGGCAGCTGGCGGGATTTGGATTATTTATTATATGGCTTTTGATTTTGGCTGCATATACAAGGCTTATACGCTTTCTTTCTCCGAAAGCGGATATGATAGAAGTAGATAAACAGGAAAAGAATCCGAAAATAAAAAGAAAACTTTTTGATATCATTCTACAATATGGGTTGATCGTTACGGGCATGATGATACGGTGGGCATATCTTTGTCTGATATATCTGCCCGGGAGATAATATTGGCGAAATCCGGAATGGAGGATATTATGAAACAAACATGGGTGAAATTAACGAGAAAAGCAGCTGTCTGTCTGCTGGCTGTACCGATGCTCGCAGGGCTTTCCGGCTGCACACAAAAATTGGCTGACTCAACATCAACGAAGCAGACCCGGGAAGTACAGGCAACGCCAACCGGTACACCGTTCCCGTATTATGCCTCTATGGATGATGAGCCACGGACGATTTCGGGTAAATGCGGGGATCATGCGGAATGGTCGTACAGTACGGGGACGAAGGTGTTGACGATCCGTGGTTCCGGTACGGTGGATCGTGTTGTTGATTCGGACACTTCGAAACAAAAGATCGAGGGACTTGCAGAGCCATATGAAGTCGAGGAAAGAATAACCTGCACTGTAAAAAAGATTAAGATCGAAGAAGGAATTACTGCATTAGAGGCGGGTAACCTGTTTGAAAATGTTTTCAAGGACGATGATGCCGGGGAAATTAAGCTTTCTTTACCGGATTCTCTGAAAAGAATTAATGTAAATACATTTGCACCGACACAAGATGCAGTGTATATCCGTAAGATCCATCTGCCACGCAATGTACGTTATATCGAAGGTGGTGCATTTTGGGGGCTTGGTACTACGGATACGTCAGATACTTTCCGCGAAAACTTAACGATAACGGTAGACAGCAGGAATCCTTATTATATGACAGAAAATAATGTACTTTTTACTAAGGATAAAAAAACACTTGTATATTACCCGGCTGAAAAGAAAGAACAGACATATTGTATACCGGAGTCTGTGACCAAAGTGAAAGCACTTGCATTTTCGCGCAATCCTTTCTTGAAGAAAGTCGTATTGCCGACAGGAATTACAGATATCGGTGCAGGGGCATTTTACGGTGACAGTAAGCTTAGCGGTATTAATTTGGCACAGGCAGTGAAAGTGAAAAAATTACGTGACTTTGACGGAGTAAAAGCAAAGCTGTCTTATTATGACGTTGCCGCACCGGCTGATGCAGGAGAAGTCTCTGATGAGGGGGACGAAGATGTCATAAATGATGAAAAAGACCTCATGAGTGAGCCGGAAGGATCTGCGAAGTATTTGAAAGAATTTGCCATGTTCGGTACCTTTGCCGGTACGAACCTAAAAGAGATTCAATTTCCGGATTCATTAAAATATGCGGGTTACAGCACTTTTTGTAAGTGCTTCTGTCTGAAAAAGATCACACTTGGAACAGGCTATACGGGACAGATCAATCCTGTTAACTACTGTGATAAAAATGGATTTTTACTGCCGGGAGAAAAGTCGACGGACTGCTTTGATATTCGAATCCCTGTGGAAAATAAAAACTATAAAGTCCGGGAAAATGTAATCTACAGCGGAGACGGCAGGACGGTGTATGGCGTGACAAAAGATTATCAAAAATCCACACTGACATTGGATAAAAATGTGAAAGTCATTACACGTAATGCTTTTAGAAATACAAAGTTAAAGAAAGTAACTGTATCCGGTGATCTTACGATCATAGGAAGCGGCGTGTTTATGAATAACTGGTATTGTAAGAGCTTTGAAGTCAAAGGAAATATTAATCTGATTGATGCGCAGGCTTTTTATGAGTGTCACAGATTAAAAAAATTTGTTTGTGGTGGAACCATCAAAAAGATTGGCACGCAGGCGTTTCGGGGTGCGATCAAAAAGGATGGCATTGTTTTAGAGGATTCGTTAGAGGATGTTGAAGTTGGCGAAGAGGTATTTTAGTCTGCTTTTGATATCAGAGCGGGTAACTTTAATTGATAGAAATCATTGTGTCGATCAAAAGGGTATGGTAAGATAACAGGAGAAGAGAAAATACGGGATGAGTACAATAAAGAACTCATTATCGTTGTAACAGCCTTCGGGAGAAATGGAGGGGCAGATGGCATCGATTAAGGACATTGCAAAAATTTGTGGCGTGTCAGTTGCCACAGTCAGCAAAGCGTTAAACGACAAAAAAGACATTGGGGAAGAAACAAAAAAACATATCAAAGAAGTAGCGAAGGAGCAGGGGTATTTTCCACAGTATTATGCCAGAGCGATTCGCATGAACAAAAGCTTTAATATCGGTGTGTTGTTTATTGACGAGGCAGCGAGTGGTCTGACCCATGATTATTTTGCCAATATTCTCAACAGCTTTAAGGTAACTGCTGAGAGTAAAGGATATGATATCACCTTTATTAACAGCAACAAAAAGCATAAAAAGAGCAAGACATATCTGGAGCATTGCCGTTATCGCGGGCTTGATGGTGTGATGATCGCCTGTATTGACTTTTATAATCCGGAGGTCAGAGAGCTGGTAGAGAGTGATATTCCGGTTGTGACCATTGATTTTGAATTTCCACAATGCCTGTCGGTAATATCCGATAATGCGGTAGGCATGAGACAATTGGTCGAATATATTATTTCCATGGGGCATAAAAAGATTGCGTATATTACCGGCGATTCTACATCTGTCGTTACAGATATCCGTATCAAAGGTCTGAAGGACACGATGGAAGAGCATGGCATTGAAATGCCGGAGGAATGGATACTTCCATCCGAATACAGAAATCTCAAAAAGGCAGCAGAATATACCAGAGAGCTTTTAAAAAGGGAAGACAAACCGACCTGCATTATTTATTCTGATGACTATTCGGCGGTTGGAGGCATTGCTGCGATCGAGTCTATGGGATTAAAGATACCGGAGGATATATCGGTAGCGGGATATGATGATATTTTTATTGCCAGCCAGCTTCAGCCTCGTCTGACCACAGTTCGTCAGGATACGGAGCGCATTGGCATGAAAGCGGCGGAGCAGTTGATCAAACTGATCGAGGGACATAAAACCAAACTATCGCCCCCATCGATTGTAGCGAGTAAGCTGGTGACGGGAGCATCCGTACGCAGGCTGGAGAACCAGTGATTTGCAGAAAGAGGCTGGAATCCATCTAAGAAAATGAGATTGCAGGACAACATCTAAAATGACGAAGATTTTATCTTGACAAGCTCATAGAAACATAATATAATAGTCTAATGTGGCGTGTAAAATACTTAAGCCAAAGCCCCGGTAACAGTATTTATGTGCCTGACAGTTGAAGATTGTTAGAAAAGTTAGGAGGTACTGGGATGAAAAGTTATATGGCTAACCCATCCAAGATTGAAAGAAAATGGTATGTAGTTGATGCTACAGGACATACATTAGGACGTCTTGCTTCAGAAGTAGCTTGCGTATTAAGAGGTAAGAATAAGCCGGAGTATACTCCGCATATTGATACCGGTGATTATGTGATCGTTATCAATGCTGATAAGATTAAAGTAACAGGTAAGAAGCTGGAGCAGAAGATCTATTATCATCACTCCGATTATGTTGGTGGAATGAAAGAGACTACACTCAAGGAAATGCTCGCAAAGAAGCCTGAGTATGTCATTGAGCATGCAGTAAAGGGAATGCTTCCAAAGGGACCACTTGGCCGTCAGATGGCAAAGAAGCTTCATGTATATGCAGGTGCAGAGCATGAGCAGATCGCACAGAAGCCGGAAGTATTAGAGATCGTAGAGAGAGCATAATTGAGAGGAGGAAAAGACATTGGCTAATAAATTTTATGGAACAGGCAGAAGAAAAAGCAGTATTGCCAGAGTATATTTAGTACCGGGAAACGGTAAGATCACAATCAATAAGAAGGATATGGATCAGTATTTTGGTCTTGAGACATTAAAGATCATCGTTCGTCAGCCACTGGAAGCTACTAACACACTTGACAAGTATGATGTACTTGTAAATGTACGTGGTGGTGGATTTACAGGTCAGGCAGGTGCCATCAGACATGGTATCGCAAGAGCTCTTCTGAATGTAGACGCAGATTTCCGTCCTACACTGAAGAAAGCAGGATTCCTTACTCGTGATCCTAGAATGAAAGAGCGTAAGAAATACGGTCTCAAGAAGGCTCGTAGAGCTCCTCAGTTCTCAAAGAGATAATTTTATTACGAATATCGAAAATTTATTACACCCCGAAAATGCAGCGTTTTCGGGGTGTTTTTTTGTTGAAAATTGCATATAAACAACAAATATGATAATATTATTACATGCATATTATTCAAAATAATAATCTGTTGTCGGTTAATGAATCACACACATAAATACAGGAGGTCATCAGGTTGTTAAATGTTGTTGCATGTGACGATGATATAAATGATTTGAACAAAGTGGTTAATATTCTTTCGGATATCTTTCAGAGGTATGAAGTAAATTATGATTTGAAAACCTTTCTGTCTCCTATGGACTTGCTGGAGCAGACGGAGAAAGCGGATATTGCGATTCTGGATATATCAATGGGACACGTAAATGGAATTGATTTGGGCAGGAGACTAAAAGGGAAATTTCCGCTTATAAAAATTATATATACAACAAGTTATGAGAGATATTGTCTGCAGGCTATCAATGATATCCATGCACATTCTTATCTGTGCAAGCCGATACAAAAAGAAAAATTAGAAAATCAAATATTAGATCTGATAAATATATTTCATCAGGCAGAAGATCCGGAAAAGATTTTTTACAATATTTCGAATGGGAAGGGGGAGGAATATCCCATATTAAAATTAAAGCTAAAAGACATCGTATATTTTGAATATATCAAATCGAAACGCCGAATTGCAATGATATTAGCGGAGGAAGAATATGAATTTTCTTATATAATGAAAAAGCTTGCTGCGGAATTGGCAGCCTATGGATTTATGATCAATGCCCGTGGCAGTCTGGTAAACCTGAGGCATATTGTAAAGATCAAGGGATATGACATTTATTTGGATAACGGAAAGATATTGAACTTATCTCAAAAGAGGGCTGTAAAGTTTAAAGAAAAGATGAATGAATTTATACATAATAATATTTAGGATGGAAATTTATATGCAGGATATGATTTTATATTTCAGCAGCTGCCTGTCATGTTTTATTGTCATTACGATTCTTTTTGGATTTATGGATGGAAGATATCACAGAGCAGTTGAAAAAAGATGTATTTATATTGGAATTAAGACATGCTTTGTTTTTGGAATAGCAGCAATTAATATGTATAATAATGCTTTGATCAATTTTATAACGTGGATGTTGTTTGTTGGTTTCAGCAGTTTTTTCTTATACCATGATGATTTTACACAGCCTCTGAAAAGAATACTGGAATGTGAAATTTTGATTTTTGTAATTGCAATCTGTGAATCTCTGGGAGTTGTAATTGTCGATTGGATTCTTGTTTACCTTCGCATACAGATATCCACCGCAGTAATGAAATCCTGCATTGAAACCGCGTTTTCAAAAATTGTTTTAATCTTTATATATTATATGGCGATCAGCCGCTTGATGAAAAAGCCGGACATGCCTTTTACGAAGCAGCAATATGCATTTAATGCGGTTGTGATTCTGTATTCGTTTGTGGATATTATAGTGATCGCAGACAATATGGTTCATAGACCGGATAATTATCTCTCGGTGTTGAATCTGGGATGTATCGTGCTGGCAGCATTGTATCTTCTTTATTTTACCAAAATCATAAACGAAAAGAATTATTTGCAATATGAGGTAAAAGCATTAGAAGAGCAGGCAAGGATGCAGTACAAATATTATATACGTCAGGAAAAAGAATATCACAAAACACTTCGGGTTCTTCATGATGTTAATAAGCATATCAAAACCATAGAACAATTATATTCTAATGGTTATAGAGAGGACGTTACAAAATATACAGAGGAAATAGGAGGAAGATTGCAGTCATTAATTCCGGGGCAATATACAGGGAATCCCATTCTGGATATTTTGTTGACAGATAGGACGGCAATGATGTCAGAAAAGGAAATAGAATTTGAAATACATGTAGATAATGTGAGCTTAAATTTTTTGGATGCTATCGATATTACCACAATATTTGGTAATTTGCTGGACAATGCAATAGAGGCCTGCGAAAAGCTAAGGAGTAATCGGAAAATTATTGTTGAAATTAGTGGATATCATGAAATGTTGTCTGTTCGTGTAAAAAATACATTTCATACGGTTCAGTGGAAAAACGGATTGCCGGTTTCGGAAAAAGGAAAGAACCATGGACTTGGACTTTTTAATGTCAGGCATAGTGTTGAAAAATATGATGGAAATATAAATCTGCGTGAGGAAAATGATATGTTTGTGGTGGATATATTCTTAAATTCATGAGTATTCCGGGAAGCTTTCGCTTGAAATCTCTGTGATTTGCCATATATTCCTGTAAGTCGCGCAAAAAAACTGTAAGTCGTGCAAATGCTCTTTGTTTTTATCTTAAAATATGTTAAACATAGTTTGTAACTGTTGTTTTACCAATGGAGGAAAAATATGAAAGAATGGAAAAAGAAAACATGGAGTGTTGTTGCGGGAATGGCCTATGCAAATGCGAGAAAGGAGGCAAATTCTACTTGTGTCTTGTTTGGATATCAACCGAAAATATCTAAAAAAACCAAGGAAAAGATAAAAGGAAAACTATAATATGATGGATGCTATCATTGATAGGACTTTAGAGCGTTTTGTTTTGGAAGGCTGTATCAGCAGAGAAAATGCTGATATTTATCATTTTGGTCTTGAGTGCATGTTTCTGAAAGCAGTTCACTATGTCTCCTATTTTTTGATTGCGTTGTTATTTCATTCCGCAGGCAGTCTGCTTATTAGTGCCTGTATATTTGCACCTTTAAGGAGCAGGATTGGTGGTTATCATGCAAAAACCCGGATGAGATGTTATGTGTTTTCCTGTTTTATGATATTATTACTTTGTCTGTTAAACAGGTATCAGATACCGGAGCCGGCATTGTTTTGTGGGCTGTTGTCTGCAGATATGATCATTTATCTGCTGGCTCCGGCAGCGGATGAGAATAATCCGCTGGATTCCTCGGAAGCGCAAAGGCTTCGCAGGCAGGCTGTTGTTGTATTGCTGGTCGCCAATGTTGTTCTGTTGGTGATGCTGCAGATCGACACAGCGGTTAGCAGATATATGTTTAATGGCATTGTTATGGCGGCAGCGCTGTTATTATTTGGAAAAATGAAAGCAGGGCTGGGACCATTGAAATGATAATGGTCATCACACAGACAATGCGATATCAGGAATTAAGAAAGGGGACAGGATGTCATGGCAGCAAAAAATACAGTCGCAGCATTAAATAAGGAGTTTAAGAACGTATTTCTGGAAGCATTAAAGGAAGAAGGGTATGTAAAAGTCAAGGGAAGACAGCCCTATTTGGTCAGAGTAGTAGAAGGTGGAGAAATTATCCATATATTGACCTGCAAAACGGAATTTTGCATGGAGAGTGCAAATGGACCCCAGTATAAGGCGTTTCAGATTCTTGGAGGTGTATGCACGGTATATCGTGCATATACTATGGATTTTTCAATAGCACCTTCCTGGAATACAAACATATTGTGGAATTTGTTTCAGTTTTATTATCGTACCAATAAGATTGAATGTGACGAGACATACCAGAGGGGGACGTTGTCCTCATTTAGGTATAATACCGATGAGCCGGGAAGTCTGCATGAGGCAATGCAGCGGGCACTGGAGGAAACCAAAAAGGTGATGTTGCCGGTGTTTGACAAAGCGGTTAATTTAAATGCCTGTGCCAAGTTGTTCATGCGGTACGGTCAGCACAGCGATGAGGATTTGATATATCTTAAGATAGATAATCGGGCAGAGCTGGAGGAGGAAGCCGAGAAGCTGCTCCGGGAGGAAATATTTCAAGCGGAGCATAGCATTGCTATTGTGAACAAGGAAGAGTATATTGCAGAGCTTCCGGAACAATTTGGCGGATCTTGGAAGAAAAGAATGACAGGGTGGGATGAAATATTAGCGGATGTTGATAAATATGCCGAAGCCATGGAGGAAATGGAATGTTATAAAAGAAAAAATACGGAGAAACTGCGTTCCTTTGGCTTGCCGGTATAAATAGTTTATTAGAAGGAGTGTTGTATATTGAAAATTAAAAAAATGCTTAAAAGATATATATGTTATATTCTGGTGCTGGCATTACTTTTTTCATCAGTGCCGGTATATTCTGTTTCTGCTGCAGAGACAGAGAATACGTTTGCGGAGAAACTGAAAGAAGCAGCAAGTGAGGCCACAGAGGCACAAAAAGAGTATGCAGAGGAAGCGGTACTGGATGCTTTAAGTCCCAACAGCGGCTCTGATTGGGGGCAGGCGATCTTTCGGGATCATCATGCCTGGAATTATTTTCATAATGCGGTACAGTCACATATAGTTGATAATATTAAGGGGATGACTGGTAAAGAAATTTCGATTGCTCTTAAAATAAATAAACAAGGAAAGATTACGAAACGAGGGAGAGCTGACTTATATGCGGATGTGGGAGGAGGTGATCAAAAGCAGGTCAGATATCTTTGGGAAGTCAAACCTGCATCTTACCGAAATGAGCCAAAACGATCAATGGCACTGGCGAGATTATCAGACTATATTAGTGGGATTTCGCAAGAAGATGTAAACAAAGCCCCAGAGAAAAGATCCATACATAAAAACGGAGCGGAAAGCGCCATTAAAATTCCACAAACCGAATTTCCGTATGGAAATTATACCATATGGTATGAGAGTGCAGGAGATGGTTTGATTTTATATCGTTTTAAACGAAAACCGGACGCTGATCCGGAACCTGCAGTTGATTCTGCTACGGTTAAAAAAGATGCACAAGATGACGTAGCGTATGCTGCCACAAATAAGGATCAAGGAATTGATACAGTCAAGGTGGTTGCATGGGTTGTGTTGGCAGGGGGATTATATGCGGCACATGTAAAAATACAAAATACAAACTCGTTGTCTAAAGCGGTTGTGCAGTATACATCGGTATTTCTGGCGGCGGTCGGACCTTTTCTTGATTCCACAAAAGCAAATGCGGCTGAAGTGGACCAGGCGTGCAGAGATTTTGAGGATTTCATAGAAGCCTATTATGGGGGCGATATGCTGGCAGCATATCGCGAAGCAATGGAGAATGATGATCAGGAGAAAATGGATGACATCATCAGAACTATGCAGCAAAAGGGAGAGGATTACGCAAAAGCAGGAGAGGCGCAGCCGCCGCGTGATCCGTTAATTATTGATCTGGGGGCAGAGGGGATTGAACTGAAATCTCTGGAGCATGGTGTGAATTTTGACCTTGATAATAACGGTTTTGCGGAAAAAACGGCATGGATTGGCGTAGAGGATGGTTTTTTGGCATATGATCGTAATGGCAATGGAAAGATTGATAACGGAGGAGAACTGTTTGGCGATCAGGTTATTATGAAAAATGGAAAAAGATCGTCTTCGGGATTTGAGGCTCTTGGTGAGCTGGATGACAATGACGATGCCATGATTGATCGTGAGGATGAGGCGTATGATAAATTATTGTTATGGATAGATAAGAATCATAATGGAAAGTCGGAGCGGGAAGAATTAAAAAAGCTGAATGATATGGGAATTGTGTCCATCAGTCTGGATTACCAGAAGGTAAGCATGGTAGATGAGGAGACGGGAACACGGATTGCAGAGTCGGCGGAGGTTTCCATGAAACAAGACGGGATGGATAGCTCGACAACGATCAGTGAATTTTGGTTTCCGGTTAATTCTTCCGATACCACTCAGGGAGACAAAGTGACTGTGGGAAACATACCGGATATTCTGGAAGCCATTAAGGAAGATAAGAGTGGAGAATTATATCATTTATGCATGGAATTTCTGACTTCAAACGATCCGGCAGTCAAACGATATAATCTAAAGAAAATCCTGTATAAGCTTACCGGAGCAGAAGAATTGTCTGCAAATAGCCGGGGCGGAAACATAGATGCTCGTGACCTGCGGGTGATTGAGCAGTTTATGGGACGTGAATTCACGGGAGTGGATGGCAGCAGCAGTCCAAATGTGAATGCAGCAAGAATGCTGAAAGACATTTATATGGATATTGAAAATCAGTATTATAATCTGATAAATCTTTATGGTGCTTTGGGAGGTTATCTGAAAGGGGTATATGCGTATGAAGATGAGAATGGTAACAAAAAATTAGAGCTATCGTTTTTGTATTATATCATCGACTCTAAAATAGATGCCAGAGATGACGTTGATACCCTTCTTTATGATCTGGGTGTTTATCTGAAGTATTTTGACCAGACAAATGGCACAGACTATTATGGAGATTTCAGCGGGAAATATTCCGCTGTTTCAACGCAGTATGCAGAGATTATTGCGCATTCCGGGGCAGGAATTACTTATCTTGGGATGGACAAAAGGGATTCTTATGCCGGAACAGGATACAATGATTTTATCTTTGGTCTGGAGGAGAACGATACCTTATCCGGAGCACAAGGGAATGATTACATAGACGGAGGCTCCGGGGATGATACGATATCAGGCGGTGCCGGCGATGATGATTTGAATGGAAAAGAAGGAAATGATACATTGGACGGCGGAGCAGGAAATGATATCCTGAAAGGAGGAAAAGGAGACGATACCTATATTTTCGCAAAGGGATATGGCAGAGACACGATCATTGATATCGCCGGACAAAACACGATATATTTTAAGGGACTTAGTGTAAAGGATATCCGGGTAAATGGAACAAATAAAAGAAATGCCGTAGTCCGTATTAAAGGAACAAAGGATACCCTGATTCTGAGAGATTTTTGTACGGGAGAAGAATATCGCAGTTATTATTTGAAGTTTGAGGATGCTTCTATGCCTGTTGAAGCTGAAAATAGTCCGTTCCATTTTATTTATGGTGAGGATGAGGATGATATTCTTGAAGCAGTTGTAAATGACTCCTATCTGTATGGCTTTGACGGGGATGACACTGTGACCGGAAGTGATGGAAATGATGTGATTTATGGAAATTCCGGCGATGACGATATCAGTGCCGGAAAAGGTAATGATCATATATTTGGTGGAGCCGGAGACGATATTCTGGATGGTGGAGCCGGAAATGATTTTCTCTATGGTGGAAAGGGAGATGATACATACATATTTGGAAAAAATTATGGTACAGATGTTATAAATGATATCATGGGAGAAACTGTCATTCAGTTGACAGATAATCTGTCATTATCGGATATTGTTATCTGTTCTATAGGGGAAGATGCTTTGATTCGGGTGAAGGATACCGATGACAAGCTGATTATTAATGATTATCTGAATCATCAAAAGAATTATTATCTGCAGATCGGTGAGGAAAAGCTTTTATTGATGGAGCATATGACGGCTGGAGACAGCGAATCTTTCTCTGGTTTGGAAAGCAGTGATTATTATGTGAATGAAGGTAAGAATATTCTGGCCGGAGGAAAAGGTAATGACCGTATTATTGGAATAGAAGGTAAGGAGTATGTATTTGGTGACAGTGGAAATGATCAGCTTCTGACTTCTGCCGGAAATGATGTGGTTTTTGGCGGTATCGGCAATGACTATATCAATGCCGGAGATGGAGATGACTATGTGGATGCCGGAGCCGGAGATGATTTTACAGATGGCGGAAAGGGAAATGACAGTTATATTTTCTGCAGGGGTTACGGTAACGATTCGATTATGGACAGCGATGGCGAAAACACGATTCTGTTTGGAGACGGATTAACAGCAGATGCAATCAAAGCATATCGCTCTAATTGGAATGATCTGTTGATTACTTTTGATGGATTGGATGATACATTGAACATAAAAAATTATTGTATCAACGAAAATGCCAGAAACTTTAAGCTGATCTTTTCCGATGGTACTATCGTAAATGCGGCAGATAAAAACAGTCCACTGAGAACCATTTATGGGACAGACGGAAGTGAATATATGACCTCTATTTATACGGATGGCATTACTAAGATGGGACAGGATGGTGATGACCAGCTTGTGGGAAGTGATGGAGATGATTATCTGTATGGTGGTAAAGGCAATGACAGAATTACCGGAAATGGAGGTGATGATGTTCTTGATGGTGGCGAGGGCAACGATTACCTGTATGGCGGCAAAGGCAATGACACCTATATATTTAAACAGGGTTATGGTACAGACACCATCGGAGACGGGATGGGGGTCAATGCCATAGAAATTTATGGCTATACCCGGAAGCAGGTCAAGGCTTATCGCACAAATTGGAACAATCTGACAATTACGTTCGAAGGTTCAGAGGACAAACTGGTATTAGAAGGTTTTTTCAATTCAGAGGCAGACAGGAATTATTATCTGACATTTAATGGAAGAGAAAAAGTTCATGCAACAGCCCCGGAAAGTCCGTTGAGAACTATTTATGGCACAGATGGCGGAGAGTATATTGTGGCAATGGATGACCGTGGAGTTACTATTTATGGCGAGGACGGAGACGATAATCTTAATGGCGGCAATGGAGCAGATAGACTCTATGGCGGCAATGGAGCGGATCGGTTGAATGGAAACGCCGGAAACGATACTTTAGATGGAGGAAAAGGAGACGATTACCTGTATGGCGGAGAGGGAAATGATATTTATATCTTTGAGGAAGGATATGGAACAGATACCATTATTGATGCCGAAGGAGTGAATACTATTTTCTTTGGAAAAGGATTGCATGCAGATCAGCTGACGGTTTGCCGTACAAATTGGAATGATCTTACGATTACCTTTAAGGGGATTAACGATAAGCTGGTTATTGCCGGATATTTTACGTCGGAAAGCAACCGGAAGTTTAATGTGAAGTTTGCAGATGGAGTTCAGATTGCATTCGACGATGCTGATAATCCAATCGGGCAAATTTTTGAAAAAGAATATAATCATTAGATAAAATCAAACGATTAAAATAATATAATGAGGTGGCTCAAAAAATCTGCTTTTTTGGGTTGCCTCATTGTTTTCGGGGTGTTTTTTTATAATAGATTATGATAACATATTTATAATTTATAATAAGCACCGGAATCAAACAAGTAATAAAACATGCGGATTTACCGCTTAATATAAATGAAAAAGTAAGAAAGCACATTGCAAAGAGAGGAAAGGGGGAGGGATGTCATGGCAGCAAAAAATACAGTCGCAGCATTAAATAAGGAGTTTAAGAGCGTATTTCTGGAAGCGTTAAAGGAAGAAGGGTATGTAAAAGTCAAGGGAAGACAGCCCTATTTGGTCAGAGTAGTAGAAGGTGGAGAAATTATCCATATATTGACCTGCAAAACGGAATTTTGCATGGAGAGTGCAAATGGACCCCAGTATAAGGCGTTTCAGATTCTTGGAGGTGTGGCAACGGTATATCGTGCATATACTATGGATTTTTCAATAGCACCTTCCCGGAACAATGACATATTGTGGAATTTGTTCCAGTTTTATTATCGTACCAATAAGATTGAATGTGACGAGACATACCAGAGAGAAAAATTGCGCTTATTTAGGTATAATACCGATGAGCCGGGAAGTCTGCATGAGGCAATGCAGCGGGCACTGGGGGAAACCCGAAAGGTGATGTTGCCGGTGTTTGACAAAGCAGTGAATTTAAATGCCTGTGCCAAGTTGTTTATGCGGTATGGGCAGGATAACGATGAAAATAAGCTGTATCTCAGGGTGGATAACCGGGCAGAGTTAGAGGAGGAAGCAGAAAAGTTAATTCAGGAAGAATTATTTCAAACGGAGCATAGCATTGCTATTGTGAACAAGGAAGAGTATATTGCAAAGCATCCCGGACAATTTGGAGGATATTGGAAATCCAAAATGGCAGGGTGGGATGAAATATTAGCGGATGCTGATAAATATGCCGAAGCCATGGAGGAAATGGAACGTCGTAAAAGAAAAAATACCGAGGAACTGCGTTCCTTCGGGGTGCCGGTGTAAAAAATAATGAACAGGTTGTATCAAAGAAGGGAGTGCATTAATCTATGATTCGAACGTTTACTACACATAAAATCAGAAAGCAGACAGAATTGACAGGGAGTTTATGGGAGTTTGAACCGTGTTCCGGGAGATATGCCGGTCAAAAGTTTCTGCTTGCAACTCCGGGGTGTTGGGAGAATCATCCTCTTTTTGCTGATTACAGGGGAGAAGGAATTTTTAGAAAAAATTTTGCAGCACAGGGAGATATCCGGATAGAATGTAAAGGCATCAGCCATACAGCAACGGTATATTTGGATGGCAGAGAAATTGCACAGCATTATAATGCATATACACCGTTTTCTGTGATCGTTTCTGATGTGCAGCCGGGAGAGCATATACTGGAGATTAAGGCCGATAATCGGTTTCATGAGGAGAGTGCGCTTCATGTGCCGAATGATTATATGTCTTATGGAGGTGTGTCAAGACCTGTTGTTGTAGAAGCGTTAAATGAGCTTTATTTTGAGTATGTTCATGTAAAGACATACATGAAGGATGGGAAGTGGCATGCCCGGATCAGCACTGCAATATCTGTACTGAAAACAGGACAGTGCAAAGGAAAAGAAATTACTGTAAAAGGGCGGATCGGAAATACAAATACAGTATTTGACTGGAAAATTTTGTTGACAGAACAGGATCATTATGGGCTTCAAAAGGACTTGGAAATAGATGATGTGAAGCCATGGAGTCCTGAGAAGCCTCAGTTATATTCGGTGGAATTGCAGGCTGCAAGGGGAAAGGAAATTCTGGATGATATTATTGATCGTTTTGGGTTTCGGGAAATCTGTGTTGAGGGACAGAATATCCGGCTCAACGGAAAAAGATTGAGGATTAAAGGAGTATGCAGGCATGAGGATCATCCGGATTATGGATGTGCTCTTCCGTATCAGACAATTTACAATGATCTTGTTTTGATACAACAGATGGGGGCGAATTCAATACGGACGGCACATTATCCCAATGACGAGATTTTTTTGGATCTATGTGACGAATTGGGGATTTTAGTCTGGGAGGAAAATCATGCCCGTGGTCTGGAAGAAGACCGCATGAAGCATCCGCTGTTTGAGGCGCAGGCGGAAGCGGTGATCCGGGAAATGATTTTGAATCATTATAATCATCCAAGTATCTTTATTTGGGGAATTTTAAATGAATGTGCCAGTGAAACAACATTTGGACGTTCATGTTACGAAAAGCAGTTTGACCTGATCCGAAAAATGGATGATACCAGACCATGTACTTTTGCAAGCTGTAAGTTTTTTCAGGATATCTGCTTTGATCTTCCAGATGTGATTTCCTGCAACCTTTATCCGGGATGGTATGTGGATAAACCGGTGAAGGATTATTTGGATGAGGTATATGGATGGATCAAGGAGGATGGAAAGGGTAAAGGAAAACCATTTATTGTTTCTGAAATTGGAGCAGGTGGCCTGTATGGTTGTCATAATGCATATCACGGGAAATGGACCGAGGAGTATCAGGCGGAGGCGCTGACGGAGCAAATATCAGAATGTTTGAATTTTTCAGAGTGCCTGGGCGTGTATATATGGCAGTTTTGTGATGTCCGGGTAAGTAAAGAATGGTTTGCCGGACGACCGAGAGAAATGAATAACAAGGGAATTGTTGATGAATATCGCAGACCAAAAGCGGCATATACAAAAGTTGCCGAAATATTTAAAAGGTATTCTGATTATTATGACAATGACAAGGGGTGAAAATGAAAACAGGATAGCTTATTGACAGAAGTCAAAGGGTAAAATATCATACTATATAAAGACAACATGATAAAAACGGTATGAACATACTGCTGATGCTGGAAAACGAAAGGTGGATCATTATGAAATCAACATTGATCAAAGACACAACAAAGGAGGAGCGGATCGCCCTGATCCGGGAGTGGCTGCCGGACGATGATGGACTGGAAGCGGACGGAGGAATGGACCTTTGGGATCTGTATGCAGATTATATTAACGGGACAAAGGAAATTGCAGAATGTAATGCGGCCTTTTCCACCAATTATATGACAGAGAGGGATCTTGCAGAAGGAAAATTAAAGAATTAAGCAGGTGGGAAAAACATAAAGTACGCGGAAGAGAAAGGAATGTAGAGTGATGATGAACATAAAATCAGTGGCAGTATTAGGTGCAGGAGCAGTTGGTTCTTATGTGATCTGGGGACTGTCCCGGAAAAAGGACATATGTCTGGGGGTGATCGCAGAGGGAGAACGGGCGGAGAGACTGAAAAAGGATGGCTGTCGGATCAATGATGAGGTTTATCGTCCGGAGGTGTGGAGTCCGCAGGAGGCGAAGGATGTTGATCTGCTTATTGTGTCATTGAAATACGGTTCTCTTCCGGGAGCGTTGGAGAGTATTAAGACAATCGCCGGGGAACATACAACCGTTATGAGTCTGATGAATGGCGTGGATAGCGAGGAGCTGATCGCAGAGCAGATAGGGGATGAAAAGGTTCTTCGTTCTCTGATCAAGGTGGCATCCCATAAAGAGGAAAATGGATATTATTTCAATCCGGAAACCACTTTGGGGATTATCTTTGGAGAGCTTAAGGCACCCTTTGACAGTGAAAGAGTGCGGGCGATAGAGTCCCTTTTTGCGGACACAGGGATTCATTTCCGCTCGACGGAGTTTATTCGGGAGGAGATCTGGGGAAAGTTCCGTCTGAACGTATGCAACAATCTTCCGCAGGCGATTCTTGGAGCAGGCGTGGGCTGCTACAGTGACAGTACACATATGAAAGCCATCAGTGACGGACTTCGCCGGGAACTGGAGCAGATCGCTCTGGCAAAAGGCATTGATATGAGTAAACTGGCAGCCACCTCCGGAAGGGGAAGTGCAGTTCCCGCTTCGGCGAGGTACTCTACCCTGCAGGATCTGGATGCGGGGCGTCATACGGAGATCGATATGTTTTCCGGTGCGTTGATACGTATGGGAGAGGAACTGGGGATTCCAACCCCTTATAATGAATACACCTATCATATGATCAAGGCATTGGAGGAGAAAAACGACGGACTTTTTGATTATCAGGGAGAACGGGATAAAACAACATGGGCGAAATGATAAAGGAGTAGAAAATTTGTATGAGGGGTTTTCAGGAAAAACAAAATAGACAGGGGGAGTCGTATGGTATTTCGATTATTTATGGGGATCTTACAGATGGGAATCGATGCTTCGGTCGTGATCGCATTGGTTATTCTGGCGAGAATGTTATTGGGGAAAGCGCCGAAGAAATATGCGTATCTTTTGTGGATCATTGTGGGGATACGGTTAGTATGTCCTGTGAAAATTACATCGCCCTTCAGCGTATATAATCTGCTGCCGCAGAGCTCGAACCGGGTGGAGCAGTCTCTGGAGAAGTATGCGGGCATTTCCCGGCAAAATGTCAGTCAGACCGGAGAAACGCCCTCTCAGATAAAGAATGCTACGGATGATCAAAACAGGGGCCGGGCAGATGCTGTACCAAATGACGGACAGACGGATCGGACGGTTTCCGACGATTCATCCTCCAATATACAGACAAATTCCAAGACAGAGGCTGAGAAAAATGCAGACAACGAATCGGATCCTACATACAGCAGCGTGTCTGATGATATGTCAGGGGGGACGTCCGATAAAGCATCTGACAAGCAGGCAGCAATGTTTTCTCCGGCGCAGCTTCGGAGGATGCTGCAGGGAGCCGCATATCTCTGGCTGGCGGTGCTGTGCATGATCTTGATTGTCAATGTGATCCTGTATCTGCGGATGAAGGGGCGGGTTGCGACGGCGGTCCGTATGCAGGACAATGTATATGAATGCGATGCGATCCCGTCTCCGTTTGTGATGGGACTGCTTTCGCCGAGGATTTATATTCCTTTCCGTCTGGGGGAACAGGAGAAGGATTATATTATCCGGCATGAAAAGTATCATATCCGCCGACGGGACAATCTGGTAAAGGCGGCGGCGTTTCTGCTCTGCAGCATATATTGGTTCCAGCCTCTGGTGTGGCTGTCTTATTTTCTGATGATCAGGGATATGGAAATGAGCTGTGACGAGTATGTTTTGCAGAATAGTCCGGAGGATATCCGGGCAGCCTACAGCGAGTCTTTGCTACAATTTGCCACAAACCGGAGGAGCCCGGGGATGGGGATGCTGACCTTTGGGGAGACAGACACCCGGAGGAGAGTAAAGCATGTCATGAAGTTCAGGAAGCATGCAAAATGGATCGGAGCAGCGGCAGTGGTTGTGATCCTGGCAGTGGGGATCTTTGGTCTGACCAATGCTGTAAATCCGGGAAAGGATACCGGGAAAACGGGTTCCGGGAAAGCCGGGATGGCAGAAGATCAAAAAGATAATGCTCAGAAGGAGTCAGACGGGCTGACGGTGATCCGGGTGCTTGATACAGATGGAAATGTTCCGGCTCCCGGTGAGACACAGTGGGGATGGTATGGAGATATCCTGCGGAAGCGGTTTGGTGTGAATCTGTATATTATGGCATATGATTATGCAAAGAACATAGATGAGCAGTTAAAATCAGCAGATATTGTTATTTGGAAATATAGCACAAACCCGGACTATCTTGTGGCGAGACATCAGGGTTTGATAGAGGATATCCGTATTTCGAATGAGACATACGCGCAAAGTGTTATGGCAATTAGCAAAACCACACAGCAGAAACAACTGTGTCAAAAGCTTGCAGCGTATTTTGATTCTCCGAAAGCGGTCATGGAGGCAAATTATGGACCGGAGGAGTTATGCTGGTATTATAAGAACCATAAAGCGTATCTGACGGATGTGGGAGTAAAATGTCAGAAAGATTTAACCTACAAGCTGGATACGGGGATTTCGACGCCGGAAACATATCAGAGCGGTCACAGGATGATCTCTTATATGCCGTATGACCCGGAGGCGATTGATCCGAATACGGGGGAAGCATACGGGGTTTTGTATGATACATACCGGACGGAAAAGTCGAGAAAGAAGGATATGTATCCGGACTTTATGGAAACCTCAGACAAGAAAAGCGCCGGAAGCGGACAGATTCTGAATTTTACCAAAGGGCTTGTGTCTATCCGGGCCACTTATCATATGGACGGATATGAGGCGTTTGGAACCAGAACACTGGACGAATGGCAGCTTAAGCAGGTGAGTGAGTGGCTGGACGAAACATATTACCGGAGACGGAAGAAACCGGATCCGGATCATTCGGAGGATGAGTTATGGTCGAAAAAGTGGGTCAGAACGAATTATGTGACGTATGAGCTGACCTATATCGGGGGAAAACATGCTCAGATGCGGTATTATCCGGGGATGGGAATTTTTCGCCGGAATAAGGACAAGTGGTATGACGGACTGGGAAATGCCGTGGGACGGACCAGCTTTCCGGCGGACCAGTTCCAAAGGGGCTCCGGAAAAGATAAAACCAAGTTTTACATTTACGGAAAGACATATGATATGCGGAAACAGGATGCAGGGGTAGAAGCTGTCATATCCTGCAAAATAATGAATACCTGTGTGGCGGTATACTGCAGGATGAAAGAAGGGGAGGAAACCTGTTTTATCTATGATTGTAAAGAGCGTAGATTTGTTCGGAAATTGCAGGGGGTCATCTGGGAGGATTTCATGTATATTTCGGAGAATGGGGTGATCCGTAATTATGCAGGGGAGAAGATAAGACGGGTATCGTTGCGTGAGGGCGAGAAAATTTCCGCTTTTTATGAGGACTGGGATCATAAAAACCAGTGGATGGTACAGTTCACCGATGTAGAGACCGGAGATACCCGGGATGTAAAAGCGAAGTTTAAGGTGAACTGACTGCTTTAAGAATAACTTTAAAATCCGGATGCTTTGCATCTGGATTTTGTTGTTCACAGATTCTGCGCAAGTGAATAAGCTCCCTTACGTTGCGGATTTGTGATTTTTTGATATCTGATCACAGTTGAGAAAAATGCCGTTTTTTGTTATAATATGATGTAAGGATAAAACACCGAAGAGAACAGGAGATTTTAAGCAGCATATTTAGATAATCATTTCAGGTTGTCATGGAAGGAGTGGTAAATACTATGAAAAAAATTAAGATGAAGGGAAAAAACCTGCGGCCGGGCTTGAGGGCAAAGATACTGGGAGTATCCCTGCCGGTTACGATCGTCATGGTGATCGTGATGATCGCCATTGCATACAATGTGTCGGAGGCGGATATTATGGACTCGTCCCGGAGTCTTTTAAGCACATCCGCAAAGGATCAGAGCAGCCAGATCGAGGCATGGCTGAACCGTAAGCTGGATGAGGTCAAGACGGTGAAGTATGACATGGAGCATTCCGGAGCCGTCAAGGATCAGGAGAAGCTTCAGCGCAAGCTGGATGATTACTATGGACTGGACAGTGCCTTTGCGGGTGGCTTTTATATTGCTGATATGAAAGGTAATGTGATGCAGGCATCCGATGATCAGACCAAATATGACGGGGCAACGGAGAAGATATGGTATAAGGAAGGTCTTACCCGGATGAATCCCGGTTATACTCAGGCGTATGAAGACAGTGAGGGCAATATGATGATCAGTGCCTGTGGTATGCTGGATGATCCTGACAATGTCCGTGTACTGGCGACAAGTCTTTCGCTGGACTCGGTCAATATCATTGTAAATTCCAGTGTATCCATGCAGGGAGCGGAGTCGCTGCTTGTGGATCAGGGCAATGGGGATATTCTCGCATCCCGTGACAGTGAGCTGGTTTCCACATCGGTCAATGATGTATCTGATGGTTTTTTACAAAAGATTGCAACCAAGATCAAAAAGGGAGATGATTCGGTTTCGACCATCGGGGATAAGGTTGTAGTTACCCGCGAGATATCCGGAACAGACTGGGTGCTGGTATCCTATGTGCCAAAGGCTATGATCACTTCTGAAGTGAACAATCTGCGCAATACCTTGATCGTGGTAGCAGTAATCTGTCTGTTGCTCTTTGTATTGGTTAATACCCTGAGCGTATCTCTCACGGTGAAGCCGTTGAAGGTACTCAGCCGGAAGATCAAGGCGATGTCTGATGGGGATTTTACGATCCGGATTGAGGCGAAAGGATCTGATGAGATTGCGGAGATCCAGCGCAGTGTGAAAGCATTTACAGAGAGTATGCGGGAAATGATCTGCGATATCAATAATGTGACGAATGATATTCAGAATCAGGCAGATAACAGCAGCGTGGTTTCTGTGAGTATGCAGGATGCATCCAATTCTCAGGCAACGTCAATGACGTCTCTTAGCGAGACGGTAGATCAGATTTCGGATTCTATCAATGAAATTGCGGAAAGTGCTACGAATCTCAGCGGCGTTGTGGCAGACACCACCAGTGACAGTGAGAAGGTCAAGGAGCAGATCAATGCCACAGTGGACATTTCACGCAAAGGGCGCAGCGATATGGAACAGGTACAGAATGCCATGGAGGAGATCCGGAGATCTATTACACAGCTTGTGGAAGCCATCAGCAAGGTGGGAGAAGCGTCCAAAGAGATCACGGGTATTACCGGGCTGATCGCCAACATTTCCGAAGAGACTTCTCTGTTATCTCTCAATGCTTCCATTGAAGCGGCAAGAGCCGGCGAAGCGGGCAGAGGCTTTTCCGTGGTTGCGACGGAGATCAGCAAGCTGGCACAGAACACAGCATCCTCTGTGGATGATATCGCCAAGCTGATCAACGAAGTGGATAATCTGGTGGATGCGGCTGTAAAGCAGGCGGATGTCAGCGTGGAAAATATCAACGAAAGCGGTGGCAGGATCAAGGTGGCACAGGAAACCTTTGAAGAGATCTATACATGTGTACAGAATGTGGAAAACGGTATCAACAGTATGATCACCCAGATCCAGACAGTCAATAATGTAGCGATGGATGTTTCTGCAATTTCTGAGGAACAGGCGGCATCCACCACAGTGATCAGTGAAACTTCTGAGGTAATGGTAGAGCAGGCGAATAAGCTGGCAGGTCAGAGTGAGCAGGTGGCAGGAAGTGCCAAGGTGCTGACACAGACATCAGAGAAGCTGGCAGAGCAGATGAGCCGTTTTCAGATATAGGGGGTGACAGTTGTGAAAAAGAAAGTATCATTAATCATATGCTTGTTGACATTGTGCTGTCTGCTGGCGGCAGGATGTTCCAAATCCTCCGGCAAAGGGAAATCCTCCGGTGGAAAGGTAAATATTATGCTGACGGTTTCGGACGGATCGGATACCTTCCGTGCAAATCTGGCAGATGCGGCAAAGAAAGCAGCCGGGGAGAAGGGGATGACATTGGAGGTAAAGGATGCCCGGGGCTCCTCTGAGACCCAGATGAACCAGATCAAAGAGGCAAAGGATGCTGATGTCATTATCTGTGCTCTGTGTGATGCAGGAACGGCACAGCAGATGGAGGCTCTTGCCGGGGACAAGCCGATCGTATTTATCAACAGTGCTCCGGAGGAAGAATATCTTCAGAAGGACAAGTATGTTTATGTGGGATCCGACGAGGAAGTGGCAGGAAAGCTGCAGGCAAAATATGTGCTGGATCAGTATGCCTCCAAGGATACTCTGAATATTGCCATCTTCAAGGGCGAAAGCACCCATTCAGCGACGAAGGGACGTACTAAGGCGAATAAGGCTGCGCTGGAGGCATCCGGTAAAACCATCAATTATGTTTACGAGGATTATGCGGACTGGTCTACGGACACCGCAGCCAAAATGTTTCGTCAGTTCTTAAAGACCGGTCAGGATGTGGATGCGGTTATCTGTAATAACGATTCCATGGCAGTTGGTGTAGTACAGGCGGCTGAGCAGGAAAAGCTGGATCTGTCCAAGCTTCCGGTGCTGGGCGTAGATGCGACGACAGACGGTCTTGATCTGATCGAAAAAGGGAAAATGGCATGCACGATCTTCCAGCCGGCGAAGGGGCAGGGAGAGGCGGCCGTTCAGGCAGCACAGAAGCTGGCAGCAGGGGATAGCATAACTTCTCTGAACGGTGCCGAAAAGAACGGACTCTATGTATGGGTTCCGTTTGAGCAGGTGACTTCAGATAATGTAGCAGATTATCAGTAAAATTGAAAAATGCTATTCGATAATATAATAATTGTATTAAAAATAGAGGGATTTAGTAATTATTTTTGTAACATGTTGAATTTTTACTATAAATTTCCTCTATTTTTAATGGTGAGAATTACTAATAAAGAGTTTGAAAATCATGGAGGATTTGTGTATAATATTAAATACGCATATAAATGCAGTTGATTCTTTGGGAAGAGAGGATCAAATAGAAACTTAAAAGGAGGAAAAACATTGAGAAGAAAAAATTTAAAAGGTGTTTTAGCTGCATGCCTGAGTTTTTCAATGGTAGTGAGTGGATTTAGTGCTTCTGCCATTAATGTAAAAAAAGCCCAGGCTGCCAAAAAGGAGTTGAATGAAGTTCTGACACCGGATCAGATCACTCTGAGAGAAAAGTGGAATGATCAGTCTAATATTGGTGAGGAGCATAAGGTGACCATTAAAGGAACCGGTACGGAAATGACGGTTAAGGATAATGGCAGCATGCGTACGGAGTTATCTTCACAGTATTTGGCGCAGAATGAGATGGGTGCAGGTATTAACCTTGGTAACACCATGGAGGCAATTATGCCTTTGGAGGAGACGGAGGTTGTAAAGAACACGAAGTACAAGGCAACTGCGAAGGAGTGTGAGCAGATCTGGGGTGCTCCGGAGACTACACAGGAGTACATTAATGAAGTACATTCTTATGGTATCAATACCCTGCGTATTCCGGTAGCATGGTCCAATGCGGATATGGATGACGGTACATACACGATCAAGGAGGAATATCTGGGCCGTGTGGAGGAGATCGTCAATTACGCTCTGAATAACGGTATGTATGTTATCATCAATGATCACTGGGATAATCAGTGGTGGGGTCAGTTTGGTGCCATCAAGTATAAAGAGATTGTGGATGAGGATGGAGATACCGTAAAAGAGCCGGTCGTAGACGAAAATGATGAGTATGTACCGGACACGGAGGTACGTGCAAAGGCCTGGGCCAGATATGAGTCCTACTGGAAACAGATCGCAGAGCGGTTCAAAGGATATTCGGACCACCTGATCTTTGAGGGGGCCAATGAGGAACTGGGAACCCGTCTGGCAGATCCGATCGGAAAAAGCGGTTATGCGGTAGGAAATGATTCCACAGAGCAGGCGATGGATGGCTACATGACAGAGGATGAGAAGTATGAAACCGCCAATAAGATCAACCAGACATTTGTAGACATCATCCGTAAAAGTGGCGGAAATAATGCCAGCCGACATCTGCTAATTCCGGGATATGATACCGATATTGATAAGACAGTAGATGCGGAACACACGGTGACCGTGACGGATAAAGATGGAACTGCCATCAAGGATGAAAAGGGAAACGATGTGAAAAAGAAAGTAGGAAACCGTTTTGTCATGCCGACAGATCTCGAGGCCAATGGAAAGACAAAGCTGTTCCTGTCCGTTCACTATTATACTCCATGGGATTTCTGTGGTGACGGTGGTACCGGTAAATATACTACCACAGACCAGAAGAAGACCACCAAGTATTTTGAGTCCTTAAAGAAGTTCAGTGATGACGGCTATGCGATCATCGTCGGTGAGTGTGGCATCTGTAATCCGGGTGGAGTTATGTCCAGTGTTACACAGTGGATGCATGATACCTTTACCGAGGCACAGAAGGTCAGTGCAGTTCCTGTTCTCTGGGATACCGGAGCATATTTCGACCGTAAAAAACCGGCAATGATCTATAAGGACATTGCAGATTTCTACAATACGATCAATGATGCACATGGCGATGCCAGCATGACAAAGATGACAGGTGGAGATCCAAATGCTTCCACAGAAACAACCGTTGGAAAGTATATCGATCAGGATCTTTGGGGAAAGACCGGGATTCATGCTTACTTATTCTTCCAGACATCGACATGGGATTACCGCAACAACTTTAAGCCATTCAGTCTGGCAGGTAGTGACAGAACTTATGAGTACATCCAGGCATCAGGCTCTGAGGCACCGGATGATACCAAGGTGACCGATGTGATGCTTACACAGGACGGAACCTATACTGTTTCCATTGAGGGAGCGAAGATAACAGGAACCAAGTATCAGATGCTTGGTCTGGCTACAGACCTTCTGGTAGAGAAGTATCCGGGTGTCAAGATCAGTAATGCAACCATCACCGTAGATGGCAAAAATGTAATGGAGTCTCCTGCAAATCCGAATCCGGATCCGTTGAACCTGATCCGCAAATCGGATGACGCATATTATACATTTGTAGGAATCAATACCTACGATTCCAAGAATAAGGCAGATGAAACAGAGACAGAGAAATATGTAATGGATGGACGTAACAACAGAGGTAAGATCAAGACACCGAAGAAGAGCATTTCCATGACATTTACCGTATCCGGTCTGGATGCAGCATTAAAGGATATTCAGAACAAAACATATGTAAATCCTCAGACAGGAAAGACGATCCAGCAGGAGGAAGCAGAGGAAGCAGCCCGTAAGGCAGAGGAAGAGCGTAAGGCAGCAGAAGAGGCAGCCCGCAAGGCAGCTGAGGAAGCAGCCCGTAAGGCAGCAGAAGAGGCAGCAAAGATTCCTTCTCCTTCCGGAATTGCAACACCACCGGCAGCTGCCAAGAAGGTGGGTCTGAAGGTAAATAAGACATTTACTGTAGGAAATTACAAGTATAAGGTAACGAGGAGAGCAACTACCGCCAGCCAGGGAGCTGTGTCAGTTGTAGGACTTACCAAGAAGGGCGTAAAGGCAAAGAAGCTTTCTGTACCGGCTTCTGTTAAGAATAAGAAGATCAAGTATCAGGTAACAGGAATTGGTGCCAAAACATTTAAGGGAGCCAAAGCAGCTTCTATTACCTTGAACAAAAATATTAAAACAATTCCTTCCAAGGCGTTTGTAAACTGTAAGAAGCTTAAGACTCTGACAGTGAATGCAAAGCTTAAGAAGGTAGCGAAGGGCGCTTTCAAGGGCTGTAAAAAGAAGATCAAGGTAAAGGGTGCTTCTGCAAAAGTTCGTAAGGCGAATGTGAAGCTTTTGAAAAAGAGCGGATACAAAAAATTTAAATAATTATACGGATAACGTGTAATGAAAAGGTCACCGTACAGGAATGTGCGGTGGCTTTTTGCATAAGGAAAACCACGCAAAATTCGTGTGATAATGCTTCATTCGCTGCCTTAAAATGCATTTAATATAATTTGCGTTAATAGGAACATAATGATATACTATTTATCATAGGAATCAGTCAAGTTACATGATCTGTCAGATGAAGGAGCGTGTCAGTAATCTGACAGTGACGGAGGAATCACCAGATAGGAGGGTGTGTATGAAAATATTGAAAAATTTGAAAGGAAAACTACAAAACAAATCGAAGGACAGTCTGGCAAAAAAGACCTCAGGTACCATAGGGATCGTGGTCATTGTGTGTATGTTTGTACTGGTTGTGATCAGTGCGTCTATGAGCGGTGTTTTTTTAACCAACAGCATTCAGGGAGAGTTTGAAGAAATTGCAGGCAAAAACGGTCTGACAGTTCAGTCAATCATTGATACCGCTTCCAATACGGCATCCGGCATACAGACATTTATTGAAACGGAGTATGATGACTATGCAAAGAATGGTTATTCCGGAGAAACCGAAAAAAGTGCATTGTATAATGTAAAGCTGCAGCGTATGAATAAGGACATTGAGAATTATGTTCTCAACAGTGCATGGTCTACGGTGGCAGACAGTGATGATATTTCCGGTATTGGTGTGTTTTTTGAACAGGGTGCTTTTGACCCGGCGGTAAAGGATTATTCTTTATATGTCAGCGAGGATGATGCCAAGGCGAAGAAATGTCAGAGCTACGGTGCCTATGCGGATTACAGCAGCAATGATTATTACAAAAAGGCGGCTGATACCAAGAAGGCATATTTCACAAATCCTTATACCGATAATGGTGCGAAAATGATCACGGCAAGCTATCCGATTGTTTACAATGACAAGGTACAGGGTGTGATCGTGGTGGATATCAATATTAAGAAATTCTCGCAGCTTGAGTGTGACACGGATAAGTATCCAACCATGTATGTGGATATTTTTACGGATGATAGTACCTTTGTTTATGACAGTGAGGACGAGGATGCTTATTACGGTAAGAAGCTTACCGATGTTTTGGATGCAAAGCAGTATGCAAAGATCCAGAAAGGCATTGATACCGGCAAAAGTTTTAATGTGAATACCAGAAGAGACAATGGTTCTCAAGTATCCAGATTTTATACTCCGATCACAGCCGGGGAACAGACCTGGTGGGCGGTAAGTGTATTGAATAAGAGTGATCTGAATAAAAATACCGTCAAGCTTGTTGTGATCATGATAATCATTTCGGTTATATCGATCATATCAATCGTAACCATCGCCAGTAAACAGCTCTATAAGCATATCAAGCCGATTGAAAAAGTAGTGGGGGCATCCCAGCAGCTTCGTACCGGTGATTTTAATATTGAGATTCAGGCAGAGTCTGAAGATGAGATTGGAAAGCTTTCGGAGGCATTTTCCGATGCGGCAGGAACCTTGCGGGGGATCATCCGTGATCTGAAGGATGTTTTGCAGCAGATGGCAGACAACGACTTTGCGATCGCACCGGGAGTAGATTATCCGGGAGACTTTGAGAGCATTAAAACGTCCCTGTTCGCCGTGGTCAGTGATCTTTCCAATACGTTGTCCGAGATCAATATCGTATCCGAGCAGGTTGCAGCCAATGCGGAGAATATCTCCGAGGGGGCACAGTCTTTGACAGAGGGAGCGACGGATCAGGCAAGCTCTGTGGAGGAGCTTCAGGCAACGATCTCCAATGTTTCCGAGGAGGTTGGACAGAATGCAGAGCATGCCAGGGCAGCCAATGAGATGGCACAGAACGTCGGAGATGAGATCACCAATACCAACACAAGCATGCAGCAGGTAGTGGAGGCAATGGAGGTCATCAATAATACCTCTATGCAGATCAATTCCATTATCAGCAGTATTGATGACATCGCAAGCCAGACAAATCTTCTGGCACTGAATGCTTCCATTGAGGCAGCCCGTGCAGGAGAGGCAGGTAAAGGCTTCGCTGTTGTTGCTACCCAGGTAGGCGAACTGGCAACCCAGAGTGCAGAGGCAGCGAGAAATTCCACCGAGCTGATCGCCAATACGATCCAGGCAGTGGAGCAGGGAAAGACACTGGTGGACGAGGCGGCCGGCAAGTTGGTGGCAGCAGCCGGAAAGACAAACGATCTGGTAGAAAATATCGGCAAGATCACAGCAGCATCCGAGAATCAGGCAGATGCACTGAGCCAGCTGTTATTGGCGGCCGATCAGATTGCAGCCGTTGTTCAGGAAAATACAGCGATGGCGGAGGAGAGCTCTGCAAGCAGCGAGGAGCTGGCAGCACAGGCAGCCAAGCTGAAAGAACTGATCGGTGTATTCAATCTGTATCAGGGCCAGAACCAATAAAATATATTACATATGATACAAAAGAGTTGAAAATGCAGAAGAAAATAAAAAAATTGCTTGCAATTTCGCAGAAAGTATTATATAATATCGCATGTTGATTGCTGATATGGCTCAGTCGGTAGAGCGTCGCCTTGGTAAGGCGGAGGTCACGGGTTCGATTCCCGTTATCAGCTTAAACATGCAAAGTGCTGTACATGATGTACAGCACTTTTTTTGATAGAGATTATCAAAGGGAAAAATTAGGATTTTTTGGTAAAAGTATACGAAAACTCTGTGAAATTGTTGACTTTTGTCATACGAATGATACAATAAAGAGTGAATTGTTGTGGCTGGATCCAGTCCCAAAAGAATAGATTGTAATAGGCATATGTGAGGGAAATGAGAAATGATATCAACAGCCGTGGCAAAATAAATCAAAGAAAGGGGAACCGGAATGAGTAACGCAACATTTCGTGGGGGTGTACATCCTTACGAGGGAAAAGAGCTGTCTAAGGATCTGCCGATCAAACAGGTAAATCTGCCGGGAGAATACGTATTCCCTATGGCACAGCACATTGGTGCACCTGCAACTCCTATTGTGGAGAAGGGCGACAAGGTACTGGTTGGACAAAAGATTGGCGAAGCCAGTGGCTTTATTTCTGCCAATATCTGCAGTTCGGTTTCAGGAACTGTTAAGGCAGTAGAGCCGAGAATGCTTTTAAATGGTTCCAAAGCAACATGTGTCGTTATTGAGAACGACGAGGAGTACAAAGGAATTGAAGGGCTTGGAGAGGACCGGGATTACACGAAGCTGTCCAAAGACGAGATCCGTGACATTGTCAAGGAAGCAGGAGTCGTTGGTATGGGTGGTGCAGGATTCCCGACCAATGTAAAGCTTGCACCGAAGGAGCCGGATAAGATTGATTATATTCTGGTAAATGGTGCAGAGTGTGAGCCGTATCTGACATCTGATTATCGCCAGATGCTTGAGTACACCGATCAGATCGTGGGTGGCCTGAAAGTTATGCTGAAGCTTTTCGATAATGCAAAGGGTGTCATCTGTATCGAGGACAATAAGCCGGATGCGATCGCAAAGATGCAGGAGGCTGTAAAGAATGAGGACCGCATGGAGGTACTTCCGTTAAAGACCAAGTACCCTCAGGGTGGTGAGCGTACGCTGATCTATGCAGCGACCGGTCGCAAGATCTACTCTGCAAAGCTGCCGGCAGATGCCGGATGTATCGTAGACAATGTTTCTACTGTCATTGCGATCTATCGTGCCGTTTGCAGGCAGACGCCGCTGATCCAGGGTGTACTTACACTGACAGGTGACGCATTCAATACACCGGTCAATGTGGAGGTGCGCTTAGGCTGCAATCATGCAGATCTGGTTCCGGAAGGAGACGGCTTTAAGACAGAGCCGGTCAAGATCATTTCCGGTGGTCCGATGATGGGATTTGCATTCTTTGATCTGAATGTTCCTGTCACCAAGACATCATCTTCTATTCTGGCATTGACAAAGGATGAGGTGGCAGAGTATGAGCCAACCCCATGTATCCGCTGTGGACGATGTGTGGAGGCATGCCCTGGTAACCTGATGCCACAGATGATGGCACAGGCAGCAATGCATAATGATTACGATACTTTTGTGAAATTAAACGGTATGGAGTGTTATGAGTGTGGAAGCTGTACCTTTGTATGTCCGGCAAAGCGTCCTCTGACACAGACCTTTAAGCAGGCACGCCAGTATGTGGCAGCCCAGAGAAGAAAGAAATAGGAGGTGTAGCATCGTGAGTAATTTATTGAATATTTCATCATCACCACATGTTCGAAGCAAGACCTCTACAAAGTCCATCATGTATGATGTGCTTCTTGCTCTGGCACCGGCGGCTCTGTTCGGAATCTTCAATTTCGGTATCCGTGCCCTGGTACTGATCGTGGTATGTATGGCGTCATGTGTTCTCTCTGAGTACATATGGCAGAAGGCAATGGGACTTCCCCTGACAGTCAGTGATGGAAGTGCCGCTCTGACAGGACTTTTCCTGGCATTAAACTTAAGTTCCAAGTTCCCGATCTGGATGGCGATCATCGGCAGTGTATTTGCCATTATCATTGTCAAGCAGCTTTTCGGCGGACTGGGACAGAACTTTATGAACCCTGCACTTGGTGCAAGATGTTTCCTGATGATTTCTTTCGCAGGACAGATGACCTCCTTTGCCTATGATAAGGCAGTAGGACTGAAATACCTGTCCGGCAAGCAGTTAGATGCCATCAGTGGAGCAACTCCTCTGGCAATGATCAAGGATGGCTCCATGAATCTGGACTGGGCTCAGGTTCTGAAGATGTTCCTGGGAACCACAGGCGGTACGATCGGTGAGACCTCTGCACTCTGTCTTCTGATCGGTGCAGCATATCTTCTGATCCGTAAGGTGATCAGCTGGCGTATTCCGGTATGCTATCTGGCAACCTTCGCTGTATTTTATCTGATCTTTGGCGGACACGGTTTCAACCTGATGTATCTGGCAGCGGAGTTCTGTGGTGGCGGACTGATGCTTGGTGCATTCTTTATGGCAACCGATTATGTAACCAGCCCGATCACACCGAAGGGACAGATCGTGTTTGGTATTCTGTTAGGTGTTCTGACCGGTATCTTTCGTATCTTCGGAGCATCTGCGGAAGGTGTATCCTATGCGATCATCATCAGTAACCTGATGGTTCCGCTGATCGAGAAGGTGACAATTCCTGTTCCATTTGGAAAGGAGGGCATCAAGGATGGCAAATAAAGAAGAAAAAAAGAAATCAGAAAATACTCTGATCCATGATACCATTGCACTGACACTGATCACGCTGATCGCAGGTATCCTTCTGGGCGGTGTTTATACCGTGACGAAGAAGCCGATCGAGCAGCAGAATGAAAAGACAAAGGCAGAGGCGTATGCGGCTGTTTTTGAGGGTGCGGATTTTGTGGACGACAAGGGCATTGATGATGCACTTGCAACGTATAATGAGAAGCTGGCAAACGGCGAGGTAAAAGCAGATGCCATGGGTGAGACTCTCAGCGATGTGGAGATCTCTGAGGTCATGAAGGCTCAGAAGGACGGCGCCGATGCCGGTTATGTAGTAACCTGTTCCGGTAAAGGTTATGGCGGCGCAGTTACTCTGGCACTTGGTGTAGACAAGGATGGCAATATCGTAGGTATCCGTGTGACAGACTGCTCCAATGAGACCCCGGGTCTGGGACAGAACAGTTCCACATCATGGAATGAGCAGTATGTCGGTATGGCAAAGGGTGACAGCGGACTTTCCGTCGTAAAGGATGGTTCCGGCAGCACCGATAACGGCACCGTCAATGCTATCAGTGGTGCTACCATTACCAGTCGTGCTGTCACAAGAGCCGTCAACGGTGCATTAGACTTTATCGCATCATTATCAGAATAGGAGGAATGGATTATGAATTCTTGTACGGAACGTTTAAAGAACGGCATTATCACCGAGAATCCTACCTTCGTGATGATGCTTGGTATGTGTCCGACCCTGGCAGTTACATCATCTGCCATCAATGGTCTTGGCATGGGTCTGACCACAACGGCAGTACTGATCCTGTCCAATGTATTCATCTCTCTGCTTAGAAAGGTGATCCCGGATAAGGTAAGAATCCCTGCATTTATCGTTATTGTAGCAACCTTTGTTACATTGATACAGCTTTTGCTGCAGGCGTATCTGCCATCATTAAATAAAGCATTGGGAGTTTATATCCCACTGATCGTTGTAAACTGTATTATCCTTGGCCGTGCAGAGGCATATGCATCCAAGAATCCGGTACTTCCATCTGCATTTGATGGTCTTGGTATGGGACTTGGATTTACCTTTGGTCTGACCTGTATCGGTATCTGCCGTGAGATTCTCGGTGCCGGTGCTATTTTCGGTCATCAGTTTATTCCGGATGATTATCACATTACATTCTTTGTACTGGCTCCGGGCGCATTTCTGGTGCTGTCCTTTCTGACAGCGATCCAGAACAAGCTGAAAATGCCATCTGCTACCAATGTGGACAATGCAGACAGCAATATCGCCTGTGGTGGCAACTGTGCATCCTGTGTAGGAAACTGCAGTGTTGCCAATAAGGGACTTGTGGAAGCTGAGAGAGCGGCAGAGAAAGCAGCTGCAGCAAAGGCAAAAGCAGAGGCCGCAGCAAAAGCGAAGGCCGCAAAGGAAGCAAAGGCAAAAGCGGAGGCTGAGGCCAAAGCGAAAGAAGCCGCTTCTGATGGGAAGGAGGATTGATGGCAGTGGGCGAATTATTTGTGATCATTATATCATCAATGCTGGTCAGCAACGTCGTATTAAGCCAGTTCCTTGGTATCTGTCCATTTCTTGGCGTATCCAAAAAGGTGGAGACAGCCGTGGGCATGGGAGCCGCTGTTACATTTGTAATTACGATCGCATCAGCAATAACATATCCGATTTATTATTTTATATTGGAGCCAACCGGTCTTGCATATCTGGAGACGATCGCGTTTATCCTGATCATTGCGGCACTGGTTCAGTTTATTGAGATGGTTCTCAAGAAATTTATGCCGGCACTTCATGCATCCCTTGGTGTGTATCTTCCGTTGATCACCACCAACTGTGCTGTGCTTGGTGTTGCATTAAATAACGTTACGGATTATGCCGGTGAGAGCTTCGGGATCGGTTTCCTTTACAGTGTGGTAAGAGGTCTGTTTACCGCTCTTGGATTCCTGGTTGCGATCACGATCATGGCAAGTATCCGTGAGCGCAATGAGCATAACGATGTACCAAAGTCATTTCAGGGGACACCGATCGTGCTTGTGACAGCAAGTCTGATGGCGATTGCATTCTGCGGTTTCGCAGGTCTGGTATAGAAAGGAGGAGACGAAATGGTAACTGGTATTATACATGCAGCAATCTTAGTTGGAGTTATCGGTATTCTGATTGGTCTTCTTCTGGGATTTGCAGGAATTAAGCTGGCAGTGCCGGTAGACGAAAAGGAGATCGAGGTCCGGGAGTTCCTTCCGGGCAATAACTGCGGTGGCTGTGGTTATGCGGGCTGTGATGCCCTTGCAAAGGCGATCGCAGCAGGAGAAGCTCCTGTCAATGCCTGCCCGGTGGGCGGTGCAGCAGTCGCAGAGAAGATCGGAGCCGTTATGGGCGTCGATGCCGGCGATTCAGTCAGGATGGTAGCCTTTGTAAAATGTAACGGTACCTGTGACAAAGCAGGACTTAAGGCGAATTATTACGGTATCTCCGATTGTAAGAGAGCAGCAGCGATTCCGGGACGCGGTGATAAGGCATGTTCCTTTGGCTGTATGGGATTCGGTTCCTGTGTGGCAGCATGTCAGTTCGATGCGATCCATGTAGTAAATGGTGTTGCCGTGGTTGATAAAGAGAAATGTGTGGCCTGCGGTAAATGTGCCGAGGAGTGTCCAAATCATCTGATCGAGATGGTTCCATACGATGCTTCTTACGGTGTGGCATGTTCTAATCAGGACAAGGGGCCAAAGGTTATGGCAGTCTGTGATACCGGCTGTATTGGCTGTGGTCTCTGTGTAAAACAGTGCGAGTCAGGGGCAGTGACTGTAGAGAACAATGTGGCACATATTGATCAGAGTAAATGTACCGGCTGTGGCAAGTGTGCCCAGAAGTGCCCGAAGAAGATCATTCTGGCACACTAATTGGTAAAAGCTTTCCGGTGGGATGTCTCAAAAACTGACCGGATGGAAAAAATCATATAAATGCTGTGGGATTTCGGCAGATGCCGGAAACTCACAGCATTTTTTTGAACAAAAATAAACTTCATAAGGGTATAGTAAAATGCTCGTAGCGTAGAGGGAGCAAGGGCAAAACGCTGGTTTTGCCCTTTTTTATTCCTATCAAGTTAAAAGGATTGTAAAAGATGTCAATATTATGTATAATATAACGTGGAAACAAAGAATTCAAAACGGAGGAAAGAAGTTATGGCACAAAAGGGAGATTTATTATCATTTCGTCCGGACATCAAGGTTCTGGATGCAACAATTCGAGATGGTGGACTGGTAAACGATTTTTATTTTACAGATGAGTTTATTAAAGCTCTGTATAAGGCCAATGTAAAGGCCGGAGTAGATTATATGGAGTTCGGATATAGAGCAGACAAGGAAATGTTTGATGTGGACAAGTTTGGCAAATGGAAATTCTGTGATGATGATGATATACGGGCTATTGTTGGCGACAATGATACCGATCTGAAGATTTCTATTATGGCAGATGTGGGAAGATGTAATTACAAGCAGGATATTCATCCGAAGGATGAGAGCCCGGTTGATCTGGTGCGTGTAGCCACTTATGTTAATACGATGCCTGCAGCGATTGATATGATCGAGGATGCACACCGCAAGGGATATGAGACTACATGTAATATTATGGCAATCTCCAATGCGAAGGAGTCTGATATTCTGGGTGCACTGGATATGCTTGGAAAGAGTCCGGTAGATGGCATTTACATCGTAGACAGTTACGGTTCCCTGTTCCCGGAGCAGATCCGCAGTATCAGTGAGCAGTACCTCGAGATCGGTGAGAAGTATGGTAAGTACATAGGTATGCATGCACATAACAACCAGCAGCTTGCCTTTGCCAATACGATCGAGGCACTGACCAACGGAGTTTCTTATCTGGATGCTACCATGAAGGGCATGGGAAGAGGTGCAGGAAACTGTGCAATGGAGCTTCTTCTCGGATTTTTGAAGAATCCGAAATACCAGCTTTTCCCTGTACTGCAGTTTGTTGAGAAATATATGGTTCCACTGGAAGAGCAGGGAGCTGTATGGGGATATGACATTCCATACCTGATCACAGGTCATTTAAATCAGCATCCGCGGACAGCGATCGCAGCGACAAAGGAGCAGAGAAAGGATTACTCCAGCTTCTACATGGAAGTCGTTGATAAGGACTGATGATAGAAACGGTGCCCGCGAAACCGGACGAAATATTCCGGCGAAGCGGGCTTATTTTTAAAAAGGTGGTGAGATAAGATGCAGATGATGGATAAAGCCAGACTGTGTCCCGGAATGATCCTGGGGCAGGATGTGTATAATTTTGCCAATCAGATCGTTGTCAAAAAAGGGACAGTATTGGATGAGAGAACCATCACCAAACTGCATCGTTTTGAGATACCACAGTTTATGATCGAGGAGGAGGTATTAAGTATACAGGAAGCCAATTCCTATCATCGGTCATCTTATTCTGAACGGATTCAGAACAATCCGGCGTTTAGAAGGTTTCAGGCAAACTATGATACTGAGATCATAAGTTTTCAGAATATGCTCAGCTGTGTCATCGAAAAGAATCAAAAGATTGACTGTGAGGCATTATATAGACAGGTTGTAATGTTGCTGAAGGATACCGGCAATTCCATCAACGCCTTTGATATGGTACAGAATTTAAGACATTATGATGATAGTACGTATGCCCATTCCATGAATGTGGGACTTTTGTGCAATGTGTTCGCTGACTGGCTCGAATTTGGAGAAGAGGAGAAAAAGACCCTGACCGTGGCAGGAATCCTTCATGATATCGGCAAGACCAGAGTACCGTTAGAAATCATTCAGAAGCCGGCGAGGCTCAGTGAAGAGGAATACCAGATCATCAAGAAGCACACGGAGTATGGATTTGCAATTCTGACCGAAAATAAACTGGATTATCATATCCGTTATACAGCATTGCAGCATCATGAGAGAATGGATGGCAGCGGATATCCGCTGGGGCTGGCGGGGGATCATATTGACGAATATGCAAGGATCGTCTCCATTATAGATGTTTATGATGCCATGACATCCCCACGGGTGTATCGCGGTCCGACATGCCCCTTTGATGTGATACAGATTTTTGAAGAAGAAGGTTTTCAGAAGTACGACAGCCGTTATATATTGACATTTTTACGCCGGATCGCGGAGTCTTATCTCAATGAAAGGATAAAGCTTTCCGATGGAAGGGCAGGAAAACTGATCTATATAAATGTACATGCATTATCCAGACCCGTTGTCATGGTGGACGGGGAAGCCATTGATCTGCGGAAGGAAAAGAATCTGAAGATCATGGAGATCATGTAGCCCGCAGATACGGAACGAAGACATTATAAAGTGAGGAATCATATGAACATCATTTATCCAAAAGCAAAAGAAGAAAAAAGCCGTTATCAGGAGAGATATGAACTGGCGGCAGAACGTGTACGGGGGATCAACCGGGAGACAAGCGGAGACAACAGTGTTGTCCCAGAGCAGATGACAGATTATTTCGCCAAGGTGTCCTCCTTTTTGGTACAAATGATGGACACATATGAAGAGATTGATACAGGGAGCTTTTATGAGCTGACTCTGGAAGAATTGCAGAAGAGGAATCATGCGTTGTATCAGGATATTCTTCCGGAGAATTACGATACCAGTTATGCCAATCCCGCATATGCGGTAGACAAGCTTGGAGAGGAGTTTGGCAGATATCTCTGTGTTTTGTATGGGGAACTGCGGGAAATTCTGGTATATGTTTTTGAGAAGAGACTCTTTTTCCTGGTGACAGGATTGGAGCTTTTTATTGAAATATACGATCTGATGGAGGAGGAGACATGTGAACCTCATGAAGTTCGTAATGCAATTTATTATTATGTGTCCGATTATGCTGATATAACCATTGCAGACCGGACAGAAATGATGCTGGATCCGGAGCACTGCTTTGCAAGGTCATTGATCGAGACAGCGGATCTGAATGATCTGAGGTATTTGTATTATTTTGGAGAATATATCGGTGGCAATGAGATTGGAACAGCATGTCATCTGGGAGAAATGAAGACATCCCGGATCCGGGAGATGGCATCCACATATACGGAAGGCTACCGCAAGGGCTTTGAGCTTTATCGGATCGATCTGTCCTGCAAGAAAACAGTAAATATCCGTTATCAGCTGGGCTTTGAGCGGATGATCCGTGCGGCAGTGGAGCAGTTTCGTCAGATGGGACTGGAGACAACCATGTACCGGGCGGTGGGGAACCTGATCTACCGCAATGGCAGAGGCATCAAGGTGGGGTATCGCTCCGGAGGAGCCAACCCGCAGTATGATTATGACCACCGTTTTGATGAGGCACTGATCTTTGGCAAAGCACTGGCAGACCGGAAACTGACACAGCAAAGATGTGCTTATGAGAAGCATAGGGAATTGACAGCGGCATTTGCAGGACCGGCTGTGATCGAGGTATTTGGAGAGGATCCGTTTGTTCCTGTGACCAAAAAGCAGGCGGCAGCTTATACGGAGAAGCAGAGAAAGCAGAAGCTGGAGTACCAGTCTGCAGCGTCTCTTCTGTCCAATGAATTTATTCCGGGGGATCAGGTCAGTTTTACGATCATAGCATATCCGGTTCCGGAGATCGGTAAGGACTATGGAGAAATCTTTGATGAGACGGTGCGGGTAAATACCCTTGACAGTGTGCAGTATGGGGTGATCCAGCAAAAACTCATTGATGCACTGGATCAGGGACAATATGTCACAGTGACGGGACGTGGCGGCAATCACACGGATCTGACAGTGGCACTTCCCCCCCTGGAGGATCCGGAGCATCAGACGGATTTTGAAAACTGTCTTGCGGATGTCAATATTCCACTGGGAGAGGTGTTTACTTCCCCAAAACTGGAGGGCACTCAGGGAACCCTTCATGTGACAGAAGTTTATCTAAATGAACTGAAATATGAAAATCTGACGCTGGAGATAAAGGATGGCATTGTGACAGATTACACATGTACCAATTTTGGGACGGAGAGGGAAAATAAATCCTATATTGAAGAGAATCTGTTATTCCAGCATCCGACACTTCCCATGGGAGAGTTTGCCATTGGAACCAATACCACTGCATATGCAATGGGACAGAAGTATGGAATATCTCATCTTCTGCCGATCCTGATCGCAGAAAAGACAGGACCGCATTTTGCTTTTGGCGATACCTGTTTTTCCCATGAAGAGGAGCTGGTGACATACAATCCGGACGGTAAACAGATGATGGCAAAGGAGAATTGTTTTTCCGTGCTGCGTCACACAGAGCCATCCAAAGCATATTTTAACTGTCATACGGATGTGACGATCCCATATCATGAATTGGGAGATATTATTGTTCACTGTGGAGATGGAAGGGAGATCCCACTTCTACAGGAAGGAAGATTTGTATTGGAAGGTACAGAGGAGTTAAATAAGGTATTATAAATTTAAGCACAAAAGGATGTAATCGGTATGAAATCAATTCAAACAAAATTTACAGTCCTGATGATATCGGGATTATTGACAATGTCATTACTGCTGGGTGGAACCTGCCTTGCCTATGCGGGATATGAGTGGAAGGAAAATCTGAATACAACACTGAATGCCGTATGTGAGAAGCAGACTCTGCGTATGGATAACCGGCTGGACACGATCAAGCAGTCCGCAACCATCATTTATAATTATGCCCTGAGCCGTCTGACTTCGGTGAGGGAGCTGCAGGATGATGTGTTTTTGGAGAAGTATACGGAGAAGGTTAGTGCTCTGGCGGAAAATGTAACAGATCACACGGACGGCACGTTGGGGGTATATTTTCATTATAATCCTGAAATTCTGGATCCGACGGCGGGATTTTTCTGGTCACGCAATGGTCTGAGGGGCACTCTGCAGAAAACAACGCCTACCGACTTGTCCAAATATACAGAAGAAGACGAGGAAAAGACTTGTTGGTATTATCAGCCGGTCAAAGCGGGAAAGCCGATGTGGACGCGCACCTATTATAATAAAACCGTTGGAGTGGAAATGATAACCTACGGGATTCCATTTTATCTGGAAAACACTCTGGTGGGGGTGATCGGGATTGATGTTGACTTTTCTTATCTTGTGGATCTGGCTCAGGAGGGGGCAATTTATGAGAATGGACGTGGGAATTTAGTAAATCTGGAACAAAGGCTTGTATATTACCGCAAACCGGGGGATGATGAGCATACGATCCGCACTATTGATATTTCAGATCATTTTTATAATACCATGAAACAGGCGGATTCCAATAAAGGAAAGCTTCTCCCGTTTTCTTATAAGGGTGCAAGATCCCATATGACATATCGGACATTAAACAATGGAATGAGATATGTGCTTTTGGCTCCGGTTGCGGAGACCAATCAGCCGAGAGATCACCTTTTGATCGCAATTCTGCTTGTAACCGGCAGTATTCTGGCGGGATATCTGGTCTTTACAATCTGTATGACCAGAAAAATAGTGAAACCATTAAAGGAACTGGATCGCGCAGCCAGAGAGATCGCAGATGGTAATATGGATGTCAGTATCGAATGTAATACCAATGATGAAGTAAAGACATTGACGGACAGTATACAGCAGATGGCGCAGAATCTGAAGTCCTATGTGAAGGAGATTAATGGCCTTGTATACAGGGACGGCCTGACCGGTGTAAAAAACAAAATGTACTATTTCGAATATATTAAATCCCTTGCGGAAGAGAATGAAAAGAAACCATATGCGGTTGTGATATTCTCAGTGATAGGGCTTGCAAAGGTAAATAAAAATTATGGAAGAAGCTATGGAGACGCCGTGATCATGACGGCATGCAGGGAAATCTGCCGGGAATTTTCACACAGCCCGATCTTTCGGATTGATGGAGATGAATTTATTGCCGTTCTCAGAGGCAATGATTATATGAAGCTTGACGAATTGTTGGAGCAGTTCGCGGAACAGATAAAAGACAAAAAACTAGAGGAATCACCGGATATTTTGGTTGAGATCGTATACGGTGTGGCGCGGTCTGCCGGGGGAGATGAGGAATATGACGAGGTCTTCCGCAGAGCAGATAGGGAAGTGTTCAAAAAGAAAAAAATGAAAGGAATATAAGGGATGCAGAAACAGGATAAGATTGCAGTGTTGATCGACGGAGAAAATATTTCCCGTAAGTATATAAAATTAATACTGGACGAGGTCATAGAATTTGGTACCCCAACGTATAAAAGAGTATATGCTGATTTTTCAGAGGGGAGTGCTTCGGCGTGGAAGGATGAGTTGCGTAAATATGCATTAACACCGATCTTTCAGATCAATTATACCAAAAACAAAAATGCATCGGACTCTGCGATGATCATTGATGCTATGGATATTTTATATACCGGCAACGTCACAGGTTTTTGTCTGGTGACATCGGACAGTGATTTTACAAAACTTGCGAATCGCCTGCGGGAGGCCGGGATGCTGGTGATCGGCATGGGAGAGAAAAAGACGCCGATCTCCCTGGTTTCTGCCTGTGAGACCTTTAAATATCTTGATCTGTTATATAAGGCAGAGGACGAAAATAAAAAGCAGCAGAACAAGAAGCAGCCGGCTGGAGGCAGTAATAGTCCGTCCGGCAGGAAACAAAAGAAGGAGACGAAGAAAGAGCCGGCTCCGGTTTACTCGTATGATTCCTACGATGACAGCTTTTATGATTTTTATGATGATCGTTCTGAGGAGAGTTTTTTGACGAAGGAAGAGCTGGGAGATGAAATTGCCAATATTATTGATCTGAAATCTGACGAAGATGGATGGATCAATCAGTCGGAGATCGGTATTCAGCTATCCAAAAGAATTCCGGGATTTGATCCGAGAAACTATGGTTATTCTAAGCTTGGTAAACTGATCCGGAGCTTTGATTTTCTGGAAATCGATGCAGTTCCGAGTCCGAAAAATTCCAAACTCAGCATCGTATATGTACGAATCAGATAGTGCAAGGGTCCCAAGCAGATTGCAAAGAAGCGGATTCAATATATTGACTAAAAGGAGGTAAGGTATGTACGAATGTCCTAATTGTGGTGGAAATCTGCGATATGATATTCCGTCCAAAATGATGTCATGTGCCAGCTGCGATTCCAAGTTTGATCCCTATGAAGTTTCAGATAAAAACGGAGCGCAGGAGCAGGAGGAATACGAAGTAACGGTATTTCGGTGCCCGCAGTGCGGCGGTGAGATTTACAGTACGGATAATACCGCAGCAGGTTTTTGCACCTTCTGTGGTTCCTCTGCGGTATTGGAAAGCCGTCTGCAGAAGGAACACAGACCGAAGTATATCATTCCGTTTGGTAAGACGAAGGAGCAGTGTAAGAAGGCCTATATGAACATGATGGGAAAAGCGGTATTTGCGCCGAAGGAGCTCAAAAGCGAGAAGCATATTAATGAATTCCGCGGGATCTATATGCCGTATTGGATCTATGATGTACAGCAGGGTGGTGCAGATATACAGCTCAAGGGAACCACAGAGAAACGAAAAGGTGATTACATAATTACCAGTTATTATAACCTGAATCTGGATCTGGATGCTGATTATGACGGGATTGCGTATGACGCTTCCTCGTCCTTTTCCGACACGATCAGTGGAAACCTGGCTCCTTTTGATACCAGGGAAATGAAAGAGTTTACGCCGGCGTATCTCAGTGGATTTTATGCGGACAGTGCGGATGTAGACCATTCTCTTTATGCCGGAGAAGCAGAGGAGTTTGCTCTGGGAGAGACACAGAAGTTTATTGAACAGTATCCAAATCTGCGGAAATATTCCATCGAGGAGCAGGGAAAGATGCTTCAGTGGAAACTTCACTCTACCGTGGATCAGGTAAATGGAGCCATGTTCCCGGTGTGGTTTATGGCATACAAAAACAACAATCGTGTGGCTTATGCCACAGTGAATGGCCAGACAGGAAAAGTAGTTGCAGATCTTCCGGTGGATGTGCCGAAGTATTTAGGAGCATCTGCAATTCTGACCATCCCGATCTTCCTGTTGTTAAACCGCTTTTTCACTGTGATACCGGGCATTCTTCTGGGAATCGTTACCATGATCGCGGCAGTGATATCTTTTGTCTATTATGAGCAGATCGATGATATTGCAGCACAAGAAGGCAAAGAGAATGACAAGGGAGCCATTGCGATAAAGAGGCGAAGACAACGGGAAAGTCACAAAAAAGCACCGGGAGGAGAGGATCTTGCACCGAAGTCGGACGCCCAATTGGCGGCTGCTGTTGAGGACGAAAAGAAAAAAGACACTAGAAAAGTAGTGATAACAACGGAAAGCAGTGTAGTCGAGCTGACAGATCCCCGTATGGCAATGCGGATGTTTGATACCATCATTATGGTGGTTCTTGTAGCCGGAGGTTTGATCACCGGAGGAGTGCTGGAGCAGTATTTTACAAGGATCACCGTAGTGTTGTCAGCAGTGGCAGTCATTGTATTCTGGTTCAGAGCATGGTCCCGTATGGATGACATTGAGGCGAGAAAAGGACATGGGATGGGGCTGACATGGATCCTGCTCCCGACGATCCTGTCGGTTGCCGTTGCATTGATCAATCCGGTCAGTGATATCTATTATTATGGATGTGCCGGTATATTGCTGATCACTATGCTCATTGCACTTGTGGATCTGATCCGGTGCTATAACTTGTTTGCAACCCGGCCATTGCCGCAGTTTCACTATAAAGGAGGTGATGACCGTGCATAATAAGATATCACTATTAAAAAATGTTTCAGGACTTCTTTCTGTATGCCTGCTGGCGGTATTTTGCCTGTTGCTTGTGTCATCACCTGTAATGGCTGAGGATATACTGGAACGTCCGGATGGAACGGTTTATACCGATGGGACGACGGGGTATAAGGTAGAGATCCACGATGATGCGTCTCTGCTGGAGGACAGTCAGCTTCAGGCACTGGCGAAGGACATGAAGAGTTTGACAAAGTATGGATCGGCGGGATTTTTTACGACTAATTTTGAGTATCGTTCCACGTCAGCGCTGGCCCATGATCTTTATGACAAGTATCTGTGGAAACAGAGCAGTGCAGAGGAGAGCGGCACGATCTTTCTGATCGATATGAAACAGCGCAACATTTATATTTACAGCAATGGTGTGATCTACAAGACCATTACCAATGCCTATGCCAATACCATTACGGATAAGGTTTATAAATATGCGTCTGATGCCGATTATTACCGTTGTGCCAAGGAGGTCTTTGATTCGGAGCTTACTCTGCTGGAGGGAAGAAAGATTGCACAGCCTATGAAATACGCAAGTAACATCTTTCTGGCAGCGGCTCTGGCTATTTTGATCAATTATTTTCTGGTGAAATTATTCTCTAGGGCTAAGAGTCCTTCTGAGGCAGAAATGCTGGCATCTATTGCAGCCACCCAGCGGATAAATCATGCTGATGTGCAGTTTGAAAGGCAGACGGAAACATATAGTCCGCAAAGTTCCTCAGGATCTGGAGGGGGAGGAAGCTCTGGAGGTGGTGGAGGAAGCTCCGGAGGAGGCGGAGGCCACAGCTTCTGACAATATAAAGATATAACTATGAGAGAAAGTAAGGGTGTTTGGAATGTACAAAGGAATGGATTCTTACTGCGGTCTTAGCTGCGAAGAATGTGAATATCGGGAAGAGTTTCACTGCGGGGGATGTGTTGCTACCGGCGGAAATCCTTTTTACGGTCCATGTGAACTGGCTGCTTGTGCCCGCAAAAAAAGAGTGGATTTTTGTGGCGAATGCAAGGACTTCTGTTGCGAGATGCTTCACCGTTATTCCTACGATGATCAGGAGGGGGATGATCCGAAGGGGGCAAGAATTGAACGGTGCCGCCAGATGAAAGAATATCTGGTACAGCGAGCCAAGGCAGGGACAGATCCCATTGCCAGGTGCGGACAGCATTGCACCCACTGTCTGCAGAGCCAGTGGTGTGGCGGATGCCGGAGTGATTATGCCTGTTGTTCCTTTGGAACCTTATTTCCGGACGGTCAGTGTGAGAATGTGGTCTGCTCCAAACAACGGGGATTGGAGGGCTGTTATCAGTGCTTTGATCTGCCGGCATGCAGTAAGGGCTATTACAATATACAGACGGAATATATCGCAAAGGTTTCTGCTATATTTATTCAGAGGTATGGAAAAGCCTGCTTTGAGGAGACCTTAAAGAAGGCAATGGACGATGGCATTGCCTACCCGAAGGGCTTTAACCAGGCGGGAAGTCTGCGGGCTGCCATGGATCTGATGGAGCATTATAGGATGCAGGATGACCTGTTTTGATCTAAATCAGAAGATGATGGAGGAACGGATATGCAGGATATGGATCAGAAAATATCCCGGGAAATGATGGCATTTATTCAGGCGCACCCAAGCTGTTATCATGTAGTTGCAGGGTTAGCGCAGATGCTGGAAGAAAGCGGGTTTCAACGCTTATATGAAAATGAACGGTGGGAGTTGAAGGCGGGCAGGGACTACTATGTGATGAGAAATGAATCTTCCCTGATCGGCTTCCGGATTCCGAAGGGGAGGGCCGGAAACTTCCAGATTGTCGCAAGCCACAGTGATTCTCCAAGCTTTAAGATCAAGGAGAATCCGGAAATGAAGGTGGCAGGCCATTATATTGAACTGAATGCGGAGAAATACGGCGGTATGCTTTGTGCCCCGTGGTTTGACAGACCTCTTTCCATCGCCGGAAGAGTCGTGGTGCGCACGGATCAGGGGATCGAGACGAGAAGAATCAATTTTGACCGTGACCTGGTGATGTTTCCCAATCTGGCGATCCATATGGATCGCAGCTTAAATGACGGGTATACTTACAATGCCCAGAAAGATATGATTCCGCTCTGGGGAGATGAAACGGCAGAGGGAACTTTTGGTGCTATGGTGGCAGAGCAGGCGGGGGTTGAGGAAAAGGATCTGCTTTCGACAGATCTTTTCCTGTATCCCCGGATGCCGGGAACCATCTGGGGAGCTCACGGAGAGTATATTTCCAGTCCGCATCTGGATGATGTACAGTGTGCTTATGCTTCGGTCAGGGCTTTACTGGAAGGTGGTCACAGGGACAGCATTAGTGTCTGCAGTGTGTTTGATAATGAGGAGGTAGGAAGCGGTACCAAGCAGGGAGCAGCTTCCGGTTTCTTAAAGGATACATTGACCCGGATCGCTGATAGTCTTGGCAAAGACGCAGAGGATTTCCGGAGGATGCTTGCAGAGAGCTTTATGATCTCTGCGGATAATGCACATGCCGCTCATCCAAATCACATGGATAAGGCGGATCCAACGAACCGGCCGTATATGAATGAAGGCATTGTGATCAAGTACAATGCCAATCAGAGATATACTACAGATGCGGTTTCGGCCGCTGTTTTTCAGGAAATCTGCCGTAGAGCAGAGATACCGGTACAGAGCTATGTCAATCGATCGGATGTGCCGGGAGGATCTACTCTTGGCAATATTGCAAGTCATCAGGTATCTATTAATATGGTGGATATCGGTCTGGCACAGCTTGCGATGCATTCCCCATATGAGACGGCGGGGGTGAAAGATACCGCTTATCTGATCCATGCGATCCGGGAGTTTTACAGTACGAGGATCTGCCGGTGTGGAGATGAAAAATACAAAATATTCCTGTGATTTTTATTCAGGTGAGAGGAGATGTTCATGGTGAGCCGCGAGAGAAATTATAATATTGAATTATTGCGGGTCATTTCCTGTATCTTAGTGGTATGTATTCACGTATCAAATGTGTATAGCCGGGCATACAGAGAGGTTTCCGGCGGGACATATTTATTTTCGCTGATCACCAACTGTTTCAGCCGTATTGCGGTTCCGGTCTTTTTTATGATCAGCGGTTATCTTTTGCTGGAGGAAAATGTCAGCCTCCGCAAAAGCGTACACCGGGTTCTTCATACACTTCTGGTACTGGTATTCTGGAGTGTGCTGTACTACATTTGGAACATTGTGTTCTGGAATGACCGGTATGATTTTGCCACTCTTTTTGAGGAACCCATCAAAAAGCATTTGTGGTTTTTATATGCGATCCTTGGCATGTATATTGCACTTCCGTTTTTTCAGCTTTTATTTAAAAAAATGTCACGGCGGTTGACGGAATATTTTGTCGTGCTCTGGGTCTTTTTTCTGACATTATATTATGTGCTGGCACTGGCAGATATGGAATTTACATATCCGGTACCGATGGTTGGAAATTCCAGCTATCTGGGATATTTTGTGATGGGATATATTATACGGTATTTGTCGGAGGAGAATCAACTTGGCAGCAAACTATGTTTTACGATTGCGATTGCAGCCGGAATTATTAATATAGGATTGACATGCTGGGGAACCTGGGTGTCCGGCAGTCATGAAGAAATCTTTTTCCAGTATCGGAATCCTCTGATCGCCATATGTTCCCTTGGTGTCTTTGCCGGGATCGTGGAACATGGCAGGATTCGTTTCACGGAGGCACAGAAATCATTGATGCAGATGATCTCCAGACATTCCTTTACGATCTATCTGTCACACATTATTTTTCTGGACATTGTGAAGGAGGAAATGGAGCCGTTAGATCTGCCGGGATGGATCGGGATCCCTTTTTATACCATTGGAATTTTTCTGGTCACCTTTGCCTTTGCGGTGGCAGCAGACAACGCATGGAAGCATTTGCGGCAGTATCTGCCCAAGGCGATTGTGTAAGTAAGGTATGAAAAGCATTTGCAGAGAGTGATATGGATTGACGGGAAGTATAATGCTTCACGGACCAGAACGTGTATTACCGGAGATTACGATTGGGAGAAGATATATGACTTCATTACAGGAAAGATTATTTGAGTTACAGGATACAAAGTACCGGGATTTTCACAGCAAGCTGATCCCGGATATTGAGAAGGATCGTGTTATAGGAATACGGACTCCCATGCTTCGCCGGTTTGCAAAGGAATTTGGGAAAACACCGGAGGCAGAAGACTTTCTGAGGGAGCTGCCGCACGATTATTATGAGGAAAATAATCTTCATATGATGCTGCTTACTCCGATGAAGGATTTTGGAAAATGTCTGAAGCAGATCGAAAAATTTCTGCCGTATATAGATAACTGGGCAACCTGTGATCTGCCGCTTCCGAAATGCTTTGAAAAGCATAAGCAGGAGCTGTTAAAGCATATCAGAAGCTGGATCGCTTCCGAGGAAACTTATACGATCCGTTACGGGATAGGGGTTCTCATGAGACTCTATCTGGATGAGGATTTCCGGCCGGAATACTTGGAATGGGTGACCGGAGTGAGCTCTGAGGAATATTATGTCAATATGATGATCGCCTGGTATCTGGCAACCGCCCTTGCAAAGCAGTGGGATGCGGTGATCCCTTATCTGGAGGAGCGCAGATTGTCACCATGGGTGCATCGCAAAACCATTCAGAAGGCGGTGGAAAGTTACCGGATCACACCGGAGCAGAAGGGGTATCTGAAGGGGCTGAGATAACAGACATTGCATTTTATATTCCGGATGAAGATTTGAAATTATTGACGCAAATTTACGTCTCTTCTGTGCTTCTGACCACAATAATATCATTGAGCTTTAAAACCGTATCCTTCTGGGGAAGGATGGACAGGTCGTCCCGCAGGATCAGGTAGATCGTTGCCTGATCATTCTCTTCGATCTCTTCAATGGTCTTTCCGGCATATTGCTTATCTACAAATATTTCTGCAATTTCTTTAATATCCGCATTTCGAAAATTGGACAGCGTGCTTTTCCGCTGATACTGCTCCACGAAACCGGCACTGATGATACCGGTGGGGATCGCAACGGCTCCCACACCAAGATAGGCGATCACGATCGCCATGATCCTGCCCAGGGGTGTAATGGGGTAAATATCTCCGTATCCCACGGTGAGCAGAGTGGACATGCTCCACCAGAGCCCGCTGAATGCATTTTGAAAGACGTCCGGTTGGGCATTGTGCTCCACGCTGTACATACAAAGACTGCTTGCAAGCATCAGAACCAGTACAATAAACAGAGAGGAAATGATCTGGTTCTTTTTTTCATAGAGAACCGTTGTGATCACATTAAAGGAATCGTACTTTGCATTGAGACGGAACAAATGAAAGATCCGTGCCACACGGAGCATACGAAAGATTACAAAGCCCGATAGAAAGGATGCCGGTACAATGGTCAGCAAGTCGATAATGCCGTCAAAGGAGATCAGAAAACGAAGTCTTGCACGGCAGAGGGACATTTCCGGGTAGAGATATCCGGCAGTCCAGATGCGGAAAATATATTCCACACAGAAGATGGAGATGGTGATTACTTCGATGACGCGAAACCATGTAGACAGAAATGCCAGCTCTTCAAAGGTCTCCATGAAGGTGACAATAATATTGGCAAAGATTGTCACGGTGATAAAGATATCAAAAAAACGGCTGATCTCATTGCTCCGGTCGCCGATCTGTATGATGTTAAATAACTTCTCTTTCATAAGTTAATCCTTCCCGTCATTACAAGAACCGTACCTCGCCGGATTCAATATCATAGATGGCACCCATAACGCGAAGTCCGGTATCCTCCTCCATATGATGGATCTCAAGGCTGTCCTCAATGATCCGGATGCTGTGGGCAACATTTCGCTCACAAGCCTTTGTGGCGTCCGTCTCATCTCCGATAGCAAGACGGATCTCATCGGTAATAAATTTAATGTAGTTTTCCGGATTGCCATTCATCGCTGCATCCACAGCACCGCAATGGGTATGTCCCATCACAAGGATCAGACGGCACCCCAGATGATCGGCGGCATATTCGATGCTTCCAAGCTGGTGGTCGTCAATGACATTTCCTGCCAGGCGGATCACAAAAAGATCCCCGATCCCGGCAGAAAATATATGTTCCGGAATGACTCTGGAATCTGAGCAGGTAACAATGATCGCATAGGGGGACTGACCATGCAGAGTGGTCAGCCGTCTTTTTTCTTTGGAAATATCGCCCGCTCCGTATTTGGAGTCAATGTATTGTTTATTGCCGGAAAGCAGCTTTTCTACGGCTTCTTTCGCAGTTATCGGTAATGTTGTATTCATTTTATATTACCTCCTCAAACTTTCCTCGTTAAATCGAGATCCATCCAAGAGCATTTGCTACCGAGCTGATCAAGATGATCGCCGTAAAGAGCGGGCAGAGATATTTGATCATGAAGACAAAGACCTTTTTGCGTCGGAATGGCATACCGACCTGTGTTACTTCTTCTTCGATCTTGTCCACACCAATCACTCTGGAAACAAGCAGACAAGTGGCAAATGCGGCGATCGGCATCATCACAGAGTTGGTCAGGAAATCAAAGAAATCCAGAAACTGCATGCCGATGATCCGGATGCCGGCAAGTGGACCGTATCCCAGAGAAGAAAGGGTTCCAAGGATCAGGATAATGACACCGGCGAGGAGAGTGGATTTCTGGCGGTTCCAGCCAAGCTCATCCTCAAAGGTGGAAACACAGCTCTCGGTCAGAGCGATGGAGCTTGTGAGAGCGGCAAATAGTACAAGGGTAAAAAATAAAATACCCACAGCCGTTCCAAAGCCCATGCTGTTAAACATTTTTGGGATTGTGATAAACATCAGTGCCGGACCGGACTGCAGCGTGGCTGAATCGCCCCCGGAAAACGCAAAGACAGCAGGGATGATCATAAGACCTGCCATGATCGCAATGGCGGTATCAAATACCTCGACATTCTGTGTGGAGTCCTCGATGGAAACATCCTTTTTCATATAGGAACCAAAGGTCACCAGAATACCCATGGCAATGGAGAGGGAGTAAAACATCTGTCCCATGGCAGCTACCACAGTCATCCAGGAAAAGTCCTTCAGATTTGGAACAATAAAATATTTCACACCCTCTAATGCACCCGGTCTGGTAACAGAATAGATCGTAATGATCACAGAGAGAACTACCAGGATCGGCATCATAAACTTGGAGACACGTTCGATGCCGTTTCTTACACCGGCATAAATTATGGCAACGGTGATCAGGGCAAATACAACGAAGCAAAGCTCTGTGGAAGTACCGTTGGAAATAAATCCGGAAAAGTAGCTGTCAGAGGCAAGTTTTGCACTGTTTCCTTTGATGTATTCCAGCAGGTATTTGATGACCCAGCCGCCGATCACGGAGTAATATGGGACGATCAGAAGCGGGATGACTGCATTGATCCAGCCGCCTGCGGAAAACAAGCCGGAACGGCCAAAGCTGTGGAAAGCGCCCACAGGACTTTTATGTGTCATACGGCCCAGAGAGGTCTCCGCCATGATCATGGTATAACCAAAGGTCAGAGCCAGCAGGATATAGATCAACAGGAAGATTCCTCCACCGTATTTGGCGGCAAGATATGGAAATCTCCAGATATTTCCGAGACCAACGGATGCTCCGGCGGCTGACAGGACAAAACCGATCTTGCCGGAAAAAGAACTTCGTTTTTTATTATGTGTTTTCATTTTTACAATCCTCCTTGGTTTGCAGGAGGATTTTTCCTCCTTAAATGGTATCAATACCGTGAAATATCAGTATAACACAGGCAGCTTAAAAGGGCAATGACAGGACTTAGGAAAAGGAATACGAGCGGGATAGGATAATATGAGTTTCAAAAAATGAAAAAATTTCAACTTTTAAAAGTGGGTGGCAATTTATGATATAGCAGACTGGCTGTTACAAGAATAAAATGACGAATGCATCTCCGTCAGTGCATAATTTTTCCTGTTTTTTGCATACTACCCATATAGCACAAATTATGGAAAGAATGTAAGAAGCAGGAGGAATTTTTATATGAAAGCGACAGGTATTGTTCGAAGAATAGATGATCTGGGGCGTGTGGTCATACCCAAGGAGATCCGCCGGACTCTGCGGATCCGGGTGGGAGATCCGTTAGAGATATATACAGACCGGGAAGGCGAAGTGATCTTGAAAAAATATTCTCTAATGGGGGATATGGGGATTTTTGCACAGCAGTATGCAGATTCGTTGGCACAGACCACAGGGTATCAGGTGGTCGTAACAGACAGAGAGCAGGTGATCGCCGCCTCTGCAGGGGCGCGCAGGGAGCTGATGGACAAAGCCATCAGCCGGGAAATGCAGCAGATGATCGATGGTCGGGAAATTTCTGTGGCTTCCGGAGAAAGCAAAGAGTATCGCAAGATCAGTGATGAGGCAGAGCCGTTTGCGTGGGAAGTAATTTGTCCCATCATTTCCGAGGGAGATGCGGTTGGTGCGGTGGTGATCTTTACCCGGAGTCAGAAGGAAAGCCTTGGTGAGGCTGAACGGAAACTGGCACATGTGGCGGCAGGCTTTCTGGGAAGGCAGCTGGAGCAGTAGAAATGGATCATTTCTATATCATTGGATGGGAAAAAGCAATCCTACAATCGTAGAATGTCAAAAAATGCGGATAAAATCGAAAGAATTACTGAAAATCCTTGACAAATGGGGGTAATAAGGGTATAAATAAACTTGTAAGTTTTTACGGAAATTTTTATTGAGGAGGAGTTTATCCATGAACAAGACAGAATTGGTTGCAGCTATCGCAGAGAAGTCTGAGCTTTCTAAGAAGGATTCTGAGAAGGCATTAAAGGCATTCATTGACACTGTTACAGACGAGTTAAAGAAGGGCGAGAAGATTCAGTTAGTTGGCTTTGGTACATTCGAGGTACAGCACAGAGCAGCTAGAGAGGGAAGAAACCCACTCACAAAAGAGACGATCAAGATCGCAGCTTCAAATGCTCCTAAGTTTAAGGCTGGTAAGGCTTTAAAGGATGCTGTAAACGAGTAATTTTTGTGAACTAGGATATGCTTTGGGCTGCCTTTAGGGCAGCCCTTTTTTTGAAAGAGTTCATGTGAAAACAGTGCCTGCTGCTCAAAGTCTGCGGGCGGAGAAAGGAATGGACGATTAGGATGAGATTAGATAAGTATTTAAAGGTTTCCCGTCTGATCAAGAGAAGACCGGTCGCCAATGAGGCATGTGATGCCGGAAGGATTCAGGTTAACGGTAAAGTGGCAAAGGCATCCCTGAACGTGAAAGAGGGGGATATCATAGAGATCACCTTTGGGGATAAGGTAGTGAAGGTGGAAGTTCTCAGTATTGAAGAAACTTATAAAAAGGATGAAGCAAAGGAATTATACCGTGTGCTTTAGGAAAGACTCTGGATGCACCGATTTCCAATAAGCAAAGACAGGAACATAATCACGGGGCCGCCTGCATATATATTTGTTATGCAGGCGGTTTTGTTTCAGTTGTTCTTAAGGGTTTTGCAGTACAGAAATGGAGACAGGATATGGAAGAGAATAGAAATTTACGGGAAAACAGAGGAGTACACAAGGTGTATCTGAATGGCAGGCGTACAGCGGTCATGTCCGGAGTGAGAGATGTTCTATCCTTTGACGCGAAGGAGGTTTATCTGGAGACGGAGCAGGGGATCCTGCTGATCAAGGGAGATGAACTTCATGTAAACCGTCTGTCGCTGGAAAAGGGGGAGGTAGACGTAGATGGAAGGATCGACAGCTTTGCCTATTCTGATAAGAATGATCCGGAGAAGAAGGCAACATCATTTTTAGGGAGAATGTTTCAGTGAGACAGATCATTCAGGAACAGATTTATTTTCAGATCACCACCTTGTGCGCCGGAATGTTTTTAATGTTGGGATATGACATTCTGCGGCTCTGGCGGTGGCTGATACCCCATGGAAAAATATGGGTGTGGATAGAGGACCTGCTATATTGGAGCCTGCTTAGTATTCCCGTATTTGTTCTTTTTTTTCAGATGATCGATGGTGTTCCCAGGTGGTATGGGATTGCCGGGATGTTTGCGGGAGGAATCCTATATGAGACAGGGATCAGTATTCCTCTACGTACAGGGATGCAGAGAATCTTGGGCAAATATAATAAAAAAATAGGATTTAGGGTTGCGAAATTAGCTAAAATGTTGTATAGTAAAATAACTGGACCAAATAGCTAAAAGCTAGATGGAATGGGCATTCGGAACAAGTTTCACTGACATTTTATTTGAACACTATATCTGGTATGTGTTACTGATCGGTTATACGAGATGTGGATTGTTTGAGAGGCATTGACCGTTGTATTTCGTTGGGGGACGAAATGTGGCTGGTCCAAGGGGAGTTGATAAAGTATATGGCACGACGAAGACGCAAAAAGAAACTGAGTCCGTTTACGGTTGTCGGTGTGATCGTATTATGTTGTGTTCTCTGTGGGACATTCACTTATAAGACGATTACTTTAAAGGCGGAATCAGCAAAGTATTCAGCACAGATTTCAGAGCTTAAAAAGGAAAAGAAAAAGCTGAAGGAACAGAAGGCTGAGATTAAGGATTATGAGTCTTATGCAAAGACAAAGGAATATACCGAAGAGGTGGCTCGCAATAAGCTGGGGCTGGTATATCCTAATGAGATTATTTTTGAACCAAACGACAAATAATAAAAAGAGTTTCACAGAAATGTGGGACTCTTTTTTTGCACATTTTTGTCGAAAAAATTTTTGGAACAGATTCCCGGTTTTGACAAAAAATTCGAAAACTCTTTTCTATACTTTGTTGCACTGACGAAAACAGAGGGGGATGTGTCATGAAAAAAATTCATAAAAAAATGTTGGTGCAGCTGTTATTTGGTTTTTTGATCGGGCGTGTGGTCCTGCTGGAGCGGAATCCTGCCGGGGCAGCTTTTTTTGCGGGAGCTCTGGTTCAGGGCGGAGGAGTGGTCCCTCTGCTTTGTTCGGTGGGACTGGGGATGCTTTCGGCATTGCCGGTGGAGGCGGCGCTGCGTTATGGTGTAAGTATGCTTGGGGGTGTTATTGCCAAAAATCTCATGGAACGACAAGGAATGAAATGGAGTATCTGGCAGTCTTCCGGGTTGATGGCGGCGACTTTGGCGGTACTGTCCGTGACCCAGTATACGATTTTGCCGTACCAGTGGAAGGACATTTTGTTTACCATACTGGAGCCTGTGCTGGTGGTCGCACTGGCGAGAGTTTTTCTGGAGGGACAACAGTATTTGTTTCATTTCCGGCGGGGGCGGCAGATCAGTCAGGAGCAGCTGCTTAGTCTGGTATTGATGGGAATGCTGGCGTTATATGGGATTCCGGAGGTGATGATCCATGATATTTCGCTGACGATGATTGTAGTGCTTTTGCTGGTGCCCTTTGCGGGATATCAGTATGGCATTGGAGTTGGAGCGGCCGTGGGAGCGGCCGGGGGAATCATGCTTTCGCTTATGGGACAGGGGGAAGGCTTCGTAGGGAGCCTCTGTCTATTGGGAATGATCACTGCGTTATTCCGGGAAAAGGGAAAAATGTGGAGCTTGTCTGCTTATTTGCTGGGTGCTTTTGGAGTTGGGATTACTCTCAACAAGGACATGATCGGGCTGGGAATGATCAAAATGCTGGTCATAGACAGTCTGATCTTGGCGGCGGTACCGGACAAGCTGCTTCGTCGGATACGAATTCCTATTTATGGGGATCGGGGCTTAGGAGAAAATCGGGAAGGCCTGCAGATGAAAAATAAACTGGAAGGCTTTTCAGATTCTTTCCGGCAGCTTGCCCATGTGCTGCAAAAGCAGAGTGAAGAAAAGTCCGGGGTGAACCGCCGGGATGTAAGGCTTCTCATGAAGGAGATGGCAGAACAGGTCTGTGATAAATGCAGTAACCGGGAATATTGTATGGGACAGGTAGCGGTGAATCGTCCCGAGGTGATATCCCATCTCATGGAGATGCAGGAGCAGGGAATGCTGCGGATCGATCAGATGCCGGCGGAGTTTGTGGAAGAATGTATTCATCCGGACTGGTTTTTGATGGAAGCAAATCAGGGCCTTCGGATGGCCCGGACGGTCATGAGTTTTCAAAATCAACTTGCCCAGAACAGACGGGTTCTGGCGGGACAGATGGAGCAGGTGGGGGAGCTTTTCCGGCAGCTGGCGGGGGATGTGGGACAGAAAGCAAATGTGCCGGAGGAGATGGAAAATGTGATCAAACGGGAGCTTGCGGGAATGCGGGTGAAGGTGGGAAATCTAAGTATTTACCGGGACAAGCGGGACCGGCTGGAAGTTCGGATGAAAGCTCATACGGTGAAGGGAAGGCTGGTGACTGCGAGGGAGACGGCCGGTGTTTTGTCGGATCTTTTTGGACGGTCCTTTATGCCGTCCAGAGAGAGCCATAATGTGATTCCGAAAAATGAAACAGAAATGATATTTGTCGAAGATACACCGTATCTGGCAGTGACAGGTGTGGGACGCCGGATGAAGGAGGGAGAGGAGGTTTCCGGGGACAATTTTTCCTGTCTGTCCCTGCCCAATGGGGAGCTTTTGTTGGCACTTTCCGACGGTATGGGAAGTGGAAAAGGTGCATTTGGGGAGAGCCGGGTGGTGATCGAACTACTGGAGCAGATGACGGAAGCCGGATTTTCTAAGATATCGGCATTAAAGCTGATCAATTCCCTGTATATGCCGGAGGTGGTACAGACTAGCTTTGCCACGGCGGATGTGGTGGTTCTGGATTTGTATCAGGGAAGCTGCCAGTTTATGAAAAACGGGGCGGCTGCAACCTGGATCCGCAGGGAAAATGGTGTGGAACGCATTGAGGGACAGGCACTTCCGGTGGGAGTCTATCAGGAGGCCGAGCCTTATTTTGAGAAGACGGAGATATATTCCGGAGATTATGTTATAATGATGACAGATGGCATTGTAGATGCGTTTGCAGGCAGGGAGGAGGAGCTGGAGCAGCTGCTTCGGGAGCAGAGAATTGTCAATCCTCAGGAGCTTGCAGAATATATTGTAGATGAGGCAGTGGCTCAGAACAATGGAAAGGTAAAGGATGACATGAGTGTTGTTGTGGCTGCTGTCTGGGAAAGAACCAGAGAAAATGCATATGTGCCATCCTACAAAAACAGACAGCTGCGGTTGTCATAAAGGAGAAAAATATTTCATGAAACTGGAATCATACCATGAGATGAAAGCTTTTTGCGGACAAAACCATTTGCTGGATTCGTCCGATCGTGTGCTGGTGGCATTTTCCGGCGGAGCAGATTCGGTATATCTGGCACGGGCATTATTGGATTTATCCAGAGAATGGAATTTTACAGTGGAGCTGATCCATGTGAATCATCAGATCCGGGGAGGAGAAGCAGAACGGGATGAGGCATTTTGTAAGAACTTTGCCAAGGAGCATAATGTCAGAATTCATGTATGTAGAGGTGATGTCCCTAAAATGGTACAGGAACAGAAATGCTCTCTGGAGGAGGCTGCCAGAATCTATCGTTACCAATGCATTGAGGAAACAGCAGAACAGCATGGATTTCAAAAGGTAGCAGTCGCCCATCATCAGGATGATCAGGCGGAAACAGTCCTGTTTCAGATGCTGCGGGGCAGTGGTGTGCGGGGAATGGGAGGCATGCGCCCAAGAAATGGACGATATATCCGCCCACTGCTTTTTCTGCGTCACGACCAGATCGTACGTGAATTGGGACAGATCGGTCAGGGGTGGTGCGAGGATAGCACCAATCAAGAGGCAGACTGCAGCCGGAATCAGATCCGGCTGAATATATTGCCTGTGCTGGAGGAGAGTGTCAACCACAGGGCATCGGAGCATCTGGCACGCACAGCGGCACAGATGCAGGAGGTGCAGGCATTTCTGGAGGAGGAGCTTGCAAAACGCCTTCCGGAACTGGTGGTGGACTTTTCACAAATGGAGAGGAATAAATTTGCCGGTTGTAAAGAGCTTCGGGCAAGGATACGGGAGCTTGAGATGATTCCCAAAGTGCTGCAGCGGGAGTTTGCCCACTGGATGATCACCCGGACAGCAGGACGTCAGAAGGACATTACAAGCCGTCATACGGAGGCTTTGCTTGCGCTGGCTGCAGGGGAGAGCGGCAAAAGGATATCTCTGCCCTATGGCCTTGTGGCAGGTCGGGACTATGATATTCTCTGGATCCGCAGAAGATATCCGGAGGAGACACCGCTGGCTGGTTTGGATGCGGGAAAAACGATGAAACCGGCAGAAATGACAGAAGGAGCAGATATTACGGAAGAAACCGGCGGAGAGGGGGAGGCTGTTAATGTTTTGCCGTGCTGGCAGCCTGAGCGAAAAGAACCAAAAAGTCTGGTTCTCACGGGACTTAACGGCAGAGAAATAAAACTTTTTTTACAGCGGAAGAATTTTTCCCGGGCATTTGAAGATAATGAAAGAAAAATACCGAAAAATAACTGTACGAAATGGTTTGATTATGCTAAAATAAATGGTATGCTTGAATTTCGTCATCCTGAAAAAGGAGATTTTTTGTGGCTGGATGAGCAGGGAGATCGAAAGAAACCTCTGAACCGTCTGTTGATCGACAGACATGTTCCCAGAGAGGATCGCAGGAAGATATGGATACTGGCAGAGGGAAGCCACGTTCTGTGGATCCCGGAGTTTGACAGAGTCAGTGCCGGATATTATGTATCGGACAGGACAGAGGAAATTTTATGCATAAAAATGATTACTGAGAGTGAGAAAAAAGATGAAAGAAATAGTACATGTTATGTTTTCCCAGGAGCAGGTGGAAAACAGGATTAAAGAGATGGCGGATCAGATCAACGAAGAGTATGGGATGAAACCCCTGCGTTTGATCTGCATTTTGAAGGGAAGTGTATTCTTCTCCTGTGAGCTTGCAAAGCACTTGAAGATGCCGGTAACGATTGATTTTATGTCGGTATCCAGCTATGGAAACAGCACCTCCAGTTCCGGTAAGATTACGATCAAGAAGGATCTGGAGCAGTCGATCCAGGGAGTGGATTGTCTGTTGATCGAGGATATTATTGACACAGGCTATACGCTTTCTATGCTGAAGCCGATGCTTCTGGAGAGAAAGCCGGAGAGCTTTAAGATCTGCACTCTTTTAAATAAGCCGGACCGCCGGGAGGTAGAGATGGAGGCTGACTATACCGGATTTTCCATTCCGGATGAATTTGTGGTTGGTTATGGCCTTGACTATGCACAGAAGTATAGAAATCTTCCATTTGTGGGTACACTGGAGTTTGTAGAGGAGTAATCTTCGTAAGAGGATCCCTCGCAGGAGGGAAGCAGTCACGCTGCACAGGCAATGAAGCAGGCAGTCCTGTTTCATTCTGAAATAAATATCAGGTAAGGAGACATTCATGAGGCAACAGATGAGAACAGGAATCGGCTTTTATCTGCTGATTCTGGTGATTATTGCGGCTGCCGTCTATGTTTCGGGTACTTTGGACCAGGGGGGACAAAAGACATATAATATTGTCAATTTCACTCAGGATCTGGAGGATGGAAATGTCACATCCGTGGCAATTCTGCCCAATGAGGAGGTGCCTACCGGAGAGGTAGACGTCCGTAAGAAAGACGGTTCCGCACAAAGCTTTTATGTATCAGATGTAACAGAGGTAGAGAAGCTGATCCGAAGCAAGGACAGCAAACTGGCAGATAAGTATGTAATGAAGGACGTGCAGAAGCCATCCTGGATCATTACGACACTTCTACCGTATCTTTTGGGGATCATTGCCATCTTCTTTTTATTCTCGTTCCTGTCGGCACAGACCGCAGGGCAGGGTGGCAGCAATGCCAAGATGATGAACTTTGGTAAAAGCCGTGCCCAGAGAATTGATCCGGACGATCCAAATGCCAAGCATTTTAAAGATGTGGCAGGATTGAAGGAAGAGAAAGAGGAATTGGAGGAGATCGTGGATTTCCTGGCAGATCCTACGAAGTATACCGAGAGAGGTGCACGTATTCCAAAAGGTATCATCCTTGTGGGACCTCCGGGAACCGGTAAGACACTTCTTGCCAAGGCAGTAGCCGGAGAGGCAGGGGTTCCGTTCTTTAGTTTATCCGGTTCTGATTTTGTGGAGATGTTCGTGGGTGTCGGTGCATCCCGTGTCCGAGATATGTTTGCAGAGGCAAAGAAAAATGCACCGTGTATCGTATTTATTGACGAGATCGATGCGGTAGCCCGTAAGAGAGGTACCGGTCTGGGCGGCGGACACGATGAGCGTGAGCAGACGTTGAACCAGATGCTGGTAGAGATGGACGGCTTTGGTGTCAACGAAGGAATTATTGTGATGGCGGCAACCAACCGTGTGGATATTCTGGATCCGGCAATCCTTCGTCCGGGACGTTTTGACCGCCGTGTGGCAGTGGGCAGACCGGATGTCAGAGGACGTGAGGAGATCCTTGAGGTTCACTCCAAAGGCAAACCGTTAAGCGATGACGTGGATCTGGAAAAGGTAGCGAGAACAACCGTAGGATTTACCGGAGCAGATCTGGAGAATCTTATGAATGAGTCTGCGATTGCCTGTGCCAGAGAGGGACGTCCATGTATTACGCAGGCGGACATTGACAGATCCTTTATTAAGGTGGGAATCGGTACGGAGAAGAAGAGTAAGATCATTTCCGAGAAGGATAAAAAGATCACTGCATATCACGAATCAGGTCATGCCATTTTGTTCCATGTTCTGCCGGATGTGGGACCGGTGCATATTGTTTCTGTGATCCCGACCGGACAGGGAGCGGCAGGTTATACCATGCCTCTGCCGGATAAGGATGAGACCTTTACCACCCGCGGAAAGATGCTGCAGGATATTATGGTCAGTCTCGGCGGCCGTATTGCAGAGTCACTGATCTTTGATGATATTACCACGGGAGCTTCCCAGGATATCAAATCAGCAACGGCAACCGCCAGAGACATGGTTACCAAGTACGGATTTTCAGATGCCATCGGCATGATCAATTATGCCGACAGTGATGAAGTATTTATTGGAAACGATTTTGGTCATACCAGCAGAACATATAGCGAGGAAACCGCCAGAGACATTGATAAAGAGGTCCGTGCGATCATTCAGGACTGTTACCGGAAGGCCCGTGCCATTATCGAGGAGCATATGGATGTGCTTCATGCATCGGCAGAGATCCTGATGGACCGGGAGCGCATTACCAGAGAAGAGTTTGAGGCTCTCTTTGAGAAGGATCACGAGGAGCACGCAGAGAGCGAGGCAGAATCGATTTCTGAGGAGGCAGCAGAGGATAAGACATCTCAGGAAGCAGAGGATACAGATACAGCGGTGTCCGAGGAAAAGACCTCCTCTGAAGAGGCCGAGAGTTCTGACAAATAAGGCGTTTATCGACGTATTTGATAGAAATCACAAAAAACAGCTATCATTTCCGGATTTTTTATGGAAAATGATAGCTGTTTTTGATGGGAAAGCAAAAATGCACAAAAACTTTTTGGAAAAGATAGTAAGTTTATGCACACTTTAGCAGACCCCGCTGTTATACTAATCATCGTAAACCCCAATACATTATATAGTTTTTGCTACACCCCATAAGTAACAAAAATACCTTCTCCAAAAGGGACAGCTGTTCGTAGGCTGTCCCTTTTATGTGCGCCTTGCGGCGCACATCGCTTGACTCCCGGGGAAAGCGATGTGCTGGATGCCATTGCGACAGTTGCTCTTGGCGGAACAAGTAAGAGCGGACGGACAGCCGTTTCTGGATGCCTGGCTTCTTCTATTACGGTAACCAGAGAGAGAGCAGTGCCTTCGATCCCTTGCCGTAGTGAGGTGGAAGAAGCCCTGAAACAGTGACAGAAATATCGGGAAAAGAATCATTTAACAGGATACAATAATTCTTTTAAATTTATGACTTACAAAAATACTCAAAATGTGGTATGATTACAAAAGAACATGAAACGGTATCAGACACCGGAAGCCTTGTCTACAGGGGCTTCCGGTTTATCTATGGTCAAATGTAAGTATCTATATGAAATGGAATCTATCACATGAAAAGAGGGAAATTATGTATCAGATAAATGACAGTGTAGTATATGGAACACATGGTGTGTGCGAAGTGGTTGCAGTAGGAAGGTTGTCCATGTCGGTAGCGGATCGTAAACAAAAATATTATACGCTTCGGCCGGTATACCAGAAGGACTCCATGATATATGTGCCGGTGGATCATGTGAAGCTGCCAATGCGGCTGGTATTGAATAAGGAGGAAGCGAAGAAGCTCGTGGAGGAGATTCCTTCTTTGGAAACCATCTGGATCACAAATGAAAAGGAGAGAGAAGATCAGTATAAGGAAGCAGTTCGCAGCGGGGACTGTCGGGAGCTTGTCCGCATTATTAAAACGATCTATCTTCACAAAAAAGAGCGTATCGAAAGCGGAAAAAAAGTAGCCGCTGTGGATGAACGTTATTTCCACCAGGCAGAGGAGCTATTATATGAAGAGTTGGCCTATGCACTGGAGATGGATATTAGTCAGGTTGGAGATTATATTTCTGATAAAATTGGAAAATAGATTGAAAAGTATAAAATAAATATACGACATATATAAAAGCCATGATCCGAATATGATCATGGCTTTTCGTCTGCCCGGTATTACTCTTCGTTTGACAGGTCGGATTTTTTCATCTTTTTGCGGTATTCAGCCGGACTTTGATTGACATATTTTTTGAATTTGGTATGGAAATAATCTACGTTCCGGTAGCCGACTTTTTCTGCAATTTCATATACCTTCAGGGAACTGTTGACTAAAAGTTCCTTGGAGTGATCGATACGGATCTTGTCCACAAAAACATTAAACCCCTGTCCTACCTTTTTGGTAAAAATCTTGCCCAGATAAGAGCTGTTATATCCAAAAAGAGGCGCAATATTTTCCAGCTTGATATTGTCCATATAGTTGTGTTCGATATAGTGAATAATATCATCCATAACACTTTCACTGGATGGGTTTCCAATGGCGCGGATGATCATTTCAAATTGTTCCGTAAAGTAAAGAACAATTTCATACAAATAATATTTTTCATTGATGAATTCGATAATCTCGGCATTGCTTGGAAAAGATATGTCCGCATTGTGGTACAGATGAAAAATTTTCTCCTTAATGGAAAGATACAGGTCAGTCAAAAACAGTTTGATCCGTGGAATATCTTCATCACAGGAGTACAGTTTTGTCTCCAGATCATGGAGCATTTCTGCCATCTGATTGCGTTTGGCAGCCTGAATGTAACCAATCAGTGTTTCGCAGTAAAACTGAAGCACTTCCGGTGTTAATTCAAAGCGGTTTTCTTCATCTTGCTTGGGAAGCTGGTCATAACCGATGGTGTGCTGACGGTGCTCACAGAAGAAGCGGCGCTGCAACAGACGGAGTGCTTCCTGGTAGGAGGTATGAACCTCGCAGAGATTCTTGACCGGTCTGCCGTATGTGATAAAAAGAGAGTCCAGTGGAGAATCTTTCTGAGGTTTTTGTTCCCGTTCATAATGATCCAGAAACTGCTGGAATTTATGAAGAGTAAACTCTCCCTTTAATAACAGGATCTCATTGTCATCAATAGTGATCTGTTCATAGGAACTATTCATTTCATTTGTAACTTTTAAAAGATCTGCAAAACGATAAGACATCTGTGTCGCGTTGTGACTGTATTTCTCATAAATGACGACCTGATATTCATCGGCATCCAGGTGAAGATCTTCCACATTGATCTGATCGAGTTCTGCCTTTCCGGTCAGGATATCTAGCAGGATCATACCGTGAGCCTTTTGGCGATAGTGCTGCCAGGTGCCGGATTGACGACTCTGCTCCTCGATCGTAGCTTTTAATGCCTGCACAGCCTCCAAAAGCTCGTCCTCGTCAATGGGTTTTGTGAGATAGAAATCTACTCCGTATCGTATGGCAGCCTGTGCATATTTGAAGTCGGTAAATCCGCTGAGAATAATGAAGTGTCCCTCGAATCCCTTATCCCTGGCATTTTTCACGACATCTACCCCAAGAAGTCCGGGCATACGGATGTCCATCAGTACCAGATCCGGCTGCTCCCGGACAATATAATCTAATGCATCAATGCCGTTGGATGCTTCGCCAATAATTGAAAATCCCAGAGATTCCCAATCAATAATACATTTTAACCCCTGACGTATAATTAGTTCGTCATCCGCAAAAAAAACGGTATTCATGTAATTTACCAAACCTTTCTGATTCTGTGTCATAGGAGAATTCGTGAATGAAAGACTTCCTGACAGAATATATTTACAACAAGACAGAGTTCCGTATACGAAACTCTGCAACATAGGATGTTTAACACTACTTACTGTTATTATATACATTCGTTTCAGGATTTGCAAGAAAGGGGTAGTTTTTTCATGCAGTTTCTATTATATTTATCGAACTTTATGATACCTATTGTAATCTTTTATATTGTGGGATATGGTCTATGCAGTCATACGGATATTTTTGGCGCTTTTGTCAAGGGGGCAGAGGATGGCTTCCGGGTGGTATTAAAGGTACTGCCCACGCTTATCGGTCTGATGATGGCGATTGGAATTCTCAGAGCCTCCGGTTTACTGGAAACATTTTCGACATGGATTGCCCCTATGGCGGAAAAAATAGATTTTCCGGCTGTTCTTGTTCCACTTTCCCTGATCAAAATGGTATCCTCCTCTGCGGCCACCGGTCTGCTTCTTGATATTTACAAGGAATTTGGAACGGATTCCCATGAGGGATTTCTGGCTTCTATTTTGATGTGCTGCTCGGAGACGATCTTTTATACGATCTCGGTGTATTTTATTGCAACCGGGGATAAGAAACATTCTCCGGTAACAAAGATGAACTGGACATTAACCGGGGCGCTGATCGCTACCTTTGCGGGGATGGCGGCAAGTGTGTGGCTGTGCCGGGGAATGGGGTAGATCAGGGGGAGATGAATGGAGGTGAAAACTTGCAGAGAAATAGAAGAAATGATATACTTGGGAAGGTATGTTTTTATAAAAATAGGGAATTGTTTTATAAAGGGGTGATACGGTATGATAAAAATAGGAATATGTGATGATGAGGAACTTGATCGATCTGAAATACGGGATATATGTATTCATATTGCTAAGGAGCGGTCAGAAAAAATATGTATTTATGAATATTCTACAGCAAAGGATTTTTTATTAGACAATAAAAAAGAAGATATATTAATTCTGGATATAGAAATGCAGGACATGTCAGGGGTGGAATTGAAAAATAAATTACAAAACAGAGGGATAAATATTTTTATAATTTTTGTATCTAATCATGGTGAAATGATTACGTCTGCTTTTGGTATCAATGTTTTTGGCTTTGTTAATAAAAATAATTTGTATGTGCAATTACCGGAGGTTTTATCGTCGGTATTTTTTTTGATGAATCAATATATTATATTGGATGAGAAGTGGGATAGTCGTAAAATATTATATATTCATTCAGAGAGAATATACAGTTGTATCCATTTAACAGATGGAACACAGACGATATTGAGAAAACCCATAAGTAAATTAGAAAATGAACTGGATTACGTTGGTTTTATCAGAATTCACAGATCATATCTTGTAAATGCAATGATGATCGACGGAATTAGCGAAGCGTATGTTTATATTGCAGGAGAAAAGATTCCGGTTTCGATAAGAAATCGTAAGGAAGTTAAAGAAAAATACAGGTTATTTTGTGAGAAAAATGCGAGGTATTACTAATGTCTTTGGATGAATGGATTGTATGGAGCAGCATTGAAACTATTAAATATTTTTTTGTTTTATATGGGATTCTTGGATATCAGGTCAAAAAAACAAAGATAAAGTATATTGTTTTTTTATATTTATTATTGGGGATTCCACTTGTTAATTATAATCACTGGGATCCTATTTTTTTTAAAACAGCCTGGATCTTTATTTTTACAGAATTTTTTTTTGACAATACAAGGAAAAATAAATTCCGTGCTGCAATGCTCTCTTATTTTGTAATTGATTTTTTGGATATGCTTATATGGAGTGTTTATATAAATGTTCTAATATCCAGTAGCAATATTGTGGTGGAAAAGCTGATTTGCAATCTCATTGGAGCATGTGTGTGGTTTGTTTTGGCCTGTTTTTTACGATACAAAAGAAGAATCATTAATAAAATATTTTCGGACATGTCGGTAAAAATGTTTATCGCATTACTGATGCTTGTTTTTGGAATGGCAATTATGGCTGCATGTGTTCAATTTGGTCTGTTAGATGATATATCGGATCGTGTGAGAAAAATTGCTATGTTTGGGGAAATGATATGTTTGTTTTGTGTAGTAACAGGATGCATAGTGCTTGTATATATGGTGTATTCAAAAAAACAGATGGAATATGAACAGAAAATAGACATGTTGCTATATGACAGAAAAAACAGATATTATGAACAGATTATTCAAAAAAATGAAAATATTAAAGCATTTCATCATGATTTACAAAAGCATATTAGAATTATAAATGCGTTTTGTGAAAAGCAGGATATTACTTCCATTCAAAATTACATTTACGATATTACCCAATGTATTCAAAATAATAAAATAGTAGATACTGGAAATGAAATAGTAAATTGTTTTGTTGATTATATGATTGAAGGAATGAGAGAGGATTTACAATTTCATTATGAAATAAAAGGATATTTTCCTCAAAATATCAAAATGACAGACAAAGATATTTGTGTATTGTTTGCAAATGCAATTGAAAATGCACAAAATACGTTGAAATCAATACGAGGGGAAAAATATTTTGTAATGGAAATTAAACATTATCATGAAGACATATTTGTAAACATATCCAACACAGCGAAAGAAGATGCACTTGCACGGGTCAAGAACAAAGCAAGTGGTCATTATGGAATTCAAAATATGAAAAGTGTGGTGGAGAATTATAATGGAAAAATTGATTTTACATATAAAGATCATATGTTTACAGTAGAAATCGATATTTGATATGTTCTGCATTTAAATATGACATTTGGAACAAAAAAGCAACGTTTGAAACAATTAGGTTGTTAATTGTCGATACGGTAGTATAATAAAAGAAAAAGTTTACCGGTAAATAATGAGAGGAGGGAGGTTGTGAGAGATATTAATGATTTTTACTATTGGTTAAAAAAATTGTTTGGAGGAAAGTGATTTAAAAAGATAATTATAATACATAGCAAAGGAGGATGCATATGAAATATAAGAAAAAAATAATTGCAGGAATGCTTGTCTTTTTGATTAGTGTCTGCAGTTTATCGGATACAGTTAGTGCGGAAGTTCCATATAGCTCACCTTGGGGAAAATTTTATAGAGATCCAGAATATCAAAATTCATTTGGGAGATGCTGGTACCAATCATGGAATAAAAATATGGGATTTAATATTTACCTAGAGTGTTATTATAGTAATGGTAGCAATACGTCAATAAAATACACTTATAAGTCATCAGGTAGGAATTATACAAAGACGGTGTCTGATTCTCATACTGTTCAGGGGTATTCTTCATGTAGTTATACTAAAGATGTATCGGGTACATTTGTCCAATGTGAAGTACACGGAGCAGGAAGGGGAATTTCGGTAGACAAAATGTATAGATAGTAATTTGTTAATTGTGAAGTAATAAGTAATGATGAATTCTGATTTATGGTACTATTAAACATAATCAGAATTTGTCATTATTATTTCAAAATACGAGGAGTGAGGAAAATGAAAATAAACAGATTTTTTGTCTATGTGCTGCTGTTTTTTTCGGCTGTTGCTATTGTAGCAATCTATGGAAAAATGGCGAAATATGGTGATGTCCAGCTGCCTGATACAAAAGAAATGAAAAATATCGTCCAGAACGCAGAATGGAAAAATGGGGTTTTGGTTGGGGACGATGTTCTGTTTTATGAAGAGGATGGTATCTGTTATAAAAATGTAAAAAATGGAAAAGGACGAAAATTATGTACAAAGGCCGGATGTGCACATAATAGTGACGACTGTATGGCACGGTTTGAGCCGGATGTTATCATTGACCAGATGTATGTGCTTGATCAAAAGCTTTATCTAGTGGGACATTCTCAGGATTCCGTTGTTTTGTATCGGTGCGATGTTGATGGAAGCAATCATGAGACAGTGAGCAGAAATTCAGTAGGAACTAAATCATATTCTGATATTTTTTGGATGTCTTGTTTCAAAAAAGACCAAGTGGTATATGTTGGAGTGACAGTTCAGGACAGCAGTGAGACAAAGGTGCTTAAGGATGGATCTATGTCTGACGCACCGGGGATTGCAAAACTTTTTTCACTGGATCTCAAAAGTGGGAAAATGAAAGAGCTTTATTCCTTTAAGAGAAGTTATCAATGCTTCTTAAATCTTCAATATGTGGATCAGGACAAGCTGTATTTTGAGTATCAGGGAAACAGACTTCCATATGAAAAGATTATGAAACAAGAACATAGTGATGGAGAGGAAACGGATTTATCTGCTGTATATGCCTTAGATTTGCAAGAAAATTTATTGAAGATGTTAAAAGGACGAAAATTGGAGGATCTGGTTGGATTTGATGGGCGGAATTATTATATTAATGTTTTTGATGATTCTCAAAAAATGACGGGAATTATTCAGAAAGTCGACAGTAAGACAAACAGGCAGTCCAGGGTTTGTGTTGATGGTATAAAGGGAACTGAGATAGGAGCCGGGAAAATATATTTGCTGCAAAATGGATTTGCGGTTAACCTTCAAAAAGAAGATGATGAAACGGGTCAAGTCATTATTCTTAACAAAAAAGGAAAGAAAATAAAACGGATTGATTCTGCAAAATGGTTTATTGTTGGAGAGGATAAAGGAGTCTATTTATTATCAAGAAATGCGGTAGTTAACAGAGTAAGTGCATATATCCCCCAAAAAGATATTGAAAAGATGAATATGAAGGTGGTTGAATTGAATGGAGAAGAATGAACTGAGGATTGAGCATTTATGCAAAAAGTATCAAAAAACGGAAATGGCATTAAATGATTTTTCTTATACATTTACGGATGGAATTTATGGTTTGCTCGGACCTAATGGAGCTGGGAAGTCCACCTTGATGAATATTATTACTTCAAATATTAGAGAAACTTCGGGAAAGATATTATACAATGGAAGGGAACTTTCAAAATGGGGAAGAGAATATAAGAAAAAGATAGGGTACATGCCTCAAAACCAAAATGTATATCCGGAGTTTACCCTGGAAAGGTTTTTATATTATATGTCTGCCCTGAAAGGAGTGGATAGAAAGCAGGAATGTCAGCAGATCATGGAAATTGCAGGGCAGGTAAATCTCCTACAGAGCCTTCATAAACAATTAGGATGCTTTTCAGGTGGTATGAAGCAAAGAGCAATGTTGGCGCAGGCTTTGCTGGGTGACCCACAAATTGTTATTCTGGATGAGCCTACAGCTGGTCTTGACCCCAAGGAAAGGATACATATTCGTAATATCATTTCGGAGATTGCGCTGAAAAAGATTGTTATTGTTGCAACTCATGTGGTACAGGATGTAGAGGTGATTTCAAAAAAAATATTATTAATGCAGAAGGGATCGCTGATGCTGGCAGATCATACAGATGCTTTATGTGAAAAACTTCAAGGAAAGGTTTGGGAAATACACTGTGGAGAAAATGAGTTGAGAGAGATAGAACATAATTATCTCGTAGAAAATATATCAAAAAGCAAAGGAAAACTTCGTGTACGTATTGTTACAGAGAAGCTTCCGGAAAAATACATTAGTGTAAAAGCAGAACCATCACTGGAGGATGTCTATTTATATTATTTTCAGGATCGGTAAAAACGAAGGATGGCAATAAGAGAGGAAGGAGTGGCGTGTGTACTTGTTCTGGGAAGAATTTCATAAAATATATACAAATAAGATGATATTGGCAAGCGTTTGTATTCTGTTTTTTGTCAATGGAATATTTAGTTTTTATATGTTCCAAAGTGGAGTGGCTGGCGGATATTTATATTCTTCCGGGTCATATAAAAAGATATACAGAGAATTGGAGCATCAAAGCAATCCGAAAAAATTTATTGAAAAAAAGATCGAGAAGATATATGAGGAAAAGGATCAATACAAGCCAAAGTACGAAGAAAATCCAAATGCAGAATACCGCCTTTTTTCTGCAGTTCAGGAAGAGATCAATGATTGTTCGGGATATGGCGAATATGTTCAGAATATTATAAACAATGCGAATGACATTTTGCATTTCGGTCTGATTGCTTCTGAAAATCATTTTGGCATAAGAAATCAGCAAAAGATTATTCAGGACTATTCCAAATGGAGTAAAAGAAAATCAATGCCCTATGGTGAGCAAAAAGGATTAGAAGTGTTTATAAAGAATACAGTTACAGACTTCTGTTGCTTTTTAATAATACTTTTGTTGTCAGTTTTTTTGGTTTCCAGAGAAGCAGATACGGGAGAATTGTTTTTGTATCAATCCACATATAAGGGGGACATCCGTCTTGCCATATCAAAGTGGGCAGTGTTAATGGTGGGAACATGTCTGGTCTGTTGTATTTTTTATGGTTCAGATCTCATTCTGGTAAATGCCATGTATGGAATTGGAAATATGGAACGACCTATTCAGGCCATCAGTCTGCTTAGAGGGAGTGTTTTGCATTTATCGATCCTGCAGTATATTGTTATTATTTTTTTGTCAAAAATATTAAATGGTTTTCTTATGCTATCATTTATCTTTTTGGGGATGATGATGATTCATAAAAATGAATGGCGGTATTTGACGGTAGTAGGCGCTTTTGGAGGTGAAATTTTATTATTTTATGCGATTCATGATAATAGCCGGTTTGAAATACTTAAATATATTAATGCATATGCTTTTTTAAGACCGGAGCTTTTGGTTGGTTATCATAATATTTCGATTTTTTCGATGCCATTCTCGTATTTTGAGGTCTATTTATTTATTGTGCCATTATTTAGCGTTTTGATGACGATATGTGCCATATCTATATTTGATAAAAAAGGTTTGGCAGAAGCAGGAAGTGGGATAAACGTATCGGAACAAAAATTTCGGATAAAAAGCTGTTCTGTACTGAGGGGTGAGGTTTATAAATTATTATGCAATGGTCGTGGAGGGATTCTCTGCGTTCTATATGTGATCATAATGATCATGTGTTATAAACCGGTCTGGGAGGAATATTTTATAACCACGGATGCTGCATATGAGGCATATGTTGATTATCTGCAAGGAAAGTATACAATAGGAAAAGAACAATATCTTCAAAAGGAAAACAAACGGTTTCAGAAGATTGAAAATGATCATGAGGCGGGAAGAATATCAGAGAAAACGTATCAGTATGAGATGAATAGTTATCCTGCTTTTGAGCAGATCAGGAATATAAAAGCACCTTATTTAAAAAAAGTAAATGGCGATTTTTTGCATGAAACGCCATATATGATATTGACGGGATCCGGTGTTTATAAAACTCTTTTTATACGGATGGCATTTTGTCTCAGCAGCATATTGATCTATCTGTTTGCATATTTGTATGGGATAGAATATCAGAATCGTACGAATGTATTGTTAAGGACCAGTTATTATGGAGGGAAACACACTTTATATGTGAAAGGGTTTGTTGGAATAGGGATTGCCACGGTTTTATATGTCGCAACATATCTGCCTCTTTACATTAGCATTTTTCAAAAATATGGAACTGGGGGATTACATGCTCCGGCTGTCAGTCTGGAACATTTATCATGGCTTCCCGGAAGTGTAAGCATAATGAATTATTTGATTTTTGTGGCAGTAAAAAGATATTTGGGGATATGTCTGATGATGGGACTTTTGTTTTTGACGGCTCGGTATACAAAAAATGTTTTGATTAACTGTATCGTAGGTATTTTATGTATATCCATTCCTTTGGCACTTGCATATATCGGTGTAACTGGTGCAGATTTCCTAATGTTCAACTTTTTGCTGCTTTAGTAAATGAATTGTAAAAATCTTTGTATGAAACAGGAGGTAACGGAACACCTCCTGTTTTTGTTGATTTTATATAAGTTCAAATTGACAGAGGTTTGTGGTGGGAGTTATAATTTTCTTATTATACTTAAGAAGTATTATTCATGTTTAATATAAAAATACATTTTTGAAGATCAGGGAAAAACTATATGAGGAGTTTAAGTATGTCAAACGAATGTGATACCTGTGCAAATTACAGCTATGATGAGGAGTACGAGGAGTATTTCTGTGATGTGAATATGGATGAGGATGATATGGTGCGGTTTATGACGAATCACCATGACAGCTGCCCGTACTACCGCAATGGAGATGAGTACCGGGTGGTCCGCCATCAGATGTAAGATTTCGGCACTGGATAAAGGCCGGGATCAGCATATATAGGATGGACGGTAAAGGGATACAAGAGACGATCGGGAGAATAAAACATATGACGGAACTGGAGAAATATTACAATAAATTTAATGAGGATAAAAGGCTTACCAGACGCCACGGCAGGGTGGAGTATATTACCTCTATGAAGTATATTCATGCATGTATTGATGAGATGATACAGAACAGACAGAGGGACAAGAATGGATCCGATGAGGCATACCGTCCGGAGATCCGTATTCTGGATATCGGTGCAGGCACCGGTAGATACAGTGTTGCACTGGCGGAGGAAGGCTATGACGTTACAGCTGTGGAGCTGGTGAAATATAATCTGGGTATTTTGAAATCAAAAGGAAGCAGTGTCAAGGCATATCAGGGAAATGCATTAAAATTGTCCCGTTTTGCGGACAGTTCTTTTGATATTACTTTGTTGTTTGGACCGATGTATCATCTATATACCACGGAGGACAAGCTGAAAGCATTGCAGGAGGCAAAGCGCGTGACCAGACCGGGTGGCAGGATTTTGGTGGCGTATTGTATGAACGAGTACGGTGTGCTGCTGTACGGTTTCCGGGACGGCAATGTAAAGCAGTGTCTGGAGGACGGCAGATTGTCAAAGGATTTTAAGTGTATTCCACAGGATGGAGATCTGTATGATTATATGCGCATTGAGGACATTGATGCATTAAATAAGGCAGCAGATCTGAAACGGCTCAGGATCATTTCTCCGGATGGCCCGGCAAATTATATGCGGCCGGTGCTGAATGCTATGGACGAGGAGACCTTCGAGTTGTTTATACAGTATCATTTATCGGTCTGCGAAAGACAGGATCTGATCGGAGCGGGAGCGCATACACTGGATATACTGGAAAGATGATGCAGTGGGAGAGCAAAGACATAAATAATTATGATACAGAGTATTGAGCAGATTCTGTGGGGGAAAAGGGAAGAAAGTAAATATACGAGGGAGGAAAAGACGTGGAAAATATTATTTTTTTGATCAGGGGAAACCGGAATGGGGAACCCTTTGCGGCAGAGATGTATCAGGGAGGAGAGCAGCCATATTTTACCCTGCGCTGGCAGGAGGATGAGGGAGAGCTTCATATCCGGATCATTCCGAAGGATTTTGATGAATTTGGCAGTCCTGTGGGAGAGCTTACCCTGGAGTCTGTCAGCATGACATTTCCGTGGTCCTGCCGTGGGGGCAGAGATCCGGAACAGATCTTTATGAATGGATATCAGTCCTGGACAGATTCCCATGAGCATACGATTCTGGAAAAGGAACCTGCCATATCTCCATTGGCTTCCGGGATGGTGGAAAAGTATTATCTGGATCGTTATGGAGATGTGAATTTTACCATGAAACCGAAGGGAACGGGACAGTTTCATGGATTTACCTATTGTTATTTCCGGGATGGAGAGCAGTACCGCTTTCTGGGCTCCTTAAGCGAGCGTGCCGGATTTACGGTATTTTATTATAATGGCACAGCACAGCAGATGACCATAGAAAAGGACTGTGCAGGATTAAAGATTTCTGAGGAGTGGAATGCTTTTGATCTGGTGGAACTTTCCGGTACCGAGGATCAGGTGTTTGATCTATATTTTGAGAAAATGAACATACCAAAGCCGTTGGGAAAACCAATGACAGGCTATACAAGCTGGTACAATCATTATCAGAATATTTCGGAACCGGTCATTATGGAGAATCTGGAACATGTCCATGAAATGGGACAGAACTTTGATGTGTTTCAGATCGATGACGGTTATCAGACTTATGTGGGAGACTGGCTGGATGTCAATGCAGATAAATTCCCGGCAGGACTGGAGCCGGTGGTGGATCAGATCCATGCATATGGCATGAAGGCGGGATTGTGGTTGTCACCGTTTGTATGTGAGAAAAATTCCAGATGTTATCAGCAACATCCGGAATGGCTGGTAAAGGATGAGCGTGGAAATCCGGTGTGTGGTGGCAGTAATTGGAGTACCTTTTATGCATTGGATCTGGAGCTGTCACAGGTGCAGGATTATTTAAAAGAGGTATTTCATCAGGTTTTGGATGTGTGGGGCTTTGATCTGGTGAAGCTTGATTTTCTTTATGGGGCGTGTATGCAGCCGACGGCATATAAAACAAGAGGACAGCTTATGTGTGAAGCCATGGACTTCCTGCGGGAGCTTGTGGGAGACAAGCTGATCCTTGGCTGCGGTGTCCCGTTGGGACCGGCATTTGGCAAGGTGGATTACTGCCGGATCGGTCCGGATGTGGGGCTCGACTGGGATGGTTCCCCGAAGGAAAAACTTCTTCACAGAGAGCGTGTTTCCACCAAAAACACCATTGGTAATACGATCTACCGCAGGCAGTTAAACGGGCGGGCATTCTGGAACGATCCGGATGTTTATCTGCTGCGGGATGACAACATTAAACTTTCTGCGAAGCAGAAAGCATTACTGGCACAGGTAAACGGACTGTTTGGCGGACTGCTTTTTACCTCGGATGATGTGGGAAGCTATGACGCAGAAAAACAGGAATTACAGCAGAGCCTGACAGGACTTCATGAGGCAGCCCGGCGTGTGGAACGTAAGGGCAGATATACCATTGTCCGATATCAGGGACAGGATGGGGAGAAGGAATTAAGGGTGAAATTGTAAATAGCTCAAACTGCATATGAAATATTATGGGCGTAGTGAAATATTTGGTGTGGGAAGTTTGAGTTGATTAATTGAAAACGCTATAAATGGGGGTAGCAGTATGGGATATATCATGGCTTTGGATGCAGGAACCACAAGCAATCGCTGCATTTTATTTAATGAAAAGGGAGAGATCGTTTCTGTGGCACAGAAGGAATTTACGCAGATATTTCCTCAGCCGGGCTGGGTAGAGCAGGACGCCAGTGAGATCTGGTCCACACAGCTTGGAGTGGCGGTGGAGGCAATGTCTAAAATAGGAGCCACAGCACAGGATATTCAGGCAATCGGGATTGCGAATCAGAGAGAGACGACCATCGTCTGGGATAAAGAAACCGGAGAGCCGGTTTATCATGCCATTGTCTGGCAGTGTCGCAGAACGTCGGAATACTGCGATCAGTTGAAGGAAGAGGGGCTCACGGAAATGATCCGGCAGAAAACCGGTCTTGTGATCGACGCCTATTTCTCTGCCACAAAGCTCAAATGGATTCTGGATCATGTGCCGGGAGCAAGAGAACGGGCACAGAGAGGGGAATTGCTTTTTGGTACGGTAGATACCTGGCTGATCTGGAAGCTGACAAAGGGAAAGGTTCATGCGACAGATTATTCCAATGCCTCTCGGACTATGATGTACAATATCAATGATCTGTGCTGGGATCGGGAAATATTAGATCGTCTTGATATTCCGGCATGTATGCTGCCGGAGGTTCGTCCCTCCAGTGGTTTGTACGGAAAAACGGACATATCATTTTTGGGAGGAGAGATTCCCATTGCCGGGGTGGCGGGAGATCAACAGGCGGCACTGTTTGGTCAGACCTGTTTCTCTCAGGGGGAGGCCAAAAATACATACGGAACAGGCTGCTTTTTATTGATGAATACAGGAGAAAAGCCGGTATTTTCCACTAATGGTCTGGTAACCACGATCGCATGGGGCATTGATAAAAAGGTTTATTACGCACTGGAGGGTTCTATATTTATCGGAGGAGCTTCGGTACAGTGGCTGCGGGATGAGCTGCGGCTGATCGATTCCGCGGAGGACTCCGAGTATATGGCGCGCAAGGTGCCGGATACCAATGGCTGTTATGTGGTACCGGCATTTACAGGACTGGGAGCACCATACTGGAATCAGTATGCAAGGGGAACCATTGTGGGTCTGACCCGTGGAGTCAATAAATACCATATTATCCGGGCAACGCTGGAATCCATCGCATATCAGGTCAGTGATGTACTGCAGGCAATGGAAGCAGATTCCGGGATCACCTTGTCAGCATTGAAGGTGGACGGAGGAGCCAGTGCCAATAACTTTTTGATGCAGACACAGGCTGACGTGATCCAGACACCGGTCAACCGGCCGCTGTGTCTCGAAACCACGGCTCTGGGAGCGGCGTATCTGGCGGGACTTGCCGTGGGATATTGGAGGGACTTTGAAGATATCCGCCAGAATGCCGGTGTCGGGGGCAGATTTATGCCGGATATTTCAAAGGAAGAATGTGAACAGAAGCTTGCCGGATGGAAGCGGGCAGTAAAATGTGCCATAAGCTGGACGGAGTAAAAGAGTTCTCTTTACAAGTGTCATTTTTTTGTGATGTACTGATTTAATTCTGCCAGTTTTTTATAAATTTTGCCAAACGTATTGCAAGAAAAATATATCAGTGGTAGAAATAGAGTATGGGATTTGAATTTGTAATTCAGTTAGCTTGAGCGGATTGTCAGATTAAATTACAAGTTCGGATAACAAATTCATGATATTGATGGGAAGGGGAAAGGTAAAAAATAAAGATTTTTAAAGGCACTGTTATTCTTGCAAATGTAAAAGCAACACCAAAAGATAAAAACATTTTTAGTGTTTTTATCAGTTTGGAAAACCAGCAGAAAAGAAAAATCACTAATTAAAAATGAAATAATTCATGACTGTATTATAACTTTATGCTATAATATGAAGAATATTAGTGGAAATGAAAAAGGAGAGAAAATATGAAATTATTAAAAAAAGGTATTGTGTTAGGATTAGCTTGCATGGTAGTGGTGGGGAGTGTAAACTGTTTTAGTTTTGCAAAGGAAGCACAACCTAATGTGGCAAATGAAATGTTTCATTTTAAAGCCAATAGTGTTTCTTATACATGCATAAGAATGAAGAATAATGCTAGCAGAACGTATGTTGTTTTTTCTGATGGGGTATCTTTACCTAAGGTGACTGTGATGGGGACGAACAGATCGTATTCAACATATTCTAATACATGCAGTGCGGAGTGTACGTTGAAAAAGTATACGGATTATACAATAAAAAACAATGTGTACAATCACTATAAATATGCTGTTTTAAGAACAAGATGTGGTTCATCCGGAAGTGGATATTGGAGTCCGGATAGCACAAAAGATTATCACAATATAGGATGATGATATGATGAAAAAAATAAAAAGAACAGGAAAAATCGGTATCTTTTTACTTTTTATCATTGTCGTAATATTCAGATGGTTCCAGCTTAATGATGGAAATCACGGGAAATACGATATTGCTGCTGAAGACCAGACTGTTACAGTGAATGGTCTTCAGCACTCTATTATAAAAAGTCAGATATATGAGATGCCGGCAATCGTGGAGAAGAATCCAGAACTAAAAGAATATTATTCATATGTTACAAATCATTATGTGAAAAACGGGTTGGAAAAAGCATTTAATTCGCTGAAGTATGTCGTATATATTGAAATGAAAGTGAAAAATACTTCAAAAACGGCACAAGAAATCACATTTTCAGATTATTATGTAACCTGTGAAAATCAGTCTGTTTTGCAAGGCGGATTTCCGGATTTGATTCAGAAGTTGAATGACGGATATATAGATAAAAAGCTTCAGCCTCAGGAAGAGATAACCATAAAAATGTGCTACGATATCATTGGAGAAAATATAGCAAACCTGACTTATGAAAAATTGAAGGCTTTGAGACTGATGATACCTGTGTCTGGATATCCAAAGCCAAAAGCTATTTCGATACATAATGCTGCCCTTGTAAAAAGTACGGGAGAATTTGATCCTTACAATGGTTCAAAAGATAAAACGGCAGATCAAAAAGAAAATGTACCGGAGGATACAAAAACAGGCAGCGTTTTACCTGTGGGTGACCGCCTGATTGAGAGTGGAGTTGGTTACCAGCTAGAGGATGTGGCGATTGTAGAAAAATTCGAGGATTTCAAGGAGTATAATCCTGATGCATGGCTGGGGTATTATAAATCCAGATATATAAAAAAGGATGGATCCTTTACAACCGTTGCGGAAGACAGACATGGCCTGCGTAAAAGCTATTATACGAAGGGATATAAAGACTACGCAATTTTTGTTAAGCTTCGCATTAAAAATTATACAAATGCGGATAAAAGTTTATACAATTGTTTTGATCTATATAATAATAAAAGAACCTTGGAAGGTCCGTGTGATCCGGAGTATATAAGTACATTAGACATAGATAATGAAAAAGATGTATATAAGGGGTATATATCAGCAGGAGAAGAGCAGGAACTGGTACTCGGTTATACCAGAAGCATAAGGAATGATCATGATATATATACTATGCCGTTATATATATCTAATGACTATGATGAGAATGTGTCAGACTTTGACTTGAGTAAAGGGAAAGGAGGATTTGGAAGGTATTTGCGAATCCAGTAACATTATGAAAAAAATATTAAAACACGAATTATATCGGGGAATCTTCTGTTATAGAACACTATTGATTTTGGCAATTGGGTTATTGCTTGTGGCAGGACAATTGGCAGCATATTATCAGATTCACTTAATGAATCTCAAACAGGATTCTCAGTGGATATTAAGTGACGGGTCATATGCAATTGGGTGTTATCCGGATAATATGTATGAAAGCTTTTTGGGAGGAGAAGGTTATACTTTTTTTGGAGAATTATTTTATTCTTTTTTACCAATAATGGCTGTATTTTCCTATGGCACCAGTTATTTTAAGGATAAAAGGGATGGTTATGCCAATCTTCTGATCACCAGAATAGGCAAAAATAATTATTTTGTCAGCAAATTAATTGCATCCTTTTTGCTAGGTGGCACATTTTGCGTGATTCCTTACTTTGTCAGCCTGTTTGCAAGTTCTTTGTTGTATCCGGCCAATTATCCGAATGTAATGTCATGGGATAGTCCTCTGATCGAAAGGAGTTTGATGTCAGGTGTGTATTATGTGCATCCTATGATATATATGCTTGCATATTCCGTGATTGTTTTTTTGGTTGGTGGTATTTTAGCACTGTGTGCTTTGATCGCATCTGTTTATGCAAAAAATGAAATGGTGGTTATTTTTTGTCCTTATGTTTTGTACGCTTTACAAGAGGCTGTTTTTATGAAAATGGGCTTGTCGAAATGGGCATTAAAGATACTTGTTTTTCAGGCAAAATACAGCGGTGCCATTATTGATGTTTCTTATATTCAGGTCCTGGCATATTTAATATTTATTTTAACGATTGAGGGAGGGATTTTTTTATGGAAAACAATGAAAATAGAGATAACCAGCCTATCATAAAAATAGAGCATCTGACAAAAATAATAAATAAAAAAATAATATTAGATGACATTAATCAGGAATTTTATGGTGGAAAAGTTTATGGAATCCGGGGAAAGAACGGTTCCGGAAAAACTATGCTTATGAGGAGCATTGCCGGGTTGATATTGCCTACGAAAGGTCAGATTATTATAAATGGTAAAATTGTAACGAAGAAAAATGCGATTCCAAACAGCATTGGTATTTTGCTTGAGAATCCGAGTTTTATTTCGGAATATTCTGGATACAAAAATTTGCGTTTGTTAGCAGACTTAAACTGTAATTTGACAAATGCTGATATTGAAAACTTATTGGACAAAGTGGGATTACAAGATCAGATGCACAAGAAATATGGCGAATATTCATTGGGAATGAAGCAACGGCTGGGAGTCGCTGCTGCTATTATGGGAGAACCTCAGATTGTTTTACTGGATGAGCCGATAAATGCAATTGATGGTGATGGTGTGGAGCAGATCCGCAATGTGATACATGAACTTAAAACTCCGGATCATGTAGTCATTGTAACGTGTCATGACATAGAAGAACTGGAGTATTTATCCGATGAAATAATAAAAATTTCAGAAGGGAAGATCATACATGAAGCTGAATAAATTTTTATTACATGACATAAAATGCGATGCCATAAGTAAATATCAGTATTTGCTGCTGGGAGTTATACTTTCGTTGATTACTCATGTTGAAGTTTATAATAAATTATCGTCTGTGAAAATAAAAGAGAATCTGGACGGTAATGGTTCGTTCGTTGATTACTGGGTCTGTCTGATACAGGGGAAAAGTGACTATAAATTTTCGATAGGTGATTTCTATGAGTTTCCCACATACTGGTTTTTATTATTTGTTTTTTTATTGATTCCCATATGTATATATACATGGGACGATTTAAGTGGTTATGGGCAGCAATTGATCGTACGGGCAAAGAGCAGATCGGGATGGTTAATGTCCAAATATGTTTGGGCGGGGAGCGTTGTCGTATTGTATTTTCTTTTGTTGATAGGAACGACATTGCTTTTTTGTCTGTGCGAAAATGTGGATTTAAGTATGCATCCTACCTGGTATGTGATGGAATTGTATGGAAGGTCCGTTATTGTGGATTTTTCGGTTTGGAAGATTATGGTCATTTATTTTCTACAGCCATTATTGTTGATGTTCTTATTTTGCTGTCTCGAAATTACTCTTTTGCTTTATATTCCGAAAGCAATTGCTTTCCTTTGCACAGGAGGTTTACTAATTGTTTCGCTATATAAAAAGTCATATTTTTTGATTGGGAATTTAGGAATTCCCATAAGAATGGACAAAATGGATGAAAATGGATTGTCTTCTGGTGTATGTATTTTTATGATGATCATACTGAGTGTTGCGATGATTGTTTTGGGAAATATTAGAATAAATAAAAAAGATATTCTTTGACAGAAATGATACTAGGGGGAAAAACCAATGTTTTCCGTTGTTATTTGCGATGACAACAAAGAGTATGCTGACTATGAGAAAAAAATAGTTGAAAGTAAACTGAAAATATTAGAAATTACATCTTATAAAGTAATATTATTAGAAAATGGCCGCGAGGTTATTGACCATAAAGAATTATTACAAAATTGTAATCTCTTGTTGATGGAGGTAGCCTTAAAGGAAGAAAATGGGATTAATATTTTAACAAAAATAGAAAGATATCCTCAACTGGTAATTGCTATTGTGTCATCCTGTATTGATTATGCATTGGATGGATATAAAGTTAATGCTTTTCGATATTTATTGAAAACATCCGGAAATTTTTTGGTGGAATTAGAGGAGGTTGTGGAACACGCTGTTGCATTAGAAAAAGTTTGGAAAAAAGAAGATTTAACAATTAATTTTCGCGAAAGAGATATGAGTTTTTCTATTGAAGATCTGTTGTATGTGGAAAGTAAACTGCATTATACATATTTCCATATTATTGCTTCGGGAAATGTAAAAGTTTTATCTTTGCGAAATACGCTTGATGTCATTGAGGAACGACTAAATAGTATAAATATGATTCGGATTCATAAAAGCTTTTTGGTAAATGCCAAGTATATAAGAGATATAAAGAAGGGCATGGTGGTATTAAAGACAAATGAAGAATTAAAAATTGCGCAGGGAAAGTATGATGAGGTAATGCAAAAATATGCCAGATTTAAATTGTCTGTTGGGGATTAGTTAATTAATTTTTGACATCTCAACTCATAGATGATAAAATATTCTCATGTTCTGACACGAAGGGTTCGTCCCGACGCAAAGGCATGATATGTTTTGAAGGATTCCGCGGGGAAAGTCTGCGGTTTGATATTCGTACAATAAATATTGATCTTGTACCGGGAAACGTCTCATGTCATTTGGACATGGGGCGTTTTTATGTTAAAGAGTAGAGACGAAGCAGACTATTCGTGGCAGAAAGTTGTGGATGGAGGATTATTATGGATCGAAGAATTGCAATCCTTGGTATTATCGTTGAGGATATGGACCGTGTGGAACGGGTCAATGAACTGCTTCACGAGTACCGGGAGTACATTGTGGGCAGGATGGGGATGCCCTACCGGGAGCGGGGCATTTCCGTGATCAGTGTTGTGATGGATGCGGATACCAATACGGTGAGTGCGTTGTCAGGCAAACTGGGGATGACACCGGGAGTCAGTGCAAAAGCGGTATATTCCAAGACGTAAACAGTGTCCTGAAAATTGGACAGATAAAATATAACAGATACAAGAATATGGAGGAAAAACAATGAGCAGCTACAAGTATGATCCAAAGTCATTGAAGGCAGAGGAGTTTATTAACCATGAGGAGATTCTGGAGTCTCTTGATTATGCAAAGAAAAATAAGGATAACATTCCTTTGATGAAGGAAATCCTGGAAAAGGCCAAAAAGGCAAAGGGTATCAGTCACAAGGAGGCAGCAGTCCTGATGGAGTGTGACGACCCGGAGATCAATCGCCAGATCCGGGAGCTTGCCATGGAGATCAAGGAGAAATTTTATGGCCATCGTATTGTCATGTTTGCGCCTCTTTATCTTTCTAACTATTGTGTGAATGGATGTACCTATTGCCCATATCATCACAAAAATAAGCATATTCCAAGGATCAAGCTGACCCAGGAACAGATCCGGGAGGAAGTCATTGCCTTGCAGGATATGGGGCATAAGCGTCTGGCAATCGAGTCGGGAGAGGATCCGGTAAACAATCCGCTGGAATATATTCTGGAAAGTATTGATACCATCTACAGCATTAAGCACAAAAACGGGGCGATCCGTCGAGTCAATGTCAATATTGCAGCCACGACGGTAGAGAATTATACCCGCCTGAAAAATGCCGGGATCGGTACTTATATTTTGTTCCAGGAGACCTACAACAAGGAGTCTTATGAGCAGCTCCATCCAACGGGACCAAAGCATGATTATGCATATCATACCGAGGCAATGGATCGTGCCATGGAGGGCGGCATTGATGATGTTGGTCTTGGCGTTCTTTTCGGTCTGGAGGGATACCGCTATGAGCTGGTAGGAATCCTGATGCATGCAGAGCATCTGGAGGCAGCGCAGGGAGTGGGACCTCATACCATCAGTGTTCCCCGGATCTGTCCGGCTGACGATATTGATACAGACGATTTCAGCAATGCCGTGCCGGATGAGATCTTTGAAAAGATCGTGGCGGTGATCCGTATTGCCGTGCCATACACCGGTATGATCATATCAACCAGAGAATCCCAGAAAACCAGAGAACATGTCCTTCATCTGGGCATTTCCCAGATCAGCGGCGGCTCCCGTACCAGCGTCGGCGGTTATACCGAGCCGGTTCGTGATGACAGCTCCGCACAGTTTGATGTCAGCGATACCCGTACACTGGACGAGGTGGTAAACTGGCTGATGAAGATGGGATATATTCCAAGCTTCTGTACCGCATGCTACCGTGCCGGAAGAACAGGAGATCGTTTTATGACCCTGTTAAAATCCGGTCAGATCGTAAACTGCTGTCAGCCAAATGCATTGATGACCTTGAAGGAGTATCTGGAGGATTATGCGTCTCCGGAGACAAAGCAGATCGGTGAGGAGCTGATCGCCAGAGAAATCCAGAAGGTACCAAACGAGAAGGTACGGGAAAGAGCCATCCAGTATCTGGAGGAGTTAAAGGAAGGAAAGAGAGATTTCCGGTTCTAAGGAAAAAGTAAGCGATAAGAAAAATAAACCGTGGATAAGCTTGTTATGCAAATGCTTATCCACGGTTTTTGTTTTATTCCGGATATATGTGAATATTAAAACTCAATCTCCTTCAGATAACGAGCCACCGCATCCTGCCAGGTTGGCAGAGGAGTAAATCCATTCGTCGTGAGTTTAGACTTATCCAGACGGCTGTTAAACGGTCTGGCAGCCTTTGATACGCCGTATTCTTCCGTGGTGACAGGAGAAACAGTGACGTGGTTTTCGTCATATTCGGTACGTCCCAGAGCAACTGCCTGACGGAAGATTTCCTTTGTGAAATCATACCAGCTGATATAGCCGCCTTCGTTGGTTGCATGATAGTAGCCGTATTTGTCTGTTTCGATCATATCCACCAGAAGTCTTGCCAGATCAAAGGTGTAGGTCGGAGTACCGATCTGGTCACTGACGACCGTAAGCTTGTCATGGGTTTTGGCAACATTGAGCATAGTGCGGATAAAGTTTTTGCCGTTGGTTCCAAATACCCAGGCGATACGGACGATAAAATACTTGTCCAAAATTTCGGACACTGCCAGTTCGCCGTCCAGCTTGGAAGCACCATATACATTTAATGGCTTGTAATCCTTGCAGTCCGGATCCCATGGAGTGGTACCCTGTCCGTCAAAGACATAATCGGTGCTGATATACATCATTTTGCAGTCCAGATCTTTGCAGACAGCGGCAATATTTTCCGTGCCTGTTGCGTTGACTGCATAAACCGTATCCTTTTTGTCCTCGTCCTCTGCAGCATCAACAGCAGTCCAGGCGGCGCAGTGAATGACCGCATCCGGATTGATCTTTAACAAAGTTTCTGCGACAGAAGCACGGTCCGTAATGTCCATGGACACATAGTCTGCGGTAGTCACATAAGAGCCGTCTGCGGTGCCGCTGTACTTTGGCGCAAGATCGCTTCCGATGCCCTCGTGGCCTCTTTTGGCAAGCTCATTCATGACATCATGGCCTAATTGTCCGGCAACGCCGGTCACTAATATTTTCATAATTTCTTAACCTCTTTTAGCGATTTCCATACATTTTCTCATAATAATTCTGGTACTCTCCGGAAATGATGGTCTCCCACCACTCTTTATTGTCAAGATACCATTTGATGGTCTTCTTGATACCATCTGCGAATTTTGTCTCCGGAAGCCATCCCAGCTCATTGTGGATCTTGGTTGGATCGATCGCATAACGCATATCGTGTCCCTTACGGTCAGATACATAGGTGATCAGGCTCTCCGGCTTGCCAAGCTCCTTACAGATGATCTTTACGATATCAATATTTGTCATCTCGTTGTGGCCGCCGATATTGTATACTTCGCCGACACGTCCCTTGTGGATGATCAGGTCGATGGCCTTGCAGTGATCCTCCACATACAGCCAGTCGCGGACATTTTCGCCGGTACCGTAAACAGGAAGCGGCTTATCATTCAGTGCATTTGCGATCATCAGAGGGATCAGCTTCTCCGGGAAGTGATATGGTCCGTAGTTGTTTGAGCAGCGGCTGATGGTAACAGGCAGCCCGTAGGTTCTGTGGTATGCCAGTACCAGAAGGTCAGCGCCGGCTTTGGATGAGCTGTATGGACTGCTGGTGTGGATCGGAGTTTCCTCGGTAAAGAACAGGTCCGGTCTGTCCAGTGGAAGATCACCATATACCTCGTCGGTAGATACCTGATGATAACGGGTGATACCGTATTTACGGCATGCATCCATGAGTACGGCAGTTCCCATGATATTTGTCTGAAGGAATACCTCCGGAGTCTCAATGGAACGGTCTACGTGGCTCTCAGCAGCGAAGTTTACAACGATGTCCGGATGCTCCTCCTCGAATAATTTGTAAACAGCCTCACGGTCTGTGATATCTTCCTTTACAAAACGGAAGTTCGGGTTGTCCATAACCGGTGCCAGTGTGGAAAGGTTTCCGGCGTAGGTCAGGCAGTCCAGACAGACGATACGATAGTCCGGATATTTGTCCAGCATGTGAAACACAAAGTTACTTCCAATGAATCCGGCACCGCCGGTTACGATAATAGTCATAATTTTTCTCCTTGATCTGTAATATATAAATTGGTTTGAGGGATGAAAAGACTCCCTTTGCTGCATTGTGGTCAAAATAATTTTTAATGAAGAACATCCATGTACTTGCCATCCAGAACATCCATCAGATACTGGCCGTACTGGTTCTTTTTCAGTGGTTCATATGCTTTCAGCACATCTTCCTTTGTGATCCATCCGCTCAGATATGCGATCTCCTCCAGACACGCGATCTTGCGGTGCTGGTGTGACTCGATCGTCTTTACGAAATTGGTTGCCTCGACGAGACTCTCGTGTGTACCGGTATCCAGCCAGGTAAATCCCTGTCCCAGAAGCTCTACGTTCAGGTCGCCTTTCTCCAGATAAACTCGGTTCAGATCCGTGATCTCCAGCTCGCCTCTGGCACTTGGCTTGAGATCCTTTGCGTACTGAACCACGCGGTTATCATAGAAATAAAGACCTGTGACACAGTAATTGCTTTTTGGCTTCTCCGGTTTCTCCTCGATGGAGATCGCCTTGCCGTCCTGGTCGAACTCGACAATACCGAAACGTTCCGGATCATCTACATAATAACCGAATACCGTAGCGCCCTTTCCGGACTCTGCGTTTTTTACAGCAGCCGTCAGACGTTTTTTCAGTCCGTGGCCGGAGAAGATGTTGTCGCCGAGAACCATAGCAACGGTATCGTTGCCGATGAATTCCTCACCGATAATAAAAGCCTGTGCCAGTCCGTCCGGACTTGGCTGAACCTCATAGGTCAGCTCGATTCCAAACTGATGTCCGTCTCCTAAAAGCTCCTTGAAACGAGGAGTGTCCTGCGGAGTGGAAATGATCAGGATCTCACGGATCCCGGCATTCATCAGTACAGCTAAAGGATAATAGATCATTGGTTTGTCATAGATCGGCAGAAGCTGCTTTGACGTAACCATGGTCAGCGGATAAAGTCTTGTGCCGGATCCACCGGCTAAGATAATACCTTTCATAGTGGTAATCTCCTTTCGTTGTTTTTCAGTTTTGTGATTTGTTACATTTGTGTAAGTCCCAATAGAAGTAAGCGTTATTTTTTTGTTTCTGAGTATAGTATAGAAGGTGACGTTACGTCACCTTCAAGCTCTTTTTATAAAATTGTCACATTGCTGTAAATTTCACCGCGAAAAGAATCAATTCTTGTGAAAAGTGAATACGTTACCGTCCTTTTCGGAGGGGGAGGATTAGTTTTCCACGACTTCGATCGAAATGGTTCCATTGAAATCAGAGCTGTTTACCAGTGCAAAATACAGGTTCTGGGTTGATGTCATATCATCCAGCGGAATATTAATGGAAATGGTACTTCCGGAGGAAATGTTTTTTTCGGATATGACACCGGTGCCGTTGTCATAAAGATGATGCCAGTACTGGTTGCTGGTATCGACCTGGTTTGCCAGACGGAACAGGGCAGATCCGGAGCTCTCTTTGCAGGTCAGCTTTAAAACCGGATGTTTGAAGTCGGACCAGTCAATGCCGGAGATGGTAAAGCAGCCGCCGGTTGTGGAAATGGTAAATGTGGAGTTTGGATCGCTTGCAGATGCACTTGAAGCACTCCAGTTACTGTTTGCGACGGTGCCTGTCCAGTGGTAACAGCCATCAGAAATGGAAGGTTTTACCAGCTTGGAATTATGTGCCTTTTCATTCATTTCTGTATATAATGCTTTTTCTGCCTCGTTTGTTATGGTGAGGCTTCTGCGGTCAAAAACCTGACTGCAGTCCCAGAGTACCGGACACATATTGTTGTCTAATGCGTATTCGCAGACGGTACGGAAGAACAGATCGCGGCCTTTTTTACGTACAAAATTATTTTCACTGATCTTTGTATCTGTTACACCATATTCTCCAATGATAACAGGATACCCTTTATTAATGAAAGAGATACGCATCTGGGACAGCTCGCTCTGAAGTGTTTTGATATCTTCATCAGTTCCCCAGCTTTCCTTATATCCCCAGGAGTTATTCGGATTATCTGCAATACAGTAGGTGGCAGGAGAATAATAATGGATGGAAACCATTAGATGGGAATCAATCGTATCCGACGGCATTTTGTATCTCAGATCACAGGTCTTTGAGATATCGGTATCGTAACCGGCGATCAGAAGGAAACGCCTGGCATTGTTGCCACCGGTCGAACGAACGATATCCACGAAGGTCTGGTTGATCTCGTTTGTCAGCTTATAAAGGGAATCCAGATCATCCTTTGCGTAATAACCGGAGCCTTTGTAATCATCGGTGCTGTTTAAACGGGTACCCAATTCTTCGTTGGCGGACTCAAAGATCAGACGGTCGGAGTATTCCTGAAAACGATTGGCAATCTGAGTCCACATCGTTTTATATTTTGTCATGGCATCCTTGCGTTCCTGCTCCGTTTTAGAACCAAAGCGTGCCCACCAGCCACTGTCAAAGTGGATGTTGATAATGACATACATATCTGCATTTAACGCATAGTTTAACACGGTCTCTACACGGTTAAAATACTTTTCGTTGATGGTGTAGGTTCCGTCGTCTGCCATCATATTGCTCCATGCAACCGGAATACGAATGGAGTCAAAGCCGGCGGCCTTCATCCCATCGATCATTTCCTGCGTGGTGACAGGCTGTCCCCATGCGGTTTCGTAATTGGAAGTGCTGGAGGTGCCGATCCACGTACCACAGGACTCCAAAGTATTGCCAAGGTTTGTGCCGGCACCCATTTCCTTTACAATGTCATAGGCATCTATTCCGGTACGCATCACGCCATTATCGGAGGTCAAAATGCCATTGGCAGACAGATGTGGTCCCTGGAAAGAAGGAGACGGTGTACCTGGTGTATCCGGCGTGTCGGTAGATGCCGGAGTTTTAGAAGCCACCGGAGTGTTGTCAGGCTTTGCGGTGTCCGCCGGAGTCTTGGAAGTATCCGGAGTGTTGTCAGGCTTTGCGGTGTCCGCCGGAGTCTTGGAAGTATCCGGAGTGTTGTCAGGCTTTGCGGTGCCAGCCGGAGTATTGGAAGCGGCCGGAGTGTTGTCAGGCTTTGCGGTATCAGCCGGAGCCTTGGAAGCCGCCGGAGTGTTGACAGGCTTTGCCGTGTCAGCCGGAGCCTTGGAAGCTGCCGGAGTTTTGACAGGCTTTGCCGTGTCGGCCGGGGTCTTGGAAGTATCCGGAGTGTTGTCAGGCTTTGCCGTGTCAGCCGGGGTCTTGGAAGTATCCGGAGTGTTGTCAGGCTTTGCCGTGTCAGCCGGAGCCTTGGAAGTATCCGGAGTGCCGGAAACGGTCGGTTTCATAGACGGAGAACCCGGTTTTACAGAGGCGGCCGTACTTGCTGCAGGAGTGCCGGCAACAGCGGAGGCTCCCGGTGTTGCCGTGGAGACAGTGCTTTCTGCCTCTTTCACTGTGATTTTACAGTTGAGCTTATATGTTTTTTTGTTTTTTAAGGTCACTTTACAGACCAGCTTCGTGTTTCCTTCGTTCAAAGCGGTTACGACGCCTTTTTTATTGACCCGTGCTATATTTTTCTTTTTGACGGTAAATTTGATCTTTTTGATCTGGGACGCTTTTTTGTTTTTGATGGCCAGTTTCTTTTTCTGGCCGACCCTCATGGTGAGTTTTTTCTTGTTCAGTTTTGGTTTTGTAAGTGCGTCTGCATGGAACGGAGCTGCGGTCAGAATCAGAGCTGCCGTCAGCAGACAGGAAATTGATTTGTAATTTTTTCTCATAAAGATCCTCTCTGTAAATGTGTGGTTGGTTGACAGTTACGTTTGTTTCTTACACCCGGCAGAGAAAAATGCCTGCATCCTTGGTAATGGTAAACCCTTTTTGTGTTTCTTTCTGGACAAAATTACGGAAATCTTTGTACCGGTTCAGCAGATACTGGTTTTGATTTCCATGACACGACAGGATATAATCAATCAACGGTTCTGGTTCTTTCAGATAAATACTGTCCTCATAACGGGACAGATCCACCTGGGTAAAGTGGCGGTGAAGAAGCCCGGCACCATTGTCCAGCCCAAAACGCTCGTAAAGATTATCTGCGGCAAGCTGAATGTGGGGATCAAAGTCCTGCACCAGCTGACTGATCTCCTTCATATGAAGCGAGCCGTATGTGCTGCAGATAAACAATCCGTCTTTTTTCAGAACCCGCCGGATCTCCCGGCATACCTGGTCGATATCATCACAGTAAAATAAAACGTGGTTTGCGAATACCAGATCAAAGGAATGATCCTCACATGGAATATCCGCACAATCAATGGTCCGATAGGAAAATCGGATATCCCCTGCGCCGATGGTTCTTCGCACATCCCGGAGCATGCCTTCGGATGTGTCGGAAAGCAGGATGGATATCTGCTCCGGCAGTTTGTCCAGATTTTCTGTCCAGAGAGCACCATTTCCACATCCCAGTTCCAGGATGTGCATATCGGACCGGACTCCGGCCTGCTGATAGATCCATGGGAACCAGCCCTGTTTATTGACGGAATATTTCTGATGCAGATTGATACGTGCCGTGATATTGGTAGAATCCTGATACTGGCGTTTCAGGCTTGTTTCCATACCGGTCAGATGTATCAGACGGAGCATCTGGCTCCAATCCGGCTCGTGGTCTTTCGTGATGGCATCTGCGGTATCACGGATGGCAGTTTCTACCAACTGCATCTGTTCAATTCGGTCCTGGATCAGCTTGTGCTGTTGCTCCAGAGAGTTTTTCATCATATGATAATCCGCTGTGTCCACAGTGATCTCCCGGATATCATCCAGGGAAAAACCAAGGTACTTTAAAAGAAGGATCTGCTGCAGCCTTGCCAGATCTCGGTCTGTATAGAAGCGGGCACCGTTTTCATTGACATAGGATGGTTTTAAGATATTTTGCTTGTCATAATACCGGATCGTACGGACAGAAACCCCGGCGAGTCTTGCAAATTGACCGGAAGAATAATAACCGTCTTTTTTCATGGAGATCCTCCTCTCTTTCTATAGTAGTTTTATTGTAACAGATGCGTCGCAAAAATGGGATTATTTTAAAAAATATTTCAAAAATTAAAAAAAACTGTTGACAAATAGAAATACAAGTGATAATATTTTATTTGTTCGCGGCGCAAAAGTGCAGAGCGAAACATGCGGAAGTGCTGGAATTGGCAGACAGGCTAGACTAAGGATCTAGTGTTGGCAACGACGTGAGGGTTCAAGTCCCTTCTTCCGCATTGCGGATGAGAGAAGTCTTAGAGATAAGGCTTCTTTTTTTGTGGAATCTGTTTTTTCTGAAACGGTGTGCTATTCACACCATATTTTAACCATTCACTCTATTTAGAAACCCCAACTCCGAAAACTGATATAATATATTTTAACCCTATATTTATCGAAAAACAGGAAAAGGAGGGGTTCTATGAAATGGAATCTACACAAGGTAAGAAAACGTATTTTCTGTGGTGTGCTGACGATCGCTATGGTTTTTTCGTCAACATCTTTTCAGGGAATTACGGTGGGAACAGCCTCTGCAGAGACGCAGGTGGTGCATGAGGGAGAATATTATACCGGTGTATTTGCCGGACGGTATGGTATTGATCAGCTGTTTGATTATGTAATGAGTACAAGCAGACTGAATTCACTGCCTTACGATGCATCCTGGGGAATTGCGCATTCGTCAGGCGGACATCAGTTGAAGACAACGATCATGAAGGATCGTTATTTTGTATTGAAATACTCCGGCGATTCGGATTATCCGATCGCATTATGTCTGTACGAAAATGATGGAACACCGGTAGTTGCCGGCAGATCCGGAAATCTGCTTGCCAGTTCCAAAATTGGTAAATCAGATAATGTTTGTCTGACAACCGCTTCGAAAAAGTATATGAAGGATACGTATACGGATGGTATTGAGGGAGTCATGGCGCTTTGTGCCATGGGCAAGGCAGATGAAAATGGATTGTACTTCAGCAGCTCCAACGGCTTTGGTTACTATCTGAGTGGAAATCAGGGGCGTGGCGTGGGAGAAAAGATCACATGGGTGAATGCAGATACCGATGTGACGATGGAAGAGCTTGCAGGCATGGATAAGTATTCCTCCAATCAGCTGACCTCCGGAGAGTATGCGGTTATGTACCAGGCGAACGGGGATTCCGTTAGAAATATGCCGGAGGAACAGGTGAAAAAGCAGGGAACGGCACTTACGTTATCGGAGAAGAAACCGGTGCGAACAGGGTATCGTTTTAAAGGCTGGAATACGAAAGAAGACGGTTCAGGAGATTCTTATGAGGCGGGTGGCGTTTATACAAAAGACAGTGTTCTTACCCTGTATGCTGTGTGGGAACGCTATTATGAATCCGGTCTTTTCCGCGTGAAACTTGGGAAAGATCAGTTCTTTGACAATGTCACATCAGCGAATCGGATCAATGGGCTTCCATATGATGCATCCTGGGGAACAGCGAATGCGTCCACAGGGCATCAGTACAAGGAAGCACAGGTCACGGACCGGTATTTTGCATTCCGGTACAGCGGAGATTCTTCGTATCCGTTTGCGTTATTCATGTTTGAAAAGGACGGAACACCTGTGGTGGCCGGTACATCTGAAAATTTGCCGGCTTACTCTAAAGTCGGTGATTCTGGGAATGTGTGTTTGACAACAAGTGGCCAAAAGTATATGAAAGCGACCTATAAGAATGGCATTGAGGGACTGATCTGTCAGGGAAAGGTTACGAAGTATGATGAAAACGGTGTACAGTTTGTCAGCAAGAATGGCTTTGGATATTATATTTCCTGTAACCGTGGTTACAAAAAGGGTGATTATATTGCGTGGTCCGGTGCTGTTACAAATGGGATCACTGCAGATGTGATGGATTCGGTGGATACATTTTCAGATATGGAAATGTTAGAGGGAGAATATGCCCTGAATTATAATGCCAATACGACAGATGAAGTATCCGGAATGCCGGATACACAGCGGAAAGAGGATCTGTATCATTCTGTGCTTACAATGGAGGAGCCGCAGAGAAGCGGTTACACCTTTGTTGGATGGAACACCAGGAAGGATGGCTCCGGCAAGATGTATGCTTCCGGCGCACGTTATGAAGGAGAGCAGTCTCTGACGATGTATGCGATCTGGGAGAAGACAGACAGATCACCGCTTTCTCTGGAAGAGAATGGAACAGTGCTTCCGAAGGTATACACACTCTCCAATGAGACGTTGATCTCAGATGCCTTGGAGGCGGCGGATGATGCCGATGCGTTTTACAGTGTGCTGAATCAGGCAGTCATGACCCGTTATATGGATATTAAAGGCGGTGCAGGCGAGGAGGACGTATTTAGCGTTAAGTCTTCGGATGAGAGTATTCTCGAGTGCTCCGTGGAGGGGTCTAAGGTTACTATGACCGGCAAGACGGACGGTTTTGCATATATGACCGTAACGGATGAAACAAGTGGCCAGATATACCGGATCAGTGTTTATGTTAAGACCCTCAAGGACCAGCTTTATATTATCAGACCGATAAGCTCAGATAATTATAAGTCTTATTTGTCAGATAGTGATAAAGCAAGCTTTGAGGCAAAAACGGAATCGGATAAGAAAGTTACCTGGGATGTTTCGAACAGTGCAGCAGAAAAAGTAAAACAGCTTTCCAACGGAGATGCGATCGTCTGGAAACCATCTTCAACGGATGTCGAGATTGGTGTGACCTGTGGCACATGTCAGTTGACGGTACCTCTTACAGATATGGAAAGCGGCGAGGGAACAGGAGCGTATCCTATCAATAATTATGAGGTGTCTTCCAGATACCGGCAGAATTTGACATTGACCGATTCGTTTCGAAAGGTCAAAAATACAAATATATTGATCCGGTCATTTATTGTTGATCTGGAGGGAAATGTGATCTCCAGTGTGTCCAAAACGATCAAAAGAGACAAGGCAGTAGAGGCTCAAACAATCGCATTAGATTACAGTGGTGTGTCAGAGCTTACCGATGCAGATGTTGTGACGGAGATTGCGTCAGACGACGATTCGTTCGCGGCGCAGCTTGTACGCTATCCGGTCTATCGGGGCGGCGTTCAGAAAAATACGGGAACAACGGTTATGATGAAAGCATCGGCAACTTTAGTCAATACAGACTGCGCTCTGATGATCAAAGATGTGGGTGGTGCACCTATACGAAATTTTGTTCTGAATAAAGGTGCCAAAAAAACCATTTATGTGTATTCTAAGGCATCACAGAAGCATTCGCTGACAATGACGATCAACGGGAAAGAGATCCAGCCGGTTTCTGAGACAGATGCCTCGGTCGAAGGAATGAAATATGAATGGGTGAAAACGGTATTTGAGGTCAATACGAAAAATACAAAGACCGGACAGTATACACCACAGTTTCAGGTAAAGGCAGCAAGTGGAGCATTACTTATGGATATGCCGGGTGGATTTACCGTGAGCAATGTTTCAAATATAGGAACACCGGCGAAACCGACAGAGATGAATTTTTGTGGTTCGGTGCAGACCCCGACAATCTCAGCAGGGGAGATTATTAACCGTAATTTCTCTTTTGATCTTCCAAAGGTATTGCCAATGAAGATTGCATATCAGGACACAAAAGATCCGATGAAGAAAACCTTTATGATCGCAATCGGAACAGCAGGACTGGATGAAAATCATGTGGTTTCGGTTGTAACGGACACGATCAACGATCTTCGCGACAATAATGTCACCAAGAAGATATCCGGTTATGCATTTGGTACGGCGGACTATATCAATGGGAAATGGGTGTTAACCTATACCGGTGGCGGCATTGCCGGATCCCTTGGATATGAATTTGGATTTAATAATAATACGGTGGTCGGTTTTGTTCCAATCTATTATGGAATTAAAGTGGGATGTTCGGTAAGTGTTGATGCACTCCTGAGTGGAAAGAATGCATATCATGATAAGTTTGTCGGAATGAACTTCCAGTCCAGCAATCTTACCATTACAAGCGAGTATGATTTTGTGACAGATATTATCGTTGGAGTGCAGGGGTATGTATGCGCCAGCGGCGGTATCGGTTTTGATGGAAAGATCGTGAAGCTGAAGTTCGGGCCGGAGGGGCAGTTATCGGTCGGTTATGATAACCGTATCATTACCTTTAAGGATCTGGATCAGACAAAGACCTATTATGGCGGCTGTCTGAATTTTACAGGTGATATTGCACTTAACTTTGAGTACAAAGGACTGATCGTCCGCTATAAAAAGAGAATCTGCGGAACCGGCTTCAGTAAAGCCAAAACCTATCAGGATTGGGCAAAATTCCCGTCCGGGAGACCGAATCTTCTTGATTTTGCCAATATGAACAGCGTGAGCACCAGTAAGGTGGTGCAGTATTCTTCTATGAAGAAACGGGGAATCGACTGGACGCAGTATATTGATCCGGATATTACTCCGGTACTTGCAGAGGATGCGGACAGCATGGGACTTGCATATTCGGATACATTGGATGACCTTACAAGCATCAATCCGGCAGTCAGTACGAAATCCGGCAGCAACTGGACGAAGCCGGAGGAGCTGACCTCATGGAGAACAGAAGGGAAAAATGAAACTATAAATTCCGTAGATTATGCGGCGGATGGAGATTTAAACGTTCTGACATTTGATTCCGTAGATTATGATCCGGATATGATGTCTGATGGATCGGTGGATAACAAGGAGTTAAATGACACCTTCAATTCATCCGAGATCCATGTGTATGTCAACGGAAAGCACACATGTCTTACAAACAATAAGGTTGCGGATATGGCACCGGAAGTGGCTGTGAGAGATGGAAAAGCAATCGTGGTATGGCAGAGTGATTCTTATGACCTTGCGGGGGTTGATGCAGAGACCCTTCAGAAGGATGCGATGGGCGAGAAGAAACTGTGTTACAGCTATTACGACGGAAATGCGTGGAGTACCCCGGCATATTTAGAGCGTGGTGAGATTAAGGGAGTACAGGCGTATGATGTGGCACTGGGGGATGATGGCACGGCAATGGTATTAGCGGCCATGGGAACCAGTGAAAAGGTGCAGGAGAGAGAGCTTTATTCTTATATGATCGAGGATGGGATACAGAAGAGTGTAAACCGGATCACCTGCAATAATGCAGGAGAGACCCAGCCTCGCGTGAAGTATGTGAGTGATCAGGGAGGCAGTTTCCTTGCAGCGTGGAAACAGTCTGAATACGAAAAGGATGAGCTGACGGATTCCTATCTGGTTGTACAGGGCTATCAGAAGGATGGCAGTGCAAATGATATTTCTATGAAAGATGATTCCAGAGAAGTTTCTGAGAATTTTGATTTTGCCAGAGGAGGCAGCACGGTGAAAGACAGTGCCGTTTGCTGGCAGGCAGCCGGTGAAGATTCTGCCATGCATACTTACGTGAAATATATGAATCCGCAGGCCGGAAAGCTGTCCATGAAATATGCGCTGAACAGTGTAGCGGCTGCAGAAGAAATGCTGACGGGAAGCAGCGTGGCAGTAGATGGAGATAAATTCACCGCGGTTGCCTGCGCACAGGCGGTTGACAAGACGGAGGATACGCAGGAGGATACACCGTTTGCCCAGACGCAGGACGAGGAGAAACCGGTACGGCTGATCAGCAGCCGGAAACAGATCACGGATGCAATTGAGGAGGTATCAGCTGACACATTTGGTCAAAATGTTGAGAAAAACAGTACCATCAATGTAACATTATCCTTCGTCAATGCAGGCCGGAAGGCGATGGATAATGTAACGGTAAAACAGGGAACTACTACGGTGGCATCGGAACTTCCGATCCATCTGGAAAGCGGAGAACGGGGTCAGGTAAGCTTTTGTTATACTCTTGGTGACACCCTGAAAAACGAGAACTTTGACCTTGTTGCCGACAATGGTGCAAAGGCGGAGGCACGACTGACTTTGCTTGGAGCAGATATTGTTGTAGGAAGTCCGGAAGTGACAGAGGTATTATCCGGAGGAGAACGTATTGTACAAACTGTTGTAAGCAATGCCGGAACGAAGGCACTCGCAGCAGATGATACGATCCGTCTGGATCTGACATCCGCAGATCAGGAGGCATTAACGGTGCGGCCGGTTACGGAGTCTGCTTCCTTTGACGCAGATAAGAAACAGATTGTGATCCGGGGCGGCGATGCCATGGAAGCGATTAATCGTGGTGAGTATATTTTACAGTTTGGATACAAGCCGGAATTTGACAGTGAATCCGATAACGTATCGGTATCCCTGAAGGCAGTGGCCTATACCGGAGAGGGGCAGATGGATGAGTTGAATCTGTTGGACAATTCGGCTGTGTTTAGTATTGTGAAGCCTTCCAAGCAGTATGATACACAATTGACATACACTGCGGCAGTAGAGGATGGAACGATCACGGCACTGCGGGTGAACAATCAATATGAGACACCGGTGGAGAAGAGTATTATCATATCCAATGGTACGGATTCCAGGAAGATCAATGTTGTGTTGGATGGCGAGGAATATAAAACCTATGAGATCGGCATGGACGCTTCGGCAGAGGTAACATATGATGAGCAGGAAATGGATGGGGAAGAAACTCCAAATATTGATCCGACGCCGGAGCCGGATGCGGAACCGACAGCGACACCGGAGCCGACGAAAACACCGGTATCAGATCCGACAGAAAAGCCAAGTGAAAAGCCGGTAAAAACACCGGGACCGAGCCCGACGGTAACCCCGTCTGCCGAGCCGACGAAAACACCGGGGGCGAGTCCGACAGTAATCCCGTCTGCCAAGCCGACGAAAACACCGGGGGCGAGTCCGACAGTAATCCCGTCTGCCAAGCCGACGAAAACACCGGGGGCGAGACCGACAGTAATCCCGTCTGCCAAGCCGACAAAGACACCGGGAACAAAAGCGACAGCGACCCCGTCTGCCAAGCCGACGAAAACACCAAACACCAGGACAACAGCTAAACCTGTGAAAGATACCATGACGTCTTCCGACGGTCTTTCCGTTGGAAAAGCAGCGCTTGGTTCCGTAAAGAACAAGGCATCCGGAAAATTGGTGATTCAGATCAAAGCAGTGAAGGGTGCGGAAGGATACCTTGTGCAATATGGTACAAACAAAAAATTTAAGAAAGCGGGAAGAAAGCTTACGAAGAAGAATAAGCTGACTATCCGAAAGCTTAAGAAAAAGAAAACGTATTATATTCGTGTATGTGCATACCGGATCGACACAAATGGCAGGATCGTGTACGGCTCTTATAGCAAAGTGAAAAAAGTAACGATCAGGAAGTAATTGGTCATAACGCATAAGACCTTATTCCAAAAGGAAAAGTGGCATAGTTTTTCAAGAGACGGAAAGACTATGTCATTTTTTTGTGAAAGAAAATTTCCATCAACAGGCATAGCATTTTATTACAATAAATGATATAATTAATCATATATTTCCTTCGCGGCAGAGGGGGCTGAGACAAAGGATCAGGCGGAGTTTTTATCGGATTGTGGCTGTGATATTGCACAGGGATTTTATTATGCAAAGCCGGTGCCGTTGGAAGATTTTAATAAAAAACTGGAAAAGGCATGAAAACCTTGATTTATCGGTTGCACAAAGGCATTTCTTTTAATATAATATAATGGATAATGGGGTTGTTTCATAAACTCCATTATTTGTATAATTTTTAATGAAATGAGAAAATACAATCTGTCTCAGGGCAGGTGTTAGAAAGGTACGGTATTATAATGAGTGATTTGAAAGTAAAGTCCCTTCATATGGGACCGGCACAGTGTGCTGTTGATCTGGGAGACGGTAGTGAGAGAGGAGAGTATGTTGATCAGGACTATATCCTGCAGAAGTTAGGCAGACCTCACAGAGCAATCAACCTGATGTACTGCTACTATCCAAATGATGAGGGATGGCCGGGACGTGCCAGTGTGGTTCATGCAGATCCTTCTGTTCAGTTTGCATGGGATTTCCCATATGACGATTATTTTACATATAAGGGCGGACTCAATGGTACCCGTGATGATGAGCCTTTTACATGCATGCGCGACGTACGCCGTCATGGTCAGGATGTTCTTCTGACTATGACCATTGATCCGAAGGTTTCCGATGAGCATTTGAGAGCGATCGGTCAGGATCTTCGCACCTTTGGACGTGTACAGCTTCGTATCAACCATGAGGCAACGGGTAACTGGTTCTCCTTCAACAAGCGTGCCAGCTATGAGGAGGTTGCTGCATTCTTTGCACATGCCAGCGAGATTATCCGTGAAGAGGCTCCGAATGTAAAGACGATCATCTGTCTGGACGGCTGCAAGAGCGTAGATGATGAGAAGATGGAGATGGAGGATATCTTTGCAGAGGCTTCCAGAGCTGCGGATATCGTATCTGTTGACCGTTATATGTCTCTTCACTGGGGATGGCCGTATGATGTGGCTGAGGAAGGTGGAGATACCTTCTCCCGCAGTAAGGTAGAGGACATTTATACATTAGCCAAGAAGAGCTATGAGCGTTATACCTTTGTTAATGGCGGAACCAAAAAGCCAATGGTGCTTTCTGAGTTCAATTCGGATGGAGATGTCACAGGACCATATGATCAGGCGGATATGCTGAAGTCCTTCTGTGAGATGCTCAAGGCAGACAAGGAGAAATGGCTTTCCGGATTCACGCTGTACCAGTTCCGTGACAGAGGACGTCTCGGTCTGGAGATTGAGGATCCAAACAACGCTGAGGTTGGTATTGAGCAGCCATTGATGGATACTTATCGTGAGATCATCCATGATGACTTTTTCCAGCCGTCCATGGAGACGGGAGAGGAGCTTGCACTTCCTGCAACTCTTCGCTGGGGTGGTTCTGAGGATGCAGACGGTGTAGCGGTTCCGCTTCATTTTGACAGTGATCCGGTATTCTGTGAGGCATATTTCGATGAGGATACCGTAGATATGAACCTGATGCTGGAGCTCAATGGTCAGTGGTTCTACAAGGCTCCCGGTGTTAAATGTGTGGATATGATGAGCGCATTCTTCAAGAATCGTCTCGGTGCTGCCGCAGATATGGAGTTAAAGATCTTTGCACCGCCTGCCAGCGGAGAGAATGATCCTTCTCAGGGAGAGGACTGGCAGACCAATTATTATACGGAGTTAAAGGCACTGCCAACGATCCGCATCCGTTATGCACCAATTGTAAAATAAGTTGTGCTGTTGACACAGTGGTTTGATAATTTAGTAAAGGAGAGTGGTTTGGATGGATTATAATGTTTACAATTACTTCGTCGGTAACTATGCACAGAAACCTGCAACCAAATATGATACTCATAAGTCATCTGAACTGCGCTCCGTTATGAAAAATATAGTAAAGATGACGCAGTCCTCCCCGGTATATCTGGTGCGGCTGTCTCAGGCAAAGCAGGAGTATGCATTGAACATCAAGGAAGCGGCGATCTCCTTCAGCAATACGCTTTCTATGCTGTCAGAGGATTCGCAGGACAGTGTGTTTGCACAGAAAAAGGCAGTATCCTCCGATGAGGCACAGATTGGAACCCGCATTGTCAGTGATGACTACAGCCAGCTTCCGGAGGAACCGCTGATCCGTGTGAACCGTCTGGCAACCACACAGGTCAATGCAGGCAATGAGTATTATATGACAGGGAAAGGTCTTTCTGCCGGTACATATCGTTTCCGGGTGTCTGTCTGTGATGACAGTTATGATTTCCAGTACAATATACGGAAGGATGCAACCAACAGAGAGGTGATCGAGGGGCTTTGTGATTTTATCAACAAAGCACGGATCGGTCTCACGGCTACACCGGTATCCAGAAGCGCAGACAAGATTATGATGCGCATTGAGTCCAATATGACCGGTTCACCGGATGGAGGAAATCTGTTCTCCTTTATGGACCGCGTGGGAGAAAACGGAGACGGCAGAGGAATCGTTTCTTATTATAATATGAACAAAGTGGTTTCCAGTCCTTCCAGTGCTTCCTTTGAGTGGAACGGCGAGACGAAAGAGACCTTAAGCAATACATTTGTGCTGGGAAGATCCCTGGAGGTGTCCATGTATGCGCCGGGAGATCAGGCGGCACAGATATCCTATGTTCCGGACAGCGACAAGATCATCGGGGGCGTTTACGGTATTGTAAAGTCTTACAATAAGCTGGTGGACAGCACCAGTACATACAGTAGTGAGACAGGACAGAATTCGAAACTGGTCAGAGAATATCAGAACTTATTAAAGCCTTATACGTCGGAGCTGGAATCCTGCGGGATCACCTTTGATGAAAAGGGCAGGATGAAGCTGGATGAATCTTTGGCAGCACAGGCGGCAGTGGATGGAGATATGGAGAAGCTTGTGGGAAAGGATTCTCCGTTAAACGGACGACTTCGCAGGAAAAACGAGGAAGTCAAGCTGAATCCGATGGATTATATCGAAAAGAAGATCGTATCCTATCCTGATTATGGCAAGCCGCCCAAGGGATATGCATACATTACATCATTATATAGCGGTATGCTGTTTAACTATTATTGTTAATTTATGACAGCATCAGAGCTATTTGGCAATTCCGTCCAGATCCTCGGTGGAAGCATTGGCAGTTACCTTGACAATGACCTTGTGGGGGAGACAGACGAGACTTTCTCCGTTGTGACGAATGGAGGATTGATGAACACATAACTTATCCGGGCAGTCAGCCTCTGTAATGGAGGCCTGCCCGTTTTTTATGCGCAGGGTATTGGTGCCGCCGGCTCCCGGAATATCGATCGTGGTATCGGAGGAGAGAGGCAGCGTATGCCAGAGCTTTCCGTCGATGGTAATAGTGACGGTATTTCCAGCTGTACGGTGAAAAAGCTGATACCCCAGAGGGATCAGGAGTCCGATCACCAGGAGAAGGATCAGGAGCAGGATGTCATTTTTGACAGATTTATGTTTTTTCATAATGGGTCACCTCATATACAATTCATTATCTATGATGATATACCTCCATCATAATGGATTCTTTCCACATAGGCAACCGCAGATTCGCCGGGCAGAAATGCTCCGCCGGACAACCGGCAAAATAATAGATAAATAATAGAATTCACCTCTTGACGAAAGACATGTACTTTGATATAATAAGCGGGCGATGTAACAGGTCTTTTTTTTATGTCTTTTTTTAACAAAATAATATGGAGGTGAATAGTGTCGTGAGAGTAAAGATTACTTTAGCATGTACAGAATGCAAGCAGCGTAACTACGATACCACGAAGGAAAAGAGAAACCATCCTGACAGAATGGAAACCAAAAAGTATTGCAGATTCTGTAGAAGACACACATTACACAAGGAGACAAAATAGTCTCGTAGCATGAAAGGAATGTGAGATATGGGAGATTCTGAGATCAAAGAGGAAATCAAAGAGCAGAACGAACCACAGAAGAAAGCAGAAAAAGCTGCAAAGAAAAATGGTGTCTTTCAGAATATGAAAGCCGAATTCAAACGTATCGTTTGGCCGGACAAGAACACAGTAGTGAAGGAGTCCACAGCAGTTATTGTCGTTACAATTATTCTGGCAGTGCTGATCGCATTTTTAGACTTTGTGATCAAGACCGGCCTGGATAAAATTCTTCAGATAGGATAAGGGTGATTGACGTATGGCAGATCGTATGGCAGATAAAGAGCCGCATTGGTATGTGGCACATACCTATTCCGGATATGAGAAAAAGGTAAAGATGGATATCGAAAAAACCATAGAGAATCGTAATCTGCAGGATCAGATTCTTGAGGTTTCTATCCCGATGTTGAATGTGACTGAGGGGGAGGAGGATGACTCAAAGGTTGTCCAGAAAAAGATGTTTCCGGCTTACGTGCTGATCAATATGTATTTAAATGATGATACATGGTACGTTGTTCGGAATACCCGCGGTGTGACAGGATTTGTCGGACCGGGATCCAAACCGGTTCCCCTTACAGAGGCCGAGATGGCAAGCATGGGACTGAAGGCTGATGCTCCGGCATGTGAGTTCAGTATTGGTGATTCCGTGGTTGTAAAATCCGGTGTCTGGGAAGATACGACAGGAATTGTTCGCCAGATCAATCACGAGGACCGTATGGTCACGATTAACATCGATATGTTTGGACGTGAGACACCGGTTGAGATTAGTTTCAACGATGTGGAGATCGTCTGAGAAAGTCATCTGTTTCGCAGATGCCGCACAAAAGAGTGTGATTTTTGACGCAGATGCGTCAGGGAAAATATATAGGAGGTAAAGAAAATGGCTAAGAAAGTCGAAGGATATATTAAATTGCAGATTCCTGCCGGAAAGGCAACTCCAGCACCGCCTGTTGGACCAGCCCTTGGACAGCATGGAGTTAATATCGTACAGTTTACAAAGGAGTTCAATGCGAAGACAGCAAATCAGGGAGATCTGATCATCCCTGTTGTTATCACTGTATATCAGGATAAGAGCTTCAGCTTTATTACAAAGACTCCTCCGGCAGCTGTATTGATCAAGAAGGCTTGTAAGATTCAGTCCGGTTCTGGTGTACCTAATAAGACAAAGGTTGCAACCATTACCAAGGCTCAGGTACAGGAAATTGCAGAGACCAAGATGCCTGACTTGAATGCAGCTTCTTTAGAGTCAGCAATGAGCATGATCGCAGGTACTTGCCGCAGCATGGGTGTTGTTGTAGAGGACTAATAAATAACTCGATGTAATAAATATAGATTCATAAAAAGACTTGTTATGAGATTGGACGTCGTGGGAGGCTGGCAGATTACTGCCATTAAGACACGCCGTTACTACCACTAGGAGGTTAATAATATGAAAAAGGGAAAAAAATATGTAGAAGCTGCTAAGCTTGTAGATAAGATGACACAGTATGAAGTTGAGGATGCTGTAAGTCTTATTAAGAAGACAGCAGTTGCAAAGTTTGATGAGACAATCGAAGCCCATATCCGTCTTGGCGTTGATGGACGTCATGCTGATCAGCAGGTTCGTGGTGCAGTTGTACTGCCACACGGAACAGGTAAGACTGTTCGTGTACTGGTATTTGCAAAGGGTGCAAAGCTTGATGAGGCACAGGCTGCAGGAGCTGATTTCGTTGGTGGAGAGGAACTGATTCCTAAGATCCAGAACGAAGGATGGTTCGATTTTGATGTTGTAGTAGCTACACCGGATATGATGGGTGTTGTAGGTCGTCTGGGTCGTGTTCTCGGACCTCGTGGTTTAATGCCAAACCCTAAGGCTGGTACTGTTACAATGGATGTTACAAAGGCTATTGAGGATATCAAGGCTGGTAAAGTTGAGTATCGTCTGGATAAGGCGAACATCATCCATGTTGCTGTAGGAAAGGCTTCTTTCTCCGAGGAGCAGCTTGCAGATAATGTAAATGCTATTATGGATGCAATCCGTAAGGCTAAGCCTGCATCTGCAAAGGGACAGTATTTCAGAAGCGTTACATTGGCAAGTACAATGGGACCTGGTGTAAAACTGAATACAGCAAAGTATGCATAATAAACATTTGAGTTCTCAGTGACCTTGTCATGAGATAAAATGTTTCCCAAATAAAAAGTGACTGTTGGTTAACGGGTAAGTGGTTTTCCGGCAGTCACTTTTTCTATTTGTTTCTGAAATGACATTTACTTAAGAAATCAGGGAATTATACCGATACAATAAATAGTGATATTGACAGAATATGCCTGAAGAAAGTTTGATGATATATGAGAGGTGAAGAGCATGGATACCGTATCCTATTCCATAAACCACAACGTAAATTATTATATGAGAAATGCATACCGGGGTAATACGAATGTCATTAAGGACGATTACCGCGGTTCCCAGCCGAAAGCAAAGATTATTTCTGCGGATGCCAAGGCGGTAAAGCGAATGGTAGAGAAGCTGAATTCGTTGGAGTATGACAGTGATCATGGTGTGGAGGTGCTGCAAAATGCCAAAGCATTTGTAAAGAGCTACAATAATCTGATGGAGTCCACAGAGGATAGTCAGGACAGCCGGCTTACCTCCCTAAAAAAGAAAATGACGAAAATGATCAAAAATAATAAAGATGATCTGGCCTCCATTGGCATTGAATTAAAAGGGAATGGCAGCTTGTCCCTGGATGAGGATAAATTCGGTGAAGCGCGTCCGGCGAAGATCGAGGAGATTCTTTCCGCTAAGGGGAATCTCTCTGTTTCCCTGCGTTCCATTGCCAATAAGATCTTTCGTCAGTCCGGAAAGATGACAGTCTACAATTCCTCCGCAGAAAAAACAGCGCAGGATGCCGTTCAAAGTGGAAAAAACGTTGACTTATCTCTGTGACATCGTTAAAATCTAATTATAAAAACGAAGGGGAAAATAATGCTTGTAGGGAAAGCATTATGAAACGATAGAATGTCGCAGAGCCTTGGAAAGGAATATATAAAGTTTGTCTCGCAGAATATACTGGGGATGCTTGGAATATCTATATATATTCTGGCAGATACATTTTATATATCAAAAGCAGCAGGCGCCGATGGAATTACGGTGTTAAATCTCTGCCTGCCGTTATATAATCTGATCTATGCCATCGGTTCCATGGTAGGTGTGGGGTCTGCAACACGTTTTACAATTTTAAAGGCACAGGGGGATTCGGGATGTCACCGTTTTTTCTCCAATGCCATTTTTTCTGTTTTATTTCTAAGTATTCCGTTTATGCTGGCCGGAGCGTTGTGTCCGGGACAGGTTCTGAAAATAATGGGTGGTGACGCTTCGATCACAGCTCTGGGGATTCCCTATGCGAGAATTTTTCTGATATTTGCACCATGTTTTATGCTTAATTTTATAATGAATGCTTTTGTAAGAAATGATGGGGCACCATCACTGGCCATGGCGGCGACACTGGCAGGAAGTATTTTTAATATTATCTTTGACTATATATTTATGTTTCCAATGGGAATGGGCATGGCAGGTGCAGCATTGGCAACAGCCGTTTCTCCTGTGGTCAGTTCCTGTGTCTGTGGGACGCATTTTTTCCGGAAAGACAATCAGATCCGTTTTCTGTGGCGGCGGCCTTCGCCGAAGCGTCTGCTGCAGGCATGCCAGCTTGGAACCTCTGCTTTTATCGGAGAATTTTCTTCGGGTGTCACCACGACGACATTTAATTTTCTGATCTTGGGCATTGCCGGAAATGTCGGAGTGGCGGCGTATGGTGTCATTGCTAATCTGGCACTGGTAGCCATGTCTATGTTTAACGGTGTGGCGCAGGGATCCCAGCCGCTGATCAGCCGATATTACGGACAGGGGGACGAGTCTTCCGCCCGAAGGATCCTGCGATACGGGATCTGGACAGCCCTTGGCATTGCGGCCGTCATTATTGTAGTTACCAGAATAGAGACCAACACGTTGATCGCCATGTTTAACAGTGAAGGATCAGAGGGCTTGCGAAGCCTTGCGTTTGATGGAGTCAGATATTATTTTCCGGGATTTCTTTTTGCGGGAATAAATATAGTTGCTACCGGTTATCTCAGCGCGTCTGATCGTGGATTGCAGGCACTGGCGGCATCGTTTTCAAGAGGAGTGGTGGCGATCATTCTTTGTGCGTTTATCATGAGCAGGATCTGGGGTATGAAAGGAGTCTGGAGTTCTTTCATGGTGGCAGAGCTGCTGACGTGTATTATGGTAGTGGTTATGCTGGCACAGCTTGGCAAAAGGAGGAAATGATTTGAGATTACGGTTTGACGAGGAAGCTGCGTATATGGAGCAGTATTTGCGGGAGTATATCAAAGAGCATCAGATGCAGCAGAGTGCTGTGGCACTGGATGCTGCCATTCGGTTTCATCACGACCAGAAACGTACCGAGGGCAGACCCTATATTATTCACCCCATGATGCTGGCGATGCATGGAATCGCACTGGGGATTGCGCAGGATGACCTGCTGGCAGTCATGCTTCTTCATGATGTCTGTGAGGACTGTTCGGTGTCTCCGGAGGAGCTGGATGTCAATGGGAATGTGCGCCATGGCGTATGCTGTATTACCAAGAAACGCAGAGAGGGTGAGTCCAAAGAACAAGTGATGCAGCATTATATGGAAGAGATACGGGCAAGTAAAGAAGCCTGCATTGCGAAGATCTTTGACCGCTGCCATAATGTTTCATCCATGGCGGGAGTCTTTTCGGAAAAACGCATGCAGGCATATATTACTGAAACGAAAAAATACATTTATCCATTGATCCAATATGTAAAAGAAACATATCCGGAATACGATTCCGCAGTCTTTGCTTTAGAATATCAGATCAAAAGCATTATCCATGGACTCGAGGTTATCTGATGTAATTTCTGTAATTGTTCATTTCTTTTGCAGCGCGGCTGCGGTACATGTAACTGGAACTAAACAGTACAAAACCGTCACAGCCCGCTGCTTTTTCTTTTTTGATCTGTGTTACAAGATTATTGTTCTTACGCTTCCATCCCAGATCGGAGGAGCTGTACGTACCGGCGCGGTAGGTCGCCAGACCGATATACATTGGTGTATTGTTTTTGTTCAATTTGATCCATTTATTGAGTCGTTTCGTATATAAAGAAGTTACTTTGCCGCCCAGACGGTACTGGTCGCTCCAGTAGATCTGTGGCACGATATAATCGATATATCCGTCATTACTAAGCCAGGTGGATAGGTCGCAGCCCAGACTTCCCGCGTATTCGATATTTCCAGCCGGACTGATACCGAAAAGCATATTGGAATCCTGTGCTTTTACTGTCTGATAAACGGTACGCACCATTTTGTTGATGACCTGTTTTCTTTTGGCAATGGAGACACGGTTAAACTGTGCTCCTTTTCCTTTGGCCGGATAAAAATAATCGTCAAAATGAATGCCGTCTACATCATATTTCTGGATAATCTCTTTGACAATACGCTGAATCCGCTTCAGGGAGGAAGTGGCTCCCGGATTGTAACTAACTCCCATTTTTTTGCGATAAGGATTCAGCCAGGCATGGAATGTCATCTCCTGTTTGTGAGCCGTTTTTACCAAAATCTCCAGAGGATCGTAATCCGGAGCCGTTTCAAACATGTAGGAACTCCATTTCAGATATTTGCTCGGGTAAATTGCATCGTTGCACGGGACCACATGAAAATAAATGGTGTTGATCCCGTCTTTTTTGAGCTTTTTAAAATATTTCTCGGCATTCGTCTGAAATGCGGAACGGGATTTGTTGTATAAGCCGGCAGATTTATAATCCCCAAAAGAGATCCATACGGCTTGTACATTTGTGACCAGGGCAGAACCGGATGTGACAGAAGCCTTTTTGGATGTTTTTGTCTGTGCATTTGCGGTACTGCTTTCTCCGGAGGAATTGGAGAAAATGGTAGAATCCCAGATCATACAGACCAGTAAAAGGACAGATAATCCCAGGATGATCATTGATTTTTTTCGAAATTCACGCTGTGTCATCAGTAAAACTCCTTTTGTGTAAATTTAGTAGTACTATAAATCATTACGAAAATGCTAATATCTATATTAACACAAATATATGTTAATGTTGTGTTAAAAATGAGCAAAAATTATTTTTTTTGTTCATACCCCCATATTGAAAATGATTATCAGTAACAAGGTTTGTATTTCGATAGATGGATGATATAATAAAATAAAAGTTAGCCTGAACTAACACAATACACAATCAAAGGAAAGAATGGAGATAATTATGTTTCTTGAAATTAGTGATCTAAAGAAAAGCTTTGGTGAGGGAGACAGTAAAGTGCAGGTTCTGAAAGGGATCGATCTCAATGTTGACAGGGGAGAGATCTGTGTGTTGCTGGGGCCATCCGGTTCCGGTAAATCCACGCTGCTCAATATCATCGGTGGCATAGACTCGCCGGATTCCGGTTATGTGTCCATCGACGGGGAGAAGATGGTGGATATGACAGAAAAACGTCTGACAAGATACCGTAGAGAGCATCTGGGGTATGTTTTTCAGATGTACAACCTGATCCCGAATCTTAATATTAAGGAAAATATAGAGGTAGGAGCTTATTTGTCTGATAACCCACTGAATATTGATGATCTGTTACATACTCTGGGACTATATGAACACCGTCATAAGCTTCCCAATCAGCTTTCCGGCGGTCAGCAGCAAAGAACTTCTATCGGTCGTGCGCTTGTGAAAAATCCGGATATTCTTCTGTGTGATGAGCCCACCGGCGCTTTGGATTATTCCACATCCAAGGAGATTTTGAAGCTGATCGGGGATGTCAATCAGAAATATGGAAATACCGTGATCATGGTAACGCATAATGATGCCATCAAGGAAATGGCGGACACCGTTGTAAAGCTACGTGATGGTAAGATCCGAAAAGCGTATCGCAACGAAAATAAGATATCAGCAGAGGAGTTAGATTGGTAATGAAAAATCCATTAAATAAACGACTGTTGCGGGAATTACGGACGGAGTTTGGAAAATATGCCGTGATCTTTCTGTTTATGGTGATGACCATCGGTCTGGAATCCGGTGATCTGGTAGCCAGTGACAGTATGATCGCGACCTGCAATCAGCGTTATGAAAAATATCATGTAGAAAATGGTCATTTTCATCTGAAGCAGAAGATGAAGGACCAAGCCATTGATAAAATTGAAAAAGAAGATGTGACGGTTTATCCGGACTTTTACGTGGAACGGAGCTACAAAGGAAAGGATAAGAAGGAAAAGACGCTTCGCATCTATGAAAGCAGGGATAAGGTCAATCAGCTCTGCATTATGGATGGAAACCTTCCTGAGAAAGATAACGAGATTGTCATCGACAGAATGTTTGCCGATAACAACAAGACAAAAACCGGCGATATCCTTTCCATTGATGGAAAGGATTATACGGTATCCGGACTGGTTTCGTTTTCTGACTATACCACGATGTTTCAGAACAATTCCGATATGATGTTTGATTCTGTGAATTTCGGAGTGGCAATGGGTACAAAAAGTGAATTTGAGTCGCTTTCTGACCGGAATCTTACTTACAATTACGCATGGACATACAATGCCGGTGATCCGGCGGACGATATTGAGGAGAAAAAGTGGTCCGATGACCTTTTGGAAACTGTCGTGGATGCTGCCGGAAAAGGTGGTGGGGCAACCGCACTTGGTTCCATGCTTGGAGTATTAAACATGGATAACGGCATTGATGACTATGTGCCTCGTTATACCAACCAGGCAATGAATTTCGCCGGGGATGATCTGGGAAGTGACAGAGGTTCTATGCTGGCATTTCTCTATATCCTGATCGCGGTACTGGCATTTATCTTTGGTGTGACCATCAGCCATACCATTACCAAGGAGGCAACGGTGATCGGAACGCTGCGGGCTTCCGGTTATACCAGGGGAGAGCTGTTCCGCCATTATATTTCCATGCCGATCATTGTGACGCTTGTGGCGGCTTTGGTAGGAAATGTTCTGGGATATACTTATATGAAAGGCGTGATCGCCGATCTCTATTACGCCAGCTATAGTCTGCCAAGATATGAGACACTCTGGAATCAGCAGGCGTTTGTACTGACGACGGTGATTCCGATCCTTTTGATGTTTTTGGTGACGGGAGTGACCTTGATCCGCAAGCTGAAGCTTTCCCCGCTGCAGTTTATCCGCCGTGATCTGACCAAACGCAAGAGGAAGAAAGCAGTAAAGCTGCCGCATTTCAAATTTTTCAACCGGTTCCGTCTGCGTATCATTCTGCAGAATATATCCAGCTACCTGACATTGATCTTTGGTGTTTTTGTGGCTTCCACGATCCTGCTGTTTGGTATGATGTTTGTACCACTGTTGAATAATGTTTCCAATATATCCAGAGAGCATATGGTGGCGAAGTATCAGTATATGCTCAAGGGGGATGCCCGGACTTCTAATAAGGATGCGGAAAAGTTTGCTGCCTGCACCATGAATACCTATATGGATGGTTATAATCAGGAAGCGGCAACCGTGTATGGTATTTTTGATGACAGCCGTTATATCAAGGAGAAGCTGCCGGCAAAGGGGGCTGTGATCTCCAGCGGCATGGCAGAAAAATATAAGCTGAAGGATGGGGATGACTTCCTGTTAAAGGAGCAATATGAGGATAAGCTGATCAAGCTGCAGGTCAGAGGTATTCTGGATAGTCCCACAACTATCGGCGTGTACCTGAGTCACAGCTATTATGAGGATGTTTTTGATGTGGATAAAGATTATTACTGTGCTTATTTCTCCGATTCCAAGATTGCGGATATCAGTGATAACAAAATATTTCACTGCATTACAGAAAAGGATATGACGAAGATGGCAGACCAGCTTAAGGTATCCATGGGAGATATGTTTACCATTGTGGAGGCTTTTGCGGTGGTTATGTTCATACTGGTTGTGTATCTGTTGACAAAGATCATTCTGGAACGAAATTCCACCTCCATATCCATGGTAAAAATCCTTGGATATGAGGACCGGGAGATCGGGCAGCTTTATCTGGTTGCAACATCCTGGGTTGTTATTCTGGCAGTGATCATCAGCTTTGCATTAGTCACAGAACTGATCCGTTTGATCTTTGTGGCATTTATGAAGGGTTACAGTGGATGGATCCCGTTTGGTATTTCCACGGAGACGTATGTGCAGTGTTTTATACTGGCAATCGTTTCCTATCTGGTGGTAGCGGCAATGCAGATGCGCCGGATCAAGAAGGTTCCGATGGACGAAGCATTAAAAAATGTGGAATAAACAACATAATACGGATTTATCAGATGTCAGGGGGCAGATCGCAAAAAGCGGTTTGCCCACTGGTCTACTCTGTGATAAGATGAAAAAAGAAACGGTAAATGTCTGCGACAGAGAAAGAGGGGCAGATATTATAAACAGAAAGGGTGACAGACATGGATATGCAGATAGAAACAGCACAGATTGCCAAAAGGGTAATGGCGATCCAAAATAATATATCAAAGGTGATCATTGGAAAGGAAGCGGTGTTTCAGAAACTGATGGCGGCTTTTCTGGCGGGAGGAAATGTGCTTCTGGAGGATATGCCGGGAACGGGAAAGACCAAGCTTGCGAAGGCGCTTGCCGCTTCTCTGGACGCATCCTTTGGCAGGATTCAGTTTACACCGGATCTGCTGCCATCGGATGTGACCGGGTTAAATATTTTTCGTCAGGATAAGGGGATTTTTGAATTTACACCGGGACCTGTTTTTTGTAATATCCTTCTGGCAGATGAGATCAACCGTGCAACGCCAAGAACCCAGTCCAGTCTGCTGGAGTGTATGGAGGAGCGCCAGGTGACGGTGGACGGCGTGACAAGGACCATGGAACAGCCGTTTTTTCTGATCGCCACCCAGAATCCGGTGGAGACGACCGGTACATATCCTTTGCCGGAGGCGCAGATCGACCGTTTTGCCATGCAGCTTTCCATGGGGTATCCTACGATGCAGGAGGAGCTGATGATCATTGAACGGTATCAGACCGAGGATCCGTTAGAGGAGTTAAAGCCCGTCTGTTCCTGTGAGGAGCTTCTGCAGATGCAGCAGTTATGTCGGCGGGTCTATGTCAGTGAAGGGGTGCGGAAGTATCTGGTACAGATCGTTCAGGCGACCAGAGAGCATACTGCACTGATGATGGGAGTGAATCCCCGTGGAACATTGTCCTATCTTCATTGTGTACAGGCATATGCGGCGATACAGGGAAGAGAATATGTAACACCGGATGATGTGAAGGAGCTGTGTGTCCCTGTATTGGGACATCGTATTGTATCTTATCGTACCGGACAGGGTGGCACGGCGCAGGAGATTTTGCAGGGAATTCTGGAGACTGCTCCGGCACCGACGGAAGAATGGACGAGGTGAGAATGTGATATTAATCATTGCAGTGATCATGGCTGTGCTGGTGTTATATGGAGAGAAGCGGTATTTTCGGGAGCATTGGAACAAAGGGCTGTCGGTAAGTCTGCGTTTTTGTCAGAGAGGCGTCAATGCCGGGGAGCGTTGTCTTCTGGAGGAAACCATCTGCAACGAAAAGAGGATGCCCCTGCCTTCCCTTCAGGTGAAATTTAAGACTTCAGCGTCTTTTATGTTTGAGCAGGACGGAAATGCCTCTGTAACGGACTATTATTATCGTACAGATCTTTTTGCGGCGGGGGGACGGAGAAGGATCACCAGGACGTTAGAGTTTATTCCATCCAGTCGGGGATTTTATGAGCTGGATTCCTTTGATATTCTGGCGAGAGACTTTCTTTATACCACCACCTGCTCGGAACGCAGAGACAATAATACATGTTTATATGTATATCCCTATAAGCGGGATGTGAGCCGGTTTGATATTTTGTACCGGCGGATGCAGGGAGAACAGTTGGCGCGTCGGACACTGGAGGAGGATCCCTTTGCGTTTCGTGGCATGAGGGAGTATCGCCCGACAGACAGCATGCGGAGGATCAACTGGAAAAGTACGGCGAAAAGTGGAAAGCTTTTGGTGAACATGTATGAATCAAGCGACGATCAGGAAATCTGCATTCTGTTGGATGGAAGCTGCCGCAATGAGGGACACAAAAGAGAAATGCAGGAAATGGCGATCTCCCTGGCATCCTCTGTGGCCGCAGATCTGCTTCCAAAGGGGGTTCCGGTATCTCTGTACAGTAATATGACAGATATCCTGACAGGAGAGCCCGTGTATTGTCCGGCAGGAAATACCGGACAGCATCTGCATCTGGTGGACCGTCAGCTTGCTCTGGCCGACACAGAATCTCTTTGCGGCAGTCTGGAAGCTCTTTGGAAGGAGACGGAGGAGCATGGAAAGAGCCGGAGATGTTATCTGATCATTACCCCGGAGGAGCCGGAGGGAGTGTATTGTCTGGTGGAGGAGATGAGAGCGGAAAAAGAAGCGGTTTATGGAATCATTCTTTGTCGTGAGGGAGAAGCCGGAAAGCCGCAGGATGGCTTTATGTACTGGGAGGTGTAGCCTGTGAAACGGGAAGTGAAGATCAAAAGCAAGCCGCAGATCTGGCTGGAGGTATCCACAGATCTGCTTCACATTGTGGCATGGCTTGGAATATATTATTTTCTTAAGACATTACTGCCTGCCGGAAGAGCCGTTACTTATGCGGGGATTCTGGTGGGTGTGTGCATTGTGCTGGAATGTCTGCTTCGTGCCGTGGGACGTTTTTTTTCGGGAGTCTACCGGATCCAATGGATCGTCTTTGCAGAAGCAGTGATCTTATTCTTTTATGGAGGTTTTCAGGAAGAAACATTCTTGCGTATTTATGGGATCATTCTTGCGGGATTATGCATTGCCGGTCATTTCTGGTGCCTGTCTCTTCAGGGGATGACGGAATATCTGGAGAAGAACGGAGAATTGAAAAATGTACCGGAGGAGAGTATCTTTCGTGGTAATACCAGGGTCGTCAGTATCATGGTGTTAGCAGTTTCCCTTGTGTTTCTGATGATCGTGCTGGTGCGTCAGGACATATCTATTTCTTTTGTGGGGGATTTTTTCAAGATGTTGATCATTTATATAACGGGGGCGGTACGCTGGATCGTACGTCTGCTGGAGCAATTTTCCGGAAAGAAAGAGCTGCTTCCGGAGAGTACACCGCTGCCGTCGGTAACCCGTACTCCGAAAGTGATCGATGATGATCATGGTCAGGGACTTGCTGGGATTCTGCTTCTGGCGGTAATCGGTGCGGTGATCATTTACATCTTTGTGAAAATGATACTGACCTCGCAGGAGCCAACGGATCCGCCACAAGGGGAAAGACCCGTTTTTCATAAGAAGGGGACGAAGGAGGATGTGGTGGAGAGACTGGATACAGAGGAAAAAGGGCTTTTGTTCTTTCGAAATCCCCGGGAGCGGGTACGGTATCTCTTTAAAAAACAGGTAAAGAGTTACTACAGGCAAAAGGTGCCGTCGTCTCGTACGGCAGGAGAGCTGTATCGGGATATGCAGCAGGAAAAGGGAGGAAAAGACCCGGATCCGCGCAGGGATGTGTACGAAAAGGCCAGGTACAGCCGTCGTCCCATTACCAGACAGGACGTCAAAAAAATGAAAAAGAATGAGTAAGAAAATAGAAACGGGGCATAGTAAACATAACGTATGAATGTATGAGAAAGGCGGGGAAACGTTATGAAGGAAATGCCATCATATGGTTTGAAAGTGCGGCATCCGCTGCTGTGCCGCTTTGGTTTGCTCACCGGAATTACCATATGTGTATATCTGGTATTTCGTTATCTGTTGATTCTTTTCCTGCCCTTTATTCTGGCATATCTGCTCATGAGAATGCTGTTTCCTGTCATCTGGTTTTTGCATCATCGCTGCCATTTTCCAAAATGGCTTGCGTATGGGGGAACGCTGACTGTGTTTTTCGGAGCTGTTTTTGGAACAGTGCTTGCGGTAGTCTGGCAGCTTTTGCGCCAGCTGAAGCTCTTTGGACAGAATTTTCCGATATACCGTCGGGAGTTTATGGCATTTTATATTCATCATGCCGGAAGGCTGTGTGGCTGCCTGGATGCCTGGCTGGGACTTCCGACGGGAAAAAGCTGGTCCTGTATTTCTTCCTGGTGTGATGCGTTTCTTGTGGGAAGCAGTTCCCGCTTGTCGGAGCATGCAGGAAATATTGTATCGGTCTGCTTTTCCGGGACAGCGAGACTGCTTACGGTGATATTGATCATCGTTGTCAGTATGATCGCATTGTGCGGAGATATGCAGGTGGTTCACCGGATCTACCGCAAAAGTGTCTTTTATCCTGCGGTGCATCGTGTGGCGGTGACGTTAAAAAAGTCCGGTCTTGCTTTTGTGAAGTCTCAGGGGATCATTCTTATGGTGATATGGACCATTTGCAGTATTTCCCTTGCTTTGATCCGTAATCCTTACAGTATCCTGATCGGATGTGGTATTGCGGTATTTGACACATTTCCGGTGCTGGGGAGTGGGATGATCCTGGTACCGTGGGCTGTTTATGCAGCCTTTGGACAAAATTATTATGCCGCTGTCATATTGTTTATTGCTTTTTTATTGTGTGTGATCGCCAGAGATCTTCTGGAAGCACATCTGATGGGAAATCATATGGGGCTTTTGCCGTTCTTTATGACAGCGGCACTTTATGTGGGTGTCTGTCTGTTTGGTGTCTGGGGAATTCTTTTGGGGCCTTTCGGAGTGATATTGATCCGCTCTGTTTATGAACAATTTTTAGAAAAAAATAACGAGCCGCCGGAATAAGCAGCCCGTTAAAGGAGAAGGTATGAAAAAAATTTTAAGCACTGCCAAATGTTTAACCATTTGACATTTTCAATTATAGAAATGATTTATGAACGTGTAATGATAAAGTTGTAAAAAAAATGTAAACAAATCACTTCTAAAATGTAAAAAATCATGATACCCGCTGTATCACGGTGATTCAGAGGATTTTTCAGACAGATATTATCTTTGTTATGATCATACTTTAAAACGATATCCGACACCCCAGATGGTTTCGATGTATTGTGGTTTTGAAGAGGAATCTTCTATTTTTTCACGGATTTTTTTAATGTGTACGGTAACCGTTGCGATGTCTCCTACGGATTCCATTTCCCAGATTTCCCGGAAAAGCTCCTCTTTTGTAAATACGTGATTTGGATTTTGGGCCAGAAATGTCAGAAGGTCAAATTCTTTTGTGGTAAAGGCCTTTTCTTCTCCATTGACGTAGACCCGGCGGGCTGTTTTGTCAATCTTCAGACCGCGGATCTCGATGGTATCATTGCTTGGAATGCCACTGGTGGTCAGACGCTGATAACGTTCGATGTGTGCTTTCACTCTGGCAACAAGTTCGCCGGGGCTGAAAGGCTTTGTCATATAATCGTCAGCGCCCAGTCCCAGACCGTGGATCTTGTCAACGTCTTCGCTTTTTGCAGAAACCATAATGATCGGTGTATTTTTTGTTTCACGGATCAGTTTACAGATGTCAAAGCCGTTCATGCCCGGCAGCATCAGATCCAGAATGATCAGATCGAAGTCTTCATCCAATGCTCTGGCAGCACCACCGCTGCCATCGTGTTCCAGAACGACTTCAAAATCGCTGAGCTCCAGGTAATCCTTTTCCAGTTCTGCGATTGCTGTTTCATCTTCAATAATTAATATTCTTGCCATATTTTGGTACCTCCAATTTGTAATTGATTTATTCACAATGTTTTGTTTCCTTTAAGGTAAAATAAATACAGGTTCCTTCTCCGGGGGTGCTGTCAGCCCAGACACGTCCTCCATGGTCCGCAATGATCCGGGCGACGATCGCAAGTCCCAGACCACTGCCTCGTTTGGAGGAACTGCGGGATGCATCTGCACGGTAGAAACGCTGGAATATATGAGGCAGAGCCTCCGGTTCAATGCCGGGACCGTCATCCTGTATCTCAATCTGGACAAAACGGTCCGGAACGGGCGTGCGGTTTTCCGTTTCTTTTTCCGTTCCATCAGGATTCAACTGACGGTATAAAGGGGCAGATTTTGGTGTGTCCGGCTGTTCTTTCAGGCGGATCCATATATTTCCGTCCGACCGGTTCAGGTATTTGACCGCATTGTTTACAATATTGATGATCACACGCTTTAGCTGTTCCGGATCAGCCTGGATCCGGGTATCCTCTGGACAGGAGTTTTCGAAATGAATGTTAATATGCTTTGTTTCGAGGTCCAGGGAAAATGCCTCGATGCAGTCTTCGAAATAGCTGTGAAGTGGAATGGAGATGAAGTGATATGGCAGAGTATTCTGTTCCACTTTGGAAAAGACAGAAAGCTGATCCACCAGATAACTCATATCGTTTGCCTTGGAAATGATAGTACGCAGATATTTTTCCTGTTTTTCCGGTGTGTTCGCAACCCTGTCAAGGATTCCCTCGCTGTATCCTTTGATGGAGGTGATCGGTGTCTGCAGATCATGTGCCATATTACTCATCATATCACGGGTATCTTGTTCATATCGGATCCGGTCTTCGATCATTTCCTTCAAACGGATCCGCATTTCTTCAAAATCCCGGCAAAGCTCTCCAATCTCGTCGGTGGAATTCACGCGTACCGGGGTGTCCAGATTACCGGCGCCGATCTGCATGGTAGCGATACGCAGGATATTTAGTGGACGTACTATACCACTGTAAAGCCAGATGATCAATAGGGTGGCAGTACCTAAAAGGATCAGGGAGCCGGAAAAAATAAGCTGCCGGATCAGACTTTTCCAGCGGGGGAGAATTTCCGAATAATCTGTGACCAGAAAAAGCTGCGCATGTTCATGGTTGGAAAGATTAAAATCCTTTTGTTTGACCAGATAACCATTGTCAATGGATATAGTATCGGTGTAACCCTCCTCAAAACCACGATAACCGGGCAGAGGATTTAACTGGTTATAAGCCTTTTTGTTTCCGATATAAAACTCCTGACTGCCTTTACATACAACAATAAAGGAGTAACGGCTGGAAAGTTCATTATTTACCTTGTCCAGATAATCCCGCCGGATCAGCACATCCGGATTGGTGTCTGCTACGTGAACCAGTGTCCGGAAATCTGTCATGGTTGCCGTGGACAGGATGTGAATGGGATTTAAAAGAAGATTTTCGGAGGAAATATCGGACTGGTAATCATCCTCCAGTGTGGATGCCTGATTGGTCAGGATGGTATTGTAGCATAGTGCGATCAATGCCAGGGGGAATATGGTGATAAATAGAAAAGCAATGATCAGTCGTCCACGAATTTTCATATAAAATGTCAACTCCTTTCCCGGATGGTATAAAAGCCGGCAGCGGATCAATATCCCATGCCGGCAGTAATCTCTTCTACGGTTTTAGTTGGCTTGTAGTCCTCGGTGCCAAACAGCTTTTTGTGCAGTTTGGTAACATTACTGGACAGTGTCGTTGGAAAGTCGTAATAAATGCCATCGGAGGCTCTGTGGCAATCCAGTTTATAAGGGAAGCCCTTGCTGTTTTTGATATCATAAAATGGCAGGTACATTCCAAGATGCAGGATTTCCTGTGTGGTCAGGCTCGTATAGATCTGGGGAAGCATTTCGTTCAGAACCCGGTAAAGCTTCATGGGATTGCTCTTTTTGGCTTTTGCCATGATCGCCTTTAATACGACACGCTGGCGTTTGGCACGGGTGAAATCTCCACCGCTGGTATAGCGGACCCGGCAATATCCGGTTGCCTGTACTCCGCTAACGGTCTGTTTCCCCGGCTTTTTAATCTTTTCATATTTCATATTGTTGATCTTTGCCACATCCCGGGCATAAGCATTGACCCATTTTAATTCATTTTTATGAATATTCAGTGTGATCCCTCCAAGAGCATCGATCACATTGGAAAGTGCGCTGAAATTCACGGTAATAAAGTCCTGCACATTCAGATCGAAGTTCTGGTTGATGGTATTGACTGCCAGATCGGGACCACCGTAGGAATAGGCGTGATTGATCTTGGTATATCCGTGCCCGTCAATACGTGTGTAGGTATCCCGGAAGATCGAAGTCAGCTTTACATCATGGGTTTTGTTGTTGATGCTGATCAGAATAATGGAATCACTTCTGGTATTTTCGTGAAGGGCATTGGCCCGGGAATCGACACCGAACACAACCAGGTTCGTATATTCCTTTATGTGACGGTCTGCCAGTCCTTCGTTGACCGTTGTATGCTCTAACGGATGGTTCTGGATCTCGTCTATTTTATTGACCAGAGACAGCACCATCAACACCCCGGCCATGATCAAAAGCAGTAAGATCAAAATAAAAATACGTACATGTTTTTTATGTTTCTTTTTTCTTCTGACCCGCTCGTTTTTGGCGGCACGGTTTCGATAGCTCTCCATAAGGATATCCTGCCTTTCTGATTATCGCTTAATATGCATTTTTGTTGACACTTCGGCCGAAAAAGGTCAGAAACAGGATCTTAAAATCAAGCCATAAGGTCCAGTTTTCTACATAATAAAGGTCACATTCAATACGTTTTACGATGGAGGTGTCTCCACGATAGCCATTGACCTGAGCCCATCCGGTCATTCCCGGGCGCACCTGATGTTTGATCATATAACGTGGAATCACTTCCTGGAACTTCTTCACAAAAAACGGACGTTCCGGACGTGGACCCACCAGACTCATATCCCCCCGCAGAACATTGACAAGCTGTGGAAGCTCATCAATATTTGTTTTACGCATAAATTTACCGATCGGTGTCACTCGTGGATCGTTTTTGGTGGTCCAGGCCTTTTTCTCCTCAGAGGCATCCTGGACTCTCATGGAACGGAACTTGTACATCTGAAATGCCTTATTATGCAGACCAATGCGTTCCTGTTTGAAGATCAGAGGACCCGGTGAGGTGATCTTAATGATCAGTGCCACGATCAGCATTGGGATGGCCAAAATGATCAGTCCAAACAGAGAACCGATCACATCGATGGTTCGCTTTACAGCATTATTTAAGGAAGAACTCAGAGGAACATGGCGGACGTGGATGATCGGAAGTCCATCCAGATCCTCCGTATATGGCTTAGTCGGGATCACATGGTTGTAATCCGGAATAAACTTGGTATGAACGCCGGCCTTCTCACAGATCGTTACGATGGATTCCAGCTTGGAAAACTCGTCAATGCTCAGGGTAATGGCAATTTCATCGTAGGCATTGGTGCTCAGCAGATCTTCCAGCATGGCGATGCTTCCGATGACGGGAATGCCCCGGTAGGAATCCTCCGTGTTTTTATGGTCATCCAGGATGCCGTGTATAAAATACCCCCATTCCGGATGAATACGGAGACGATCAATATAACCTTCTGCCGTACGGCTGTAGCCCACCAGCAGGATATGTTTCAGATTCTTGCCGGCCTTTCGCATTTTCCGCAGGATTTTGTTGACAGTCATACGGAAAATAAAATCAATACATAGATTCATAATGGCAAAAATACCAAGAAACAGTCGTGCATAGTTTTGCTGTTTGATAAAGAAAAGAACAGCCACACAATAAATAACACCCAGGAGATTGGCCTTGATCAGGTTAAAAAGCTCCGTCCGGCGGCTGGAAGTTCTTTTCGGATTGTACAAATTGCAGAAATAATATATAATCAGATAGCACGGAACCAAAAATACAAGCATGTTGATGTAATCCTGCCGGGGACGGATGTATCCGATCGGGGCGGGAATAATGCGCCATTGTACCAGAGGACTCCAGGTGTCCTCAAAACGCAGGCTCCAGGCTAAAATATAGGAAAGAGCAATAATGATCGCATCCACGATCACATGCATCAGATTTAACAGTTTTTGGTTATCCTTGATCACGTTATCACCTTCTTAATAAAGATTTTGAACCACCTTATTATAATAGTTTCCGATATAAATCGCAATATTATTTCGAAAAGGAACAAAATTTTTATTCGTTTTTCACAAGTAGGTCACAAATCGCTGTTAGACTTATGCAGTAGATATGGAGGGAGAAAGACCACAGATTGGTTCTTTCAAATCAATGAAAGGCAGGTTACACGATATGGAAGAGAAAAATCAGGATACACAGGATACCAATCAGTATACCGGAGAGTATGGCAATCCTATGGAAAAGAGTGAAGATACGGTAAAACCGGCCGGGGAAGAGCAGAACAGCTCGGTTTACAGCTATTCTTATAGAGATCACAAGCCGGAGGCTACCAGCTCCGGAGACTATCATGCCAGTGACAATGCGGCATCTGCAGGGGCAGCGCAAAATTCTACCGATGGGGCGGCGCGGACGCAGGAAACGGCAGATACTCCACATGCAGAACAGTCTGAAAATGCGAATGAAGGATGGACTTCCATGGGCACACAGCAGACGAGAAATGACCGGCAGCAGACCTATGGACAGCCGGAGTCTTCGAAGGAAAACAAAGCATCCGGCAAAAAGGGGTTTCTCAGTGGCAGGAAGATTGCTGCCTGTGCCGGCCTTGCCGTATTGTTTGGCATCGTTGCCGCTGTTTGTTTTCAGGGAGTATGTTATTTTTCCAGCAAGGTGCTGGGAGTCAATATCACAGGCGGACAGCAGATTGCTTATACCACAGATAATGTGAAGTACACCGGTGCCGTATCCGGTACGGCAATTGGAACAGCAGATGTGTCCGGTATTGCACAGCAGACAATGCCTTCCATCGTTTCTATTACCAGCACCACAGAGGGTGAGGGATCTTATGATCTGTTTGGACAGTATTATCAGGGACAGGATGAGGTCAGTGCCGGTACCGGATTTATTGTGGGGAAAAATGATACAGAGCTCCTGATCGCAACGAACAATCATGTTGTTGACGGGGCAAAGGCAATTTCCGTACAGTTTATTGATGAAGAAGTATATGATGCCAAGACAAAGGGCAATGATTCTTCGGCAGATCTGGCGGTGATCGCTGTGAAATTGAAGGATATGAAGAAATCCACTTTAAATTCCATCCGCATCTCTGCTTTGGGAGATTCCTCCGAGAGCAAGGTAGGGGAGATGGTGGTTGCCATTGGAAATGCTCTGGGATATGGTCAGTCTGTGACTGTGGGGTATGTCAGTGCAAAGGACAGAGAGATCACAGAGCAGAGTGAGGATGGAAGTGCGAAGAGCAGCAAAATGAAGGTTATCCAGACGGATGCCGCGATCAACCCTGGTAACAGTGGCGGACCTCTGTTAAATATGAAGGGAGAGGTGATTGGTATTAATTCTTCCAAGATTGCGGCTTCTTCTGTAGAGGGAGTAGGGTATTCTATCCCGATCTCTGAGGCAACACCGATCATTGATGAGCTGATGAATCGTGAGGTTCTCACCGATGCACAGAAGGGTTATCTTGGTATCAGCGGCAAGACGGTTACAGAGGAGGCATCCAACTTTAACATGCCGGAGGGTGTTTATGTGGCGGAGGTTTCCAAGGATGGTGCAGCAGACAAGGCGGGCATCAAGCAGGGGGATATTATCACAGCGATCAACGGTATCAAGGTTACAACCATTGAAAGCCTGAAAGAGAAAGCCAACAGTTACAAGAAGGGGACTAAGGTAAAGATTACCCTGAAACGCAGTGATAACGGCAGTTACGCAGAGAAGGAAGTAGAAGTGACACTGCAGGGTTCCGGTTCTTTAAATGGTCTTCAGAGCGGAAAAGATAACTCCGGCAGCAGTTCCAATAACAATTCCGGAAATAACGGTTCCGGCAACGATTCCGGAGAACAGGGAAATTCCAGGGACGGCTCCGATGGAAGTAACAACTCCGGAGAGAATGACGGTAATGGTTCTTCCGGCGGCTGGGGAAGTCTTTTCCCGGGATTTGGAAACTAACAGATAGATTGGGGATTAGATCATGAAAGAAGAAACCGGCTGGGACAGGTTTTGCAGGCAGTATTGGTTTCAGACGATCCTGTTTGCGGCATTGTCCTTTGTGGAGTATGTGATCATTGAGGCGTTTCTGGATGGTGACATTGTCAGTATTGGATTAGAATATAGTATTAAAAATATCATGCTCCTGATGGGGGTTAATCTCATCATCGTGTCATTGACACGGTGGTTGAGATTGACATTTCTCCTGTCAGGAGTATTTGTGCTGATATCAGGTATGGCCAATTATTTTGTGGATGCGTTCCGGGGATACGGCATTGTATATATGGATATCTATGCTGTCAGGACGGCGGCCAACGTGGCGGGAGAGTACAAATATCACGGTTCTCCGCAGCTGTGGCTTGGCCTTGTTCTGGGAATCCTTTTCCTGATATTATGCGTGGTGGTTACGCCGCGCCATACAGGCACAAAAAGCATCCGAAAAGTAATTGCATCGGTGGCAGGTACTGCTGCAGGTGTTGCATTTTTTGTCTGGATCAATCTGGGACAGGGATTTTTTGGTGATGTGACAAACCTGACATGGGATCACAGCATCGGCATGTCGGACTATGGATATTTGCTGTATGTTACCGCAAATGCCGGTCAGGCGAAGGTAGAGAAGCCGGAAGGGTATTCGCCGGCGAAGGCCGATGAGATCTTGTCGCGGTACCGGAAGGCGTCTACCACCAACAGCGTGCTGACATCCCATGCCGGTTCTGCAAAGTCTCCTAACCTCATTATGATCATGAATGAGTCCTTTTCGGATCTCAGCGTACTGGGACGGTTTGAGACGGATCAGGCATATCTGCCGTTTTTTAACAGCCTGAAAAAGAATACGATCCGTGGATATGCGGATTCCTCGGTATATGGCGGCTATACTGCCAATTCTGAGTTTGAATTTCTGACGGGCTGTACCAAGGCGTTTCTACCGGGCAATCCATACCTGCAGTATATTAAGGATTACCTTCCAAATGTAGTTAGTAATATTAAGACGCAGGAGGGCTATGACAAAGCAGTGGCGGTTCATCCCTATAACCCCTCCGGTTATAATCGGAACAGGGTATATCCTCTTCTTCATATGGATGAATTTCTGAATATTGATGATTTCAAGAATCCATTGCTGGTGCGCAAATATATTTCCGATGCATCCGACTACGAAATGCTGGAATCACTCTATGAAAAGAAAAAGGCAGGAAGTTCCCTTTGTCTCTTTAATGTGACGATGCAGAATCACAGTTCTTATGACGATACGGATTATACCTTTGAAAATCCGGTAAAACTAACAAGTATGACATTACAGCCGGAGGCAGAACAGTACCTTTCCCTGATCAAAATGTCAGATGATGCGTTAAAAGAGCTGATCACTTATTTTGAGAAGGTAAAGGAACCGGTGATCATTGTACTGTTTGGAGATCACCAGCCTCATCTGCCAGATTATTTTTATCAGAATGTGATGGGAGAAATGCCGGATAAGCTGTCTCAGAAGGATGCCATGAAGCGGTATCAGGTGCCGTTTATGATCTGGGCCAATTATGATATTCAGGAGACGGAGATTCCGCAGATATCTATTAACTATCTGTCCACATTGATGACAGAGACGGCGGGACTGGAATTGACAGATTATCAGAAGTTTCTGTTAGATATGTATCAATATATTCCGTCCATCACAGCCAACGGCTTTTATGACCGCCGGGGAAATCTTTACAGCTGGGATGATCTGGATGAGGCGGATGATGAGATACAGAAATGGATCAAAGAGTACCGCATACTGCAGTATAATTATCTTTTTGATGGGGAACATCGGAAGGATGCGCATTATCAGTTAGAGGAAAATAAATAATATGAAAAATATGAAAATAAATGGAAAGGATCAGGGTATTTATATGGGAAAAAAGGGAAACGTAGCAATTATCACCGGAGCTTCCTCCGGCATGGGCAGGGAGTTTGCGGTTCAGATCGCACAGAATTATCCAAGCATTCATGAGTTCTGGATCATTGCCAGAAGGAAGGAGCGACTGGAGGAGCTGCAGGAGAAGCTTCTGGGACGCAGGGTGAAGATCCTTGCATTGGATCTGAGCCGTCAGGAGGGCATTGATGCGCTGGAGCAGGCTCTGGAGAAGGAGCAGCCGAGGGTTCGTATCCTTGTCAATGCCGCAGGCTTTGGCATCATTGGAAAGATTGGAAAGATGAAAGAAGAGGACTGTACCGGTATGGTGGATACCAACTGCCGGGCACTCACCGCAGTGACACATATCACACTTCCTTATATGACAAAGCAGGGACAGATCATACAGATGGCATCCTCCGCAGCGTTTATGCCGCAGCCGGGCTTTGCGGTTTATGCGGCCAGCAAGTCCTATGTATTGAGCTTTTCCAGAGCATTGGGCAGAGAGCTTGCCGGAAAAGGCATCACGGTAACAGCCGTATGCCCGGGACCGGTCAAGACAGAGTTTTTTGATATTGCAGAGACCTATGAGGCCGTCAAGCTGTACAAGAAGCTCACCATGGCACGGGCAGACAAGGTGGTGTATCAGGCACTGGTGGATGCAAAGCATGGGCACAGTGTTTCTGTGTATGGCCCGCTGATGAAGGGTTTTCGGATCCTGACGAAGTTTTTGCCGGTGGATTTTCTGATGCTGTTTGTAAAATAAAATTCAGGCTGCCAGAGGGAGATGGCAGAAGGATTTGCTGGAGGAACATTTTTCTTGACATAAGGAGAAAAAAAGAGTATCATTTTTTATAATTTGATTTAAAGGTCAGTGATTCATTTAAAAGTTTATGATTTAGAAAAGCGATGACGAGGAGGAGTACATACTTTTTGGATTTGGAGAGAGAGAACGGCCGGTGGAAGTTCTTATTCTGACTGTATGGAAGTAGCCTTTGAGCAGTGGAACGAACGGGAACATATCCTTAGTAGCATCCAACGGATTCCCACCGTTACAGGGGAACGGTATATCAGATATATCATATATCTGCGTGCCGGCAGAGTGCGGGAGACTTACCATGGCAGATTTACAGCCGTTCGGACAGACTTCCCGAAGTTAGGTGGTAACACGGAGTATATTCGTCCTAAGTCGTAAGGCTTAGGATTTTTTTTATGGGAAATGAGGATTTCCGACAAGAGATAGAAAGGGGCAATAAGATGATCAAAGGTACCGAATTATTTGTAAAAGCACTGAAAGCAGAAGGCGTTGACACTCTGTTTGCATATCCGGGAGGGCAGGCAGTCGATCTTTTTGATGCACTTTATGATGAGCATGAGATCGAAATGATCCTTCCGAGACACGAACAGGCATTGATCCATGCAGCAGATGGATATGCCAGATCCACAGGAAAGGTCGGTGTCTGCCTTGTAACAAGCGGACCGGGAGCCACCAACCTCGTGACGGGCATTGCGACAGCCAACTATGACAGCGTGCCATTAGTCTGCTTTACCGGACAAGTGCCGTTGGGGCTCATGGGAAATGATGCCTTCCAGGAGGTTGATATCGTCGGGATCACCCGTAATATCTGCAAATATGCCGTGACGGTGCGAAAGAGAGAGGATCTGGGACGGATCATCAAGGAGGCGTTTTATATTGCAAGAACCGGAAGACCGGGTCCGGTTGTGGTGGATCTGCCAAAGGACATCCAGGTGGCCATGGGAGATGAGGAGTATCCGGAGGAGGTAAATATCCGTGGATACAAGCCAAACGAAAGCGTCCATGTGGGTCAGGTAAAGAAAGCAGTTTCTTTATTAAAGAAAGCGAAAAAGCCATTATTCCTGTTGGGCGGCGGTGTCAATATTTCTTGTGCCAATGAGGAGATGAAAAGGTTGGTAGAGCTTACCGGTGCACCGGTGATCACAACGATCATGGGAAAAGGAGCCATTCCTACAAGTCACCCGCTTTATATGGGAAATATCGGTATTCACGGCAGCTATGCAGCGAACCATGCGGTCAGCGAGTGTGATGTGCTCTTCTCCATCGGTACCCGTTTCAACGACCGTATCACCGGCAAGATCAGCGAGTTTGCCAAGAATGCCAAGATCATTCATATTGACATTGATTCCGCTTCAATTTCCAAAAATATCGTCGTAGATGTCCCGATCGTAGCGGATGCGAAGCTTGCTATTCAGAAGATTCTGGAGTATGCTGCACCGTTAAAGATCGAATCATGGGTAGAGCGTCTGGAGAGCTGGAAGGAAACATATCCGATCACCATGGAGCGTTACGAAGGACTGACTCCGGAGAAGATCATCAAGTATATTGCAGAGAATTATAAACGTCCCATCGTTGCCACAGACGTAGGGCAAAACCAGCTTTGGACCACACAGTTTCTGGAGTTGGAGGGGAATCGCCAGCTTCTGACCTCCGGAGGTCTCGGAACCATGGGATACGGCTTCCCGGCTGCGATCGGAGCAAAGCTCGGTAATCCCGATGCAGATGTCTTTGCCATTTCCGGAGATGGCGGTATGCAGATGAATATTCAGGAGTTTGCTACGGCAGTGGCACTGGAGATTCCGTTGACGCTGATCGTTCTCAATAACGGATATCTTGGGAATGTAAGACAGTGGCAGCAGATGCTTTTTGACCGGAGATATTCCTGCACCTGTCTGACCTATCGCAGAAGCTGTCAGCATAACTGTATGGATCCCAATAAAAAATGTCCGAAATACAGCCCGGATTTTGTCAAGCTGGCGGAGAGCTACGACGCATACGGCATGAGGATCACCGATGAAAAGGATATTCCAAAGGCATTTGAATTTGCCCGTTCCCACAAGAATGCGCCGACACTGTTAGAGTTCATCATTGAGCGGGAAGCAAATGTTGCACCAATGGTACCGGTAGGCAATTCATTGGATAATATGATCCTGGAGATTTAGAGATACGACCCAGATGCGAATAGATATAAGATAGGAAAGGCTGAGGTGAAAATATGGAGACAAAGAAAAGAGTGATTTCTGCATATGTAGAAAATCAGATCGGTGTACTGGCAAAAGTGTCCGGATTATTTTCCGGTAAAAATTATAACTTGGACACCCTGACCGTGGGAATGACCGAGGATCCTACGATTTCAAGAATGACCATCGGGCTGACCTGCGACGATCTGACCTTCGAGCAGATCATCAAGCAGTTAAACCGGAGCGTGGAGGTCATTAAGGTTCTTGATTTTACGGATATTCCGATCCGCAAGAAGGAGCTGTTATATATCAAGGTCCATAGCTGCAGCGAAAAGGACAAGCAGGAGATCTTCCGGATCGAGCAGACCTTTGGGATGGAAGTCGTGGATTATGACCGGAATACCGTGCTGGTGGAATGTGTCAAGACAGAAGCCCATAATAATGATATGATCGAGCTGTTTAAAAAGACATTTGTCAACCGGGTCGAGGTGGTCCGCGGCGGCAGTGTGGCGATCGAGGCAATCTCCACCTGTGTCCGCTAAAACAGGCGGAAAACCCGGACACAACAGTATGTTGGCAGAAAATACAGGTACTCTATCAAATTACTCGGAAAAGTGATTGACAAATCAGAAAATCGGAGTATAATATAAACAAATCGAATATTTCAAACCGTTGAAGTGGAGATAAAAATGAGGCACGCGCCTACAGAGAGCAGGGATTGCTGAGAACCTGCGGAAATGCGATTCATTAAATGGACCACTGAGGGCATGGTCAAAGGAAGGATTCTTCTGAGTATTCCGTGACGTGAGGGCATACGTCAGTTGCCGGAAATATGATTGTATTTCGCTGAGAGTGTGGGAAACCATAAAGCAAGGTGGCACCGCGGTTGATAGAATTTACCGTCCTTGATTATCACAATATCTGTGATAGTCAGGGATTTTTTTTATGCATAGGAAACCATGCCGGGCGAAAAGAAAGAGGTGGAATGATGATTACGTTAGACGAGGCAAAAAAACTGGGAGAGGGCTACAAGGTAGTTCCTATCAGCAAGGAGATCCTTTCGGATATCCGGACACCGATCGAGGTTCTTCGCATTCTGAAAGGTGTCAGCAGACACTGCTACATGCTGGAAAGTGTGGAGCATCAGGAGCGCTGGGGCAGATACACATTCCTGGGTTACGATCCGAAAATGGAGATTACCTGTATGAACGGCACGCTGACGATCCGCAACGGCAGCACGAAGACAAAGACCGTGGAGCATCCGGGAGAGGGAATTAAGGAGCTTCTGGCAGAATACACCAGCCCGAAGGTGGAAGGGCTTCCAACTTTTACCGGTGGTCTGGTAGGATATTTCTCCTATGATTATGTGAAGTACAGTGAGCCGAAGTTAAATCTGGATGCGGAGGACACAGAGGGCTTTAAGGATGTGGATCTGATGCTGTTTGACAAGGTGATCGCTTTCGATAACCTGCGTCAGAAGATCATCGTGATCGCCAATGCCCGCATGGAAGACATTGAAGCAGAATATGCCAGATGCACCGCAGAGATCGAGGAGATCATCAAACTGATCCGGGAGGGGACACCGACACCGATCGAACCGGGAAAGATCACCTCAGATTTCCGGGCGCTTTTCTCCGAGGAAGAGTATTGTGCCATGGTAGAAAAGGCAAAGAAATATATTTACGAGGGTGATATCTTTCAAGTGGTGCTTTCCAACCGTCTGGAGGCCGATTATGAAGGAAGTCTGTTAAATACATACCGTCATCTCCGGACGATTAACCCATCCCCTTATATGTTCTATTTCAGCAGCGATGACATGGAGGTAGCAGGTGCTTCTCCGGAGACGCTGGTAAAGCTGGAGGACGGCGTTTTACATACCTTTCCGTTAGCCGGAACGAAGCCGAGAGGAAAGACACAAGAAGAGGACGAAGAGCTGGAGCGGATCCTTCTTTCTGATGAAAAGGAAAGAGCTGAACACAATATGCTGGTAGATCTGGGACGGAACGATCTGGGAAAGATCAGTCAGTTTGGTACGGTAAAGGTGGAGAAATATATGTCCATTGAGCGTTATTCTCATGTGATGCACATTGGCTCCACTGTGGCAGGACAGATCCGGGAGGATCGCTGCAGTCTGGATGCTGTGGATGCTGTGCTTCCGGCAGGAACTCTTTCCGGTGCACCGAAGATTCGTGCCATGGAGATCATCAATGAGCTGGAAAACAACAAGCGCGGAATTTATGGGGGAGCCATTGGATACGTTGATTTTACCGGCAATCTGGATACCTGTATTGCAATCCGTATCGCTTACAAGAAGAACGGCAAAGTTTTTGTCCGTTCCGGAGCCGGAATTGTGGCAGATAGTGTTCCAGAGAGTGAATATAACGAGTGCTTAAATAAAGCCAGGGCAGTTATGAATGCGGTGAATGAAAGCGATGAATTAGATTAAGGAGGATTAAAACATGATTATACTTATTGATAATTACGATAGTTTCTCCTACAATCTTTATCAGTTGATAGGAGAATTGGAGCCGGACATCAAGGTGGTGCGCAATGACCGGTATACCCCACAGGAACTGGAGGCGATGCATCCAACGCATCTGATCATTTCGCCTGGTCCTGGCAGACCGGCAGATGCAGGAATCTGTGAGGAGGCGATCCGGTATTTCAAAGGAAAGCTTCCGATCTTAGGAGTATGTCTGGGACATCAGGCAATCTGTGAAACCTTTGGGGCAACCGTTTCCTATGCAAAGAAGCTGATGCATGGCAAAATGTCTGTGACAAAGCTGGATAACACATGTCCGATCTTTAAAGGCATGGGAGAAACCACAGAGGTGGCAAGGTATCATTCTCTGGCAGCAGTAAAGGAAACGATTCCGGATACCCTGAAGGTGACCGCTGAGACAGAGGACGGAGAGATCATGGCTGTAAAACATACAGATTATGATATATATGGCGTACAGTTTCATCCGGAGTCTATATTGACACCGGAGGGCAGAACAATATTGAAAAACTTTTTGGAGGTGTAAAATCATGATTAAAGAAGCAATCGCACTCTTAAGTAAGAGAGAAGATTTGGATGACAACATGGTAGAGCAGGTGATGGGAGAGATCATGACCGGCGAGGCAACAGACGCACAGAAGGCAGCGTTTTTGACCGCACTCTCCATGAAGGGTGAGACCATCAGCGAGATCACAACAGCAGCAAAATATCTGAGAGATCACTGTGAGCACTTTGAGAATGACAAGGATGTACTGGAGATCGTAGGAACCGGCGGAGACGGCTCCAATACCATCAATATTTCTACGATCGCTTCCCTGATCGTATCAGCAGGAGGCGTCACCGTGGCAAAGCACGGTAATCGTGCCGCATCCAGCAAGTGTGGAACAGCAGACTGTCTGGAAGCACTCGGCGTTAAGATTGACGTAGACGCAGACAAGATGAAGGAAGTTATGGAACAGATCAATATCGGTTTCCTGTTTGCACAGAAATATCATCCGGCAATGCGTTTTGTGGGACCTGTCCGGAAAGAAATGGGTATCCGTACATTGTTTAATCTTCTGGGACCTCTGGCAAACCCGGCAAGAGCAACCATGCAGCTTTATGGTGTGTACAGCGCAGATCTCGTAGAGCCTCTGGCACACGTACTTCATAACCTCGGTGTTAAGAAGGGCATGGCTGTTTATGGTATGGACAGCATGGATGAGATTTCCTTAAGTGCACCCACAAAGGTCTGTGAATTTGACGGAGACGACTTTAAGACATACGAGATCACACCGGAGCAGTTTGGCTTCAAGACCTGTCAGAAGAGTAATCTGGTGGGCGGTGAGCCTGCAGTCAATGCACAGATCGTCAGAGACATCTTCGAAGGAAAAGAAACAGGACCAAAGCGTGATGTTGTGTTATTAAATGCAGGTGCAGCATTCCATATTTCCAAGGAGAATGTTTCTATCGGGCAGGGGATTGAAATGGCAAGAGAGATCATTGACAGCGGAAAGGCTTTGAAGCAGCTGGATGCATTTATTGAGCTGACCAATGCATAGAAAGAGATATAAGTGGCGCATAACGTGCCGGCAGTCCACAGGTTCTGGGCTGGGAAGGGAACAGAAATTATTATGACGATATTAAATGAGATTGCGGCAAAAACAAAGGAGCGTGTTGCGCAGTTAAAGCAGGAAAAGCCTTTGGATCAGATCAGGGAGAAGGCTCTGGCGATGAACAGTGACACGGGCTTTCCTTTTGAAAAAGCCATTGCGGCTCCGGGACTTTCCTTTATCTGCGAGGTAAAAAAGGCATCCCCTTCCAAAGGGGTGATCGCGGAGGAGTTTCCGTATGTAGAGATTGCCGGAGATTATGAAAAGGGCGGAGCCTGTGCCATATCGGTACTGACAGAGCCGTACTGGTTTCAGGGAAGCGATACCTATCTGAAGGAAATTCGCAAAGCGGTCAGCCTTCCGATTATCCGCAAGGATTTCGTGGTAGATGAATATATGATCTATGAGGCGAAGCTTATGGGAGCAGATGCAGTTCTTCTGATCTGTGCGATCCTGACGGACGAGGAATTAAAACGATTTTTTGATATTGCGGACAGTTTAGGATTGACAGCTCTCGTGGAAGCACATGACCAGGAGGAAGTAAATCGTGCTTTAACGATCGGGGCGCGTTTGATCGGCGTCAATAACCGTGATCTTCATACCTTTACCGTTGACATTAATAACAGTATCCGCTATCGTCAGAGTGTGCCGGAGGATGTACTTTTTGTATCGGAGAGCGGGATCAAAACAAAGGAAGATATCCGTCAGCTCATGGAACATAACGTCAACGGTGTGCTGATCGGAGAAACCATGATGCGTGCAGATGACAGAGTGGCAGCGGTAAAGAAATTTATCGGCTATGCAGAGTAATACAAACGATACCGGTTATAAGACGGTATGAAATATAAAAGAAATGGAGAATGAATTATGAGTCAGAAAGGAAGATATGGTATCCATGGCGGACAATATATTCCGGAGACCTTGATGAATGAGATCAAGAAGCTGGAGGATGCCTACGAGTTTTATAAAAAGGATGAGGAGTTTAATCAGGAATTAAACACACTGTTAAAAGAGTATGCAGGACGCCCTTCTTTGCTTTATTATGCGGAGAAGATGACAAAGGATCTGGGAGGAGCCAAGATTTACTTTAAGAGAGAAGATCTGAATCATACCGGTTCCCACAAGATCAATAACGTACTGGGTCAGGCACTTCTTGCCAAGAAGATGGGCAAGACCCGTATCATTGCGGAGACCGGTGCAGGACAGCACGGTGTTGCAACGGCAACGGCGGCGGCACTTCTGGGACTGGAATGTGAGATCTATATGGGCAAGGAGGATACGATCCGTCAGGCGCTCAATGTTTATCGTATGGAGCTTCTGGGTGCAAAGGTTCACCCGGTGGAGAGCGGCACCATGACATTGAAGGATGCCGTCAACGAGTGCATGCGTGAGTGGACCAGCCGTGTGGATGATACTCTTTATGTCCTCGGTTCTGTTATGGGACCTCATCCGTTCCCGATGATCGTCCGTGATTTCCAGAGCGTCATCAGCCGCGAGGCGAGAGCACAGATCCTGGAAAAGGAGGGAAAGCTTCCGGATGTGGTGATGGCATGTGTCGGCGGTGGCAGCAATGCCATGGGAATGTTTTATGAGTTTATCAAGGATGAGGATGTGAAACTCATTGGCTGTGAGGCGGCAGGTCTTGGCGTAGACACAGACAGGACGGCGGCAACCATGGCAACCGGTACAGAGGGTGTATTCCATGGAATGAAGTCCTATTTCTGTCAGGATGAGTATGGACAGATCGCACCGGTATACTCCATTTCGGCAGGACTGGATTATCCGGGGGTAGGACCGGAGCATGCGTATCTCAAGGATATCGGCAGAGCACAGTATGTGCCGGTAACCGATGAGGAGGCTGTGCAGGCATTTGAATATATTGCCAGAGAGGAAGGCATTATCGCAGCCATCGAGAGCTCCCATGCAGTAGCTCATGTGATGAAGCTTGCACCGACTATGAGAAAGGATCAGATCATTATCTGCTGTCTGTCAGGACGTGGTGACAAGGACGTGGCAGCAATTGCAAGATACAGGGGGGTTGATTTACATGACTAGGATACATAACGCATTTGACGGCAAAAAGGCATTTATCGGATTTATAACAGCAGGCGATCCGAATCTTGATAAAACAGAGGAGTTTGTCCTGCAGATGGAAAAGGCAGGAGCAGGACTCGTGGAGCTTGGTATCCCATTCTCGGATCCTATCGCAGAGGGGCCGGTGATCCAGGAGGCAAATATCCGGGCACTTTCGGCAGGGTGTACTACCGATAAGCTGTTTGACATGGTGGCACGTCTTCGTCAGAAGACGCAGATTCCACTGGTATTTCTGGCATATCTTAACACATTGTTTAAGTATGGCTATGAGAAATTTTGCTCCAGATGCGAGGAAGTCGGGATTGATGGCGTGATCATTCCGGATATGCCATTTGAGGAGAAGGGAGAGTTAGCCGGTATTGCGGCAGCTCATAATGTGGATATTATTTCCCTGATCGCACCGACCTCCGAGGACCGGATCCAGATGATCGCAAAGGAAGCGACCGGGTTTATCTATGTAGTATCTTCCATGGGAGTAACCGGAGTGCGAAGCGAGATCACCACAGATGTGGGCAGGATCGTTGGTCTGATCAAAGAGGTGACAGATACACCGACAGCCGTAGGATTTGGTATCAACACCGCAGAGCAGGTGCATAAGTACAGTTCCATTGCGGACGGAGCCATTGTGGGAAGCGCTATTGTAAAGATTGTTGCCAGATACGGCGGGGATGCAGGTTCCCATATTTATGACTATGTCCATGAAATGGTGGAAGGACTGGCAGAATAAACAGCCGGAATATGGCAGTCAACGGACGGTTTTGCAAACTGAAATTTAATTCACGAAAAACTTTCTTTTTTTACAGAAGGATGATATAATTAATAATAATTCGGATTTCACATAAGGAATATTATGGACATGATCGGAGGAACGTTGTGGGAAATCCGGGTGGATGAGGTTTCATTTGAGAAGGAAGTATGAGGAGAGGGCACATAATACGTAAAATCACATATAGAAAGGATTCGAAGACGGACAATATGTGGCAAAATCTATTATTTTATCCGATCACTGCGGCAGCAGGCAGGGAAATATTTGTTCCTGTGATCGCAGGTTTGATCGTGTTCGTTGTTGTGCTTTGCGCGGGGGTTGCGTTTCTGGGGATTCAATTTCAAAAAGTCTACAAGGAAAAAGAACGATATGATCTGATTGCAGCGCACAATGAAAGTATCTGGCTGGACTATACTTTTTCACCCCAGCATCTGGTCGTAACGGGGGATATTGGCTCTTTTACGGGCTTTGATGTGCTGGATTTCATGGGAGTGGAGGTCTATGACATTTACAACTGGGTCAATGAGGAGGTAACTCCGGTCCGTTCAGAAATACGTAGCTTTTTTGACAGTGGAGAGGAGTGCTTCAAAAAAGATCTGCTGCTGCACAGGCTGGATGATACCTATGCATGGTATGCGGTGAGCGGTACGCTTGTCAAGCATGAAAAGAACCGCAAAAATAAACGTTTCGTGATGCGCATGGAGAATATTGACTCCCAGATGACACAGGAGAAGGAACTTACTGAGATGGCAGAAAATGATCTCCTGACGGGAATTCTAAACAAAAAAACCATGGAGAGCAGGATTTCTGCACAGCTGGAGCACCGCATCGGTAGTGAAAATCTTGTATTCTTTATGATTGATCTGGACAACTTTAAAGAAGTCAATGACAATCTGGGGCATGCATATGGAGACCGTGTTCTGACGGAGACAGCGGATAAGATTAAGCAGGTATTCCCGTCAAACGCACTGATCGGACGTCTGGGCGGAGATGAGTTTGCAGTATTTGCGGGATTTGATGCTTTTGATCTGGATAATCTTACAGAATATATGACTCAGAAGGGCGAGCAGCTCTGTCAGGGTCTCAAGGCAGAATATGCCAATGGGGATCATGTGGTGGAGGTTTCCGCAAGTATTGGTATTGCATCTGCACCGACGGACGGAGAGGATTTCATGTCTGTCTACCAGAAAGCGGATAAGGCATTATATCTGTCCAAACGTTCCGGAAAAGACAGATATAACCTGTTTCAGCATAGTGCGGCAGATGAGTAGAGTGAATGAGGATTTCAGGCAGTATTGGAATGGAGGAGCACATGGCGAGCGAGTATGCATATGAAGTGATCGCAGTGATATTTTTGATTGTCATCGCGGTCAGTTACAAAAAGAAAAACTGGCTGGATCTGTATATGAACCGCTGTTTTGAACAACTGCTCCGGGCAGGTGTGTTCTTTTCTGTTCTTGATATTGCTGTCAATATATTCCGGGAGTTTGTGTTTCCGGATAGTTATTATATGTGGAATCTGGAATCCGTGGTTCCAAGAGTTGCTATGATCTGGATGGCAGTTTATTATTTTCGATACTGGCATGCACTCAGTGGCCACAGGATTATTCTGAAAAGCATCCGGAACATTGAAATGGTGCTTCCGGCATTGATCATGACAATTCTGGATGTGACCAGTCCTGTCACTCATCTGGTTTTTTATTATGATGCCCAGGGAGTCTGTTATAAGGGACCGTTGGGAAATCTGAACTTTCTTCTGGTGACGGTTTATTTTCTGGGAGCCTGTGTGACAGCATTTCTGGATCGTTCCCGCAATGCTGTTTATCGGGGGATCGTCTGTACGGTATTATGGATATATTACAATGCTATGGTAGTGCTGCAGTTTGTTTTGGTGAAGGATACATCATATCTTTTGAGTTTTTATGCAACAGCATATATGATTTTTGTCTGTTATCTGCTGTATCAGAATTTCGACCGCTATTCGGACCGGATCAGCGGTGGTTTTTCCCGAGCAGGTTTCCGTAAAGTGATCCGGGAAAAATTCAAATATCGCCAGAGATTCAGCTGTCTTTTTATCACAATACAGAATTACCTGAACATATTAAGTATTTGTGAAGAAGAGGAGCTTGTGGGAGTTATGGGCGAGATAGGGGATATTCTGCGGCAGTATGGAGGACGACACAATCAGTTCCATATTCACGGCTCTGATTTTGCTGTATTACAGAGGAAAGAAGAGGATAGTATTGCTCTTTATGAGGCAGTTTCCCAGAGGCTTCCGGGGACACTGCGGATCAACAATAAATCCATTCCGATCAGTTATGGATTTTACATGCTGACCTTGGAAGAAGCGGCATATGATCAGTCTGAGTTTTATAAAATGGTTGTCAGCATGAAAAAGATGTTGAAGGACCAGCTTCATGACAGACAGCTTCTCCGTTATGAAGGAGAGGTTCGACGGAACATTGATCTGGAGCTGCAGATTGGACGCATGCTGAAAAAAATCATGCAGGACAAACGGTGCGATATCGGTATTTCTCCGGTAATGGATGCGGTCACAGGCAGGAGACATGCCATAGAAGCCAGAATCTATATGCGCAGAGAAAACGGAAAGACGATTCCGGAAGGAGCGATCTGGGCTGTTGCAAAGGAGATGGGATATGTCCGGGAGCTGGGCAGGATCACACTGGAAAGTGCTATGGAGCTGGCGATGAAGGAAAGGATTCTGGAGCATGGTTTCCAGAAGCTGATCATCAATGTGACACCGTTACATATCAGTTCGGAGACAGTGGTCCGGGAATACCGCTTTCTTGCCAGGAAATATGAGTTTCCGCTGGAACGGTTATGTCTGGAAATGACAGAGGATATGAGCGTTCCCTTTGAACGGCTGGATCAATATATCAATGATCTGATCCGGGAAGGGATTACTGTAGTTCTGGATCGTTACGGAGACAATGTCTGCAATCTGCAGGGGATTATGAAGATGCCTTTCCATGTTGTCAAGATCAGTGAAAAAATGGTAGGAAGGTATTGCTCCGGAGAGAGTGATGTTTTAAAATATCAGATCAATATGCTGCGGGACAATGGATGGAAAATCTGTCTCGAAGGAATTGACAATGAGGTTCGTTACAGGAAAGTAAAGGAACTTGGCAATATATCTTATCTTCAGGGAAATTATTATGCCGGTGTACTGGCACCGGAGCGGATTCATATGTATATGGAGGAAGTATAATGGAGATACAGGTTCATTATGAGCTTGCAGCAGTCATGTTTATGATCGGAGCAACGCTTGTATTTTTTCGACAAAGACATTTGCGTGTTTATCGGAGCAGGCTGTTTTTCTGGCTGATGGTGCTGGGAGCAGTGACTGCTGTTTTGGATGTCTTTTGTGGAATTGTAGCGTATCACCCTGTGCCTGTGTGGCTTGGAGTTCTGGTACAGAGTCTTTTTCTGATATCTTCACTGGTATATTCGGTAAATTATTCTATGTATGCTATGGAACTGCTCCGTCGGCTGGATTTTATCCGGAAATACAGACTGTTTTGGTGCATTCCGTTTGTTCTTGGGGTCATAATGGTTGTGGCAACCCCGTTTACCGGTCTGCTTTACCGTTTTGATGCACAGGGAGTGTTTTACAAAAATGACTGGTATTATCTGGTCACGGCTCTGAGTTTTGTATATTTATTTGTTCCGCTGATCCTGATGCACAAGGTTTCTTTTGTATCCGGGAGGATCAAAAAATGGATCATAGTCCTTCCTGTGGTAACTGTGACAGCAAAGATTCTTCAATATACGCTGTTTCCTGATTTTTTATTTGTTTACGCGGTCAACAGCATCATGGTGTTGTGCTGCTATCTGTTCCTGCAAAATTCCGATTATTTTATGGATGAGGTGACCGGTTTTTTCAAAATGCACGGTTTTGAGGAAACGGTCCGGGAAAAGATGGCATACAAGGAGGAGTGCAGTGTGCTGATCATCCGCATTATCAATTATAATGCGATGACAGAAATGTACGAGGATTCCAAACTGACCGCGATTCAGGCGGCGATGGCTGAACTGATGCAGAAGGAGTGTGGAGATAAGGATTATTATCATATCGCAGCCTCTACTTTTGCAATCCTGCTTCCAAATGAGAAGGAAACGAGAGAAGTTCATCAGCGTTTTGTGGATGTCATGCCAAAGATCTGGACGATAGATGGAGAAGAGATCGTTCATGAGTATTGTTTTTATGAGGTCAATTTTCCGGATGCCTGTGAATCGGTTGATGAGCTCTTGCAGAGGGTAGCTTATGCGAGATCAGATCATCAGGGGCATCACAAGGCAGGCGAGCTGATCCCTCTGACTCATGATGCGGTCAAGCCGGCCGAAGAAAAGCAGAAGGTGGCGGAACTGGTGGAACAGGCAGTTATGGATAACAGTATTGAGATCTATTTTCAGCCGATCTATTCTCTGGAAAAGGGGCGTGTTACATCTCTTGAAGTATTGTCCCGGTTAAAGGATAAGGACAAAAAATTCATTAATCCGGAGTTTTTCATCCATGTAGCGGAGGAGAATCGTGATATTATCGCATTGGGAGAGCAGATTTACCGTAAGGCGTGTATTTTTGCAACGCAGAATCATATCTTTGACATGGGGATCGATGATATTAATATCAATCTTTCCCCGGTGCAGTGTTGTTATGAGGAGCTTGCACAAAATCTGATCCGGATCGCCGGGGAGTACGATATTCCGATGTCGAGAATGCATCTGGAGATTACCGAGAGCGGCATTATGGATAAGGAAGAGATACGTGAGACGTTGGAAACTCTTCGTTCCTCGGGAGCCAAGATCGCATTGGATGATTTTGGAACCGGTTATTCCAATGTCAGCAGTATTGTGAGTCTGCCGGTGGATTTTGTAAAGATTGATAAGAGTCTTGTATGGTCTTATGGCAGAGGAGAAAATAAATATCTTGACCAGCTGGTACCGATGATCCATGCAGAAGGAAAGAGGATTATCTCAGAGGGGATCGAGACGCAGGAGCATATTGATATCTTTAAAAGGCTGCAGGGAGATTTTCTGCAGGGATATTTCTATTCCAAGCCATTACCGGAACGGGAATTTTTACAGTATCTGCGGGAAGCGAATCAGATATCCGGTTAGGAATTCACTGCTGATCCGGAGTTCCGGCTTATGATGAGATCACGGAGATATCTGTGATATACAGTCAGTAATAATATCTACATAAATGTATGTACAAACGAAATATATGGAGGAAGGATATGGATACGATTAATGTATTGGCGTTTGATCTGGGAGCCAGCAGTGGCAGAGGTATGCTGGCTCGTTTTGATGGTACGAAGATCACTTTAGAGGAGATCCACCGTTTTCCGCACAACTTTTCCGTTTTAAACGGGCGGGCATACTGGAATATCGTCTCCCTTTACGAGGAGATGAAGGAAGGGATGCGCCTTTGTAAGGAACCTCTTTCCGGTGTAGGGTTTGATACCTGGGGCGTGGACTGTGGGATGATCGATGCACAGGGGAATCTTCTCGGCATGCCGGGAAGCTACCGGGATGCGGCACTGGATCAGGACAACATGGACGCTGTTCTGGCATCTTTTGTACCGGAGGAGAAGGATCACGACAAGGCAGTACAGGAGGGAGAACGCTACGCATTTTCCCAGACCGGTATTGCAAGCCTTGCGTACAATACATTATATAAGCTGTGTTATTTGCAGAAGGCGATGCCGGAGCAGATGAAGGCAGCAGATAAGATCCTGTTCATGCCGAATCTGATTGAGTACCTGTTTTCGGGAGTAGTACACAGCGAGTATTCTATCGCATCCACCTCACAGCTTCTGGATATGAAGGAAAAGAAATGGGCAGTGGAGCTGATGGAGAAAGCCGGGATTGATCCGTCTCTGCTGGCACCGCTTGACTATGCCGGAAAGGATCTGGGACCGCTCAGACCGGACGTTGCCAGAGAGGTAGGACAGGAGAAGCTTCATATCCTGTCAGTATCAGGCCATGACACAGCCTGTGCCGTTGCTGCCGTGCCTGCGAGAGAGGAAGAGTTTACCTTCCTGTCCAGCGGAACATGGTCCCTGATGGGGATTTCTTCCAGAACCATGCTGGAGGGAGAGCAGGTCATTCATGACAAGATCTCCAATGAAGGAACCTGGGATGGAGGATACCGTCCGACCGTTAATATTATAGGACTCTGGCTCAATCAGGAGCTGCGCCGCAGTTTCCAGAGAGAGGGCAAGGAGTACAGTTTTGCACAGATGAACGAAATGGCGGCAGCAGAGAAACCGCTGCAAAGCTTTATCCGCCCGGACGATTTTATGCAGCCCGGCAATTATCCGGAGAAGATCCGGGCGTACTGTGAACAGACCGGTCAGCCGGTACCGCAGACGGACGGGGCATTGATCCGCTGTGTTCTGGAAAGTCTTGCCATGCGTTACCGGCAGGTATATCAGAGCCTGAGACCGTATATCACATGGGAAGAAAAGCTTTACATTGTAGGAGGCGGTGCACAGAATCAGGTGCTCAACCAGTTTACCGCCAATGCATTGGGGATTCCTGTGATCACAGGTGCCAGTGAGGCAACCGCTGTTGGCAATATTATGGAACAGCTTTATGCACTGGGAGCATACCGGACCAGAGAAGAAAAATGCAATATTCTTGCAGCATCCTTTGATACCGCAGAATACCTGCCGCAGGACACGGATGTGTGGGATGAGGCATATCAGCGTTTTGAACAATTATATCAATAAGCTCAACCGGTATCAGAAGACACCGTATATAGAAAATATAGAAAGACAGCAGGTACTGCGTAAAAGTGCCAGGCTGTCTTTTTTAGTGTATAGAAAAATGCTCGTTTTGCCCTTTTTATATTCAAAGCATCAATGGCGGCACGCCGCAGTCTGTAAAAATCTTTTCGGACAGGGTTTTACTTTTTGACAGATTTTGGGTATAGTATATAAAGAGAAAGTTTGTAATACAGAGCAATCGATGGAGGTTAGTTAATTTATGGCATCAAAGATCAAAAACATACAAGAGGTAAAAATACCCGACGCATATATACTGGAGCAGTCAGCAGCGATTCCGGAGATCGACAGCTTCGCACTGGCGCTCCGGCACAAGAAAAGCGGGGCGAGAGTTCTTTTTCTGAGCAATGAGGACAACAACAAAGTATTCTCCATTGGATTCCGTACTCCGCCCAAGGATGCGACCGGTGTGCCGCATATTATAGAGCATACAGTGCTTTGCGGTTCCAGAGAATTTCCGGCAAAGGATCCCTTTGTGGAATTGGTGAAGGGTTCCTTAAATACCTATCTCAATGCCACCACATATCCGGACAAGACATTATATCCGGTAGCAAGCTGCAATGATAAGGATTTTCAGAATCTGATGCATGTTTATATGGATGCAGTCTTTTATCCAAATATCTATGAGCATGAGGAAATCTTCAAACAGGAGGGCTGGCATTATGAGCTGAATTCGCCGGAGGAGCCTGTAACCTACAATGGTGTTGTGTTTAACGAGATGAAGGGAGCTTTTTCCTCTGCGGACGGAAAGCTGGAGCGTTTCGTGATGAACGGACTGTTCCCGGATAATACCTACGGCAATGAATCCGGTGGGGATCCCGCCAATATCCCGGATCTTACCTACGAGGAGTATCTGGATTTCCATCGTCATTATTACCATCCGGTCAACAGCTACATTTATCTGTATGGAGATATGGATATCGAGGAGAGACTGGAGTGGATGGATCAGCATTATCTAAAGGATTTCCCGGCAATCGAGCTGGATTCCTCTATCCCTCTGCAACAGCCGTTTGGAGAAATGAAGAAGTTAGAGACTGAATACGCAGTTTCCGAAAATGAGGACAGCGACGAAAAGACATATTATGCCTTTGCAGCGGCAATGGATGTAACCCTTGATGTGAAGGTCTGCAAGGCGTTTGAGATTATGGCATATGTTCTGGCAGAGATGCCGGGAGCACCGCTCAAGCAGGCACTTCTTGATGCCGGAATCGGTACGGACGTTGATGTGGATTTCTGTGATATCCTGCGCCAGAGTTATTTTGCACTGACCACACAGAATGCTAAGGCAGGAGACAGACAGCGTTTTTACGATATTATCCGCAGCACCCTGCAGGAGCAGGTGGAGCAGGGAATGGATCAGAAGGCATTGGAGGCAGCGATCAATGCGATGGAATTTAAAGAGCGGGAAGCGGATTACGGTATGTTCCCGAAGGGACTGATCTATGGTCTCAATACCATGAAAACATGGCTCTATGATGATAAGATGCCATATGATACCCTTTGCTTCCAGAACACCTATGAATTTTTGAGAACGAAGTTAGGCACCGGCTACTATGAGGGGCTGATCAGGGAATATCTGTTAGATAACCCTCATGCCGTTCTGGTGGAAATGAAGCCGAAAAAGGGTCTGGCCGCTGAGGCGGAGCAGAAGGAAAAGGATCGTCTGGCGGCTTATAAGGCATCCCTGTCTGAGGACGAGATCCGGCAGTTGATCGAGGACACCAAAGCGCTCAAGGCATATCAGGAGGAGCCGTCACCGAAGGAGGTATTGGAAAAGATCCCAATGCTATCCAGAGAAGATATTGGAAAGGAGATTGCCCCAATCTACAATAAAGAGGAGACTTTATGTGGTATTCCGGTGATGCATCATGATATCCATACCAATGATATTGTCTATCTGGATCTGCTGTTTGACGTAGATGATTGCCGGGATTACATGCCTCAGATGAGCTTTTTGAAGACGCTGTTAGGTTATATGGATACCGCATCCCACAGCTACAGCAGTCTGGACACGGAGATTAATTTCCATACCGGCGGCATTGGTGCTGATGTAAATTTCTATCGTCTGTATGGTGAGGAGGATGCCTGCAGAGTTCGTTTTGAGATGAGTACCAAAGTGCTTCGCAGTAAGCTTTCCGAGGCTCTGGAGCTTATGGCAGAGATCATGTTTACCACAAGCTTTGCCGATGAAAAGCACCTTCGCGAGGTTGTAGCAGAGGCTCGTTCCCGCAAAAAAATGAGCCTGATGTCTGCCGGTCATCGGGCGGCAATGCTTCGGGCAATGTCTCATTTGTCAGAGACGGATTGGCTGACAGAACAGTATGGCGGTTATGGCTATTATCAGTATCTGGCATCTCTCGATGATCATTTTGATCAGAAAAAGGAAGGACTGCAGAAGGGATGTCAGGTATTACTGCATAAAATTTTCCGGCATGCCAATATGACCATCTCCTGCACGGCAGACAAGCAGGGACTGAAAGCCCTGGATCAGGAACTACCGGCATTTCTTAAGAAGCTGGAGCAGTTTGAAAAGATAACAGATGTTGACCGGCCGGAAGACGTAATGAAACCATTTACAAGAGAAACCGGACAGAAAAACGAAGCGATCATGACGCCGGCAGAAGTGCAGTATGTGGCACTGGCGGGAAAATGCAATGATATGTCCGGTATCAAAAAAGGAGTATTAGACGTAGTACGTCATTTGCTGAATTTTGGATATCTGTGGAATGAGGTTCGTGTCAAGGGAGGAGCTTATGGTGTTTCCTGTCAGCTGATCCGGAATGGAGAAGGCTTCTTTACTTCATACCGGGATCCGGGATTGGGAAGTACTCTGGAAGCATACCGCAAAGCGGCGGCATATCTTCGTTCTTTTGAGACGGAGGAGCGGGAACTGTTAAAGACTATCATTGGTACGATCAGCGGTCTGGATACTCCAAAGCCACCGGCATCTAAGGGCAAGCGTTCCATGGGAATATATCTGTCACAGATTCCGCCGGAGATCTTACAACAGGAGAGAGACCAGGTGCTGACATGCTCGCAGGAGGACATCCGAGCGGTAGCAGCGATGGTAGAGGCAATTGCGGAGCATGGAAACATCTGCGTGATCGGTAACGAAAATCATATCAAAGAACAGAGCCGGCTTTTTGATGAGCTGATGACTTTATAACACAAGGAGAAAATTATGGCTAAAAAACAAGAATTCCGATCCGGTTTTGTGACCTTGATCGGACGCCCGAATGTAGGCAAATCCACATTGATGAATCGCATGATCGGACAGAAGATTGCGATCACCTCCAACAAACCCCAGACCACCCGTAACAGGATTCAGACGGTATATACCGATGAGAGAGGGCAGATCATCTTTCTGGACACCCCGGGCATCCACAAGGCAAAAAATAAACTGGGCGAATATATGGTGTCTGTGGCGGAGCGTACCCTTCGGGAAGTGGATCTGATCCTCTGGCTGGTGGAGCCTACGACCTTTATCGGTGCAGGAGAACGTCATATCGCAGAGCAGCTGAAAAGCGTGAAAACGCCGGTGTTTCTGGTAATCAATAAAATTGACACGGTGGCAAAAGCAGAAATCCTTACATTTATTGATGCCTATAAGGATATTGCTGACTTTGCAGAGATCATTCCGGTTTCCGCCCTGAAGGGAGAGAACACCGGTGAGCTTCTGGAATCTATGTTCCGTTATCTGGAGGCTGGTCCCCAGTATTATGATGAGGATACCATTACGGATCAGCCGGAACGTCAGATCGTATCAGAACTGATCAGGGAGAAGGCATTGCGCAACCTCAGCGATGAAATTCCCCATGGAGTAGCGGTAGCCATTGACCGCATGAAGGAACGGCCGGGGGGAACCCTGATCGATATTGATGCCACGATTGTCTGTGAACGCAATTCCCATAAGGGAATTATTATCGGCAAGCAGGGATCCATGCTCAAAAAGATCGGGACAGATGCCCGCAGAGATATTGAGGCGCTTCTGGACTGCAAAGTAAACCTGAAATTATGGGTTAAGGTAAAAAAGGACTGGAGAGACAGTGATTTCCTGATCAAGAATTTTGGTTATCGATCCGAGGGACAGGAGGAATAACGATATGAAAAAGAAAAAATGCATTTTGGCAATAGGAAGCATCGCAGGAGTTATTTTGGCGGTGATCGCAGCTGAAAATATCACAAGAGTGCCTCAGAGTACTATGGCAGCAGTTACTGCTACGCCTGTTGCAACAGCAACATCGAAGACGACAGCAACACCGGGGACAACTGTGTCGGCATCGACCTCTTCATCCCCGAATCCATCGGCAACAGCATCAGTGTCAGCGACACCGAGCGCTTCACCGACAAAAGAGCCGGCAATGTCTGTAATGAACGCACCGGTGGAGCAGAAGATCACCAAAAAAGGACTGATCTATGAATATACGGCGACATATGCCCATTTGATCGGATGCACCGACAGTGCAAAACAGAAAAAATCAATCACTATTCCTGCAAAGATCTGTGTGCAGGATCTTTACTATGATGTAACCATGATTGATTATGAGGCATTTAAGGGATGCAAGAAGCTCAAAAACATTACGGTTGGGCGATATGTAAAACAGATCCGTTATGGGGCGTTTATGGGAGACACCAAATTAAAAAAGGTAACTTTTAAAGGGAAAAACCTTAAAAATGTGGGAGATGATGCTTTTTATAAGACATCCTCCGGCATTCGTTTTATTATGCCGAAGGCAGTGAAAACAAAATATCAAAAACTTTTAAAGGATGGAAGTCCGCGCCGGGCAGTTTATCGGGGTAAGTAGTCTGATACCATAAGATTCCAGTATATCCATCAGAGGAATAAGCCATTCTAAAAGCAGACAGATATATGGCATATCAATAGCAAAGGAGAATGGAACATGGAATTACAGAACCGATGGGATCAATTTATGGAAAGTGGCAGGATAGAAGATTATTTAAGCTATCGCCGGGCAGAATACAATAAGACATCAGAACATAATCCGGATCAGGATAAAGCAGAAGAAAAAGCAGGGACATATTATGGCAGCGGAGCTGGTAGAAGTAACGGGGATGGTATTAGCAGCGTCTCCGGTGAAAGAATATGACAAAAGAATAGAATTGTTGACCAGGGAGCGGGGGCGGATCTCTGCCTTTGTAACGGGAGCGCGGAAGATCAACAGCAAGGTGTCAGCCTGTGCGATTCCTTTTACCTTTGGCACATATTATCTATATGAAGGAAGATCGTCCTATAATGTGCAGTCCGCTCATATCCGGAAATTCTTTTCAGAGATTGCAGATGACTTTGATATATTATGTTATGCATCCTATTTTGCGGAGCTGGCAAGGTATTTTACCCGAGAAAATATAGAGGCGTCACAGGAGTTGTTATTGCTTTATGTAGCATGCAGTGCATTGACCAGAGGAAAGGTATCGCTCCCGCTGGTACGTACTATTTATGAGATGCGTATGATGCAGATTCAGGGGGAAGCTTTGGAGCTGTTTCATTGTCTGGATTGTGGAAAAGAGGACGGAGATTTCAGGGTATATTTTTCAAGGGGGGGCTTTTTGTGCCGAAAATGTGCAGACAGATCCATATCGGCAGGTAGAGAAAAGGGATTTGCTCTCAGTGGAGATGCGATATATGCATTGCAATTCATTTTGACAACATCACTGGAAAAGCTTTTCAGCTTTCGGGTTTCTGATGCAGTAGAAAAAGAACTGGCGGATTTTATGCAACGCTACCTGGATCATTATCTGCATCACACCTTCCAGTCCCTTACTTTTCTATAAAGAAATATAATATAGAAAAATACTTTGCAGAAAGTGTTGTAATTTGAAATGAAATTAAGTATACTATCTATAAAAGAAATCACCTGGGGTGTACGATACTCCTGATATTTTGAACCTACACTTTTGAACAGGGATTCCTATATCTATATACGGATGTCACGCCCCTATTATCGGGGACGGCAGAAGTATATGTGCGGTGACCCACCTAGCACATGCTAGGACTCAAAATTCAGGAACCGGCATTTTGGGCTTCTTTGACAGCAAGAGGATCATTTATATGATCCTCTTTTCGGTATTATAGAGGAAAGACTGCTTGATAGGAATTATTCTGGAATATCATGAAAATAAAAAACGTTGAAAAAACGTTGAAAAATTTAAAAAAAACACTTGACGAGGACCGCTTCGGGTGTTATACTTGTCAAGCAGCGTTTGAGGAAGACAAGCAAACGTCACAAAAGAATATGTGGAGAGGTATCGAAGTGGTCATAACGAGGCGGTCTTGAAAACCGTTTGTCCGCAAGGGCGCGTGGGTTCGAATCCCACCCTCTCCGTTATTATTGCCCGGAGTCAAATCGATACCGTGCAATTTTTTTCTGACAAAGGTAATGTCAGAAATGATCAGATACTACAATATGTGTATTGAATCAGCCTGGAGAAGTACCCAAGAGGCTGAAGGGGCTCCCCTGGAAAGGGAGTAGGTCGTTAATAGCGGCGCGAGGGTTCAAATCCCTCCTTCTCCGTTACACAGTGAGTTATATCATGCTGTGTTTTTTTACGCTCAAAAGTCGTTGGTGACACAGAGAAGTTTTGGTTTCCGGACAGGAGATCTTTTCTGCAAAACGGTTGGAAAACGAGAGTTTGCAGAAAAATAAAAAACTTTCAAAAAAGTGTTGACAACTTCGAAAAAGCGTGATAATATATATCTCGCTGACGCAGAAAAGAGTCAGTAAGAAACAAGCGGAAACGCTTGAGAGAAGCTTGATAATTGAACAGTAAAACAACCCTGAAAATTCTAAATAAAAGATGTAGATCACATCTTAAAAAAGATT